>JBLIEW010000061.1:0-27042 GCA_047633255.1 Colwellia sp.
TCTAATTTGGCCTGTAAATTACTTGAACCGTCAGAGACAAATCAACACTTTCAGTAACCACATATCCTCATAAAATTGACATCATGTCATTAATGGCATCAACAAGAAACGTCACATAATTAGCCGAGAAATTATTTAATCACCTGTTCAATATTATTGAACGAATCATTCTATTTACTAGGATAAAAATACCTCACACTACACTAAGTCATTGTTAAGTAATGAATATATAAGTTGGCTCGCTAATTGCAAACTACCTGTTATCAATGCGAAATAATTCGTAACGATTTTATTAAAATACTAATAACTAGGAGTGTAATATGGGTCTTGTCGCGAGTAAGAATCGCCTACTTATGACCTCTGTGCTGAGTCTTTGCTTACTTACAGTGAGTGCAAACGCAGAGCAATTTAAGTTTGGAAAACTTCCTACCATTAAAATTGATAAAGCAAAAGCAGAGCTAGGTAAACGGTTATTTTTTGATACTCGACTTTCAGGAAATGCGACTATTTCTTGTGCAAGTTGTCATCAGCCAGATAATGGTTTTTCCAGTAAAGAAGCTTTATCACCCGGATACACAGGCAATAAACATTTTAGGAATGCACCAACATTAATTAACACCACATTCAAAAATAGCTGGATGCATGATGGTCGACTTGGTACCAATCTCAATGATGTTACACGTGAGATGATTACTGAAGATTACCTTATGAATATGGATATGCGTTTAATGCAAGAGCGTGTTAAACAAGATCCCATATATATCGATATGTTTGAAAAAGCAGGCTACGGTGAACCTTCAAACGGAAAAGTACGAAAAGCCATACCTGAATACTTAAAAACCTTAGTCAGTTCAGATACTGATTTTGATCAAAATAAAATGAGTTCAACAGCACAGCGTGGTTTTGAATTATTTAAAGGGAAAGCCGGTTGTGCTTCCTGTCATAACGGACCACTTTTTTCAGATCAAAAACCATATAATACAGGCGTTCCAGAAAATTTAAGTATTTTTACTGATGTAAAACGCCATCAAGCTTTTATTGCCTTTAATATGTTTATGGGTGTCGAAAACTACATGAACCTAAAACGCGATGTGGGTGCTCATGTTCGTACACATAAGGCCGATGGTAGTGACATAGGTAAATTTATGGTGCCTACATTACGTGAACTAAAATATACCGCACCATTTATGCATAACGGCATGTTTTCAACGCTAGAACAAGTTATAGCTTTCTATAATGCGGGTGGCGAACAAGACAAAAATAAAGATAGCCGAATCAAACCACTCAACTTAAGTAAACACGAGCAAGTTGCTTTAGTTGCTTTTCTTAAATCACTTTCTAGCAATAAACCCTTAACGTCAGATAAGCACGTGTGGAATAAAAGTGATTATACATATCAAGTGATTGATAACTGGCGCGAAGTCAAAAACTAGGAGGAGATCATAATGAATAAAATCAAAGTAAAAAACAGACTGTTTAATGTCTCTGTATCGACACTCTCTCTATTATTAATAGCTTGTAATACTAACTCTACTATTGCGGCGCCCGTCGCAGAAAAAGTTACTAAAGTAGAAGCTGTTGCTACAACTATTTCACCTGAGTTAGTTAAATTGATGACAGAAGCTAAAGCGAAAAAAGTCACACTAAAACTAGCAGATATTCAATTAAATAATAAAAGCTATCCGGCTTTAATACCTTTAGGACCCGTACCCGAACCTAAAGATAATCCAATGACAGCAGAAAAAGTTGAGTTAGGTAAAACACTCTTTTTTGATGGAAAGCTAGGCGGCGATACTTCAACTCCTTGCTCAGCTTGTCATTTACCTGAAGCTGGTTGGGATTTTCCTAGCGATATTTCTCTGGGCTACCCTGGAACTATCCATTGGCGCAACTCTCAAACCATTATTAATTCAGCTTATTATGGAAAATTATTTTGGGCTGGGTCTGCTAAGTCACTTGAAGCACAGGCAAAAGGAGCTGCTAAAGGCGCCGTTGCCGGAAACGGTGAGGATGACTTAATGGAAGCTAGATTAGCGTTAGTACCTGAATATGTTACTCAGTTTAAACAGGTATTCGGAGATGACTGGCCAAAAGTAAGTAATGCTTGGAAGGCAATTGCAGCATTTGAGCGTACTTTAGTGCAGCGAGATACCCCGTTAGATAATTACTTGCTAGGCGATAAAAAAGCATTAACAGCGTCACAATTAAAAGGTAAGGCGTTATTTGAAGGCAAAGCCCAGTGTATTACTTGTCATAACGGTGCCTTGGCCAGTGACGAGCAGTTTTATAATATTGGCGTGCCTAGCAACCAACGCTGGGAAAACGAAGCGTTGACTCAAATTACGTTTCGCTATGAGATGTATGCTAAAGGCTCAAATGAAAAATTATATCGTACCGCAAAATCTGATCCAGGGGTCTACTTTCGTGGAAAAATGAAAGATATGAAAGGCGCTTTTAGAACACCTTCATTACGTTACACCAAGTACACCGCACCATACATGCATAACGGCACCCTAGCGACATTGTCAGATGTGGTTGATTTTTACAACCTGGGTGGCGTTGTACCAGGCGCAACACCTTCAGACTTTGCACACAACAAAAGTAAGCTCATTAAACCATTGGGGTTAAGCCAACAGGAAAAAGACCATTTACTTGCGTTTCTTGATGCTTTTTCTGGCGATAAAGTAAACCTTACTCGACCAAACGTTCCAGGGTATCAACCTATGTTTACTGAGCAAGAGCTATTGGAGATAGAAAAATGAGTAAGATTAATTCAAATGACCTAGACCCCAGAGACGATGCAATTGAACATGGAAAATGCATGGTAAGTAGACGTGAATTTTTGGTTTACTCGGGCGTAAGTGCTGCTACAACGGTAGTTGCTGTATCTTTGTTCCCGGGAATCGCGAATGCCTCACCTATCGATGCCAGGATCACCAATTATCCGCGCAAAAAAATAGCTAAATTAAGCCAGTTAAAAAACAACCAAGTGTTTGATTTTAACTACCCGGATAACGGACCTAATTCTCAGGCTATGTTAGTAAAAGCAGATATAGAATGTGGTGGTGGCGTAGGCAAACAAAAAGATGTTGTGGCATTTAGTTACATGTGTACCCATCAAGGAGGCCCATTAATGGGCTCATATAAAGTCACAGGTGAACACCGAACGGTTGGGCAATGTCCATTACATTTATCAACGTTTGATATCAGACGCCATGGCATCATCGTTTCAGGTCAGGCGTACGAAAGTTTACCACAAGTATTGCTCGAAGTTGATGGCGATGACATATATGCCGTTGGCATTATGGGATTGTTGTTCGGACGCACCAACAACCTAATGTTAGGATAGGAGACCAACCATGACTACCAATTTTTATATTCCCGAAGATCACGCACCTCTACCACCAAAATCTGCAGAAATAATCACCACAGCATGTGACTACTGTATTGTTGGCTGCGGTTATAATGTTTATCGCTGGCCATTAGAAGTAGCTAACGGCGGTGATAAAGCACATCAAAATGCTTTCGGGGTAGACTTCCCCACCTACGCATTACAAGCTTGGGTAGCCCCTTCTCAACATAATGTTATCATGCACGAAGGTAAGCCCCACAACATTGTTATTGTTCCTGATAAAGGAAATAAACATGTTAATAAAAATGGCGACTCCAGTATGCGTGGCGGGCTATTAGCACAAAAGCCTTATAACCCTAAAACCGGTACGCGCGATCGCTTAACTCAACCGTTAATGCGCATTGGCGGCCAGTTACAACCTGTACCTTGGGATTTTGCCTTAGACGTTGCCGCCGAAGTTGGTTCATACGTAAGAAAGACTCATGGTGATAATGCGTACGGCGTAAAAACCTTTTCGTATCAATATATTGAAAACACCTATGCCGTCACTAAATATGCGTTGCGTCACATTAATACAGCCAACTTCAGTTTTCATGACACGCCATCAGATGTGACCTCAACCCCAGGCTTTAGAGATGCCGGTTTTGATAATTTTGCTCCTTCTTATGATGATTGGGCAAATGCAGATACCTTAATGGTCTGTGGAACAGATCCCTATGAAACTAAAACCGTTCTATTTACCCAATTTATGATGCCTGCCATTTTAGGCGGTATGAAAACAGTTATCTTGAACCCCCGTGAAACTGCCGGCATTGCCTTTATGAAAAAGCATGGTGGGCTTCATTTAGATGTTAATCCGGGATCAGATAATCTTGTTTTAGGCGCTATCCTTAAAGTAATTATGGAAAATGATTGGCAAGATAAAGAATGGATTGATAAATGGGTCAACAATAAATGGGAATCTGATTCAGGCTTTGGCCAAGGCACACGTAATACCCCGTGGCAGTGGCGTACAACCTGGGGTAAATTCCAGACTAAAGGTTTTGAAGATTATAAAAAGTGGGTGTTTGCGCAAAAAGAATATGAACCTGAATATGCAGCAAAGGTTGCAGGAATAGACATAGAAAAAATATATAAAGCCGCAGAGATGATGGCTAAACCAAAGGCTGATGGTAGCCGTGTTAAAACATCAATTGCCATTGAAAAAGGGTTTTATTGGTCTAACAACACGGGTAATACCAACGCAATTAGCTCACTAGCAACATTAGTTGGGGCGGGTGGTCGCCCAGGTCAAATGGTTGGGCGCTTAGGTGGTCATCAACGCGGTGGACTAGGTGGCGGAAAATTACCACGTAACAAGTCCCCTGAAAAAGTACCTGGTCGTCGTCGTAGAGCTTTAGATACTGACCGTTGGACTTACTCAGGTCATACTCGTTTTGCTCATGTTATTGGCACTACTTGGATACAGTCTATGGCGGGTTCCCAGGGATTACAGAAAAAATTCTGGGAATTAGTCACCACAAATCCACATCAAGTGTATAGCTACGATAAACAAGAAATAATCGATACCTTAAAAAAGCGTGCGGACTCCGGCGGCATGGTTGTTATCAACCAAGATATTTATTTACGTGACCCTATTGGTGCTAAATTTGCTGATATTGTATTCCCTGCAGCTGGTTGGGGAGAAGATAACTTTATCCGTGCAAATGGCGAACGTCGTTTACGTTTATATCAAAAATTTAATGACGCACCGGGCCAAGCAAAACCAGATTGGTGGATCATTAGTCAATTAGCGAAACGTATGGGTTTTGATGGCTTTGATTGGAAAAATTCTAACGATGTTGCCGAAGAAGCATCTCGTTTTTCCCGCGGCTCTCGTAAAGATTTTCATATGGTCAAAATTGCTGCACACAAAGAAGGTAAAACCTTACATGAAAAATTAAAAGAGTTTGGCACTGATGGTATTCAAGGCCCTGTTTTTTATAACTATGACACAAATAAATTGGTTGGGACTAAACGTTTACACGATACCGAATTATTAAATGACAAAGTGCGCTTAAAAGAAATGGGTCTAGAAAATGGACCAAAAGGTGCCAACGTACTCGGTAAAAAGTTAACGCATTTTAATAGCCAAACTGGCAAGATTAATCTACAAAAACATCCTTGGAGTCTGTTTTCTGATTTTTATGAATGGCTTACCCCCAAAGATGATGAGTTATGGTTTTCAAATGGTCGTATTAATGAAATTTGGCAATCAGGTTTCGATGATGTTGAACGACGTGCTTATACCATTCAACGCTGGCCGGAAAACTGGGTAGAAATTAATCCAGAAGATGCGAAAAAACGCGGTATAGAATCAGGTGATCAGGTGATGATGTATTCTGACAGAGTTGCTGCATTTAAAGATACTATTTTAGGCGTTCACGGCGATGACTTCCAATTTTCTAGCCTAATGAAAAATGGCCATATTGAGTTAAGCAAAGGAGCGGTTACCGCTGTTGCTATGGTGACACCTTGCGTCAAAAAAGGCGTACTTTATGCCAATATGATGGACATGCGTCAACCAAGTAATTCACTCACAGCACGTGTAGTTGACAACATATCGGGTAACTATAACTTTAAAATGGGTGTTGCCAGTATACGTAAATTAGGCGAGAGCAAATATAAGTCTGAGTTCCGCAGCTTCTCATTTGCACCGCGAAATATTACCTAATGTAAACACATTAATGCTTTTTTAAGGGGGGGAATCCCCCTCTGAATTTCACACCCACAGGGATAACGAAATGTTTAATAAAAAACTCTCTATCATTGGCGGGGCAATTGCTGCCGTCTTAATTTCAACCACAACTCTTGCTGATATTGTTCTAGATGATGAAAGTAAGGTGACAATATTTGGCGATATGCGCATTCGCGCAGAACGTGATGATAGTGAAAAAGCCGATAACTCAGAGCGTGAACGCGAGCGCATGCGTTATCGTGCTCGTTTGGGAATCAAATATGCTATGGCAGATGATTGGGCTGGTAAAATACGCATAGCGACTAACTCATCAAGTCTTAATTCCCCACATGTTAACTTTAGCACAGTAAAAGTTAGTGATGGCAAAGCGGTAGGTGATAATAACGACGCAGACATTGGTATAGATCAGGCCTATATTGCTTATTCAGGCATCCAAAATCTAACCTTAATTGCGGGTAAAACACCACTTAACTTTGCCAATAGCACGGAAGTATTTTGGGATGCCGATATAAACCCTGAAGCACTTGCTGCAGTTTATAAAACTGGAGATTTTACCCTTAATGCCGCGTATGCAACTATCGTTGAAGGCAATTGGAACGATGATATAGACGCCGTATTTGCGCAAGGTGTCTATAAGGAAAAATTTGAAAAAAGCCAGCTAACACTAGCCCTAGGCGGTGCTTCTGTAGATAGCAACAAGGTGTTTAATGGCGAAAATTATTCAATGGTCATGTTAGATTGGAAAGTGTCTACCTTAAGATTTATAGCTGAATATATTGACTCTGATGCAGATGTGGAAGATACCGCTTATACGTTACAGGCGCGTTATTCTTTAGGGGATGGTTGGGGACTTCGTGCGTATTGGTTACATGTAGAAGCCTTTTCAACAATAGGAGATGGTACGGTTTCACAAGATGATTTCCCAAATCCTGGCAGTACTGGCGTATCAAACTATGAAGGTTATCGTTTACAAGTTGATTATAAAGTCAATGCCAATGTCGCAGTTGATTTGCGTTTATTTAATATGAAACGCCTAGAAGACAAAAGCACCTTACCTAGCAGTATTAGTGATAGCCTATTCAATGAAAGTGAACGCAGACGTTTACAATTAAATATTAATTATAAGTTTTAGCCTAAAATTAGATTATTGGGAGGTCGCCTGACCTCCTTTCTAAAGCGGTAAATGAGCTATCACTAAGTGCCGTGTGCATACAATTAACACATTTCAATATTTAAAATAATTCCTCTGCAGTGGCTTCCTAGCCGTTTCAATAATTGAACGAATCGTTCAACTGGGATCATAAATCAATGTTCACAACCGACGTGAATTATTTTTTATTTTTGTATATCAATATGTTATCCGTTTTTTCCTTGTTGGTTTAATTATTGCAATAGACTTCGTTATCGAAAATATAATAGATCAATAGCAACATTTGGAGTAAACATGATGGGCAGAGAAGCAGTGATAAGTCATTTAGTTAATTGGTTAGAAAAAGGTAACGAAGCCGATCGGTTTTATGCCATTAGAACATTAACAAAACTTAATGCCGGACATGTTAGTGAACAGTTAATTGAACGATTAGGAGATGAAGATGACGATGTGTGTACTGAAGCGGCAATAGCCTTGGGGAAATTGGCCTGTGCAGATGCCGTGTCGATTTTAACTCAAGCTATAAATGAGCATCATGTCGGAGATGTAAAGATTGCCGCTACACAGGCATTATCCAATATCGGATCTGAAGAAGCCTTAGAAACATTAATGTCGCTTGCCCAATCTCGTCCATTAAGCATGGATGAGGATTTACTTGATGGCTGGGATGATTATTGGGATATTCAACGTATTGCAGTTATTGCACTTGGTGAGCAAAAAGTGTCACAAGCAGTCCCCCTTTTAATAACACTACTTAGTTCAGATGAATGTCAGGATTTAGAACCCGAAATATTAACCGCTTTAACCAAAACAGGCGAAGCTGGCATTAAATATTTATGCGCCTGTTTAACTACCCACCCTTTGAGAACAGTGCGCCGCATTGTGAGTGCCTTATCTCAAAGCGAACCTCAATATCACCTCAGCTGTATAAACGATTTATTAGCACTACTTGAATACAAGGACCCTCATATACGTTTGGCGGTTTGCCAAACGTTAGGTCATTTTTCTTTGCCTGAAGCAAGCGCAATGCTAATTAATCATTTTGTTGATTCAGATACCGACGTAGCTGAGGCCGCTATTCGAGCCGTTATCAATATTGCACAAAACCAACCTGCATTATTAACCTCTATTTCATCGCACTTATTATTAACCTTTGCCAAAGAAGCAAGCACAAACTCTCGTAAAGCATTATTGAAAATAGCGAGTGAAGTATTTAAATTTGGTAATGAAATGAATGAAGCTGATCATAAATTTTTAGCTGAATTATTCTCTAATAATGATGATGAACTTTCATTATTAGCAGCTCAATTGCTTTGCAAAGATCCAAACCAGACCTGTCAAGCCGCATTAATTGAACAGTTAAATAATACCGAACTATCAAGTCATACCCGAAGAGACATCATTCACTGCTATCTTCCACAACTTGAAAACAGTCAAACAGCCTTAATCCCATTACTGGCATTACTTGACGAAAACGATAATATTGTTCGTACTGCGGCCTTAGATATTATCGCAAAGACAGCACTAAAACCTTTTATTGGCGATATTAATCCAGCTGAACATGCGATATATTCTTTCGTATTAAACCAAGATGTCACGGTTGAAAATTCTGAAACAGCCGATAATAATACAAAGAATATCACATTAATTAACAAAGTAACCGCTGAACAAGTGATCCCCGTAGCCATTATCGATGACGATAACTTACCTGCAAGTGAGCCGAAAAGTACCCTAGACAGCTTGTTGAATAACGTAAAACAAAATGTTGCGGATGAACCTATCCAAGAAGATGTTCTTAATGAAAATACTGAGCAAACACCTGAAGTTATATCTACCTTATCATCGATCAGGACTGTTGCCATAAATGAACCGATTGATCCCGCGGTTAAAGAAAAAGACCAAGACCAACGTTTGCATCAGTTACTCAATGAGCAACCTGAAACAATGGAAGAATTTAATGGTATTGTTAGACAGAATTTAAAAAATGGTGATCAGTTTGGTTATTCCAAGAAAAAAATAGCCCGTATTGCTATTATTGAAAATAGAATATTGGCGGCACAATCACTTGCGCATTATCCAGTAAAATCAACCGTACAACTTATTTTAGAAAGTTTACGCAACCCAGATATTGATATGACCGTTGCTTTATTAACAGCACTTGAGCGCATCGTAGCAAGTAATATCAGAATTAGTGGTTTAAGCAATATTGTTGGGATTTGTTCCACTTTTGTCTTTGGTGGTAACGATGAAATCAAACGCTTGGCGGCTAAAATACTAGGGCAATTAAAACACCGTCAGGCTATTCCAGCCCTACATGACGCGATAAATTGTTCAGATCAAAATGTTCGCATACAAGCAATACACTCACTGAGTGAATTACTCTCTAAAAACGCTAAACGCATCTCAACCGAGGAGCATGTAGTACGTGATGAAAATCATGATGAAAGTCGAGATGAAAAAACCATTCGTTTGGTCACTGAACGCCTAACAGATGACGAGTATGGTGTTCGCCATGCATCAGTGTTATTTATGCAAAAACACCAGATCTTGGAGATAGAAATGTTAGTTGATCTTGGCTGTAGTGATGGAGGAGCATTAACCAACGTAGTTGGTAAGGCGCTTAAAATTATTGATAAAAACGAAGCGACTAAAGTGATATTAAGACGCTTAGAGCAGAGCAAAGAGTTTAGTCAACGCCAACACCTATTTCATCAGTTAGAGTGCCTTTATGAAACGGACAGCACATATACCGTACAATAATTGCCATCATGGAAGGTAATTGTTAAGGTCTTTTATGCACATTGCCACTGTTCTGGTTACCATTTCTTTTGTCAGGTAAAAATTTTGGACCTTAAACAATTCTTTCACTCGTTATTTAAAATATTATTGCCGGCATTATCTTTTATTTTCATCATTTTATATGTCGATTATAGAAGCAATGTCGAGGGTAAATGGCAAGCACTCATTAAACAGCAGGTCAGTGCAGTTGAAGCCGGTCGCCATGCTATTGCAGAAGATATTAAGCAAATAGTTAGCGATATACAAATATTGTCATCAAGTTTTCAAGTGTTTAAATTTATTGATTTGGAAGCGAAAGAATCACTGAAAAATCAGCTGTTATTTTTTAGTCAAAACAAATCACGTTATGCACAAATTCGTTACATAAATAATAGTGGCATGGAGGTCATTCGAATAGACAGAGATGCAAGTAATACTGCGACTCTAATAAATGATCAATATTTACAGAATAAATCAAGCCGTTACTATTTTACTCAAGCAAGTGCCCTAGCCAAAAATAGCGTTTATATATCATCAATTGATTGGAATATAGAAAACGGCAAAATTGAATTACCTTTTAAACCGACTATTCGCTTTGCGATGCCAGTATTTGATAAATTTTCTCGCCGCCAAGGTGTGGTTATAATTAACTATTCAGCTAGTCAGCTTATTTCACGATTTATTGATGCATCGTCACTTCGCCAACAGCAACTATTCTTGGTTAATAACAGTGGTCAGTTACTCTATTTAAAAGAAGAGAATGTCGATGAAAAATGGATTTTAGGCGAAGTTCAACGAATGAAAGACTTTTATCCAAATTTGTGGTCAAAAATCAAAAAAAGTTTACAGGGGCAAATCAAAGTAGATAATGGCTATTATACTTTCACTTCAATGAAACCTATGTCGCTGGTAGACACAAAAGCGAGGAAAAATTGGATATTGATTTCACAATTGTTACCGGTGGAGCTGTCAGAAATAAAAAAGGCTTTTATTCAAAATAGAATACCTATTTATTTTTTATTCATAGGTACCTGTCTTATATTGGTGACAATTTTCACCCATATTAAAATTCGTCAACAAGAAATACTCAAAAGTAGCCAATATGAACATCGTTTTCGGCAAATTCTTGACGGATTAAATTTAGCTTCTGTCATTATTGATCCAAAGGGAAGGTTGATATATGCCAACCAATATTTTTTAACGCAAACAGGTTATACCGCTAAAAACATTATTGATCAATCTTGGTTGCTCTCTATAATGGCAGAAGGGAGGGAGTTAGAAAAAAAACAGGTGGCAGCGTTAATAGAAAACCCTACTGAAGTAAAGCATATAGAATTTCAAATTCTTAATAATAAAGGGAATAGTAGAGCTTATCGTTGGTCATCTAGTTTTTTTACCGATGCTATAGAGCATAAAAAGCATTTAACCTTGATAGGTAGTGATATTACCAAGCAAAAAGAGCTAGAACTTGAACGCAATAAGTTATTTCAAGCGGTGGAACAAGCGCCAGTTACAGTAATGATAACCGATATTAAGGGAGTGATAACCTATGTTAATCCTAACTTTACTAAAACGACAGGTTATAAAAACGCTGAAGCGGTAGGGGAAACACCCGCATTTTTACAATCGAGAACCATTTACCAAACTAATACGACAACATTGTGGAAAACGATTACTGATGGAGGAACTTGGCATGGAGAGTTTTGTAATCGAAAAAAAAATGGCCAGGAATATTGGGAGATAGCGTCTATATCTCCTGTTAAGAATGATGTTGGTGATACAATCGCCTATGTTGCCGTTAAACGAGATATCAGCAAAGAAAGGTTGTTATCGATAAAACTTATAGATGAAAATAAAAATAAAATTAAGCATGAACATGATGCCGCAGTCGGTCGTATGGCTTATATGATTGCCCATGACTTAAGGAACCCGTTGTCGTCTGTCAAAATGACAATGCAGATGATGCCACATCAGATAGTGGATATAAGTGAAGAAGTAACGGAATTAACTGAAATATCGCTAGAGCAAATTTCTTATATGGAAAACATCCTTACCAGCTTATTGGCTTATGCAAGACCCGAAAAAAACAAATATGAATGGTTAGAATTAACTCAGATTATTGACTTAATCATTGAAAATGAAAAAAAATTGAAAGCCTTTCAAAAAGTTAACTTTAGTTACAAAAGTGAAAATAATATACCTTTAATGCATGCCGATAAAACTAAAATGCAGCAGGTTTTTCAAAACTTGATTATTAACGCAATTCAGGCATCAATGGGGGAAAAAAAGAGGACTCCAAAGGTATACATCTCAGTTAATAAAGTGATGATGCAGTCAGGAGAAAAAATATTAATCAGCATTATCAATAACGGTGACTGTGTTGATCCTTCTAACATTGAAAAGTTATTTGAACCTTTTTACACTACTAAAGCAAAAGGAACGGGCCTAGGGTTGGCCATTGTAAAAAGTATTATCAGTTATTACCATGGGGATATTACTTTAAAGCCCATAGATAGCGGAGGCACCTGTTGTACTGTAATATTGCCATTAACCAGAATATAGAAGAAATCCATGTTGAAGAAACTATTAATCATTGATGATGAAGTTGCCATATGCCGAACTTTACAGATACATTTTAGAGGTAATGATTTTGAGGTGAGCATCGCTCATGATGCAGAATCTGCTGAAGTACTAGCCGATAAGATAAAGCCACATGTTATTGTGCTTGATATACGCATGCCCGGTAAGAGTGGACTCGATATATTACCTAGCTTAAAAGCGACTCTGCCGGATAGTCATATCATTATGATTACAGCGTTTCATGATATGGAAAGTACCATAGAAGCAATGCAACAGGGCGCCGATGAGTATATTCAAAAGCCGATAGACTTAAATGAATTAGATGCTGCTGTTAATAAAGCAATGAAAGCATGCGATCTACAGCGTAAAGACGTCATCAACATACAAAATATTGAACTTCAGGATGGCAGTAAAAAAATGGTTGGCGGTTCTCAAGCTATGCTTGAGGTCTTTAAAATTATAGGCCGAGTTGCCCGAACCCCCGCTACCATATTAATTACCGGTGAAAGTGGTACAGGAAAAGAAATGGCTGCTAGAGCTATTCATGCCTCAAGCCTTAATTCTGATGGCGCATTTGTCGCTATTAATTGTGCCGCTATGATAGAAAGTTTAATCGAATCAGAAATGTTTGGTCATATTAAAGGGGCGTTTACGGGGGCGACGAGTAATCAGCCAGGAAAATTTGAAATTGCCAACAATGGCACAATTTTTTTAGATGAAATTGGAGAGCTATCTCAGTCTCTACAAGCTAAATTATTACGAGTCTTACAAGAAAAAGAATATTGCCCAATTGGTAGTAAAGAAACAAAATTAACAACAGCTCGAGTACTTTCTGCCACTAATCGAAATTTATTGAAAGAAGTAAAAGAAGGACGTTTTCGTGAAGATTTATATTATCGGCTGCAAGTGATCAATTTAAATATGCCTCCTTTACGTGAGCGAGTAGAGGAGTTACCCCAATTGGTGAATGTATTACTGGCACAAATCAATCATGAATTGAATCGTAAAGTAAAACAAATAACAAAAGAGGTAATGCACGCTTTTCATGCTTATTCATGGCCAGGAAATATCCGAGAATTAGAAAATTTACTGACTAAAGCAGTCGCTATTTCACCTGACTCTGTTTTAACAATAGACTTATTTCCACAGTTAAATAATGACAATACTTTTGAAAAGCAGGCCCCCCCTGTTACGACGAGTAATTTACCCAATAGTACGTTAGTCGATGGAAGAACTAATAACCTAAACGAAGAACAATCGCTACAAGATATAGAAAAATTGCATGTCATTAAAATTTTAACTCAAACAAATTGGCATCGCGGTAAAGCTTGTGATTTATTAGGGGTATCAAGACCAAGGTTACAACGTTTGATTATACAATACTCCCTGCAAGAATTTTGATAAAAGGGGATAGTACTACTCACTACCCCTTCCGTTAATCTATTTGGTTTTTGATAGTAAAAAATTGAAATAGGCTGCAAGATTTTTAATATCATCTGCGCTTAAGCCAGCAACCATTCCATACATTAGTGCGGCTTGGCCTCCTTTACGTTCTGCCGATTTATAACGGTGTAATGCGGATTCCAAATACGCTGCATTTTTTACTGCTAGGTTTGGATATTGTGGGTTGCTGGCAATACCATTTTGGTCATGACAATCAGAACACATTGCTGTTTTTTTTGCCTGTTTTTATATCTCCCTCTGCACGACTAAAAAATACGCAAGTGAGTAGTGAAACGGCTAATAGGTAGCGGTTAAATAACATTTGATTTGATCAACTAATACATCAAAGTATACCTCTGCCCTTTAGTAACTTATGAGCTTAGCGACGCAAGCCATTGCTGTTTTATGTGTTCTGCCACACGAAAAGCATTGGCGTATATAGTAAAGGTATAAGGCACACTGCCGCCTGTTGGCATAAATGAACCATCAGTAACATACAAATTATCAACTTCATGCGCTTGGCAGTTTTTATCTAATACCGATGTTTTTGGATCATCACCAAAACGACAACCTCCGGCCATTAAGTTAGTTGCTGGGTAACCACTCACTGAAGAAGAAATATTTTTAGCCCCTAAAGCAACCAATAACTTTTCAGCTTTTACTGATAAGTATTCACCTACTTCTAAATCATGGTCATGATAACCAATACGCACTTTCGCTACCGGATCACCCCATTTATCTGTCACTTCATCATCTAAGGCAACAAAACAGTTATCTGTGGGTAACCAGTCGTTGAATACTTCAAAACGTAGGGTTTTATAGGAAGTGAATTCTTTCTTCATATTTTGTTTTAATTCTTCGCCCCACAGTAATTTGTCTTCACCTTCATTATTTATACCCCACTGGGTTCCTCTGGCTCTTGCGATAGGGTTTTGATGGAATAAGAAATCAATAGTACCGCCTTTTGCTTGACCTTTAGTATTTGCCCCCACAAACGCTTTATCATCAATTTTATACCAATCTTGCAATGCTCTGTTCACAAACGGGCCGACAACTTTTAAGTCTTTTACCTGCTGTTCACTAAGTTGATCATAAATAAAATCGCCACTGCCTGTACCACCACCACTAAACAGTAAATTTTTACCTACCTGAGCACTATTATTAGCTAAGCCATTGGGGAACTTTTCTCCTGTTGAAGCTAACAACAAGCGAGACGTCTCTACCGCCTGGCAAGCAACCACATAAGTTTTGGCTCGAACGATTTGCTGTCGACCTTGGGCGTCATAATAATGAACACCGGTAATTTCGCCAGCAGCATCTGTTGCTATTCTATATACTTTAGCGTTTGGCTTAATAGTACAATTACCCGACGCAACCGCATGATTGAGCAGGGCCGCTCTACCACTGCCCTTAGCTCCTGAAGAACAACCATAACTACTACAGTAGCCTGAGTACTCACAACTGCGTCGACCCATTGCGGGTTCTGACAACACCGCGCGAGGTACTGGCACCGCATGATAACCAATTTTATCCGCCGCTTTATCTATCCATGACGATATCGGTACTTCAGCAATGGGCGGGTATGGAAAATCAGTGGACCGTGGTTCTTGATGAGGGTGATCAACTACACGACCTGACACCCCTACTTCACGTTCAACCATGGCGTAATACGGTTCAAGTTCATCATAACTAATCGGCCAATCAGCAATGTTAGCGCCTTTAATTGCGCCAAATTCAGATTTCAAACGAAAATCTATCGGCTTTAACCGATGAAAATAGCCACTCATAAAATTTGATGAGCCGCCGACTACCGTGCCATTCCACCAAGTCCAACCCGAATCACTGGTTTTTTCGCCTTGCCAGAAAGCATTACCTTCTCCATCTTCGTATTCTTCTTCAATAACATGCTGCTCATCGCTGAGTTTAGGGTTATAAGCATCATGAACGCTGATGGCTAATTCATCTTTAAAAAATTCTTTTTCTGTCAGCCATGGGCCTTTCTCTAATACTAAAACTTTCGCACCGGCTTTTGCCATAGTATAGGCCACAGGTGAAGCGCCAGCGCCACTACCCACAATGCAAATATCATAAGTTATGTTTTTCATGCTTTGCCTGTTTTCTTAAGTAACGACATGTTAGCTAGATGATCACTCTTTTTTACAGTTTCTATTTCACGAATAGCAATTTTATTTTTTGCCTTGCCACGTGGCGGTAACTCAAAGTATCGTTGCCCCACTTTCGGTAATGGAAAGCCCCCTTGATGCTCAAGCCATTGCCAACCAACACCGTCAGGATTACCCCCGTAAGCAGGTGGCGTTAGCATCGCTTCAAAAATGTAATTCAATAAGGTGTTTAACCAATTTTCACCTGCACTTGAACGACTAATACCACGAAGTAGCAATTCCTTTTCATCAAAAGATAACTGTACAAACGCCTTACTATACTGACTGTTAGCAAAATCATTTAACCAACCAACGCCTTTAATAATAAACTCTTTTTCTTGTGATGAAGTGGGCTGTACTGTCATAACTTGATACAAATAAGCCAACGCATTAATATCGGCTGCACTAGGCCCCGTTGCTGATTTTGGTAATAAATGTGCGAGTGTGGCATCCAGTGTTAACCAAGGGTCCGTTTTCATTAGTGTTACTAAGGAAGTTTGTGTCTTTGAATCAAGTGAAAAAACAGGTAACGCCATCATTCCCGTTGCACCTGCAGCTGACTTTAATAGGTTTCGTCGACTCACTTGCTGTGCAAGCCCTTTTTTAGCCAGCTTTTTTTCTTTAAACCAAAGAGGTATTTTATAACCTTTATCAAAAAATGATTTCAACGATAACTCCCTATAGGTTTTGTTCTTTTTGTTGCCACTCTTGGAGAAAACTCAACCAGTGTGCTGTAGAATAACCGTAACTATCTTGCAGTTCAGCGGTATCTTTTGACAATAACATTTTACCACTTGCAGTAGAAACATACATATGTGGATAGCCTAAAACAGGCGGCAATGACTTCATAAAATCATCATTTTCATTAGTATCACTCACATTGATTTTCAGTAATACATACTTGCTATGCAGTGCTTTATAAACGTCAGGATTTTTTAGTAAGAAAGCATCCATTTTATGACACCAAGAACACCAGTTGCCCCCAATTTCAATCAACACATTACGATTTGTTGTTTTAGCCAATGCCAGAGCCGCATTAGCATCATTAAATGGATCCCGCTGGTCATCATAGACTTTGCTATACTCTGGAAGTTCAATTTCTAACAACAAGTGAGATTGTGAGTTGTCATTAACTGAAATTGCATAAGCTGCGCCAACATAAAATAAGCTCACATTTACCATTAATGCGAACACGACTAATAAAACAAATTTCATTCTTTTCTCACTATTGAAAATATCGCATTAAAATACGATATACGGTTATATTCATGTGATCTCAATATTCATGTGATCTCAATATGTAGGATTCTGCTAGCATCTTTGAGTATCATAGGTATAGATGACCTTTATTATCTTAACTATATTTCAAAAAAAGTGTTGAGGCATTATAATACCGGCAATTATTTTATTTAAGTTTATTAAAAGGGTCACATTATGCGTCCAAGCGGCAGAACATTAGGGCAAATTCGTCCAGTAACCATTACTCGTCAATTTACAGCTCACGCTGAAGGCTCAGTACTTATTGAGTTTGGCGACACCAAAGTTATATGTACTGCTTCAGTTGAACAAGGTGTTCCACGTTTTTTGAAAGGCCAAGGAAAAGGTTGGATTACCGCTGAATATGGCATGTTGCCACGCTCGACTCATAAACGTATGCGCAGAGAAGCGGCAATGGGCAAACAAAGCGGTCGTACTTTAGAAATTTCACGTTTAATTGCCCGTGCTTTACGTGCCGCAGTTGACTTAAAAGCGCTAGGTGAAAATACTATTTCAGTAGATTGTGATGTAATTCAAGCCGATGGCGGTACACGTACCGCGTCAATCACCGGTGCTTGTGTTGCTTTAGTTGATGCGCTGAACTATATGCGTGCTAAAGATATCATTAAAACTAACCCACTTAAGCACATGATTGCCGCCATTTCTGTTGGTATATACAAAGGCGAACCGGTAGCTGACTTGGATTACGCAGAAGATTCAAATGCAGACACTGATATGAATGTTGTAATGACTGACACGGGTAAGCTTATTGAAGTGCAAGGCACTGCTGAAGAAGAACCTTTTAGCTTTGACGAAATGCAAGCCATGATGCTGCTATCTAAAGATGCTATCAATGAATTATTCGACCATCAAAAAGCCGCATTAAGCTAAGAAATATAAAGTTAATTGGAGAAAAAAATGAAAGATTATCAACGTGACTTTATTGAGTTTGCTTTGTCTAAACAAGTACTGCGCTTTGGCCAATTTACGTTAAAATCAGGCCGTACTAGTCCCTATTTTTTTAATGCCGGTTTATTTAAAACCGGTGGTGATTTAGCACGTTTAGGACGATTTTATGCTGCTGCTCTGGTTGATGCTGACATCAGCTTTGATTTAGTGTTTGGTCCTGCTTATAAAGGTATTCCTATTGCAACTACTACCGCAGTTGCATTATTTGATCATCACAACCTTGATGTGCCTTATTGCTTTAATCGCAAAGAAGCAAAGACCCATGGTGAAGGCGGCAGTTTAGTTGGCGCAGAGCTTCATGGCAAAGTTATGTTAGTTGATGATGTGATCACCGCTGGCACAGCAATTCGTGAATCAATGGAAATCATCAAATCTCATAATGCGGAACTTTCAGGGGTATTAATCGCCTTAGATCGTCAGGAAAGAGGCCAAGGTGAATTATCAGCAATTCAAGAAGTTGAGCGCGATTTTGGTACTAAGGTAATTTCGATTGTTACTCTCGCTGACGTAGTCACTTTTCTTGAAGAACAATTGACTGGTGATGAGGCTGTAGATGCTGAATTAGCCGTTAGTTTAGCGAGTATTAAACAATACCGTGAAGACTACGGAATTTAAATTGTTTGACCCTTCGACCCTTCGACAGGCTCAGGGCAGACGGAGCTCAGGGCAGGCCGAGCTCGGGGCAAGCGGTAAACACTCCGTTCATCCTGAGCGCGTAGCAGTCGAAGGAAGGGCGAGCGGATATCTGAGGAAGCGGCCTGAACACTAGGCGGTTAATTCAAACTGATAACTAGCAGGTTTTTCATAAGCCTGCGTTATATTAGAATAAAAAGTCTCAACTCTTACAGCGCGCTGCAACACATCATTTGATTGCGTGGGTGCAATACGCTCTTGCGCGGTCAGTGTTTTATTAATAAAAGCATCAAAACTAAGCTCATCATCTGATTCACTTTCATCTCGTTGACCTGGACCAATCGCTAATGAGTTTTCATTGTCATTAGCGCTTTTTACTGTGGGGCTATCTTGTATTTGTAATTCAGACTGAGCTTGAAGAATAATTTGTATCGCGTTCGCAGCAACCTGAATATCTTGTGCTGAAGGATCGGCTGGCGCTAATGCAGCAGCATGCACTTTTTGCATTTTCGTAATCGTTGCACTAGGATTACCTGCTACGGTAGATAAATCTACTGACACTTCACCTTCCACTGCATAACGTTGCCCATCGGGACCTGTTTCAAAAAAATAATTGGGCGCGCCGGTAAAAGAGCCCCCTACTGCTGCATGAGCTAATTCATGAGAACGAACTTCTTTATCTCGACGCTGTAGCTCATTAATTACACGCTCTTGTTGAACGTCTTGCTTTTGAGGCTCACTTTCTGAGGAGTCATTCGTTTTATCCTCGTTTGGTGTTTCATTGGTTGCAGACTGTTGAGAGGAGTCTTTGTTCTCGTTTTGTTGGCCGCCTTGCTGATCGCCTTTTTGCTCGGAGATGGTGTTATTAGCTAATTCTGCTTTTTCTTTAAGACTAGCAAAATCAATAGTCTCGCTATTTTGGGCGGGAGTTCTACCTCTTTCTCGATCAGAAGACACACCTTTTTCAGCTGCCGAATGATTAAGTGCTGCAGGCTGAGTAATTATTTCTCGTTGGTTATTTTCCCGACGCAAGCTTTCAGTATGCGGATTAAGCACAGTTGGAATAGATAAATTAGGCGCTTGCGGAATAATATTCATAATAAATTACATCATAGCCAAAAAACCTAAGCGGTTACATCAAGTAAAGTACCAAGCACATCATCCGCGGTTTTTATTATCTGTACTGATGATTTAGCTTGAAACTCAGCGACTTTTAAATCAACAATTGATTTATTGAGGTCTGGTATTTCCTGCTCTTTATTCGTTGCTGTTTGACTAATTTCTGTTTCGTTAATTATGCTTTGATCACGTCTGGCACTGGTTTCAGCTGCTATATTGGCTGCCGCTTTACCCGCCTCGTCTGTTGCTTTTTGTAAGCTTTGTATACCTGAATTAAATGCTGATTGTATTTCCATCAAAGCCACCTTATTTCGCCCATCTTGCACTGGTTAATTATCGACCAAAACAGCGAAAAAGTAAAGTATAAGATCGTATTATAAACTGCGACGAGTGTTTAAAATATCAACGGATAAACTGAGTTAATAACCACTCTGTTAGTACTTGAGTAAAATCATCAAGATGCGAAATGAAGGGCGCATGAGATGCTCGTTCAAATATATGTTGCTCACTATTATTTTCGGCGAGTATCGCTACCTGCCTAATTACTGATTTGGGTACTAGACTATCGGCACTGCCATATAAGCGTAAAAAAGGCTGATTTATTTCTATTAACTTTAAGCGAAAATCACTTGTTTCTAGCAGCTTTAGTGACTCATCTAACGTGCTTTTATTGGCCATGTCATATTGAAAAACTAATTCACTAATTTGCTTAATATCTTGGCGAACATGCGGGCTACCCATAGCTTGTAATTTTAAGAAACCACTAATGGTTTTTTCAGTATCTATTTGTAACTGCTGGTGAAAAACGTCAAGAACGTGTGGCTTTATCCCTGGCCATAAGAGCTTATTAACTACGTTGTCTTCAACGACTTCTGATCTTTGTTCAATAAATCGTGGTGAGCTTGCTACCGTAATTAACCCCAAAACCTTTTCAGGATAAGTTAATGCCATTTCAGTAGCGACTAAACCCCCTAAAGACCAACCTAGATAAATTGCCGGTTGCTCTATCGTATTAGCAATATGCTGACAAATATTAGGCAAAGAATAAGGACTTACTTTGCTATTAACATTCGCGCCAAAGCCAGGTAGGTCGATAGTTATCACATGAAAAAAATCGGTGAATTCAGTGGCTAAATTCTCAATCAGTGGTTGCCATACGCCAGAATTTAAACCCCATCCATGAAGTAGAACAATAGGGATGGATTGCTTTGTTGGTTTAAGGTAAGTGGAAAATTGCAGCGTTTCTGCCATGCTTATATCTTAAGAAATCAGTCAATGAAGACTATATTACAAAATGGATGATAACAATGGAATGGCTAGCGTTAAGCAAACTGAAAAACAATTACCAATCACAAATTCAAGATTATTATTACCGCCTAAGGCTAACCCTTTCTCAATGTGATTTATGTGGTAATCCCACTCAACAACAAACACTGATTTGTTCAGCTTGTTTAGCTGATTTACCGCTGTTCAAACAAAAAATTATTCAAGGAGACTTGCTTAATTGGCCCGCAGTCAACAGAGGTTTACCACGTATTGATTTCGACCACTTATTTTGTCTATCACCCTACTTAACGCCATTTAATAATTGGTTAACGCAATTCAAATACCAAGGACGTTTTGAATTAGCCTCATTATTCGCTGCTTTACTTGCAAAAAAGTGGCAGGAAATACAGCTAACATCCTCTGTAGATTTGATCTTAAGTGTGCCACTGCACATTAGTAAATGGCAGCAGCGTGGCTATAATCAAGCGCATTTAATTGCCAAGCCATTTGCACACCTACTAGGCCTACCTTATCAAGGTTCAGCCTTAATTCGCACTAAAAAAAATATCAGTCAGGTAGGTAAAACAGGTGTCCAAAGACGTAATAACCTAGCCAATGCTTTTACCTTACGCTGCCCATTAGCCAAAGCAATTAAACATGTCATGCTGGTTGATGACGTATTAACCACAGGTAGCACCGCCAGTGAAATTAGCAAACTATTAAAATGTAACGGTGTTGAAGAAGTTACTGTGGCTACCCTTTGTTTAACCTTACCAAAACACTGAGACTATTTAACTTGGGTACTAAATACCTTAGCAAAAAATAAACTATTCGCGAGTAATTTACTACTGCCTAACCAATAACCACGAAATGCTAATACATCAGAACTAGCAATCACCCTGCCCTCGCCATAATCATGAGCTACAATAGCGGCATTATGAGCCAAACGGTTGACTAAATTTTTATCTGTGTAACCGCTAAGTAATGGTGTTGCGGTGTACTTTGCTACAGTGATAAAAGGTTGTTGTCCGGTTGTCATAATCAAGGTGCTATTGCGAAATAAAGGCAACGTTGAATCGTTATAACCAAAGGCCAATGGGTGTGACATATCAAGTTTAGTCGCAAAAATAGCACCTGCAATGCGCTTTCTCGCGCTCAGTTTTACTTTGTCTTTATAATCTAATTTTTCACTATCAAATAATTGTGCAATTTGTTTTTTAGTCGCAAAGTCGACTGAAAGAATTTTTTGTTCAGCTAACCATTTAGCACCACGCTTTTGACCAATAACTACACCACCCTGGGTTATCCAAGCTTTCAGTTTATTCACATTTTCAGCTGATATTGTCGTGTAATCGCCATCCACTAAAACTAGGTGACTATAATGAGAGAGGTCAACATTATTTAAGCGAGCATGCTTAATGATGCTTAAGGGTATCTGCAATATTTTATCAAGGTAGAATCGAATTTCTCCCGCTTCATATTGAGATATACCTTCACCACCTAACAACAATACTTTCGGCAATTTTAAGCGCTTGAATGAATGACTACCAAAATCAATACCTTGACTAGTTAATCCACTCTTTATCGCGAATAGTTCAATATTAGCCGTCATCGCTAATTCAGCCAATTCAGCTCGCCAATTTGGCTCAGACTGATTTGCCGCGGGAATTATTATAGTGCCACTAGCAAATAGGCGTTTTTTATTTTGTATCTTACTGGTAAAACTACCGGTTGCCACTTTGGCTTTAATTTTTTTATTGAGTAATTGGTTTAATAATTTTGGTGCCAGATAATGATGCCATTCAAAAGCATAGGCATAATCTGTAGTTTTGGTGTCAGTTTTACTCACTTGAGAAATGTCCTCACTAGACCAAGGTTTATTGGCTAATTCCAGCCCCCAAGTGCTATCAAGTTTTTGAAAATCAATATTCATTGCCAATGGCATGGTCCAGCCTGAAACATCATAAAAAGTATTATCCTCAAAATTAGTTTCTTGATTAAATAACGCTTGAATTAATCGATATTGATTTTGTGCTAACGGCACATAATAGCTATTTTCAGCTGTATATTTTTTTCCTTCAGAACTAAAGTCTTCATCAAGTGAGTAAGCCTTAATTTGATGTTGTGTTAAATTATTTAATAGGGCCTCTAGCCGGTAATTATCTTTAGATTCATTAATTAGGTAACCATCAAATTTTTCTTTTTTAGCTTGCTTTAGCGCTTCTACATAAAAGTTTTTACGATACTTTTTGAGTTCTTCGCGATTATTCCAAGCTCCTTCAATAGTTGATAGTGACGTTAATACATGATTTTGAATACCAAACTCAAAGGTTAGTAGACCATTGATAGTATTTTGTTGCATACCGCGCGAGCTTGCTTGTTCAAATAAAATACCAATACTGCCGTTAATATCAGGGTAAGTTGAGCCTTTGCCATAGAAAAAATCATCGTACTGTTCTTCGCTGAAATATAAGCGTTGTGCTTTATCTAACGCTTTAGCATGATATTTTGCTAATACCTTAGTGAGCGTAATATTCTGCTTAGGTGTTAGCGGATGAGTTCGACTTAGAATACCCGGCTGAAAAAAATAACTGCTATTAGCACCCATTTCATGATAATCACCAACAACATTGGGCTGGTATTGATGAAAGTATTTCAATCTATGTTGGCTTTCTTGTTGCGTCAACAATAACCAGTCACGATTTAAATCAAACCAAAAATGATTCGTTCTCCCGCTGATCCAACTTTGATGGTGCTCAATATGTTCTGGATCACTATTACTAGCTGAGCCACGGTAGGTAGTCACCCAGTTAACAAATCTGTCCATACCATCAGGGTTGACACTTGGCTCTAACACAATGATGGTATTCTCTAGCATAGTCTCAATTGTATTCTCGGTACTTGCCGCCAAATAATAGGCAACCACCATTGCCGCATTTGCACCACTAATTTCATCGCCATGCACGCTATAACCCAGCCATAAAACTAGCGGTTCTTGTTCTAACTGGTTTTTGTTATTTGATGAGGTTTTTTTCTGATGTACATTTCGCTCAACGAGAATGTTATCTAAATTTGCTAGGTTTGTCTCACTAGAAATGGTGACTAAAAACTGCTCTCGCAATTGAGGAGTTTGCCCAATAGTTGTTATTTTTATTCGTTTTGAACTCTGAGCTAGTGTGCTAAAATATTGCCTTAATTGATCGTGCCTTACATGACGTTGACCAATTTCGAACCCCAGAGTTTGCTTGGGTGACGGAATTAGCGAATCAAAACTGGCCTGTGTCGGTAGGTAATCTTGTACCGATGCAGCATGTGAAAATGATGTAAATAAAAATAATAGAATGAACAGGCGAGAAAGCAACATTAAATTTTCCTTTATATTAATATTTATTAAAATAGCATAAAAATCATTGGCACATCACAAGATTGCGGAGTAAAATACATATACTTGAGTAAAACACTCAAGTATTCCTGTTTCAGAACAAAGAGAGTCCCGTATTATGATCACTATTTCACCTACCGCCCAAGAACATTTTGCTAAGCTGCTATCCCAACAAGCAGAAGGTACACATATTCGTGTATTTGTTGTAAACCCAGGTACCGCTAAAGCTGAATGTGGCGTTTCATATTGTCCTGCTGATGCAGTAGAGCCTGATGATATTACATTACCTTTTGAAGGTTTTTCCGCCATGGTTGATGCTGATAGCAAAAGTTTCTTAGAAGAAGCCGAAATCGATTTTGTTACCGATCAAATGGGCTCACAACTTACCTTAAAAGCACCAAACGCTAAGTTACGCAAAGTTGCTGACGACGCATCACTTTTTGAGCGTGTACATTACTTTCTTCAAGCTGAAGTTAACCCACAACTTGCTGGACATGGCGGAGAATGTACCTTAGTTGAAATAACTGATGACGGTTATGCAGTATTACAATTTGGTGGTGGCTGTAATGGCTGTAGTCAAATTGATGTTACAGTTAAAAATGGTATTGAAACCCAACTAATTGAATTAATGGGTAATGAAATCAAAGGTGTGAAAGATGCAACCGAGCATGAACGCGGTGAGCATTCATATTACTAAGCCTTCCTTGCACAAGCTCAAGACATACGAAATAATTATTCCGTTCATCTTGAGTCAGGGAACAATTAGTCGTATTTCGATAAGTTCATAAAAGATATCATAGATGAATAATTTACTCGCTAAATTAGGTCAAGATCCAAAACGTAGTTTATCTGTTTTTTTAACTGGGTTTGGTCTTTTTGTTGTTGGTTTAATGTTTATCGCCCTGGGTTATTTTTATCACCATATTTGGCAAATGCTTGGCATTTTTATTCTAGCATGTGCCTGTGCCATAGCGGCTTGGGGTTACTTAGGTCTTTTTGCTAATCGTTGGTTTAATATTTTAAATCGACACAGCCCTAATAATAGAAAATAACACCTTTCATGATTTACTTAATTCAAAAATATTGGCTTCATATCACCTTAATACTACTCGTTAGTATTGTTACGCTGTCTCTTTGGCCTGCAGTCTATTTACCCAGTGTGCCCGGTACAGATAAAAGCCATCACTTTATAGCCTATGCCGCTTTAATGTTACCTACAGCGTTGCGCCAACCTAAACATTGGTTGATTATTACCCTTGCTTTTCTGGCTTTCAGTGGCGCGATAGAATTAATACAACCCTACGTGAACCGTTATGGCGAATGGTTAGACATGGCGGCAAATGCATTTGGTTTAACCTGTGGCTTTATATTAGCTAAAATAATGCTATTTTTTATTGCTAAAAAAAATACCGCTGCCCAATAAAAAACACACCATAACTTGACCATTATCAATACAACTTTTTATTAACAGACTACACTTGTCTTTAACTTTTAGTGTTCGTAATACCAATAGCAATAAGTTAGTGATCGAATATCAATGAGGATAAATTTTCAAGATCAAGGCGCTTGATTGAGCAATAGCTGGCTATTGGGATTGAAAGCAACGATGTTATTGGAATATTTAGTCCATTTAGAATGATCACATATTTATTGCCATTGGTATAACTATTACTCATCAATTAATGGCCTTATTATGCAAGAAGTACGACATCCACCGAAACGTTTATGGCAAAAAATCACCTCTATCATTGCTAAACTCAGCTTTCTCTGTGCCGCCATTGGTGTTGTACTGACGCTAATTTATGGTGGTGATGTCAGTGAAGCCAATAAAGCGTCCATGGGAGCTACTACATTTATCTGCTTTGCTATAGGCGTGGTATTAGATGTGATGGGCAACACCAGTATTCCTAGCTTAAAACCTGATCAAGACTAGTTTTTATTAAAAAGCAGTCACATCAGCAATATGTTGAATAAGCAAAAGGGTGCTGTCACATAATAGCGATATAAATTAAAGCGAATAATGGCAAAGTGATATTTGATAAGATCATCGCTATTACACTTAGTGATAACTCTTTATGCTGTTCTAGACCCGCTCCACCTCAAGATGCAGGTTTCAGCCAGTCGAGAAAGGGTTAGGTACAAGGCATGGATTGAAGAGAATAGTTGTTCTATTGTCGAAATCCATAACGCAGGAGATGACCCTTTATCGGCTTG
>JBLIEW010000062.1:0-26462 GCA_047633255.1 Colwellia sp.
TGTAATCATCGTTATTGCTTTAGTACTCTTTTTTGTAATGCGTAAGAAGAAAAAATAAAGCACAAGGTTAACTATACCCGTTATCAATCAATATGCACTGACATCCTGCACTTTGAATGGCAATGGGGTATATAGTGCTTCTTTTGACTTGTTCAGGGTTTCTCTAAAAGACTATTATCTTGTTATTTATGTAGGACTCTTATAAAAAACACCTCATATTAAAAAAATCCGCTATAAGCCTTTTGCAAATTATCCTTAGGAGCTCTAGGGTGTTAATTTTAGCGTCAAATCAATAAACCATAGTAACTCTTTGTGTTTTAGTTTTTTGTTTGTTCTAAAAGCGCTAATACAGCTCGAAACAGCTCGAAGTTGGTCAATCAGTTAATTCAATTGGTACTACTTATCATCAAAGCTAAAGCAGCGCGTCTGACAATTACGCCAACGTACAAATATTTAGATTAAGTATTTAGATTAAGTATTTAGATTAAGTATTTAGATTAAGTATTTAAGAATGGTATTAGAATTTTATTGAAATGGTGCGGGTCAAGAGATTTGAACTTTCACATTTTGCGATACTGGAACCTACTATTCCTAACATAAGCAGCGCGTCTGACAATTACGCCAACATACAAATATTTAGATTAAGTATTTAAGAGTGGTATTAGAATGTTATTGAAATGGTGCGGGTCAAGAGACTTGAACTCTCACATCTTGCGATACTGGAACCTACTATTCCTAACATAAGCAGCGCGTCTAAAAATTACGCCAATGTACACATATTTAGATTAAGTATTTAAGAGTGGTATTAGAATGCTATTGAAATGGTGCGGGTCAAGAGACTTGAACTCTCACATCTTGCGATACTGGAACCTAAATCCAGCGCGTCTACCAATTCCGCCAAACCCGCATTTCAATTTTTACTTAGAATATAATATTGTATCAATAAAACAATTCTAATTTTTCTGTGGAGCAAAACTGTTTTGATTTTTAAAACTAAGTTCACTCGAATTATATGGCAGGGATAAGAGGATTTGAACCTCTGAATGACGGGATCAAAACCCGCTGCCTTACCGCTTGGCTATATCCCTACAGGGTCAGTATTACATTGAACTTTTTTTGTTATTCAAGATGAATAGTAAAAAAGATGGCAGGGATAAGAGGATTTGAACCTCTGAATGACGGGATCAAAACCCGCTGCCTTACCGCTTGGCTATATCCCTGCAATGTCTTACTTTTTACGATTGACAATAAATTGTCTTTTTAAATGGTACGGGTCAAGAGACTTGAACTCTCACATCTTGCGATACTGGAACCTAAATCCAGCGCGTCTACCAATTCCGCCAAACCCGCATTACATTCAAATTTTTAAAGAGACTTGAACTCTTATTACTTAGGTAAAAAATACCAGAGTAAAAATGGTGGCTACACCGGGACTCGAACCTGGGACCCCATCATTATGAGTGATGTGCTCTAACCAACTGAGCTATGTAGCCTTACCAACCTGCTCTGTAGCAAGTGCGGCGTATTATGCTAATCTACTTGCCTTCCGTCAACAGTTATTTTCAAAAAACATGTTCTTTTTATTTGTTTGCTTATTGTCTGCTCAATTTGATGGTTTCCCATGCTGATTTTAAATGCTAACAGGTTATTTGTGAGTTGTTAGTGAATAATACTTAGTTCATTAAGTTTATGATCTGGCTGTGTGCAGGAAAAAATAAATCTATGTAAGGCGTCCAATTAAGCAGTAGTGAGCTATTTGAACTGAGAATAATGTAGCCATTGGCTCTTTTAGTCAACAAAAGTGGTTAATAATTAAATTTAACTTGTCTATGTACTTTACTCAAGGGGTTATTAATAACGTGATCTTCGTCTGCTCTTGTCAAAGAATCGAAGGGTAGGAGGTTCTAAAACACTGCTAGAATACTAAATGCCTTTAAGTAAGGCAGATTAATATGGAAGCGTGCGATAGGTTTTATACCCGCTCCACCTCAAGATGCAGGTTTCAGCCGGTCGAGAAAGGGTGAGGTGGAACGGGTATATAGTGTGCGAAACAAAAAACGCACCTAGTTAGGTGCGTTTTTGAGATGGGTAATGAATTACATTACTTTTGTACAGCTATAAGTTAACGCTATACATTAAAACGGAAGTGAATAACGTCGCCATCCTTAACCGCGTATTCCTTACCTTCTAAACTCCATTTACCCGCTTCTTTAGCGCCTTTCTCACCTTGATAGGTAATAAAGTCATCAAAGCCTATTACTTCAGCGCGAATAAAGCCTTTTTCAAAATCGGTATGGATAACACCTGCCGCTTGTGGTGCTGTTGCTTTTTGTTTTACTGTCCATGCTCTGACTTCTTTAACGCCGGCAGTAAAATAAGTTTGTAGATGCAACAAACCATAGCCTGAATTGATTACACGATTTAAACCGGGTTCTTCAAGCCCCATTTCGGCCATAAATTCAGCTCTATCTTCTTCATCCATTTCAGATAATTCGCTTTCAATTTCAGCGCATACAGGCACTACTACAGCGCCTTCTTTCTCTGCTATGGCATAGACTATGTCAAGGTATGGATTATTTTCAAAACCATCATCATTGACGTTAGCAATGTACATAGTGGGTTTAATGGTTAGGAAGTTTAAATAAGCAACCGCATCCTTTTCTTCTTTAGTTAAATCTAAAGAGCGGATCATATCGCCTTCTTCAACATGTTTAAGAATTTTCTCTAAAACAGGCATTTCAAATTTAGCGTCTTTATCGCCACCTTTAGCTCGCTTTGTTTGACGTTGTATAGCGCGCTCAGCGGTATCCATATCAGCTAAAGCTAGCTCTGTATTGATTACTTCAATATCATCGGCAGGGTCTATCTTGTTTGCAACATGAATGATGTTTTCATTTTCAAAGCAACGTACTACATGGCCTATTGCATCTGTTTCACGGATATTAGCTAAAAATTTATTACCTAAACCTTCGCCTTTTGATGCGCCTGCAACTAAACCTGCAATATCAACAAACTCCATGGTGGTAGCGAGTATGCGTTCAGGTTTTACAATTTCTGCTAATTGATCAAGACGAGGATCGGGTACCGCGACTATGCCAGTATTGGGTTCAATAGTACAAAAAGGGAAGTTGGCTGCTTCAATACCTGCTTTGGTGAGTGCGTTAAATAAGGTTGACTTACCTACGTTGGGTAAACCAACGATGCCACATTTAAATCCCATAATATTACCTGTCTTTGTTAATTTTAACATTGTGAATGAGTGTTGTTGGAGTCTATCCAACAGACTACTTATATATTGCGGCGTTCGCTATTCTACATACCTTTAAATGCATGTAAGCGTTGTTGCGCACTTTTTAAACCATCGATTTGCCAAAGTTCAAAACAGCGAGTGGCTTCATCAATAGCTTGTTCAATTAATGATTGTTCGTTTTTTGGTGCTTTACCTAACACATGACCAGTCACTTTATCTCTGTGACCTGGGTGACCAATACCAATGCGTAAGCGATAAAAATCTCTATTATTTGCCATGCGAGCAATAATGTCTTTTAAACCATTGTGTCCGCCATGACCACCACCTTGCTTTATTTTTACTGAGCCGGGTAGCATGTCTAACTCGTCGTGAGCAATTAAAATATTGTCAACATTGATACGGAAAAAATTAGCTAAAGGTGCTACCGCTTGACCACTTAGGTTCATAAAGGTTGTGGGGATTAATAGGTGAACAAGTTCATTGCCTATAAGTCCTTTACCATAGAGACCTGAGTATTTTTTTTCGGGGCGAAGGGATATATTATTGCGCTGTGCTAGTTCTTCAACAAACCAAACACCGGCATTATGACGAGTTTTGCTGTATTCGGGGCCAGGATTACCTAGCCCCGCAACTAATTTAATTTTCATCTTAAGTAAGCGAAATTAAACTATTATTCAGCTGCTGGTGTTTCAGTCGCTTCTGCGCTATCACCACCGCTAACTTTCGGAGCATTAGCAGACACAACAGCTTGGTCATGGCTTTCACCTTTAGACAATTCATCAGAAGTTACGTTTGTAGGTAATTTAACGTCTGATAAATGTATTGTTTGACCGGCTTCTAAATCAGCTAAATCAACTTCGATAAACTCAGGTAAGTCTTTTGGTAAACAAGTTACCGCAATTTCAGTTACGTGGTGAGCAACAACTGCACCTGATTTTGTAACATTCTCTTCATTGATGAAGTGAACAGGAACATTCGCATGTAAAGCATGTTTTGCATCAATACGTAAGAAATCCATATGCATTACTACTTGCTTGAACGGATGACGTTGCATATCTTTGATCAAACAGTCAACTGGCTTGCCAGCAATGTTTAATGTTAGTACGTGTGAGTAAAAAGCTTCTTCTTGTTGAGCACGGAAAACGTTTTTGTGCTCTAAAGTTAAAGATATTGGCTCTTGGCCTTCGCCGTAAAGGATAGCAGGAACTTTATTCGCGTGACGTAGGCGGCGGCTCGCACCTTTCCCTAAATCTGTACGTAGTTCTGCATCCAAAGTAAATAAATCAGTCATGATGTATACTCTTATATTATATAAGTAAAATGTAGTCTTGTTTTTTGCGACCAAAAACAAGGATATACCTTTTTTATTTATTTAGGTTACTAACTAAAAGCTAATAAAAGCTAATAAAAGAAGCCATATTAGATAAAAAAGGCGCGGAATAATAACACTACAGGTAGGCTAAAGCTATTGATTATTACTTATAGGTGATAAAAAACACTCAATAAAAAAGCCGATATTAACTAAATAATATCGGCTTTAAATGATCTTAAGCTAGTGAATGATTAATTTTCAAACATAGCTGAAATAGATTCTTCGTTGCATACTCTACGAATAGCTTCACTTAGCATGCCACTTAACGTAAGTTGGCGTACCATTTTAAGCTTTTTAATTTCGTCTGATAATGGAATTGAATCAGTAACGACCAATTCATCAATCACAGAAGTTCTTAGGTTTTCAGCAGCATTACCCGATAAAACTGGGTGAGTAGCATAAGCAATAACACGTTTTGCACCATGTTTTTTAAGAGCTTCAGCCGCTTTTGCTAATGTACCACCAGTATCGATCATATCATCAACAATGATACAGTCACGACCTTCGACATCACCAATGATATGCATCACTTGAGCAACGTTGGCTTTAGGACGACGTTTATCAATAATGGCTAAATCGGCATCATTTAATAATTTCGCTACTGCACGAGCACGTACAACACCACCAATATCAGGAGAAACTACAACCGGATTATCTAATTCACGGTTTTTCATATCTTCTAATAAAATAGGCGTACCAAAAGCATTATCAACAGGAACGTCGAAGAAACCTTGAATTTGTTCTGCGTGTAGATCAACCGTTAATACTCGGTCAACACCCACACTTGATAAGAAATCAGCAACTACCTTTGCTGTAATGGGTACACGTGCACTACGTACACGTCTATCTTGGCGAGCATAACCAAAATAAGGAATAACCGCAGTAATTCTTCCTGCTGATGCGCGACGGAATGCGTCGATCATCACGATTAGTTCCATTAAGTTGTCATTGGTTGGAGCACAGGTTGATTGAATGATAAAAACATCGCTACCGCGAACATTTTCATGTATTTCAAAACTTATTTCACCATCACTAAAACTGCCAATTTTGGCCTCGCCTAGAGTAATGTATAAGCGATTTGCAATTTGTTTGGCCAGTTCAGGGGTGGCATTACCCGCAAAAATCTTCATGTCAGGCACAGTCAGTTCCTCAGAAACTTTTGACATTAAAATATACTCTTTGTTTATCGTTGTGGTAATAAACACCGAGCTGTAAAGAGCTAAAATTAACGATAGCTGTAACGGCTAATTTCAGCAAATGTAGTTTACTTTTCTTATTTAACTAAATCTTCAATAACAGGCAATAGTAACGACTTATTTAACCCTTTGGCGATAAATGAATTTATCCCTTTAGGAAGTCGAACTTGTAGATCATATGCCGCTTGTTTACTGGCAAAACATGAAAATACACACGCTCCAGTACCTGTCATTCTAGACGGCGCGTATTCTATCAACCAAGCGAGTAGGTTAGCAACCTTATCGTAATGTTTTATTACCATGGTTTGGCAATCATTATGATACTTGCCATTATTAAGTCGGCAATCTTTAAATAAATCATCACGATAAGGATTATTAAAGTCTTTATGGATTAATTTTGCTGTGGCTCTTGGTAAGTCTGTTGATTTGAATACACTGGCTGTTGAAATACTGCAATCAGGTTTACTTACTAAATACCAACATTCTTCTGGCTGAACAGGCGTTAGTTTCTCGCCAATGCCTTGGGCGAAAGCAGCAAAACCCTGGACGAATATGGGAACGTCAGCACCTAAGCTCAAGCCAAAACCTGCGAGTTGTTCAGCAGAGAATTCGCATTGCCAAAGGGCATTAAGGGCAACTAATATGGTTGCTGCATTAGACGAGCCGCCACCTAAGCCTCCCCCCATAGGGAGTATTTTCTCTATGCTTATTTTGGCACCTAAAAGCGGTTTTTCATGGTGTTTATGTTTCTGTTGAAATACTTTTTCTTGTAATAATTTAGCTGCCTTAACAATTAAATTATCTTCGTTATCTACACCGTCAAGGGGGGTTAGTAATATTATGTCTGAGTTTGTCGTTACGGTTATTTCAATAGTGTCACTGTAATCAAGAAATTGAAATAAGGTTTCTAATTCATGGTAGCCGTCATTACGTTGCCCAACGACATGTAAAAATAAGTTTAGCTTTGCGGGAGCTGGGAATTTATAAGGTTGGTTTATGTATGTTTTTATCATTTTTAATAAATCAGTTTGTTAGAGACCATTTTTTAATGGCTATTTTAATTAATAAACCGTCTTTTTTTATGGTGAATTGAGTGGCCATTTTTACCCCATCAAACACTTGGTATTTACTATAGCCGATGTGCCATTCAATATTCTCGAACAGGCTTGTTAAAGTAACAGGTAACTGAGTTTCAGCCGATAGTTTTATTTGATCGTTTGATTGATAGGGCAGTCCTTTTAACCAAAAAGTTAATGCTTTGGTTGGTAAGGTTAACCCCGTAAGAGAATACACTAATTGGGCCAGATTATTAGCCCTATATTCTTTACCATTGACTTTAATTAAGTGCTGATTATGTTCTGACGCTAGATGAAGTACGTTAATTCCCAAGTAGCTTGTTAAATTAAGTTCTTGAGTTTGATCTTTTTCATTTACTCGCCATGCAATCGTAGCGCTTTCTCGTTTACTTTTTTGATCGTTAATTTGCTCTATAAACGCTATTTTTCCGCGAATGTGCCACTGATCAATTTGTGTTAGCTTTGCGGCTCTTTGCATAGCGCTTTGCTGAACAATTAACGTAGATGAGTCATTAGTTGGTTTTGTTGCACAGCCAGGTAAAGTTGCACTAGAGAATATGAATAATAAAAAAAAATAAAGGGAGTGCTTAGTCATTTAAAGAGTACTGACGTATGAATATAAAGATATTTGAACATAGCAAAGGTCTCAATTCAACACACTTGTTTTCTTTGAGGGCTTTAAATTAGGGGGAGTATTTTGTAAAATAGTGAACAAAGCGCAAATAAACCCTAATCTTTTTAATGATTTTTATTATAGATCATGTTTTAACGTCTAATCTTGAGCAATAATACGGTTGTTCACGTATAATCTAATAGCTAACGTTAGTTTGAAGTTAGCTTCTGTTTTTTTTATCAATAGGTTTATTACATTGTCCATTGTTGCTGTAGGAATTAACCACAAAACCGCCCCTGTTGCGGTAAGAGAAAAGATATCCTTTAACCCGGATAGACTGTCGAGTGCCTTGCAAGAAATGTTGTCAGCGGTAAAGTGTCGTGAAGTCGCTATTTTATCTACTTGTAATAGAACTGAACTCTACCTTATTCAAGAGGGTGATATAAAATTAACGCAAGAACGTGTCGTTCAATGGTTAGAAAGTTATCATAATATCCCCGCCTCTATTATTCTACCCAGCTTATACTGGCATCAAGATCAACAAGCCGTTAATCACATGATGCGTGTTGCCTGTGGTTTAGATTCTTTAGTGTTAGGCGAGCCGCAAATTTTAGGGCAAATGAAACAAGCCTATAGCCAAGCTAAAGCTGCCGGTTCAATGGCATTAGTCATGGATCGATTATTCCAGCGTACTTTTGGCGCTGCGAAACAAGTTCGCACGGAAACAGAAATTGGCGCAAGTGCAGTTTCAGTTGCTTTTGCCAGTGTTAATTTAGCTAAGCATATTTTTGCTAGCCTTGATAATGTGAAAGTTTTACTGGTGGGTGCAGGCGAAACCATTGAGCTTGTTGCGAAACATTTATACGAAAATAAAGTCGGCAAAATTACTGTTGCTAATCGCACTATCGATCGCGCTGAAAAAATGGCTAAACAGATTGGTGCTGACGTTATTACTTTAGCTCAAATCCCTGAACATATGGTCAAAGCTGATATTGTTATTAGTTCAACAGGCTCTACTTTACCTATTATTGGTAAAGGTATGGTAGAACAAGCACTGAGTAAACGTCGCCATCAGCCTATTTTTATGGTTGATTTAGCTGTTCCTCGTGATATTGAAGAGCAAGTAGGCGATTTAGAAGATGTGTTCTTGTATACCGTTGATGATTTACAAAGCATTATCGCGCAAAATTTAGATAATCGACGTAAAGCTGCCGTTGAAGCTGAAAGTATTGTTAATGATCAATCAGACAGTTTTATGTCATGGATGCGCGGCTTAAATACCCAAGATACCGTGGTTAATTTTCGTAAGCAGTGTTTACACGAACGTGATCAACTACTTGAAAAAGCTTTATTGCAATTAAAAAGTGGTAAGAATTCAGAAGCCATTATTGGTGAGTTAGCCACTAAGTTGACTAATAAATTTATGCATGCGCCAACGAGTGCATTGCAATCAGCTGCCCAAGGCGGCGAGTTAGATAAGTTGATTTATCTTCGTGATATTTTTAATATTAATGATTCAAAATAGCACGTTATCCCCGTAATCATTTTAGATAGTAAACTTAACTGAAATTAGAAGTATTTCTAATTAGGTAAAACAAATGAAAAGAATGGCCATCAAATACCCATTCTCTTCAATCAATGCCTTACCTAAAGGCATTTCTAATTCCAGCTGAATCTTTCCTCTTCAAGTAGCGTGGGTCTGTTCATTTAAGATATTTTCACCACCATTACGTTATCTATTAATTTACTGTGTTAGAATAATGCCAATTTAGTTTTTTCCTCATTTAAAACAAAGAATATTTTAATGAAATCGTCCGTTTACCAAAAGCTTGAAGTGCTAGTTGAGCGCTTTGAAGAAGTTCAAGCCTTATTATCTGATCCTGAAACTATTAGCAACCAAGACAAATTTCGCACTTTATCTCAAGAGTTTAAGCGCTTAGATGAAGTGACATCTGTGTTTAATCGTTATAAAAGTGCAGAGGATGATTTTGCTACCGCAGAGTCAATGCTAAAAGACGAAGACCCTGACATGCGTGAAATGGCGCAAGAAGAATATAAAGACGCTAAAAAGGCGCTTGCTGGCCTAGCTGATGAATTGCAAATTCTATTATTACCTCGCGATCCAAATGATGATAATAATTGTTTTGTAGAAATACGTGCAGGCGCAGGCGGTGATGAAGCCGCTATTTTCGCGGGTGATTTATTTAGAATGTACAGTCGTTATGCTGAAAAGCGAGGCTGGAAAATTGAAATAATGAATTCCAATGAAAGCGAGCAGGGTGGTTATAAAGAAATAATCATGAAGGTTAACGGCGAAGGTGTGTTCGGCTATATGAAATTTGAATCAGGTGGTCATCGTGTACAACGCGTACCACAAACTGAATCACAAGGTCGAGTGCACACGTCTGCTTGTACCGTTGTGGTTATGCCTGAAATTCCTGAAGCTGATGCAATTGAAATTAATAAAGCTGATTTGAAAGTGGATACTTTCCGTGCATCAGGCGCAGGTGGTCAGCATGTTAACAAAACTGATTCGGCTATTCGTATTACCCATATTCCAAGTGGATTGGTAGTTGAGTGTCAAGATCAACGCTCACAACATAAAAACCGTGCACAAGCTATGTCGGTTTTACAAGCGCGCTTACAACAGGCCGAAGATGAAAAACGTCGTGGTGAAGAAGAATCATCGCGTCGTAATTTAGTGGCTAGTGGCGATCGCTCTGAGCGTATTCGTACTTATAACTTTCCACAAGGGCGTATGAGTGATCACCGTATTACGCTTACCTTGTATCGCTTAAACGATATTATGGAAGGTAACTTACAGTTGATCTTAGAACCAATTATGCAAGAAAATCAAGCCGATTTACTGGCAGAACTTGCTGAACAGCATTAATTGATAAGCATAAATTGAGTTGTATAATTTAAGTTGTATCTTATTTGAATAAAGATCCTATGCACTTTCGTTTGATTGGTGATAACTCTATCGCCAATCTAACTATTCAAGGGCAAAAATTATTAGCTAAAATTTCTGATAGTGCCAAGCTTGATGTGGAAATTTTATTAAGCTTAGTGTTACAAAAAGCGCGTAGCTACTTATTTACTTGGCCAGAAAAAAAGCTTAGTGATGAACAACTGCTTGAATTTATAAAGTTGTTATCTCGTCGTGCAGAAGGTGAGCCAATTGCCTACATAACCGGTATAAAAGAGTTTTGGTCATTACCTTTTACTGTATCCAAAGCCACGTTAATTCCTCGCCCTGATACTGAAACCCTAGTAGAACTAGTGCTTGAGCTTTGCCCTGAGAATAAAGCCATAACTTGTTTAGATTTAGGTACCGGCACAGGGGCAATAGCACTTGCGCTGGCAAGTGAAAAGGCAATGTGGAAAATTGATGCGATAGATTTTAATCCCGGCGCCGTAGCGCTTGCTCAACGCAATGCACACGATCTTAATTTAACACAAGTAGATATTTATCAAAGTGATTGGTTTAAGGGAATATCGAAAAATAAAAAATTTGATATTATCGTTTCAAACCCACCTTATATTGATGGCGACGATTTAAATTTAAGCCATGGTGATGTGCGTTTTGAGCCTAAGTCAGCTTTAGTTTCCTCTGAACAAGGCTTAGCCGATATAAAGCATATTGCTAATAAAGCACGGTGTTTTTTAAATACTGAAGGAAAATTATTTTTTGAACATGGCTTTGAGCAAGGATATGCAGTTAGAACAATATTGACTGATTTAGGCTATGAAAATGTACAAACCAAGCAAGACCTAAATGGACATGAGCGTATCTCTTGGGCTATTTACCCTCGCTTTTAACTTATTATAATCAATAGATAATTACAGAAAACAGGAAACCTTTATGTTTAAACATCTGCATATGACTTTAGCTGTGCTGAGTATTAGTTTATTTACGCTCCGCTTTATATGGACATTAGCTAATTCACCTCGGTTGAAAGCTAAATGGGTAAAAATAACGCCACACATAATTGACACGCTACTATTAACCTTTGGTGTTGTGATGGCAGTTCAATATTCAATTAATCCTATTGAGCAATTGTGGTTAGGTGAAAAGCTACTGGCAGTAGCCGCTTATATATTTACCGGTTATTTCACTTTAAAACTTGCTCGTAATAAGCCAATGCAAATTATTGGTTATTTAGGAGCCATGGGGTGGGTTATGCTAATAGTACGCTTAGCGATGACACGCGAACCACTTTTTTTCGTCTAATTATTTAAAAAAATGATATAAATTGTTATGAATACATTGTTGTTATCTGAATTAAAATCAGACGAAAAAGATTTATTAGAAACCTTAATATTACTTGAAGAACATGTTTTTCAAGAAATAGTATGCCAACCAATAAAGCACGATAGTGATCAAATAGATCAATCACTTGATCCTTTAGAAAAAATTATTGAACAATGTCAGGCGGTAATAGCAGAGATTGAGTCGCCATTAGAACAAGCAGAAATTTTGCTTAATGAGCTCTACTATCAGCATTTATTTATTGATAAGCACAGAAGTGTTTGGCCATTAGATTCATTTAAAGTGGCAGCGAGCCTAAATCAGCGGCTAATGTCTCCTATGGTTAAGGCGCTACTCGTATGTGAAATTATAAATGCTTGTGGTTTTGACACTGATCTAGTCTTCGTACCAACAAAAGTGATGGTACGACTTTGTTGTGATGAACAACATGCTATTATTTTTGATGCCGTTACGGGTGAATCACTTGATTGGCATGAACTTGATTTATGTTTAGATGATCTTGAAGGTGATCCCAGCCAGCATGAAGTTGCTACGATGAACCGTCAGGCCATTTTAATAGAGCACCTTAGTGCCTTAAAAAACGCATTAATTCGTGAGCTCGCATTTGATAAAGCCTTGTTGTGTGTGGATTTACTGTTGTCATTAAATCCTGACGACCCATTACAGCGACGCGATCGTGGTTTTTTGCTTCACCAATTAGATTGCTTTAAAGTAGCCGTTGATGATTACCGTTATTTTGTTGAACAATGCCCAAAAGATCCGGCAGCACAGTTATTGAAAATTCAACTTGATAATATCACCTTAACTGAGCCTACTTTTCATTAAAATTATTTACATATAAATCAGTTAAATATCAAAATAAATATATCTAGGAGTTTAGATGTCAGCAGCACCATTGGCAATGCCACTAATTACTAATGACGCTACCGTCTTAGGGGTATTGTCACTAATTTTAGGGTTCGTTTTTTACAGCTCAAATAGTAAACACCCACTCTGGCAAAAATTTTATAAGTACGTTCCCGCCTTATTGATGTGTTATTTATTGCCTTCACTATTAAATACTTTTGGTATTGTTAGCGCAGAAGTTAGCCAAATTGATGATGTGGCAAAGTATTATTTGTTACCTGCCTGTCTTGCCTTACTCACCTTAAGTATTGATATTAAAGCCATTGGTGCGTTAGGTAATAAAGCCATTATTATGTTCTTTACGGGCACTGTTGGTGTTGTTATTGGCGGCCCTATTGCCTTATTAACTACTGCAGCAATTTGGCCTGAATTATTAGGTGTAACCGGCCCTGACGCTGTTTGGCGTGGTATGGCCGCATTAGCCGGTAGCTGGATTGGTGGCGGCGCTAATATGCTGGCTATGAAAGAAATTTATGGTGCTGATGGCAAAATATTCACTATTATGGTGACGGTAGACATAATCGTAGCCAATTTATGGATGGCTTGCTTACTTTATTTTGCCGCTAATCATAAACGTATTGATGCTAAAAATGGCGCTGATACCTCAGGTATTGATAAATTAATTGATAGAGTTGAAGCCTTTGAACGTGAGCATTCCCGTCGTCCGGAGTTAAAAGACTTTATTTTTATTCTCGCTATTGCCTTTGGTGCTGCAGGTTTTGCTCATCTAGCAGCCGATTTTTTAGTGCCGTATTTTCAAATGAATTTTCCAGAACTGAAAAAATTTAGTTTACACAGTAAATTATTTTGGATTATTGTGTTGGTGACCACTATTGGCCTAATGCTCTCTTTTACCAAAGCCAGACAGCTAGAAGCGGTTGGCGCTTCTAAGATAGGAAGTAGTTTTCTTTATATTCTTGTTGCCACTATCGGCTTACATATGGATGTGACTCAAATAGTTGAAGCGCCTAAATATGTGCTTATCGGTTTAATATGGATGGCAGTGCATGTTGCATTACTCTTTATTGTGGGTCGAATCATTAAAGCGCCTATCTTTTATTTAGCCGTGGGCAGTAAAGCGAATATTGGCGGCGCGGCATCAGCACCCGTTATTGCTTCGGCATTTCATCCATCGCTAGCACCTGTAGGCGTGCTATTGGCGGTATTAGGCTATGCATTAGGCACCTATATGGCGTGGATTTGTGGCCAGTTGTTGCGAATTATTGGTAGTTAATTTTTTGTAAAGTAACAGCTTTACTTTGGTATATTTGTTAAAGAATGCTTTTTAAGGTTCTTTAGTAGAACTTTTTATTTAGGAAAGGTTATGACAATAAAATCAGTGACGGTTAACGGTATAGAAGTGGCTAATGATAAGCCATTTGTATTATTTGGGGGAATGAACGTACTTGAATCACGTGATTTAGCAATGAAAATTGCGGAGCACTATGTTGAAGTGACGCAAAAGCTCAATATACCTTACGTGTTCAAAGCCTCTTTTGACAAAGCTAATCGTTCCTCCGTTCATTCCTATCGGGGACCAGGCTTAGATGAAGGTTTAAAAATATTTGAAGAAATTAAAAAGACCTTTAATGTCCCCATTATTACCGATGTTCATGAAGCGTATCAGGCGCAACCGGTAAGTGAAGTGGTTGATGTTATTCAACTCCCTGCCTTTTTAGCAAGACAAACTGATTTAGTGGTTGCTATGGCTAAAACGGGTGCAGTGATTAATGTGAAAAAGCCACAATTTTTAGCCGCCCATGAAATGAAGCATATCATTAACAAATTTGGCGAAGCGGGTAACGAGAATATCATTCTTTGTGAACGTGGTAGTTGTTATGGTTACAATAATCTTGTGGTTGATATGTTAGCAATGGATGAAATGCGACAATACGCACCGGTTATTTTTGATGCGACGCACGCACTGCAAAAACCAGGTGGGCGAACAGACAGTGCTGATGGACGACGCGCACAAGCTGCTCAGTTAACGCGTAGCGGTATGGCTATTGGTATTGCAGGATTGTTTATTGAAGCACACCCTGATCCGTCTATCGCAAAATGTGACGGACCTTGTGCATTGCCACTTGACAAGTTAGAACCTTATTTAGCGCAAATGAAGGCCATTGATGACTTAGTTAAAGGGTTTGCTCCTTTGATAACTGATTGATTTTATTTGTTTTTGTTGTCTGTTGTCTATTCGTCGTTGAATAAGAAAAGGGCCGTAATACTTAGTATTACGGCCCTTACTAGTTTAAATGTGCGAGCATTTATATTCGTGTTGTAAATGGTGTTGTATTTGAACTACTCTGAAATTAAGTTAGCGTTGGTCAACGTGACAGAAAAGTTTTTATTAACTGAGTTCTGTTGTTTAGCCATTGTATTTACTTTTACTTCACTATTGATGTTTTGGCTGATAGTTAAACCAGTAAATGACAAGGCTAAACTTTCTTTCGCCTCTTGATATAAGCTTATTTGCTCAATAGGCTCGGCTTTAAGTAATTCAGTAGCTTGAGCCATTGAACTGTTGCTAACTAATGCAAATAAACCGGTTGATAACGTTGTTATAACAATAGCGAGTTTTCTTTTAGTGTTTTTCATGGTGTATTCCTAAATTAGACCTAATAATAAATAATGTGCTTGATGGTAGATTTATTAGGACCTTTTCTCGCTTTTACTTTGCTAAATAAGTATAACGTGTGGGTTGGGACACACAGGTTATACTTGTATTTTCTAAAGTGTTGAGATGATGTCCTTCATCTACAGGCGCTATAATACGCAAAAAATTTAAAAATAAAAATGATGATTATTAATGTCATTCATTAGAAAAACTAATGATAAGTTGTTATGCTATATTTTTAACTATTTATGCAATTTATTTGTTTTATCTTAAACTTAATTAGGTGACACTTGGCTAGTAGACTCCCACCATTAAACGCATTGCGTGCATTTGAAGCCTCAGCAAGGCAACTTAGCTTTACCCGGGCAGCTGAAGAGCTCTTTGTGACTCAAGCCGCAGTTAGCCATCAAATAAAAGCATTGGAAGAGTATTTAGGTATTAAATTATTTATGCGAAAAAATCGCTCTTTACTATTAACCGAAGAAGGCCAGTCCTATTATTTAGATATAAAAGATCTTTTTACTTCTCTTTATGAGGCAACCGAGCGATTGTTAGCTCGCGGCGCTAAAGGGGCAATAACAGTTAGCTCTCAAGCAAGTTTTGCGATCCAGTGGTTAGTGCCTAGATTGAGTGCCTTCAATGTCTTACACCCAGATATTGATGTAAGGATTAAGGCGGTAGATCAACCTGAAAATTCATTAACAGAAGATGTTGATGTCGCTATATATTATGGCCGTGGTAGTTGGCCTAATATTCACGCTGATAAGTTGCATACTGAGTATTTGATCCCCGTTTGTTCACCGCTGCTGCTACAAGAAAATGCCGCGAGTGGTAAGCCCCCTTTATTATCTTTGAGTGATTTAACGCACCATACATTGTTGCATGATACTTCACGTAAAGGCTGGAAGCGTTGGTGTAAGCAAGTGGATGTTAAAGGGGTTAATGTTAATCATGGTCCTATATTTAGCCATTCAGCTATGGTGGTGCAAGCGGCTTTATATGGGCAAGGTATCGCGCTTGCTTATAGTGCATTAGCTCAACCAGATATAGATTCAGGGCGCTTAGTTTGTCCTTTTAATGATGTGCTAGTCAGTAAAAATGCTTATTTTGTCGTTTGTCGAGAAACACAAAAAGACATAGGGAAAATAGAGGCATTTAGGTTGTGGTTACTTAATATGGTAGCGGCAGAGCAAGAAAAAATTACCGACGGTCAATTAGGTTAGTTTATGGAAAATACCATGATTAGTACAATTGAAAACACAGTAGACAACCCTATAGCGCAAATTGTTTTTGCCCATGGCGCAGGTGCTGATATGCATCATGAGTTTATGGTGCAAGTCAGTGCCTTATTAAATAAAGAAAATATTAATGTATTGCGCTTTAACTTTCCTTATATGGATAAACGCATTGAGCTGGGTAAGCGTTATCCACCTGACAGAATGCCTAAACTAATTGCTTGTTATAAACGTGTGATTAATGATTTAACCGTAAGCGATAGTCATCAAGCTTTGCTGCCATTGTTTATTGGCGGTAAATCCATGGGATCACGTGTGGCGGCAACCATTGCCGGTGATGATGATATAGCCATGCTTATTCACGGTGTTTTTTGTCTGGGCTATCCATTTCATCCGACAAAGAAGCCAGATAAACTTCGTTTAGAGCCATTACAAAACACGCAGAAATCAGTACTTATTCTTCAAGGCGATCGTGATACTTTAGGCTCTCAGACTGAAATAGAACAGTATGAAGTCTCACCGTTATGCCACACTGTTTTTCTACCTGATGGCGATCACAGTTTAAAGCCACGGGTGAAGTCAGGCCATACTCATCAGCAGCATATTGAAACCGCTGTGAGTGCTATTGTTAAATTTATTAGAGAAGAAAGTGCCAATGATTAAAGAAACAAGGACTAATAGTAGAATTATTCAATTTTTAATGATTTTTGTTGGTGTTAGCGGCTGCTTTTCTGTACTATTCGGCGCTTGGCTTGCCCATGGCGGACAAGTACTACCTATTAATGTGCAATCAAGATTAAATACTGCGCTGCAGTACCAGTTATTTCATACGCTGGCATTGTTGGCGACACTGGTTTGGGCTATCAGTAGCTCATCAGTTAAAGTACCCTCTAGAATATTGCTTGGTGCAGGTATTGGCTTTTTTGTCGGTATCTTGTGCTTTAGTGGCACTATTTATATCAAAACATTCTTCAGCTTTGCCCTTATTGGTAAACTGACGCCATTTGGCGGAATATCATTGGCAATTGCTTGGTTGCTATTGTCAGTTGAAGGTAAAAACAACTTATGACCTCTATCGTATTATATTGTCGACCGGGCTTTGGTAAGAAACGGTTGAGTGCGAAAATTAAAGGTAAAATTAACTTATGACTTCTATTGTTTTATATTGTCGTCCAGGTTTCGAAAAAGAATGTGGAGCTGAAATCCAAGAAAAAGCTTCATGGAATGAAATGTATGGTTATTTAGAGCTGAAAAAAAATGAAGGTGTCGTGCTTTTTCATTTACATGATCCTGCTCACGGTGAAGTGTTAATAAAAACACTCCCCCTTAAACGTCTTATTTTTACTAGACAATGGTTTGTAACGCTTACAGATAAAATAGAATTACCAGACTATAATCGTGTTGAAGCCATTATTGAAGCCTTAGGTACTGAATGGCAATATGATGATTTACGTATGGAAACGCCAGATACTAATGATGGTAAAGCGTTAAGTAAGTTTTGTCGTAAACTTACCGTACCTCTGCGCCAAGGTTTACGTAAAGCTAAAGTGTTAACAGGAAAGGGTGATTCATTTAACCCAGAGCAAGATGGCTCAGTATTGCACGCATTATTTTTAAGTGGTCAAGAAGTTATCCTAGGCTTTTCTTTAGCGCAAAATAGCTCGCCCCATGTTATGGGGATCCCACGTCTTAAGTTTCCTAGCCAATCGCCAAGTCGCTCTACTTTAAAACTTGATGAAGCCTTTTTATACTTTATTCCTCGAGATGAGTGGGATACACGATTAACCTCGGGTATGAATGCTGTTGATTTAGGCTCTGCACCAGGCGGTTGGACATATCAACTTGTTCGTCGAGGTATGATGGTCACTGCTATTGATAATGGCCCTATGGCTGAATCTCTAATGGAAACAGGACAAGTTAAACATAAAATGATGGATGGCTTTAAATACTTACCGACGAAGCAAAATGTGTATTGGCTTGTTTGTGACATGATTGAAAAGCCACAACGTGTTGCTAAGTTGATGAGCGAATGGTTACTAAATGGTCACTGCCAAGAGGCTATGTTTAACTTAAAGCTACCCATGAAAGGGCGATATCAGCAAGTTAACAATGATTTGCAAACAATTAAAGATGCGTTTAGTGAACATAATGTGAAGTATGAATTGTACGCTAAACATTTGTATTATGACCGTGAAGAAATTACGGTGCATGCAAGACTAATCTAGTTTACTAGTATGAAATAAGTAATGAATTGCGAGTAATATAAGTACTCGCAATTCTTAACTTCTTAACTTCTTACTTTCTGCTTATAATCTTTCTAAAAGCGCTTCAGTAAAGTCAGTAGTACCGTGAGTGCCGCCTAAATCACGTGTAGTGCGATCGCCAGTAGCAATTACATCAGTTAGTGCTTTTCTAATTATATCTGCTTTATCGCTCATCTCTAGGTATTCAAGCATTTGTAGTGCAGCTAAAATTACTGAGGTAGGGTTCGCTAAGTTTTTACCTGCAATATCTGGTGCGCTACCATGAACTGCTTCAAAAATAGCACAATCTTCACCAATGTTAGCGCCTGGTGCCATACCTAAACCACCGACTAAACCCGCACATAAATCAGATAAAATATCACCAAAAAGGTTAGTGGTAACGATAACGTCGAATTGTTCAGGATTCATCACTAATTGCATACAACAGTTATCAACAATCATTTCTGTTGATTCGATCTCAGGGTAGCGTGCAGCCACTTCACGAGCAACTTTTAAAAATAAACCAGACGTTGATTTTAAAATGTTAGCTTTATGTACTGCTGTTACTTTTTTACGGCCTTCTTTGCGGGCAGTTTCATAAGCAAATGTTAATATTTTTTCAGCGCCATCGCGTGTCACAATACTCATGGCTTCAGCTTGCGTACCGTCTTCAGAAACTACTTGGCCAGCACCTGAATACATACCTTGGGTATTTTCTCGTACGGTTAAAATATCGATGTTTTCATAGCGGGCTTTAGTGCCTTTAAATGAAAGTACTGGACGTAAGTTAGCGTATAATTTAAATTGCTTACGTAAGGTAACATTGATTGAGGTAAAACCTTCACCAACAGGTGTAGTTAATGGACCCTTTAACGTTATTTTATTTTTCTCGATAAGGTCTAGTGTTTCTTGTGGTACTAAATCACCATGGTTTTCTAACGCAGTTAAACCTGCATCAGCATACTCATAGTTAAAATTACAGCCTGCTTTGTCTAATACTTTAATAGTTGCTTCAATGATACTTGGGCCAATACCGTCGCCTGGAATAACTGTGATGGTTTGATTGGTCATATTATTTGCCTTGTAATGGAAAGTGATTTAGTTAGTATAAGCTGACGTTATTTTGATAATAACGATCAACGTAGTAACTAAGAGATACTGTTTAGTAATGTCATAATGCGCTTTATATCATTTAAATCAATGGTAAGCGAGTTTGAAAGTTTTCACTTTTAAATTCTCTAGCTTATTATCCTAACTTAAAACAATAAACACGTAATTAGGATAGTTTAGCAGAATATTTTAGGCTTAAACTACGTCTGTATCAAGCTTACTTTAGTCTAAAATTAAGTGGTGTTATGCTTATTTATTGATGATTTTTTATAATCCCCCAACTTTTAGGGTAATTATTACCTAAACCAATCTCTGCAAGTACGCCGTTGACAAATAATAAGAATGTACATTCGTCTTGAGTGGTGATGCCATCAGATTTGACATGCTGAGTGCGGTAAAACATCACTTGAAATTTATCATTAGAAAATTTTCTGGCTTCGGTTATATCAGGACTGCCCAATTCGGTTATTGCTTGCTCAAAAGTAAATTGCTCAAGTTGTAACTTAGCAATAAACTGACGATTATAAGTTTCTCTGTCTTCCCACACCATTTTGTCTGGGCTATCGTCATAAAAGACAACCACTAAGATAACAAAAACGCCATAAATAGCTAAAGCAAGCAGGGTACGAGTGATGATCTTTTTGTTCATTGTTGATCTCTAAAATATATTTTTGATGGGTAAAATGATAACCGGTCATTAAAAAACTTGATAACAGGAGGAGTTATTATTTTCGACCTTATTGATTTAGGAGCCAAAACGAATATCTTTAAGGTTAAACCCAAGAGGAATATTTTGTTTTAGCGTGAGAAGCTTTCGGCTTAACGCTATTTGCTCGGTACTATTGTTAAGTTTTTCTTTTATTGTTGGTTTAAGTTCAGTGCTATTTAAAATAGCACTTAATGAGCCATATTCATTAAGTAAACTGGCAGCCGTTATTTGACCTATACCAGCGACACCAGGGATTTTATTAGTACTGTCTCCGGTTAATGTCCATAAATCAATAAGCTGTGTTGGTTTTATATCAAATTTATCTTTAACATGTTGCTCGTCGAGATAACGGCGATTAAAATAATCATAAACATGAATCGTAGGGCTTAATAAAGAGAGAAACCCTTTATCGGTTGAAACAATGGTGACATGTTGACCATGTAGCGCCATTTTTGTTGCTAATGTGGCGATAAGATCATCAGCTTCATCTTCTTCTGACACTAATGAATCAACGCCTAGTTGTAAAAAAGCATCTTGAATAGTCGGTAAGTCATCCGCAAGATGTGGAGACATCTTCTTACGACCTTTTTTATAGTCAGCATATAGCTTATATCGCCAACAGGGTTGCTGACTATCAAACACAGCAAGTGCATGGCTGGCGTGTTGGTTTTTTAGTATTTTTTCCAAGGCGTTAGTACACGCATTTTGGGTGTTAAATAAGACTTGTTTTAGGGTTTTATTTGCTAACTCATCATTTAATTGTATTTTATTTTGAACAAACGGTCGCTCTTGTACCGCATAAATACGACGGATCAAGTTTAACGCATCAATTAACACTAAATGAGTCGACATTTATTATTCCTCAATAACGTTATAACAAGGAATGTATTCACTGCCTGGTAATTTCATGCGGTGCTGACTAACAAAAGATGCCAGTAACTTGTCCATTAAAGCCATTATTTTTTTATCACCGGATAGTTGGAAAGGGCCAAATTCTCTAATAGTTTTAATACCACCGGATTTGACATTACCTGCCACTATACCCGAAAAAACGCGACGTAAATTAGCCGCAAGCTTAGCTGTTGGTAGATCATAACTAATCGTTAATCCTGACATGTTTTCATGGTTTGGTTCAAATGGCTGCTGAAAATCACTTTCAATGACAATGGACCAGTTAAAATGAAAAGCATCACCTGTTTTTTTACGGTAATCAAGTACCTTTACCAAGCCTTTAGACATGACTTGCGCTACTTTTTCTGCATCATCAATAATTATTTGGTAAAGTTGCTGCGCTCTTTCACCTAAAGTTGCACAAATAAAAGCATCAATCTCAGAGAAATAATCACTAGCGCTACTTGGGCCTGTTAAAATAATAGGTAATATTTGGCTAACATTTTTTTCATTTAATAAAATACCTAAAATGTAGAGTAACTCTTCTGCTGTACCTGCACCGCCAGGGAATATAATAATCCCGTGTGACATGCGAACAAAGGCTTCTAAACGCTTTTCAATATCAGGCATTATCACTAATTCATTAACAATAGCGTTAGGCGGCTCGGCAGCAATAATACTGGGCTCAGTTAAACCTAAATACCTACCTTCTTTATTTCGTTGTTTAGCATGGCCAATCGTTGCACCTTTCATGGGTCCTTTCATTGCGCCGGGGCCACAACCTGTGCATATATTAAAATCTCGTAAACCTAATTGGTAGCCAACGGCTTTGGTATATTTATATTCATTATGTTTAATTGAGTGGCCACCCCAACACGTGATTAAGCGCGGTTCAGTTTCGGGTAAAATCGCATTTGCATTACGTAATATCCCAAAGGTAGCATCGGTTAATGTTTCAGGAGCACAGTGCATGTTTTGGTAGCGATTATGAATAAACAAAATATCACGCAATACCGCGGATAAGTGTTCGCGAATTCCTCTAATTATTTTGCCATCGACAAAAGCCTTTTTGGGGGCGTTTTTAAGTTCTATTTTAACGCCACGCTCACGTCTTAGTACTTCGATAGTAAATTCTTTATGCTGTTGATAAATAACTTCAGCATCATCGGTATGACTACCGGCATTTAGAACCGCTAGAGAGCAGTTTCTATAAAGATTATAAAGTTCACTGGTAGATGAGCGCTGTAGCTGATCGACTTCAGCCTGAGATAGAATGTTCATATTGCCCACAGGATTAAGCTGAGTATGCATAATTAACTCCTTTTATGTTGCTTAACTGTAATATTTTACAAGTGCTAAAATAGATATATAACGGTCATTTAAGGTAACTCACTTGGTTTTTTCCTTGTGACTTAGCTTTGTACATGGCTTGGTCTGCACGTTCGAATGCGGTATGAATATTGTCATTTTTAGTAATATGAGTAAAACCTATTGATAGCGTTATGCTCACTCTATTACTTTTAAACTTAAAGGGTAAGCGGGCAATATGTTTATTTATAAGGTTTAATTCATGGGTTAAAACGGTTTTCTCCTTATTTGAGTAGATAAGTACAAACTCTTCTCCACCATAACGGGCAACAAAAACGTTATCACTTACTTTCTTCTGTATGGTATTAGCAATTACCTGTAAGGTTTTATCGCCTGCGGTATGACCGTAGGTATCATTAATATGCTTAAAGTCATCAATATCAACTACTGCGAGCGCTAAATCAAAAGGTTTATGATAAAAACGCACCATTGCTTGAGTGAAGTATTCGTCAAATGCGGCGCGATTACTTAATTTAGTTAACGCATCTTGCATACTTCTGCGTTGCTCTTCTGCCAATTTTTTAGCAAAACGTTGGCTTTGCATTTCTAGACTCTTAACTTTTTTAGCCATGTCATCGAGTTTGCTTGTTAACGCTTGCTGACTTAGCTGCTCAAATTTTACCTTTGTCTCTAATGTTTCTGCAATACTGCTTAGTTTAACATTAATATCAACTTTTATGTGTTCTAATGACATGGCCGCTTCTGTCGTACTACTTATATCCAGTAATTGATTTTGCAGTTTGTCATTAATTTTATTATGAGTATTTTGTGATTCACTAGACGTTAATAATGTTTTTTTAACCGATATTTGTACGGTTGTTAAGGTTTCGTTTAGGGTATTTAAAAAGTTTTTAGCACTTTCACGTTCATTTTGATAGTCGGCAACAATAAGATCGAATATATCAATAAAATGCTGTAATACGTCATTATGTTTAGTCTCATCAATAAGTTTTTTATTAATCACTAACAATTCTTTTGTATGTTGTGTTGATAAATTCAACTTACTTAAACACACTGATATTTGTTCAATAAGCTCACTATTAACTTCACAGTTTTCATTATCTGTTAATTGAGTCTTATCTATAGGTGCTGTAGCAAGTAAGGCCCCTTTAGGCAGACCTACTTTTGAACGTAAAGAGTTATCGTAGAGTTCTATCAGTTTGTTTAGTAAAGGGATATAGTGAATTATGCACTTTTTAGTTGATTGTGTTTCTGTTAATAAAGTACGTAACTTACGTCGTAAATCATCAGGTAAGCCATTTATTTTTTGTAAACTTTGTCCCGCATTATTAAATTGCTCATGCAGTCGCGTTATATTATTGTCGTTGGTTACTGTGTGACGTTGTAATAGTTTTGATATCTCGACTATTTTTAATTCAATATCTGTAATAGATGCTGATTTAGTTAATAACAGCCGAAGTTGAGCTAAACGGTTGTCTAGCTCTATATCTATGCCCTTAGATACTTGAGATAATTTGATAATAAATTGTGTTAACAAATTGGATTGATGACTAAAATCCTCTTCAAGTGATGCTCTAGATTCTATTGCCGTATTAAGTTTGTTTGTTAATACCTGCATTTGGCTAGCAGCAACAGTTTTGATCTTCATATGAAAAAATAACCCTTATATTTGGTAACTTATCCTAGAAAAAAGTCAACTATCTAGATGTTCGTACATGATAATTTACAACATTATCAAATAGATTGTTAGTTAGTTTCATATAAAATACGAATATAATGTTCTGATCGAGCTTTTTTTTTCTTTACTCGTTAAACTACAGCAACACCATTTACTTTTCTAAAGGACGTCTAATTTACTATGTCTAAAGTTTCGCATTTTTTATTACCTATTAGCAGTGTTTTTTATGTTTTTTGTGTTTTTTTGTGTTTTTCCGCTTTTTCTAATGCTCAAGCAAGTGTTTTAGTTAGTATTAACATTGAAGAACCACAACATCATTATGCTCAAATAACGATTAAATTTGATAAATTTAATCGTAAGCAAACAAGCTTTCATTTACCTACCTGGCGCACTGGTCGCTATGAAATTATTAACCTAGCTAATGGCATTCGAAAATTTACGGCCGTGGATGAAAGCGGCAATGCTCTTAAGTGGAAAAAAACTGATAAAGATACTTGGCAAGTAGAAGGCACTTTAGATAAACAGGTTGAAATTAGTTATCAGGTTTATGCGAATCAGTTAGGCCAACGTACAAGACACATTGATGATAGTCATGCATTTATTGATGCGTCTACTGTTGTGATGTACAACGACTTAGCTCGAAATCAGTCGCATCTGATTTCTTTAAATGTTCCTGAAAAATGGCGGAGTGTTTCAGGTCTTGAGTCTGGAAATGAACCCCATCAATTTATTGCTAAAAACTATGATGTTCTCGTTGATTCTCCTATTGAAACTGGCGTAAATGAACATCATCAATTTAGTGTTGATGGCCTTGATTACGAATTGGTTATCTGGGGAAAGGGTAATTACGATAGTGCTAAAATGGTCGCTGATTTAAAAGTGCTAGTGCAGCAAAGCAAGCATATTTGGCAAGGTTATCCATTTGAGCGTTATGTCTTTATGGTGCATGCAACCAGTGGTGCGCGAGGCGCAACTGAACATTTAAATTCAACTATCATTCAGCGTTCACGTTTTAAGTTTTCCAGTCGGAAAGATTATTTAGGCTTTATCTCAACGGCGGCGCATGAGTTTGTTCATACGTGGAATGTTAAGCAATATCGTCCAAAGGGGTTAGTGCCTTATGACTATCAACAAGAAAATTACTCTACTTTGCTTTGGTTAAGTGAAGGCTCGACTAGTTATTTACAAAATCAACTGTTGCTTCGCGGTGATTTAATGTCTAGTAAAGAATTTTTGGAAAACTTAGCTAAACGGATTACAGGTTATATCCACAAGCCCGGTAGAAAAAGTCAAACAGTGGCAGAAGCAAGTTTTGATAAATGGATAGACGAAGGTGGAGATTACGACAAAAACCATAGTGTAAATATTTATTCAGAAGGTTTTTTGGTTTCTTGGCTGTTAGATTTCTCAATTATTGAAAAAACCAAATTAGAAAAAAGTTATCGCGACGTCCATAATATTTTATATCAAGATCATAAAATACCAAAAAGCTTCGATGAAGCGGATTTAGTCGCTATTCTAAAACAAATAACGGGCAGTGATTACCAAAGTTGGTGGCAGGAAAATGTTCATGGCTATCCGAAAGTAGATTTCGATAAGTTGTTAGCTAAGGCCGGATTAACCCTATCTTATGGAGATGACGAAGACAGTAAAGACAAAGCTTGGACGGGTATTAAAACTAAAGAATCTAGTAATGGTTTACAGATAACAATGGTTGAAAAAAATAGTCCTGCTTGGCAGGCAGGCTTGATGTTAGATGACATCATTGTTGCGCTTGATGGCTTGCGCATGGCTGACAAAGATTTAACCAAACGATTAGAAAACTTTAAACCTAAGGATAAACTCAGTGTGACTTTTTTCCGCAGAGATGAGCTGTTTACGCGTTTGGTTACTTTAGGAACAACACCCAAAGCTAAACTGAAAATTGTGCCAGTAGAGCAGGTTAGTGAAGCTCAAAAGGCTTT
>JBLIEW010000063.1:0-26443 GCA_047633255.1 Colwellia sp.
CTGATTTACTTCAAAAGCAATGAGTTAACTTATCAAAACGTCCAGTTGGTTAAGCTTTTTGGCTGAACCCCTTGGAACTGGAGCGCATTGTATAGATCTATCCGTAGGGTGCAAGACTTATTTGCAACTTCTTTTCTGAACGGTTGAAAATCGTCCATTATAGGCAATAATTCTTCATGTTTGGTTGTTATTAGTACTTATGAATAGGGTTATATTGATTTCCTACCACTAACTAACGTGATCCTAACTTGATAGGTTCTAATATAATTATCTAAAACACCTAATAGATAGGTGAATACTTCATTAACTGAATTTATCTAGGTGATATTTAAAATCGGTACAAAATGACTATAAAGGATTGGATATAGAGTTAATTGATCCTAGGTTGAATTTTCTAATAAAATATTTATACTCATATATGATGTAAAGTAACTTATTTTACTTAACTGGAAAGGGATTAATATGTGTATTCGTAATTTAACCTTCGTAGCAATATGCTCCGCAGTTATGTTTAGTAACAGTGCTATAGCAAAAGATATTTCTATATATCGTTGGGTTGATGAAAACAATGTTGTTCACTTTAGCCAACACCATCCTCAAAAAAGCAATTATTCACAGTTGACCACGTTCGCGTCATATAAAGCAAAACAACAATCAGCAATCAAAAAAGCTAACAAAAAAACATTAGTTGATGAGCAATTAACCCAATACGAAACAACACAAGCAGTCATATTAGAAAAAAATAAAATCATCGCAGAAAAAAACTGTAAGGCTGCTCAACTCAATATAAAAATGTTAAATTCATTCAGTAAAGTTACTATCCTTGCTTCCGATGGAAAAAATCGTGTGCTAACAGATAAAGAAAAGAAAGCTCAAGTTATCCTAAGCAACAAGCATATAGGTTTATACTGTGACAAAAATAGTGGCTAACAACATTAACTCTCTATCTAAAATAAGCCGCTGGTATACTTAAAAGTAAATTAGCGGCTTATTCACATCAGATATAACCGATTAGTTAAAGACTAAATTTCCATTTTCAGCGACAATCTTAATTGTGCTTCCTGCTGTAAACTCATTTGCTAGCAATTTTTGTGCTAGTGGATTTTCTAATCCTTTTTGAATAGCTCGCTTTAGGGGCCTTGCTCCGAAAATGGGATCAAACCCTGCGTGGGCAATTAATTCCAATGCTTCTGAACTAACTGATAATTTTAAATCTTGTTCAGCTAAACGCTTTGCTAATGATTGTATTTGAATACCTGCAATTTGTTGAATTTGATCAGCTAATAAAGGATGGAATACCACAGATTCATCAATACGATTTATAAACTCGGGTTTAAAGTGGTGACTTACTTCATTCATTACCTCTGTTTTCATTTGTTGGTATTGACTATCATCACTAAATTGTTGAATTATATCTGAACCAATATTTGCGGTCATAATAATGACGGTATTTTTAAAATCAACCGTCCGACCTTGCCCATCAGTTAATCTGCCATCATCAAGTACTTGTAATAATATATTAAAAACATCAGGGTGTGCTTTTTCAATTTCATCCAACAGTATAACTGAATAGGGTTTACGACGAACGGCTTCGGTTAAATAGCCGCCCTCTTCGTAACCAACGTAGCCTGGAGGTGCTCCAACTAAACGAGAAACTGAATGTTTTTCCATAAATTCAGACATATCTATTCGAATAAGTGAGTCTTCGCTGTCGAATAAAAAATAGGCTAATGCTTTAGTTAACTCAGTTTTACCTACTCCAGTCGGACCTAAGAAGAGAAAAGATCCTATCGGTTGGTTTGGATCAGCAAGCCCTGCTCTTGAGCGTCTGATCGCATTTGATACCGAGGTAACCGCTTCACCCTGGCCAATAACTCTTTGATGTAACTCTTCTTCCATGTTTAGTAATTTATCACGTTCTTGTTCTAACATTTTGGCCACTGGTATTCCGGTAGCTTTGCTTAGAACATCGGCAATTTCAACTTCGGTTACTTTGTTTGCCAGTAAACTCATTTCTTGCATTTCTGCCTGACTGGCTAAATCCAGTTGCTTTTCCAGCTCGGGAATTTTTCCATACTGTAATTCAGACATCCGATTTAGATCACCGCTTCTTCTAGCCGCTTCTAACTCAATACGTGCTTGCTCTAATTCTTCTTTAATTGTTTGTGTACCATATAATGCCGCTTTTTCTGTGGTCCACACTTCATTCAATTCATCATATTGTTGTTGTTTGGTATTTATTTTTTCTGAAATAATCCCCAAACGTTTTTTTGAAGCATCATCTGAATCTTTTTCTAACGCTTTTTGCTCCAACTTAAGTTGAATTAAGCGGCGCTCAAGACGATCTAAGTCTTCTGGTTTTGAGTCCATTTGCAAACGAATACTAGAAGCAGCCTCATCAATTAAATCAATCGCTTTATCTGGCAATTGTCTATCACTAATATATCGATGTGACAACGTTGCTGCTGCAACAATAGCAGGATCAGTAATATTTACATTATGATGTAATTCGTAGCGCTCTTTTAAACCGCGTAATATGGCAATAGTATCTTCTACACTTGGCTCTTCTATTAACACTTTTTGAAAGCGTCGCTCTAAAGCAGCATCTTTTTCAATATATTTTCGATATTCATCTAAAGTCGTTGCGCCAACGCAGTGTAAATCACCTTTTGCAAGCGCTGGTTTAAGCATGTTGCCCGCATCCATTGCGCCATCAGCTTTACCTGCGCCCACCATGGTATGCAGTTCATCAATAAACAGAATGACTTGTCCCTCTTCTTGGGCAAGTTCACTTAAAACGGCTTTTAAACGCTCTTCAAATTCACCACGGTACTTTGCCCCTGCAACCAAAGCGCCCATATCTAAAGACAAAACACGTTTATTTTTCAATCCTTCTGGCACTTCATGATCAACTATTCGTTGCGCCAGACCTTCGGCAATAGCAGTTTTCCCTACGCCCGGTTGCCCAATTAATACAGGATTGTTTTTGGTACGGCGTTGCAAAACTTGCAGAGTACGTCGAATTTCATCATCGCGACCAATCACTGGGTCTAATTTTCCTTGCTCTGCACGTTCAGTTAAATCAATAGTAAATTTTTGTAATGCTTGGCGAACATCTTCAGCATTTTGGTCATCTACTTTTTTTCCTCCACGTACATGTTCAATAGCCGCTTTGAGCCGTTGCTCATTTGCCCCTAATTCTTTAAGTACCTTGCCTAATGTGCCCTGATCTTGAAGTGCTGCTAACAAAAACATTTCTGAGGAGATATATTTATCTGACATTTTTTGGGCGTGTTTGTCACATAAATTAAATAATTTACCTGACGCTGAAGATAATTGAACATCGCCTGCAGAATCTTCTATTTGTGCCAAAGATTTCAACGCTTGTTCAATCTCTATACGTAAAGTACGTACATCGACACCGGCACTTTTCAATAATGGAATAATAGAGTTACCATTTTGATTTAACAGTGCCATCATCACATGTATGGGTTCGATAAATTGATGATCTCGTCCTAATGCTATTGATTGAGCATCGGCAATAGATTCTTGGAATGATTGGGTAAACCGGTCTAAACGCATAAATGTTCTCCTGCCATGTTACTGGGCTTATTTGTATTGAACACACTTTGAAATAGTTATTCATAATATTAGGACAATAGTCGACTTTTTCAATAGGTAATTAAATACAACTATGATTTATAACAAGTAAACTGACTTTTTATTGATGGACTATAAATTGATGAATTACAATAAGGTAATAATGGTTGCCATGCGGCCAGTGATCGGGGTTTTTCGATAGGAGTAATATTTTTTTGGTTCAGAGTAAGTACACTCTGACAACGTACTTATTTGCTTAATACCTAAATTATTTAACTGTAGCCTTGCTATCTCATGCAAGTTTGCTAAATATTTACCATTACTTTGTTTATTAAAAGCCTGTGAAAATATATTGTCTTGTTCAACAAAAGCTATTTGTACTTCGCCTCCCACTTCAAAGGATTCTTTGCCAATACAAGGACCTAGCCAAGCATAAATTTTATCTGCCGCCGTGTGCATTTTATTGACGGTATTAGTAATAATGTTGGCAGCTAAAGGACGCCAACCACCATGAATTGCCGCTATTTCATCACCTTGATTTGAGATTAATAAAATAGGCAAACAATCGGCAGTCATGATAGCCAAAGCAATATTTTTTTCACGAGTAACCATGGCATCAGCCATAATAGCTTGTTTCGTTACAGTTGATATTTTAGCTACCGAATTACCATGGACTTGTTCAAGCCATTGAATACGAGTTTTGGAAGGAAGTAATTCTTGTAAATATTGCCGATTATGTTCAACCTGCTTAGCACAATCCCCTACATGTAAGCCTAAGTTAAAGTGGTTATAAGCAGTGTTATTCTCACTAGCACTTTTATTTGGCGATACACGAGTAGTTTGCAAGCCTAGCAATTTTTTATCAAGAACCGTACTTTCTAATTGAGAATGCACGGGCCATTGAACAAACTCAATTGCTGAGTTTGCTCTAGTATTTAACGTTGCTAGGTATTGCTCTTTAATACTTAATACTCGTCTTGAGCATTAAGTTTATTATCCGCATACAAAAGTTCAACTAATTCAACAAAATCGTCAGGTAAATCAGCATGCCAAGTCATTAACTCACCCGTAATAGGGTGATATAAAGACAACATAGCAGCATGTAATGCTTGACGCTTGAAACCACGTAACTTAGCTAACAACTCTGGCGTAGCATTTTTAGGTGGGCGTGGTCTGCCTCCATATCCTTGGTCGCCAACAAGTGGATGAGTAATATGTGACATGTGCACGCGAATTTGATGAGTACGTCCGGTTTCAAGGCGTAAACGTAAACGCGTATGTAAACGATATTTTTCCATAACACGGTAATGTGTTACTGAAGGTCTACCTGATATAACAACGCCCATAAGTGTACGCTTAGTTGGATGACGCCCTATGGGTTCATCAACAAGACCGCCTGCTGTCATTAAACCATTAGCTACGGCTTCATATTCGCGAGTTATTTCTCTTAGTTGCAGCGCCTCCACTAAGTTGGTTTGTGCCGCAATAGTCTTGGCAACTACCATTAAGCCCGTAGTGTCTTTATCTAATCGATGCACGATACCAGCACGAGGCACAACTTCTATTGCAGGGTAATGATGCAACAATGCATTGAGTACTGTGCCGTCAGGATTACCTGCGCCAGGATGAACAACTAAGCCAGCAGGTTTATTAATAACTAAAATAAAATCATCTTCGTATACAATGTCTAATTTTATGTTTTGCGCTTCAAACCGCTGTTCTGCTTCGATTTCTGCATCGATAACGATACTTTCGCCACCATACATTTTTTCTCGTGGACGCGGTATTACTTCGCCATTAACGATAACACTGCCAGCTAAAATCCAATCTTTTAATCTTGATCGTGAATAGTCAGGGAACATTATTGCTAAAGTTTGGTCTAAGCGTTTACCTAAACACGAATCCGGGACAATATCTTTATGTTGAATTATTTCAGCCATTAAACTCTCTTTAAATTTTTAACGTTGTGCAACTCGTCATTGTACTAGCGAAAATGCTAGGTTAGAATGACTTTACTAAAGTATGCACTAAGTAGATTAATCTCATTTTACCCTTTTTGTTGAGGGCTTTCATACTTATTTAACCAGAATCAAAGGCGTAATAACAAAATCTATGGAAAAATTGACCACAAAAATAATTTTTATCGCATTGGCGCTTGTTTTGACTGGCTGTTCTTCATCAGAAGTAGAGCTTGAAATAGTACCTGATAAATCTGCACAGGCATTATTTGTCGATGCAAGAACTTCACTCGACAATGGGTTGTATCAAAAAGCTATATTAACACTAAGTGCTATTGATTCACGCTTTCCATTTGGTCCTATATCTCACCAAGTGCAACTAGATTTAATCTATGCTTATTATAAAGTAGGTGACGCAGCACAAGGCATCGCCTTAACGGATCGATTCTTACGATTAAATCCAAATAATCCCAATATTGATTATGTTTACTATATGCGGGCATTAATCAATTTATCCACTGAAGATAATTTATTTCAAGATATTGTTGGTATCGACCGTTCAGATAGAGATCCTAGTGCATCCCGTGAGGCTTTTAATGATTTAAAACGCGTAGTAACTAACTATTCGGAAGGTAAATATGCTGCAGATTCTCGTAAACGCATGATTGAAATAAAATCACGTTTAGCAAAATATGAATTATCGGTTGCTGAATTCTATTTAAAACGTGAGGCCTATGCATCAGCAGCAAACAGAGGCAGATATATTATTGAATACTATACTCCTAGCCCTGAGGTAGAGCCGGCATTAGAAATAATGATTGAGTGTTATGATAAACTTGGCTTAGATGATTTAAAGAAAAATACGTTACAAGTCTTAGCAGCAAATTATCCAAACAACTCACTCGTTAACTAATATTAGTAAAAGTGATAAAAGTTTTGAGTAGCGAAATAACCTTAACAGGGTCTATGCTCGCTACTCAAATTTAATAACTCAACACCATTAACGCCTAACAGTTCTATATTGCTTCTTGGTTTTCTTCACCCGTTCTAATACGGATAATACGCTCAACATCAGTAATAAAGACTTTACCATCACCAATTTTACCCGTTTGAGCTGTTTCTAAAATAGCATTGACACAACGCTCAACATCTTCTTTAGCGATAACAATTTCCAATTTTACTTTAGGTAAAAAATCAACCATATATTCTGCACCACGATACAGCTCAGTATGTCCTTTTTGTCTACCAAAGCCTTTAACCTCAGATACGGTCATACCAGTAACACCAATTTCGCCCAACGCTTCCCTTACATCATCCAATTTGAATGGCTTAATGATAGCTTCAATTTTTTTCATAGTATTTCTCAGTTAAAAGTCCATTATTAGTTATTAATAACATTACAACGCGTTTATCATTATATTTCAATAAGCAGTTGTTATTATTTAGCTAACACATTTATTTTGTTACTATGGTCTTCACTAAATATTTCCATAGTAAAGTAGGAACCCCATGAATCAGCAAGCAATTATTGATGAGATGAAAGTGTTACCTGAAATTGATATTCAATTTGAGATCCGCCGTCGGATTGATTTTATTAAATCAACATTAACAAATTCAGGTTTAAAAACATTAGTACTTGGTATTAGTGGCGGGGTTGACTCTTCGACTTGTGGCCGATTAGCCCAATTAGCAATCACAGAATTGAATGACGAACTAAATACAAAGCCAAATATAAATAGTGAAAATCCATTTCAATTCATTGCTGTTCGGTTGCCTTACGCTATTCAGGCAGATGAAGATGATGCGCAGCAAGCAGTAAACTTTATTCAACCTAGCCATTGTTTAACAACTAATGTACTTGATGGTGTAAATGGTATTCATCAACAAGTGACTAACGCTCTTGCTAATGCAAATTTACTCTCGGCATCAAACAGCCAAGTAGACTTTTCAAAAGGAAATTTAAAAGCACGTGCGCGCATGGCATCTCAATACCATATTGCAGGGATTGTTGGTGGTTTAGTGTTAGGCACCGATCACAGCGCAGAAAACATTACCGGATTTTTTACTAAATGGGGTGATGGTGCCTGCGATTTAGCGCCATTGTTTGGTCTTTCTAAACGACAAGTTAGAATGTTGGCTAAAAACTTAGGGGCCCCCTCTATTCTAGTTGATAAAGCACCCACCGCTGATTTAGAAGATTTAGAACCAGGTAAAACTGATGAAGATGCCTTAGGCATTAGTTATGACGAACTTGATAACTTTCTTGAAGGCAAGGAAGTATCTACGCAAGTACGTGATCATATTATTAATATTTATCAAAAAACGCAACATAAACGCCAGCCTATTCCTACTATTTATGATTAAAAACCATTAGTAGCTAGCAAATTATAATTAGTAAAATCCATTTTTCTTAACTATACCTAATTTACAAGGAAGTTATTAAAAATGGACTTTTTTATGCTAAAAATTATCTACTCTATTATCTCAAATCCCAGCATTAAGGGTTTCACTCTTATAGAATTAATGGTTTCAGTTTCTGTTACATCCATCCTTGCCGCAATCGCCGTGCCTAATTTTAGTGCTTTTTTATCTCAAATGAGAGTAGACAATGAAATATCAGTATTGCATCGCTTATTATTTACCGCTAGAAACGCAGCTATTAATAATGCATTGCCCGTTACTATATGCCCATTAAACGATGATAATCAATGTACTACTCAGTGGCAAAATGAAATATCTGTGTTTATTGATTTAAACAACAACACTGCCTATGACCCCATCAATAATGAAATACTACTTAGAACAAAGTCGGCAATAAGAGATGATGATAAATTGCAATACGGCTTGTGGCGTAGTCGTATAATATACGCACCAACAGGAAGAACTGCCGGATGGGGAAGTAATGGTACTTTTAAGTATTGCCCCAAAGGCTATCCAGAACAATCACGAGCTATCAGAATTGCAACGTCAGGTAGGTTATATATTAGTAGTGATATAGATCAAGATGGCAGAGACGAAGTACGATCTGGTAGCGAAATTAATTGCCGAACAGAATAATCACATTATATTTTTCGTAACGGACAGAAACTAGTAAAAACCGTCCTTTGCTGATATAACTATCAATACTTATATAAGTAATGTGTCGTTATAGGCACTAGGTTGTCTTATGTTAAAATTTATTTTTTCTACCAATAAAAAAATCGAATATACTATCGTTAAGCCCCTTAACGAAAACCTACCAAGTACAATTATCAAAAAAGCTTCTTCAAAATATGATGGTTTCACTATGATTGAACTGATAATAGGTATTGCTATACTTGGTATCATTACTGCGATTGCTATGCCAAGTTTAAATCAATTTTTAGTAAGCATGCGTATAGATAATGAAATATCTCAAATACATCGATTAGTGCTATCGGCTAGAAATTCAGCTATTAGCATGGAGCGTAATGTTACCCTTTGCCCATTAAATGGTACTAGTACTTGTGTAAATGCTTGGGGAGGTAATCTGAGTGTTTTTATCGATTTAGATAATGATAATATTTATGAGCCTGCTAACAATGAAACATTATTAAAAGTTAAACCCGCAATACAAAATAATGACACCTTAACCTATGCGGGCTTTAATCGCATTACTTTTGCCCCTACAGGACAACTTTCCGCGGCATTAAATAGTACTTTCATTTATTGTCCGCAAGGTTTTAACGATTTAGGTAGAGCCGTGCTTTTAAGTGCATCGGGGCGAGCTTATCAAAGTTCTGATGTTGATGGTGATGGTAAGGATGAAGATAGGAATGGAAATGAAATAGCTTGCCCCTAAAATAAAATGGGGCAATAGAAAAATCAGTCAATACAATAACTATTGTGGCGTATCTAAAAAGAGCTGTTGAGCTCTGCGTCCTTTAAACTTATCTTTTAAGGGGACACACTCTTTTACTTTATAAAGAGTTTTACCTGAACTCTCACTATTCAATTTTATTTTTTGCCCCATCAACACATGTTTCAGCTCTTTTATATTTCTGTATGGGGTATTCGTAAATCTAATGGTCTCCCCACCACCCACTAGTTCAACATGACATTTCATTTCAATGTCTATTGGTTTTATAACTTTGTCTTTAGAAGAAAAACTAGTATTAGCCTGCGCCCAAAAACTTGTTGTTAAACTAATACCATGTAATATGATGACTAAAGGTACTATAAAAAGTATTTTTCTCAGTTTAATTTGAATTTTCATTTTATTGTCTCCAACATATTTCAGACCCTGCAGGCCCTTTCTGACCAGCTTCATTAATCGTTAAAGTCGTACAACCAGTATCACCTGTTTGTGTGCCCTGTGCGGTAGCTGTTAAAAGGAAAGAAGTGCCGCCATTGTCAATAGTAGCATCAATACTATAATTGCCAAATTCAGTCAAGTGAGGATCAAACGCCAGACCTAAAGCTGTCATATCCGTAGTATATGATCGACGATCGATAAAAGTTTCTTCTTGTAAATTAGCTAGACGTAAAAGTTCTCGCTGTCCTTCACTCCTATTTGAACTAGTTACAAAGCTAGTATAAGAAGGGTAAGCTACCGCAGCTAAAATACCAACAATAGCAACCGTAATCATTAATTCAATCAAGGTGAAGCCTACAAAATCATTCATTGTTGGAGACATTTTCATCATTTTTTTCATCGTATTTACTTTCCTTAAAATCAGGCTACTCTCTTATGTACAAATAAGTGCGCATTGTCTGTACTTTAATTCCCGAGCAATCTCGATTGCCATCGCACAAAACAGTAATGTCAGGAGCAATAATTGCAAAATTTTGTGATGGTGGGTTATTAGGATCAATAGGAGGATCTCCCACTCTAGGAATATGTGGCACGGTTACAAAAGTAGGATCTCCTGGGGGATTATAACCAATAATTATTTTTCTCCAGTCATAAATGGTCGTACCAAAAGATAAGTCAACAGCATAAAGTGCTGCGGCTCCTTCCAGTAAAGTACAGTCACCAACATTTGCTGTAGACGCTGGTGTAAATGAATTAAAATAGGCAACGCCCGCAATAACAGCGCCACTAGCCATACTTTTTTCACCTACTCCGTTAAAGGTTATGTACCAACCTGACTTTTCACTTGCATCAATTAAGTCACTCAATTGTTGGCTCGTGTAATCTGCCGTATTTTCAGGCAAGTCTTGCAACGGATTACCGGTATAGTCCTTTAGATCACCAATACTAATAACAGCTGGAATATTACTGCCCTTTAATGATTGAGTCATAATCAACTCATCTTTTATCATAAAATACTTATCATCTGTAACCGTATCTAAAGGATTTGTCTTATTGCCACTTCCTAATAAAATAGCATCGAAAGGCTTATCAAACTGATCAATAATAAACTTGCCTGTTGCTTGACCATCTTCATCCAACTCTGCTGTTTTTACCGTTTGGGTTATTGATGCTCTTGCAATAACAGGTTGACTGAAAAACCTTCTATCAGTGATTTCAATACCGCCCCCTAAACTTGCCAACTTAACCGCAGTCCAAGGGGTTTCACTACTATTGGGACTAGAACCAGGCATATCCACTCGCCAGATGTTGCCGCCTGTATCACCCGCATAAAGCCTATCAACTAAGCCGTCAGAATCACTATCAAGTATCGCTATACGTGACGGTATACTATCTACGCCAGGAAAATAGGTATTAGTGCCACTTTGTGCTGTAGGCGTTAAGCTCCATTTTAAAATGCCTGACTCAGCGTCTATCATATACATACCACGGCCAGTAAGATCATCAGCACCAATCCCCCCGTTATCTTTAATGGTTGAGTATCCTGCGCCAATAAATAATACTGGTTTTGGTGTTCCTCCTGTCATATTAATAGCTGAATACCCAACTTTAGGTTGTGACCATGACTGCGCTAATTCAGCATATCCTGGCGTAGTATTATTTATATGCCACATTAATCTAGGGGCATCAGGTGCAGTAATATCTATGGCGTAGTAAGAAGTTCCTCCACGACGTAAACCAATAAAAACCCACGCCTTATCTCCATCTGCACTATTTACTGACCCATCTCCATTTGTATCTAATATATAAGCTGTTGCAGAGCCATCTACCCCATAAATTTTATCTGATGATGAAAAATTATCACGTAAGCCCTTTATATCTGGAAAAAATTCATTAGGCATGAACGCCCAAGTTTCATCAACAGTTGCGCCATTATCATCAAACATATGTAAAAACCCTGCATTAGTACCCACAATAATGCGCACATCTTGATCATTAACCGAGCCGCCATAATTAATCACTAAAGGTTTAGAATGTAATGGATCACCAAAAACATCGTAACGTATATCTGTAGTGCTACCGTCATTATCTTCATCATCAACATCAATACCTAAATTCCAATCATAATATGACTGAACATCGGTAAGATTAATTCCTAATAAATCAGCAAAGGCTTGCTCATTGCCATTCAAAGCAGCATTATTTAATAAGGACAGACTATTTCCACCATCAGTATTACTATAAATCATACGATTACTTTTATTCCGCAACATTTCAGCTACGCCCCCTTTCTCTACTTTATCTCCATCAGCTGAGCCAGTAGACCAAAAAGTTTTAGCTTCTGATTCAATATTGCCATCGCTAGCAATTGCACTTATATCGTTTCGATCAACGAGTCCTGTACTCGTTACTTTTAATTTTTTTAAATTACCTTGCCACCTAGGACCACGATCAGGCAAAAACATAGCATAATATACAGAGTCTAATGTTTGTGTTCGGTCAAAATTATTCGAAGCTACAGAAGGAGACGTAAAACTACCATTAACTTCTAAAATATCAATAAGTGCTGATTGCAGTGAAGAAAGTAATTTACTCGGGTCTTCTGCATCATAATACTTGCCGCCACCTAAAGCAGCTGCTTCTGTTAACAAAGGCGCGGCGGCTTCGGCCCCTGAACTAAAACCTATGGTATATAAAGTAGACGTTTGTTTACCGTCAATATTAGCGTTGATGTCATTATTATGCATCCAGCCGGCCAAAGCAGGTAAATAGTTGCCATTAAACTTCGCGGTTATACCCGGTAAGTTCGATATATAGCTGTCAGCAGCTTGATCTTTTGTTGGTGTACCATCAGTAACCATAATAACGTATACGTCACTAGTGCAACCCGTGTATGGCGTGATATAAGTTCCCTCTGGAGTTTCAATTGACTCATCTCTAGGTGGCGTATTTCCTGTGTAATAACTACCACGATTTGAATCATTATCGCCAAAATCGACAGACAGGCCGCCAAAATAACGTCTTGCTTCATATAAGCTTTCACACAATGGAGTATTTGTTTCGCCATCGACATCGTCTTGAATGATGTCGACTAAACTTTGTCTAGCAGCTAAATCCATATCTTGAATACCAAAAACAACCCTACCGCCATCGCGTACATTTTCACCATAATGATTATGGTTAAAAATTTGTAATCCAAAATCAACGCCAGGAGCTGACTCAATTAAATTAGTAATAGTACTTTTTGCAATTTTTAAGCGAGACTCATTCACTGTACCGATATCGTCATCAGATCCTTGAGACCAACGCAGGTAATTATCCGTATATAATGTAACAACTTCGCCGGCTCCCATATTGGTATTCGAATTACTAGCAGAAGCAGTATAATAATCAGGATTTTTTTTCGTGCCTTCACCGTCGACAGGATAGCCATTAGGTAGCGGAGTAATGTTTCCTCCTTGCCCTTCGACTCCAGCATTAACATCGTTTTCCAATAGAATATCATCTAAACAATCAATAACCTCGAGATTAGCACCATTATTATCAGGAATCTCTTGCCAGCTACCTGAGTTTCCTTGAAAGGCATATTCCCTAATATAGCCAGTATAAAAGCCCACTGAAGCTAATTTTTGTCTCGCAGTATCACAACTATTAATATCGGAAAGAAAACGACGTTGTTCACTCGGGCTATCAGGTATTGGTGTTGTATTATCAACGCCCACCCCTTTAGTGAAATAGACGAAATCACTAGAAAGGGAGTTAAAGCCACCAACTGCAGGATAAGTTTCATCTGGGTCGTAAGGCGTTTTAATTTCGGTAGTGGTATTCATACTCCCTGAGTTATCAAAAATAATCAGAACTTTCGGCTTACCACCGACCCGTTGCGTTGAATTGCCAACATAGAGTTCGATATCTTCGGCAATGCTAACACTCGATAGCAGCATCAAACTTATTAATAATAATTTTTTCATTGTGCCCCCTTGCCTAATAGTTGTGCGATACCCGCATTCACTTGAACAGAACTTGTATTAGCGCGACCATACAATTTAGTAGCTTGAATTCTCAGTAAATTACAATTGTAATCAGCATCAAATGGTAATTTACTATGAGCGCATCCAACAAGTAAACTATTAGCATTTACTGCGGTGATATTGGCAGTAGTATTTGGAGACGTTACTACGTCATTCATTGAAAGAGGAAACTGTGACAGAGTAAAAGCATTAACATTGCCCTGTGTTTGTACTGAAATTATTTGGTCTATGGAGCTAATAACTTCTTGCACCGCATTAACTTTGGTTTGACTACTGCCCGACATTTTCATATCTGACGTAGTATTTAGCATTAATGCTGAAGCCACTGCTGTTAGTGCAACTAAAAAAACTAAAGAAACAATTAACACAACACCCTGTTGACTTTTACCTATATCAAATTGATTTAACTGACTATTTATTATGGCCATGTATCTGTCCTCGCATTATATAATGTGACTGTTGTTGTAAAAAGCAAACGGCGATAATTATCATTCACTACCAATGCAGGTGAATCACCTAATTGGTAAGTATTAGTATTGGTATAATTATTATCTGGTAAGCTATCTCGTGCTAGCACAAAAATTTTTACCGCTAGGATATTACTATTATTTTTATTCCAAAAAGACTGTGTCATATTCGCTGAAGAAATAAAAGCATCTACGTCCCCATCATCATCGGCATCAACACCATACGAAAAGTGAATTCTTTCGATACCATCAATTAAAGGCCTGAAAGTCATACCATTATTGGCTGATAACACACCTTGCATCAAAACGGGTACACTCAAATCACCTTGAACCTCATCTCGAATATAATATACATGGTGTTGGTATTCCCAAACAATACCGTTATTCACTGCGGGTGGCACACCGGCACCAACCCCTGAAAAAATAATTCCCGTCGCGCTATTAGCATTTAAATAATATAAAGTGGCATTGGTATTTCCAACAATAGGTGTAGATAACACGCGTTTTATTTGAATGACATCAGAGCCAATTTTAGCGTTGTTAATGCACCCTATAGGACTAGCGTTAACGGCAGTGATCCCCCAGATACTACGAAAATGACCAATTGCTTGTGGAAAACTGGCATTATTTAACCCTTGACCTACACAGTCTACACCGCCAATAATGGGAATAGCCGTTAAATTACTGCCCGTAAGTTGATTAGGTAGATCACCCCAAAAACCTTCACGTAATAAATCATCGCTTAACACGCTGATAGCAAAACGACCGTTTTCTTGTAGTTCACCTAAACTATTCGTTTGGGTGGTAGTTGTTTTCATACCAACAAATACAGTCAGTACACCCGCAAATAACACTAAACCAATTGCCAGTGAGATAAATATTTCTAATAAACTAAAACCTTTTTGATACTTATTCATATCTACTATTCACATACCTATAATAAGTTTAGAGCCTATTTAAAAGATAAATGCTTTAATATGCACTTGTCTACGTTGATCATTAGCGGTTCCACATGCTGCATCAGTTGCAAAAGCAGCTGCTGCAGCCCCATCTTGTGTACTAGTACGTCCTTGCCAACTGACAGTAACAGTTACTGCATTATTATTTTCAGTAACACAGCCCGTCGCATTAATTAAGCCCCCAACATTTTGCCCATCTGACGTTACATTCGCTCCTCGAAGCAATTGTGTCCATTGGTATAAGTCGGTTGCAACCATTTGTGCCGAATTACACAGAGCCCCAGAGGTATTGCACGCAGGAGCTGGCGCTTCACCTGGATCCTCACCATATTTACCGACATATGTATTTAAAATTCCATTGATAGGTCGTGCATCATTGCTGCGCATGCGTTCTAACATATCTTGTGCTAATGCTGAAGCTAATGAGCGTTGCATGGCGTCAAAGCTACCTTTTTTAGCAGTTGCCTGCATAGCAACTGCACCTAATATCCCCGTAACCATGATAACTAAGGCGATTAAAACTTCAATAAAAGTCATGCCTTTTTGTTTGGAGGTACTTTTTTTTAGACCGTGAGTATTGAGATACTGAGTACTGTGGCGTTGAGTATTAATACGTTGAGACATTTGATTCTCTCTTTATAAGGTGACTCTTTTTATTGCCTAATATTTTATCGACAAAATGCATAAGAGTTAGCTGTAATAAAACAGGTTTGAAAAGAGTGATTTTCAGTTGGGGGGATGTGAAAAAAAGTTCTTTTAGTAAAAAAAAAATTCTAAAGTTTAATAGTTTATTATCTTTTATCCGTTTTACTTTTAAGATAATTACTTTTAAAGTGTCAGTATTTAAAGCACCACTATTTTTAGGCATATAAAAAGGAGGAGCCCATTTTGCATTAACTAAAGACTCTTGGGGAAATTCATATGTGCTAAAAATCACTAGTATGAACAGCATTAGCCCATATCCTTTTTTGTCTGTATTATTTCCTTAAAAATACATCCGAAATATATGCCTGTGTACATTGATACTGACTATATCTATTCTTCTTGGATACAGCCAACACATCAAATAAAGCGGTTAAAATACAATCAACTTAAGATTAGCGTAATTCTATTGGTACTGCAAATACAATATCTTCTTTACGGCCAGGATATTCATTAACCTCATGAGCACCATGGTCTTTTAATGATTCTATAACTTGCCTTACTAATATTGCCGGCGCGGATGCACCTGCGGTAACACCAATTTTATCAACGTTTTCTAACCAGGAAGTCTCAATATCATCTGCGGTATCAATAAGATAAGATGTTGTTCCCATTTTTTCAGCAACTTCTCTTAGGCGATTAGAGTTAGAGCTATTTTTAGCACCAACCACTAATAATAAGTTTACTTGGCTAGCAATAGCGCGAACTGCATCTTGACGATTTTGAGTAGCGTAACAAATATCATCCTTGCGCGGCCCCTCAATTAAAGGGAATTTCGCTCGAAGAGCATCAATCACATCAGAGGTGTCATCTACTGAGAGTGTTGTTTGGCTGCAAAAATAAAGTTTACCTGGATCTTTTACTTCAAGGCTTAAGACATCTTCTGCTGATTCAACTAGGTAAATACCCGCTGAGTCACTATCATACTGCCCCATGGTACCTTCAACTTCTGGGTGACCTGTATGGCCAATAAGTACGCATTCAATATTCTTACGACTCACGCGAGCAACTTCCATATGTACTTTAGTCACCAATGGGCATGTCGCATCAAATACTTTTAAGTCACGTTTTTTAGCTTCGTTACGCACCGCTTTAGAAACCCCATGGGCACTAAAAATAACCGTGCTGTCGTCAGGAACTTCATCAAGCTCTTCAACAAAAACCGCACCACGACTTTTTAAACCATCAACCACAAATTTGTTATGTACGACTTCATGACGCACATAGATAGGTGCACCAAATAAGTCTAACGCTCTATCAACAATACTAATAGCTCGGTCAACACCGGCACAAAAACCACGAGGGTTCGCTAAAATAATTTCCATAATATTCTCAATATCATTTACTAGTGGTCGGCTGCGAGTTAAAAGCTATGAGTGTCGAAGTAAAGTGAGTTCGTCACTCGGTACGATAAACTTGCGACTTCAATTTATAATATTTCTACTAAATCAATCACAAAAGTCACGGCTTGACCCGCTAATGGATGATTAAAATCAATAGTTACTGAATTACCATTAACCTCTTGAATCATACCGGGTAACTCGCCACCTGGTTGAGAAAAAGTGATGATATTACCGACTTTTGCCGGGACTTCTGCTGAAAACTTGTCAATATCCATATAATGGATATTATCAGGATTAGACTCACCAAAGGCATCGACAGCTTCAAGCGAAAACTCTCTAGTTGTCCCCGTAGTCATCCCCAATAATTGTGCTTCAAAAGGAGCAGAGATACTCTGGTCACCCATAATTATTTTAGCGGGTTTGTTGTTTACTTTTGTACTATCAGCAGCTGAGCCATCACTTAACTTCATAGTGATGTGTACTAAAATTGTTGAATCAGCTTTAATTGTTATTTCGTTTGTCATTTTTTATCTTCTTATCCATTGTCGCACTTCAGTACGACTTAAATTCTAATCATTTGCTTTAGTATCACCAGTAAAGGACTCTAAAATCATCAAGGCAGCACCAATGAAAATCATTGAATCAGCGACATTAAAAGCAGGAAAATGATTACCAGACCAGTGGAAATCTAAAAAATCGATAACATAACCAAACAAAGCACGATCAATCAAATTTCCCATGGCACCACTTAGCATCAGCGCAATAGCAATACTTAATAAGGTTTGCGATTTAGTCATTTTTGCTAACCAAACAATAAACACAATGCAGGCAACCGCGGCTATAGTGGTAAAAAACCAACGTTGCCAACCATCTTGATTAGCTAAGAAGCTAAAAGCGGCACCGGGGTTGTGAACATAAGTGATACTAAAAATAGGTAATACGTTTAGTGATTCATATAAATTAAATGAACCAACAACCCAATGCTTAGTTACCTGGTCAAGCACTAAACAAACTAGCGTTAGCCAAAGCCAACGTAAGCCTGAATTATTGAAAGCAGTAAATATTTTATGCATATTTTCTTGCTTCACCTTCGCCATCAACATTGGTAATACAACGACCACATAAACTTGGGTGAGTGTCATGGGTGCCCACATCAGTCGTTACATGCCAACATCGATCACACTTAACACCTTCTGCTGCAGCAACTGACAGCCATAAACCGTCAATATCAGTAACTGTCGCGCTATCAGGAATTTGGCTTGTATCACTAACAACATTAAGCGTCACTTTAGAGGTAATAAGTACAAAACGTAATTCATCACCTACTTGGGCTAATTTTTGTGCTAGCTCCGCCGTTGCATATAAAGTTACCTGTGCTTCAAGCGCTTTACCTACGGTTTTTTCTTTACGAGCAATCTCTAATGCACGGTTAACTTCAGCGCGTACTAATAATAGTTCGCTCCAATACTCATTATCTAGGTCAGTGTCTTCTGGCATCGTTGCTAAACCATCAAACCAAACACCAGTGAATACAAATTCATCACGTTCACCGTTAGCTGGCGTTGGTAATGCTTGCCAAATTTCTTGTGCGGTAAATGATAAAATAGGCGCCATCCAAGCAGTCATTGCTTCAACAATTAAGTACATAGCTGTTTGACAAGAACGACGAGCGTTAGAATCACTTTTTGCGGTATATTGTCTATCTTTAATAATATCTAAATAGAAGCCACCTAGCTCAGTGGTACAGAAATTCATTAGTTTGTGTACTACCACATGAAATTCATATTCGTTGTAGGCATTGATAATTTCATCTTGTAAGCGTGCCGCTTTATCTACAACCCAACGATCAAGTGCAACCATGTCTTCAAAAGCAACGGAATGCTGCGCTGGTTCAAAACCATTTAAATTTGATAATAAAAAGCGAGAGGTGTTTCGAATACGACGATAAGCATCCGCTTGACGTTTAAATATTTCGTCGCCTGCGGTGATCTCTTGTGTGTAATTTACCGACGCAGTCCATAAACGTAAAATATCAGCACCTAACGTATTAGTGATTTCTTTAGGCGTGATCACATTGCCTATAGATTTAGACATTTTTCGACCGTTAGCATCCACCACAAAGCCATGTGTTAAGACTTGTTTATAAGGTGCTTTACCATTCATCGCCACTGATGAAATCATAGACGACATAAACCAACCACGATGTTGATCTGACCCTTCAAGGTATAAGTCAGCAATACCGTCAAATTCTTCACGCACCTTGACTACGGAGTAATGGGTAGTCCCTGAATCAAACCACACATCTAAGGTATCTGGTACTTTAATATATTCTTTGGCGTCATCACCGATAAGCTCGGCTGCGTCTAAATCAAACCACGCCTGAATGCCTTTTTCTTCAACACGCTTAGCAACCGTTTCAATTAACTCAATGCTACGTGGATGCAAAGCACCTGTGTCTTGATGTATGAACAATGCCATTGGCACGCCCCACGTACGCTGGCGCGAGATACACCAATCGGGGCGACCTTCAACCATCGATTCAATACGACGTTGTCCCCAATCAGGGATCCATTGTGTTTTTTCAATTTCTTTCAATGAATCTTGACGTAAACCTTCCTTGTCCATGCTGATAAACCATTGCGGTGTTGCACGGAAAATTAAAGGCGTTTTGTGACGCCAGCAATGTGGATAAGAATGCTCTATCGCATGATGGTGCATAAGTGTGCCATGTTCTTTCAACGTTTCAACCACATTCGCATTCGCTTTAAAAACATGTTGTCCGGCAAATAACGGGGTGTCTTCTAAATAAACACCATTAGCACCAACAGGGTTTGCCACTTCAAGATTATATGTTTTACCTACCACGAAATCTTCAACACCATGGCCTGGAGCCGTATGAACACAACCTGTACCTGAGTCAGTAGTAACATGCTCACCTAAAATCATTGGCACGGTAAAATCATAAAAAGGGTGTTTTAATTGCACTAGATCTAAATCGCTACCTTGACAAAAACCTAATGCATGGTATTTATCAATGCCAAAACGGTCCATACAACTGGTGACTAGGTCTGAGGCTAAAATCAAACGTTCTTTGCCCTGCTCTGTTTCACATTGCACTAACGTATATTCAACATCTGCATTCACCGCAACGGCACGGTTAGCAGGTAATGTCCAAGGTGTTGTAGTCCAGATAATAACTGAAACAACACCTTCACCTTGATGATTGTCAGGGTGATTAAATTTATCCACAACGCCAGAATCTACCGCAGTAAACTTCACATCAATCGCTGGGGAATGTTTGTCTTGATATTCCACTTCAGCCTCAGCTAAAGAAGAACCACAATCTGTACACCAGTGGACCGGTTTAAAACCTTGGTGTAAATGCCCATTCTCAGCAATTTTACCTAAAGCTCGGATGATATTGGCTTCTGTATCAAAATCCATCGTTAAGTAAGGTTTTTCCCAATCAGCAAAAATACCTAAACGTTTAAAATCTTCACCTTGACCAATTACTTGCTTAGCAGCATATTCACGACATTTTTCACGAAAAACACTGGCTGAAACTTTGTGACCTGGCTTACCGATTTTTTTCTCAACCATTAACTCGATAGGTAAACCATGACAATCCCAACCGGGCACGTAAGGCGAATTAAAATCAGACAATGTTTTTGATTTAACAATAATGTCTTTTAATATTTTATTGACTGCATGACCAAGGTGAATACTTCCATTTGCGTAGGGAGGACCGTCATGCAAAACGAATGATTTTTTACCTTCTTTTGCTGCACGAATTTTTCCGTACAAATCTTTAGCAGCCCATTCTTTGAGCATATTAGGTTCACGGTTTGCCATATTGCCCTTCATGGCAAACGGCGTAGCTGGCAAATTCAGGGTCTGTTTATAATCACTCATTTAAATCATTATCCGGTTGTTTAAATTTTTCAAATTATTAGGCACATGCCTAACTTAGATTGTTTAATCTACATTGGTTAATCTATATTATTTAACACTTGTTTAGCCTGCTCACTATCTTGCTTTATTTGTGCAGTTAATGCTTCTAGGCTATCAAACTTTATCACTTTGCGAAGTTTTTTCTTAATAATTACTTCAATGCATTGACCATAAAGATCATCATTAAAGTTAAAAATATGTACTTCTAATTGTTGTCTTATACCATTTACTGTAGGTCTAGAGCCAATATTAGCAACGCCGTTAAATGTGCCGTTATTGGTATTAACTACCACAGCAAAAACACCATCTAAGGGCGACTTTCGTCTTTTCAATAAAACATTTGCTGTTGGAAAGCCTAATTGTCGTCCACGTTTATCACCATGGAAAACTTTACCTATTATTGAATAAGGTCGACCGAGCATAATTTCAACATCGTTTAAGTTGTCTTGCTCTAACGCTTGTCGTATTGCTGTGCTACTCACACGACAATTAGCCATTTTACAACTAGCAGTATCCGTTACCTCAAAGCCGAATTTTTTCCCCGCCTCAGATAACATAGTAAAATCACCAAGACGATTTTTACCAAAATGAAAATCATCACCAACAATTAAATGCTGTATACCTAATTTCTCCACTAACAAGTGTTCAATAAATTGCTGTGCACTTTGGCTGGCAAATTTTCGAGTAAAGTTGACGCAAATTAATCGTTCAACACCTAATTTCGCAAGCAGTGAATACTTGTCTCGTAAACGACAAAGTCGCGCTGGTGCTTTGTCTGGGGCAAACAATTCTTGTGGTTGTGGTTCAAACACTAACACTGCAGCAGCACAATTTAGCGCCTTAGCCTTGGCAACTAAAGCCGCAATAACACGCTGATGCCCTTTATGGACACCATCAAAATTACCTATAGTTAATACACAGCCGTGATCTTCTGACTGAATATTATGAATACCGCGAACTAACTGCATTACTATTACTCTTCTGTACATACCGCGAACTAACTGCATGGCTTGTATTTTAAGCCTAAAGAAAATATGTAGATAAAATAAATCGGCAAATTATATATTAATGAGCAATAATAATCAGTACTTCCTAAATATTATTTTTAATTTTTCACCTTAAAATCACCAAGGCGAACACCTAATAAGGCAATCATAACAAAATAGCTTAAGCAACCGCCGCCAATACACACGATTAACTGCTGAACTTGCTCAGTAAAACTCATCGCTAACCACACATCAAAGTCATTGGATAATTGATAAACCACCCACGCCATCACTAATGCTGACAACACTAATTTACCGATAAAAATTTTGGTGCTTTTTGATAAATGATAAACACCTGCATTCTTTAAACCACGATAAAGTAGCCAAGCATTTAATGTTGCCGACATAGTCGTAGCAATAGCCAAACCAACAAAACCGAAAAAGGGTGCAAGCATTAAATTAAAGGCCATATTAGAAACCATTGCTATTATGCCAATTTTTACTGGCGTTTTAGTATCTTGCCTTGCGTAATAACCTGGCGCTAATACCTTAATAAACATAAAACTTAACAAGCCAGATAGATACGCAAATAAAGCATATGACACCTGGATAACTGTTTCTTGTGAAAACTCACCGCGCATAAATAACACCATAATAATAGGCTGTGCCAGTACCATAAGCCCGGCTAAAGCAGGCCAACCAAACAAAGAAATAATTTTAATCCCCCAATCTAAAGTCGCGGTGAATTCTGTATTACTGTTTTTGCTGTGCAGTTTGGCTAAGCTAGGTAAAATAACCGTCGCAATACCAATTCCAAATAAACCTAACGGAAATTCTAATAATCTATCAGCGTAATAAAGCCAACTAATCGAACCAGTAATTAAAAAACTGGCAATCAAGGTATCAAGGAGTAAATTAATTTGAGTGACAGACACACCAAACAAAGCAGGAATGATCAACGTGCGAACTTTAGTAACCCCTTTACTGTGCCAAGACCAACAAGGCTTAACTAAAACACCGGCTTTATACAAAAAAGGGATTTGAAAAAGAAACTGAATCAAGCCGCCAAAAAACACTCCCCATGCCAGTGCATAAGCAGGGCTTTGAGTATATTCAGCGCCATATACCGCCATTAAAATAATCGCTATATTAAGCAGTACTGGTGTAAAAGCGGCAACAGCAAAGCGCCCCATGGTATTGAGTACAGCGCCCGCAAGTGCAGTAAAACTAATAAACCATAGATAGGGAAAAGTGATTTTCAATAAGCTAGACGCCAGCTCAAATTTTTCACCGCCAACGCTTTCAGGCCCATTATGAAACCAATCAACAAACCAACCGCCACCAAATAAAATAACAAATAACGGTGATGCCAACATGCCAAAAAGTGTAACTAAGGTAATAATAACGCCTAACGTACCAGAAACTTGCGCAATTAAACGCCGCGTCTCGTCAAGGGAAACATCAAGCTTACCGTTGTTATCATCGTGGCCTCTTGACTGGGCATTTATTTCATCTTTAGTATGGTATTCACTTAAAACTGGCACAAATGCTTGAGCAAAAGCACCTTCGGCAAAGAGGCGACGAAAAAAGTTAGGAATTTTATTGGCAAAAAGAAAAACATCCGCCATTGCTCCTGCGCCCATAACATTAGCAATGACAACATCGCGCACTAAGCCCAACACACGGGAAACCAAGGTCATTGCACTGACAATAATTCCTGATTTTATTAGCTTTTTACTCAAAAAAACGCCCTCAAAAATAAAAGAAAAAGAGAAAAGAAATAATTATCTAAAAGAAGAGGCTATTATGTAATGATTTTATCTACATAAACAATGTATACTTACGTCCGTTCACAACAAGAACAAGCAAAATTCAATTTAATTGCTTTTTTATTAACTTTTTATAACATAAAGCAATTAAATCATTTGACAACTAGCTAAAAAAAAGGCATATTTCGTCGCCTTAAATTTAAGCTTATCTAACATTTTTTAGGAGTCACCTTGGCTAATTCAAAGCAAGCTAAGAAACGCGCAGTACAATCTGAAAAGCGCCGTCAACACAATGGAAGCCGTCGCTCAATGATGCGTACTTTAGTTAAAAAAGTACTTGCAGCAATTGAAGCCGGTGATAAAGAAGTAGCAACTAAAGAATTAGCTGCTGCTACGCCAATTTTAGACCGTTATGCAAGTAAAGGTCTTATTCATAAAAACAAAGCAGCTCGTAGTAAGAGCCGTTTGAATGCTGCTATCAAAGCCCTATAGGCTTGTAGCACTTCATGTTTTTCTGATTACTTAGTGTAATATTTAAAAAACCGACTTTTGTCGGTTTTTTTATATCCAAAATTTGACCTAAACACAAATTTTACAATTTTTTTACATTTATATTCATCTTCCTATTGCACTCATCAAGAAATTTTCTTAGTCTCATAATGAAATAATCATTGAGGCTTACCATGACATTCTCCACGTTTAAAACACCCATGACAAAAATTGCAGCCATTGTCTTACTCGCTACATCGTCATTAACGGCTTGTAATGAGCAAACAACTAAATCAGCAGCGATAAATAGCTCTTCGGCTAAGGTTGTGCAACAAACGCCCGTACAACTCGTTACAAATTACCCTGATCGTCTAGACATATACAAAGAAGTTACCCTAACCGCCGATTTAAGCCATTTATCAGTCAACCAAAAAGAAATGCTAGCTCTTTTAATCGATGCATCGAAAATTATGGACGATCTATTTTGGCAGCAAGCATTCTCACAAGACAAAAAAACATTTCTCGCGGCGATTAAAGACGAAAAAGTTCGCCGTTTTGCTGAAATAAACTACGGACCTTGGGATAGACTAGACGGTGATAAAGTTTTTTTAACACACAATGAAGCTAAAACCCATGGTGCAGAGTTTTATCCAAAAGATATGACTAAGACTGAATTTGAGCAAGCTGACTTAGCCAACAAAGACGGATTATATTCAATTATTAGCCGCAATGACGAAGGGCAATTAATTACCATTGCCTATTCGGAAATGTACAGTGATGAAATCAACCGTGCTGCCGCCATTTTAGAGAAAGCAGCAACCTTTGCTGATGATAAAGAATTTGCTAATTACCTAACCATGCGCGCTAATGCATTACGCACAGATAATTATCAAGCCTCTGACTTTGCCTGGATGGATATGAAAAATAATCCCATTGATGTCGTCATCGGTCCAATAGAAAACTATGAAGATCAATTATTTGGTTACCGTGCCGCCTTTGAAGCCTATGTATTGATCAAAGATCTTTCATGGAGTGAAAAATTAGCTAAGTATGCTCAGTATTTACCTGAGTTACAAAAAGAGCTACCTGTGCCTAAAAAATATAAAGCTGAAGTGCCCGGCTCTGATGCTGATTTAAATGCTTACGATGTAATTTATTATGGCGGCCATTCAAATGCAGGCGGTAAAACTATTGCGATTAATTTACCCAACGATGAACAAGTACAGTTAGAAAAAGGTACCCGTCGTTTACAGCTTAAAAATGCCATGCGTGCCAAGTTTGATAATATTATGCTACCTATTGCTGACACCTTGATTGTGCCTGAGCAACGAAAAAATGTTACTTTTAACGGTTTTTTTGCTAATACCATGTTTCATGAAGTCGCACACGGTTTAGGCATAAAGAACACGTTAAACGATAAAGGCACGGTGCGCCAATCACTAAAAGAGCATGCAAGTGCGTTAGAAGAAGGCAAAGCCGATATTTTAGGTTTATATATGATACGCCAACTCCTTGAGAAAGGAGCGATTACCGAAGGAACATTAGCAGAGTATTATACTACCTTCATGGCGGGCATATTCCGCTCAGTACGTTTTGGCGCAAGTTCAGCACACGGTAAAGCCAACATGGTACGTTTCAACTACTTCCAAGAGAAAGGGGCTTTTAGCCGTAATGAACAAGGCTTATACAGCGTTAATATGAATAAGATGACTTCTGCTATCAACTCTCTTTCTAAACTGATTCTAACGCTTCAGGGTAATGGTGATTACCAAGGCGTTGATGACTTAGTTGCCAGCAAGGGGATTATTAGTGACACATTAGCGACTGATTTAGATCGTTTACAAGCCGCTAACATCCCTGTAGATATTGTTTTTAAGCAAGGTAAACAGGTCTTAGGCCTTTAATCTTATTATGC
>JBLIEW010000064.1:0-25876 GCA_047633255.1 Colwellia sp.
GTTTAATTCAAAGTGAACGGTTTGATGAGGGTTGGAATTTGCTGTCGGCCAGCTACAAAGAGAAAGTAGAATTGCCGAAAAATGTGGTTTTATTCGGGCGAAAATAATTTGTCAGAAGCTGGGATACACCCCTTATCCATACCAGAAATAGCTGCCTTTTTAAGCCAGTGATAAGAAAGGTTCAGGTCTTTTTTGTAGTGTTCAGTACCATTTAGGTAGATAAAAGCTAATTCTTCCTGGGCTGGACCGTATCCGGCATTGGCCGACTTTTCTAACATGACTAATGCAGCGTCAGGTGAAGTGGGAGTACCATATCCATAATAAAGCATACTGTAAAGTAAATAAAAAGCTTGGCTATCTTGCTTGTCTTTGTAAGCCAAAGCAGACATAGCTGAAAACTGTTCTTTGTAGGTTAGGTTGTCATTGTTGGCGATTTGAATGGCTTCTGATGTAGGTAATTCATAGTTTACCCAAATAATAAAAACATACGAAGCCAATAGAAGTGATGCGTAGCGAATGTACTTTGAGATTTTTTTGTTTGTAATCATGGTCATAATTCTTTCTTTATAATAAGTATCAATAATAAAGCTTACCGGCTTAATAGCAACTCTATAATACATGGATGTCACTTAATCATTATTATTGGTCCATAGAGAAATTTTCGATTGAAGCTTTTTTGATTGATTCACTATGACCTTTTCGAGTGTCTAAATGTTCCCCGATTAATTTATCAAATGATTTCTTAAACTCTCTGGTGTCAGCGTAGGGTGACAATAATGCGACATTAGTGTTTACGAGGTTGTCAAATGAGTTTTTAGTGCGCGAACGTTCTACTGCGGAAACAACTGCGTCTATATTGTTCATTACTAATTCAATTGTTTCACCTTTACTTAGTCTATGTATATCATTTGAGCTCACCCCTAATGCTTTAACTAGTGATTTTCGAGAAGGGTTATTTCGTCTGCTTTGAAGTCTACTTACTATCGCATCAATTGAAGATGGGGAAATTTTATCGCTATGGTAATTTGGAAAGAACACCTCTTTATTCGTTGTGTCATTGTAGGATTTAGTCATGAGTGTCGCTTTAAAGTGTATGTCTTCCCCAGCAGTACTTTTGAAAAAATTAGGGTCTTCATTAAACATCTTTTTGGCAAGGACTAGAAGGCCATGTGTGTTGTGAGATGCGTTATGACCACTGCTTTCATGGCTTCTCATTTGGATGATAAGGTCAAAAAGTGTATTTGTATCATCCTTACTTAGTATTGTAGAAATGGCAATGAATGCTGATACGTCTGATATCTTCTCGCTGAAGTTTTCTCGATAAGTATCAGTTTCTGTGAGTTTTTGCATTGCTGACATGGCACGCGATGTTGATTGCCCATGTGCTACCTCATGTAAGAGAGAAAAAAGGCGCACGGCATTAAGTGAAAGAGTTTCTTTATTTGATAAATTGGCATGTATCCTATCAGCATCCCCAATATTAATAATGGAAAAACATTTTCCCGTAAGCGAGACAATAGGTTTTTGCCAGTCGACTTCGTTACTACAATAAGTCAATGACTTAGTAAGGTTAGTAATTTGTTCAGTAACCGCAACCTTGGCGGCCCATCTATCAGGATCATTCAGATCAGCTAATGTCTTATAGTTATCAGCATGAACGAGGGTGATTGATTCGCCACGGGCAAAAGGGTTTTTGTATACCTTGGCGTCACCATTACCATCAAGGAATTTTTTCATATCATCCAGTGCTATTGGAGTATCAGAATAGTTGAAGGTTGAAGTTTGTTCAATGGTCGGCTTATAAGGTGATGAGTTTAATTGCATCGATTGACTCTTTGGTGATGATAGTGCTGTAAGCATCACTCCCGAGGCAATAATTAAAACGCCGGTATATGTTTTTAAGCGTTTAGGTGAAATCCCGTTTTCTTGAGCGAGATTCATTACTTGCTTACTTAAGTTAAAAATAAATTCTTTATTCATACCAAACTCAATCCCTATTATATTCGGCCAATTGTAGTGTTGAAAATTCTTATTTCAATGAAAAAGAGATTATTCCATAAGAAAGATCTTAACAAAAATTTTCTCAATTATGAGACATAGACATCGCATGTAACTTGAAATGCAGTCGAGAGGCTAATTTTCTGTGGGAAATATTGGGGGTGTCAAAATAGATACATAATCAATTAATCGCCGAGGGTACATCATGTTAATAGATAGCCAACAAAGAAAAGAAGCATTAGATATTACACAAAGTTTTCTTATTAAGGCTCCAGCCGGCTCTGGTAAGACTGGACTGCTGACCAATAGAACTTTAGTGGCACTTTCTGTGGCTGACTCATTGGATGAAATTGTTGGTATGACGTTCACCAACAAAGCAGCTCAGGAAATGAAGGACCGTATCGGGTTGTCAATCCAAAGAGCTCAAAATGGTTATGTACCAAAGAATGATTTTGAAGCACAGAACCTAACCCTAGCTAATGCGGCATTAGCTAATAGTGATAAACATGGCTGGGGTCTTGGTGAGAGTTGCGAGCACTTAAACGTGAGTACAATCGATTCGTTCTGTCGCACGTTATTAAAAGGCCGATATGAGCATTCAGAGCACTTGAGCGTATCAATGGATGTAATGGCTGATGCAACGATAATGTATGAATATGCAGCTAGAATGGTGCTTAGCAAATGTGAAGATGACGTTTACGGAACACCAGTACGGTCACTGTTGACACATTTTGGAAATCGTACATCTAAAGTAGAAGAATTATTAATTAATACACTACAAGAACGAGATCGTTGGTTAGATTTTGTATTTAAGGCTCGTCATGAAGCAAAAAATGTTTTAGAAGAAAATCGCGCTGAATTTGTTGAGACAGTATTTTACAAAGAGTCAAGAGCTATACGTCATTTCGAACACCGCTTACAAGAGGTGTTTTCTAAAATGAAGACACCTCTTGAGTTTACATCATTTCTTGAAAAAGGATTCGAAAAAGATCTCGTTGATTCATGTGATGTAATTACACATATTTCAGGTGTTCTACTTTCCACAAAGCTTGTAGCAAAAGGTCGCTTTACTGTGAAGGATGGTGTGCCCGAGGGTAAAGAAGAAAAGAAGGAAGTTGTTGCCTTATTGAAAGACTTGTCTGCAGAAATGGCACCAATACTTAAAGAACTGACATATTTACCAAATAATAAATTTAAAGAAACTGAGTGGACGTTATTAAGTGCCTTATTTGATGTTATGCCATTAGCATTGGCTTCGTTAAAAATGGCATTTAATAAATATTCTAAAGTCGACTTTACTGAAATAGCATTAGCTGCAGTCTTCGCCTTGAAGAATGATTCGGAATTAGGCGCTACTGATGCTGCAATTCGCAAGACGCAGACCATAAAACACTTGTTGGTCGATGAGTTCCAAGATTCAAGTGATTTACAAATGGATATGATCAAGATGATCGTGGATGCCTGGTCAGGGGAGCAAGTATGTTCGTTGTTTCTTGTTGGAGATGCAATGCAATCGCTTTATAGTTTTAGAGGTGCAAATGTTACTCAATTTATGACTGCAGAGACAGGTGTTGGAAATTTACCGATGAAAGTTTTGTTACTACATACCAATTTCCGGTCCAGTACAGGTTTAATTGATTGGGTAAATCGTGTATTTGTAGACGCTTTTCCTAAAAATGATGATCTGATTGTCAGTGCATGTAGTTACAACGCCTCGACAGCGGTGAACGTTGATGATAATGAATCCCCAGTTCAAGTTCATGGTTTTATAAATGATGATGGAAGCGCTGAAGCGGCCTTTATCTTAAATGAAATCAAAGAAATTAAAATTAAAAATCCAAGTGCAAGTATTGCGGTACTAGGAAGAACACGTAGTGCATTGAAACCAGTGCTAGATGCTTTTGAAGAAGATTTAGGTATTGATAAAGTAGATGTTGATCTAAGTCTTTTGAAAAAAGAGCCCGTTGCAAAAGTGATTATAAGCTTAGCCAAGGCGTTAAGTAATCCTACAGATGACATTGCACTTTATGCCTTAATGTCGAGTCCTTTAGTTGGGCTAAGTACAGCGCAGATCAGCCGATTAAATGATAAAAAGAGCTGTTTGTGCGAAAGCATCAGATTTTATGAACATGAGGGCTTTGAAGGATTCGACTATGAAACACAGGAGATTTTAGAGGTTTTACGTGCAGTGTTTAATGATGTAGACCGTAGCTTTCACTCTTCTTTTCATGATGTCTTGGTTTCTGCATGGGACCGTTTAAGTGGTGGTTCAATATTAAAGAATAAAGATGAACAATTCATAGCTGACACATTATTCTCATTATTTGACGGCGAAGAGTCTAGTGTCATTACGGATAAATATATTGACGATAAAATATCTGCTTTGTATAAGCCTGTAAAGCTTATTGAAGAAGGTAGTAACCCTGTTCAATTCATGACCGTACATCAGTCTAAAGGCCTCGAATTCGACTTTGTTTTTATCCCTTCAGCTGCGAGATCAGGTCGAGTGAATAGTGGGCAATTGTTGCAATGGTCTGAAATAAAACAAGAAAGTTCGTCTTTGTCAGTCTTGGCCACATCACAAGAGATGGGTTTATCAAAAGATAGCGGTCAATACATTAAGTTCTTAAATCGCCTCCAGTCTCGTAAGGAACGTGAAGAAATGGTCCGTGTTGGTTATGTCGGCATAACTCGCGCAGCATTTCAGGTTTATATCACCGCATCGTTAGCATTAAATGAAGAAACTAATATGCCAAAAGCGCCATCGAAAAATTCTTTGCTGGGTATGTTTTATCCTTCTATTGAAGAAAGTGTAATTGTACATAATTGTGACGCCATTAAAGAAAAGGTAGCAGAGGTGTTTGAACCTACGCTGAATAAAATTGTTAGATTTGGAGAAGTTGCAATAGAGGGTAGAAATATTTTGTCTACTTTCGAATCAGCAGATATCTTCAGCCCTGTATCTCAAAATCGAATCTTATGGGTTGATGATGCTTCAAAACATGAAGGAATAGTCATACATAAATTTATCGAGCAAATAGGCTTGGAAGGTCTTAACAAGTGGGACGCTATGCGCCTTAGAATGTATAAGGGTGTTATTCATTCAATGCTAAAGGAAGTTGTTGGTAATGGACAACAACTTATGCGCTCTGTTGAACGTGTTTGTAGTGAAGTTAACAATGCTGTTCAATGTAATGTATTTAGAAATTTAGCAGGTCACCACCGGTGTGACGAACTTGAGCTTCGTGTAGCTCTTAAGTATAACGGCAAACTAAATTACCTAATAATCGATAAAGGGTTTATTGATAAAGACGGTACGGGTATGGTTGTCGATTGGAAAAGCGCAATTGATAAGAGAGAAGACAGTGTTAGCTTTGTACAGTTCCAACAAGGTATCTATAAGCGCAAAATGGCGATGTATAAAAAAGCATATGCAGAAATACATGGGATTGATTCAGTTGGAGCTAGTTTGTATTTCACAAGCTTAAACCAGGCCGTAGGGATTTAATATGTTCACAAATTCACTTGTTATTGGAGTGGCCGTTTTAACCTTTTTCGGCCTAAGGATAAGCAAAGCCAATATTGGCAAGGGGCTTGATACGACAGTTAGGTTTCGATTGCGGTATACGTTAATTATTATTTTCGTCTTAGGTTATACCGCATATGTAGATAACTTGTCGGGGGAAGATCAAGTAGTAATGATTGATTATACAAATGAACTTTTAAAAAACATATATCATCAGCTAGAAGTGGCTTTTAATGAAGCTATTGACTGGATGAAAAATATTTTTGATACACTATTTTATTAGAGAGAAAAATAATGACACTTAAAACAAACACGGACACTACTTTTGATGTTGATTCTGAATATGATCAACTCGATGAAATAGTAGAACGGCAAGTGAGATCAAACGAATATTATCAAGGTAATGCTCGATTTGGCATCATTGGCAATGCAAATGAACAATGGGCATTCGTTCACAGTATTAGTCTTTTGAGCCGTGAAAGATTTAATGAAGTGAATTTTGAAGCAGGTCTTGTAGAAGGGTCAGGTTTTTGCGTATTCAATACGCTGTCTAAAGGAGCAGTGGTAAAGTTTAAAGGTAATGAAATTAAGCTATCAGCTCAAGATCTTGGTTTTATTCTAGGATATAGAACTGCCCTTGCAAAGAAAATGTTAGCAGTGAGTGATGCTATGTATGGATGTGCAAAAAGTGTCATGTCGGCAGGATGTTTTAATCATTTCTTTTTGATGATCGACTGGCAGAAAATTAATTTCTATGCGTTATTTGAAATTGTGCATGACTAAGTTCGCATATAATCACTTTTGTGCGGAATAACAAAAAACACTGTGATAGGGTGCGCTTAATCGTTACCTATTGGTATAGAAGGTAGATAAAAAAATGGAACAAATAATGGTAGAAGTAAAAACTTTCTTAGATGAAGTGGATTTATTCATTAATAAGATTGAATGTAAAAACGTTGTTGTGGATTTAACTACTGGATGGAAATTCCCTGAAGGTATTGAATCAAAACACCCCTTTTTATCAACTAAAACTGTTTCGATTAATACTGGTGCTGTTACGTTGGCAGATGTCGTTGAGCGAGAATTAGGTAATGTGAAATGCGGCCAAGAGGTGACTGTTATTCTTGCAGATAATCGACAGATGGTAACTAAAATGGAATTTTTCAAATGTAATGTTCCTGCTGATAGCGCATTGACGGCGGTTGAAATTGTTAATAATTCCAACGTTAGTTTTTTTGAAGGTAGTAACTACTATGATGAAAATGTTCTGTAAGGGTAGTCTTACCTTAGCCTTACTTTTTGGTAGCACATTAGCGATGGCAAACTGCGATCTGCTAAAAAATCTAGAGATTACAACTCCGAATACCACCACTATTTGTAAGCCTGACATTGACGTTTTATTTGGTTATAGCACTGAATATAAATCGCCGGTATGGGGGGTTTATAAAATGAAATCAAGCTTGTCTGCGCAGAAGCCAGTTTATTTACGAAGTACTGGTATGCATAGCCCGATTCGGGGTATATCAATTGATGACCAGACTAGCCCTACACAAATAATTAAATCAGGACAGGCAAAAGCATATTTGGTTCCTCATTACAACGTACTTAGCCATGCGTCTCAAGTATCTAAATTTCTAACGATGGCCAATGTGTTTCCTGTGAAAAAAGAACTTTGGTCAAGTAGGCTGCGAGGAATGATGTTTGAGTTAGGTGCAAATGAACGAACGATGGCGCTTACTAAAGGTGATTTTGATGTAGTTAGCGGTGTTGTCTATGATGATGAATTAATTGATGAAGTGCCGTCAGCTAAATACTTATATAAAGTATATTATCACTCTAAATACGACTATACGTTGAGCTACCTTATACCTGTTAAAGCAAAAACAAACGTACTGTCAAGTTATCTTACTTCGGTAAGGTGTATTGAAGAAGTCTCGGGGCATACATTATTTAGTGGCTTTGCAGCATCAATGAAACAATCAATTAAAAATGGTGTGGCATTTAGTAGTAAGCACTGGGCATCACCGAATCATAAGGAAAGTTCATGCCTGTTAAAAAGCTAGCATTGTTGATGTTCACCTTGATGTGTTTACCAGTTAACGCGAGCGTTATAAATCACTATAAAGCCAAAACTTTTATAGCACAATCTGTCAAAGTTTTATCGCCGAGTTTATTGGAGATTCAAGCGTACTTCACAAAAGATTTAACTAATTTATCGAAAGTCTATATCCGCACTAATGGCCTGATTTTCGATGAAGGGGATCAAGAAAAATGTGATGAAGATGTCATTTCCCCTAACTGTCAGCGACTCATGGATGAAATTAAGCTTGCTACTGTTCAATTTCAGTTAGCTGATAATGTTGGTAAGAGTTCGTTTACAGGAATTATTTATATTAACGGGGTTAATCTAAGGCATACAATGCTTAGAGAGGGTTGGTATAAGTTTGATTATAAAAAAAGCAGAAGTCATTACGATATTCTTTTGCAAAAAGAAGCTGAATGTAAGCGAAAGGGCATCTGGTCAAATGTCATATATGAGCCCACGGATCTTCGTTGCCAATAGCGCAAAAACAATATAGCTGAAAAATGGTATGTGGAGGTCACATTTGTGAAAAAGATTTCAAATAACTTAGAGGTTAATGCTATTTTCTCGCAAGCCCCCGAGATTGGAGATAAGCATGTATTGAACTATACCCGCCTTCTTGGTATTAGCTTGCGAAATTTTAGGTGTAATCATCCTACTCGTGGACTTAGAACCCAAGAGCAATTTGCAATAAGACGGCTTACTCCATATTTTAATAGTGTTGTTTCACGAAAGCGTGTGATACGAGCAGAAAAAATAGACTTAACCATTGGGTTTGGGATCATCGCTGGGTATTTTAATGAAATGCAGGTTTGGCCTGATATTATTGATGCTTGTACTGTATCCAAAGTAAATGATGCTGAGTACATGAAGCTAGTGACAAATGAATTGGTAAAAAAGGAAGCTGAAAAAACACGTAAGCGCTTAGATAGTTTACATAAACATTACTTTAACCATGTAGGGAACTCTAACGAATGACTGGAGAACATATTCACGTAACACGCTGGGATAATACACATCAAGAGTTTGTTGATGTTGGCATGTTGTGTGAAAGCGATGGTTTAGAGAAACCATTTCCTATCGTGTCATTTACGTATACTGATGGCTATTTAGATAAATATTCGCCCTTATACCCTAAGAAAATGCAAAGAACGGATTCATCTACTTTGATTAATGATGCTGATTTTAATGCCTCATTACCCAAAGCATTTACGCCTTATCTTCCTAATAACACGATGAAAAATGCGTTATCTCACCTGATTAATGATTTTGATGATATGACCCCTTTTCAGCAATTAAAATCAGTGGCTGATATCAAAGGTGACTTTGGCTCAGTTCAGTTAAATTATAATAATGAAGTGCAGAATAATATGTTGCCTCATAATATTGAACAAGCTTCTCGGTTGTTGGATATTATGCGTAATCGGGACTATAAATTGTTGAGTGTTGCTGATGTGAATGCGATATACGATTATGATATTCATAACCTTTCAGTAAGAATGGTTCGCTTGGTTAGTGATGATTTATTTAACATTGCTACTGTCTCTGAAGCTAAAAGCCAAGCGGATGCTAAACAGGCTATTGTAGTTCAAGGTGTTATGGCATCTGCTGGAATAGATGTTCTGGAAGTCTATATTGAGAAGCATGCAGATAAGTATTTCATCGTCCAGCATGATCCTACCGAAAAAATATCTAAAAACCATGGTCAGACTGTGATTGAGGACTCGATACACATTCACCCACTATTACACTCTACAAAGTTCATTTCAGATGAGGCTAACCTGTGTGCTGCAGAGTTAAGTAACTTATGCAACTCCATTGGAGGAAAGGGTGCGGCCAAAGAAATATATGCAAGGTCTATAGTCGCGCAAGTGATGAACCAACGCGATTTCAATGTAAATCAAGTCAAGTTTAAAGAGGTAGGTGGTTCCTGGCGATTGTCACCTCAAAAAATAAACCCAATATATCCCGATGACAAATCACCTTTTCAATTACCGCTTGTCAGTGGGCAAAGTACCTATGTTAAATATGCCTTTAAAGAAACTGCCTCTCCATTACTGGCTAGAACGTTCGGTATATCTAGCCGACAACAGGATAAAATTCTTGACGAGATCAATGATGCGTTTAGTTCAGTAGTTGCTATTGCAGAAGCTAAAGGTATCTCGTCAGAGCATTCAAATCCTATCAAAAAAATCCATGAAATTAGTGGCCTGTTTAAAGTTACCTCCGACTCTATAAAGCCAGCAGACGAAAGCTTTCCAAATATGGACCAATAAAGTGTAATTTGGCATATAGTCACTTTTCGATGTTTTACTCCCATGATAGTCCGTAAAATCTAACTTCATTTAGCAAAAAGGTGTATTTATGGGCTCAATCAGTCAAATTCTTATTATTTCAATGGCTGCGTCCATATCATTCAGTGCTTACAGTAATGATGAAGATCTTGTTTATGAACTTTACAGAATCAAACAAATAATGAGTGACCGCCAATCGCGTATCGATAAATCATTAAGTGATATCCAAAAGTCTAAATTAAATAAAGACGATTTTGTTATTCAACAGTTACCCCATGAAAAAATTAACTTCGAAGGTGTGCCACTTAAGTGCTCAAAAACAAGATTTCCATGGCTGGGTAAACAAGATGGTTATGAATATGAAGATTGTATTTTTAAATTAAACATAAAGTCAGATGCAGATATAAAAAGTATGATGATTACGATTGGCAGAAGAACATTGGATGGTTGGGAAATTGATAGAACTGAATTATCAAGTCAGAAAAACCTTCGAGCTGAAAAGGTCTTAAACAAAGAGAAATATCGATTTAAACGAAAAATTGGAGAATAAACTTTGAGTAAAATTTTAAGTGTAATGAATGTTGTTTTAAGTTCTGTGGTGCTCGTTGGACTTGCTTATAACATCATTGAATCTGGCAAATTAACGAACAAATTAATTACTGAAGTTGGTCAGATAGAAGGCCGCGTAATACTAAATCTTAAGCAAGATTTTAAAACGATGAAGCCAGAAACATATCAAGAATTGATGGTTAAGAGTGATCGCATATTCTCGCATGTAACGTTTCTTGCGGAAAAAAAGTATGACGGCAATATATTTCATGCTGATCTTGTTGATTATGCCGACCGTGCATATGATTCAGTGATGTCGAATATGTATGAGAATGTTTTTTATAAACGCTTATATGACGCTGGTGTAAAACAATTTTCGGTACAACCGTTTGAAATTAGTTCTTCCGGAGAATATCTGTACGGTGAAGATGTCATGCATGAAAATGGTGTGTTTATCCGCAACAAGTATCATTTAGAAATGAAAGGCGAAAGCATTTATTCTCGTTTAAAGGATATTCCTGCTGGGATCATGCTAATGAATAATGATTTGCTGTTGTACCCAAAATGCGAAAAAGGTTATCGACCATTTGTGATTTTTGGTGAATTATATCCTTCAGGTGGACGAACCTATGGAGTGAATTTGTATACTGAAAATAAAGGATGGCGAGTTAGTTTTAAAGATATCGATATCCTAAGTGATAAAGCATTACAGAATAGATTGATTTTTCAAACTGCCTGTCAAATTATACCTGGTGAAGAGCCTCTAAAAGATGTAGATGAACCATCGGTCAAAGATCTTAGTGAAGAACCTCTTGCGGTCGAAGTACAACCAAAAGATAAAGGTCCGTTATAACAAATTACGATGGCAACTTGGTACAATATCTCAAGGATGATTAATGTATGGATATCGAAAAACTTAATGTTCTTTCTGAAAAAATAGTTAATGATAAATTCACTGAAAGTGAGTTAGCTGAGTTTAGAGTCTTATTGGAACAGTGGAATGAAATAGTTGAATCAACACCCACTAGCTTACTTTTTTAGTCTGTTTTGGGGGTGTATAACTGCCAAAGTGCCATATTCACAATCCCCTTTACTTGTACCTTGGCAGCGAGAGATTCTGCTGCTGCTTCAGCATCAGACCAAATATAACTGTTACCATCTTGATTAAAGTAACACTGTGAAAAAAATGAAACGTTTTTTAACCGATATGCCGTTAAAGACTCGCTATTTCGGATCAGTACAATGTACAGAGGCCTACAACAAAGCCCTCCAGTTTCATTTAATACCAAAGTTGTTTCACTAATAAATATTTCCGCTGAAAATCCATTCTCTTTTAGTCTAAAATTTGTATCAGTTTGCATAATGTTCCCTGGACTACATATTGTTATGTAAATGATAGTGCTAAAAGCGCGTGTTGATTGCTAGATAAAAGTGGCTATATGGGAGATTTGGCATATGATCACCTTTTCGTTGAATCAGGTTATGGTTGTTATTAACCTATCGATTTAATCCTCACAATACCCCAAGAAAATAGAGTTCTTATGATTGAAGATATGCTCGAAGTTTTTAAATACTACCCTTATATTTTTTATATCGTTATTGCAGTTCATTCTTTAATGATTGGTAGTTTTTTAAATGTAGTCATTTACCGGTTCCCTAAGATGTTGGAGCAAGATTGGTCAAGGGACTGTCGTTTATATTTAGCCAGTGAAAATGAAGTCGAACAGACTATTACAATGGAAGTTAAACTAACCCTTTCAAAACCCGATTCAACATGCCCCTCATGCCAGTATAAAATTAGATTTTATGAAAATATTCCCATTATTAGTTGGTTATTCTTGGGTCGTAAATGCAGCCAGTGTCATTTACCAATTTCAATCCGCTATCCAATGGTTGAAGGTTTAACCGCAATATTAAGTGTTGTTGTTTCTTGGCACTATGGAGTGACCTGGAACACATTGTTCGTGTTGGTATTAACATGGTCTGTTATTTGTTTGTTCTTCATCGATTATGACCACATGTTTTTACCAGACGAAATAGTCGTGCCTTTAATATGGTTGGGTCTGTTGGTTAATGTAAATGGTGGCATTGTATCACTTGATAGTGCGGTTATTGGTGCTGTTGCAGGTTATGGTGTCCTATATTGTTTAATGTGTTTGTATAAGGCGATTACGGGAAGAGAAGGGATGGGTAATGGAGATTTTAAACTTGTTGCAATGTTCGGTGCATGGTTTGGGTGGGCGCTTCTACCAATATTAGTTTTTTTATCGTCTTTAGCGTTAACCATTACTGGAATGACTTTGATGCTTTTCAAAGGTTGGCAGAGAGAAAAGGAAATCCCCTTTGGGCCCTATTTGATACCAAGTGGCTTGGTGACGTTGATGTGGGGAGAAAATATTTGGCTTTGGTATTTGGGCTAGTAAATCGTAGATAAATATTAAGTTAATGGGGTTTTGTGCCCATCCCCTCGAAATGAACCTTACTTATTCTAAGTTATTGAAAAAATGGATTATCCAGTAATACAACTGGGAATAACTAATTATCATGGCTTTAGTCTGCATAAATACGGGACGTAATACTAAATAGCTTACTGTACAAAAATCAGGCTCAATAGCAATATCGAGGGGATGGGCACAATACCCCTTAATCGACCAGCAATTTTCTCCTCGTTTTTAGTTGTAAAATAATATAGTCATAATAAGTGAAACATCGAAGTTATAATCAAACATGTGGGATAGTAATAAACCATCATACTTCCGAGCTGTTGCTCTCGGCAGAAATAGCTTAGCTCCCCGTTATAAGAGCGACAAGCTTTAGCTATTTTCGTTCAAGAGCTGACCTAAATTAGCCCTCAAAATTAGGCAAGTTTATGATCACTTAGAGCCGAGAGCAGTCATTACGCTTTTGAGAAACCAAGAACATATTTAGGGTGATTTCAACCGAAATACAGCCTAATGTTTTATTTAGTGGTAGGGGATTAAACGCCACTCTAGAAGGGCGTTTTTATCTAAAACAACTCTTGTTTTGCACCAGATTCCACAGCCAGATGGTTGAAGGCTTTTGTTATTCTGGTGGCGGTATCCTTGTTACAAAAATAAAGGTGGAATCTGGTAGTTTCTTCTGTTCTATTGTCCCCTTTATTTTGTTTAGTAATAGCTCTTCCTCTTTCGTTGGTGTAATGTATCTCTTTTATCATACATCGCGGTCTAGAGAATGTTTCCCCCTCTGGATTGTTACACTCTAAAACAACACGGTTCTTGCCCCACGCAGCCACTTTACTTTCAGTGGATAGCTGGTCTAAGTCTAGATTGATTAGGATGTCTGAAGTCGTATCGGAATAAATATCGCCATTAGGTTGGAGTTCTCTAACGTGAGAAAACTCAGTTATTATCATTTTGTTATTATCAAAACGGATTGAAGTTTTTTTATCCGTAAGATAATAACGCCCTTCTACACCGTCTTGGCGGTCATGGTGCGTTCCACAACTTTCTGTCTTCTCAATAATATATTGTTTAGTAGCTTCAATAGTTGGCTTAGCAAAAGCGGGTGCTGTTGTTAGCCCTAACAATACCGTGAAAGTACCTAAAATCCCTTTATTTCTCATGATTATCTCTATGCTTTATATTAGCTTTGATTAGATAGATAGTGGGCGGAAGCCAAATGGCTATCACCACCTATATGTATAGTGAACTCCCCGCGACTAAAAATCACTGGGTTTTCTCGACGATGTTCGATAAATTACATTATTGCATGGTAATACAGAATAAAGTTCAATAAAAGGCTTTGTATTTATGTCTATGGTTCCAAGGCTAGATGGAATTTGTAATGAAGCAACTAGTCACACAATTTTTTGATGATACTTTTGATTATCTCAAATATATGGTTATTGATATCAGTTACACCAGAAAAATCAATTTCAGTAACAGGAGCTAGCTCTTGGAGAAAATTAATATTCTTTAAATGGTTATTCATGATCATAGTTTTCTGGTCAGAGAGTAAATTAACTAAATGCATGTTAGCTGCAGTGCTGAGAATAAAGTCAGGCAAACAATGTCCGTTTGTCGTTACTAATGGACGAACCGGTGCACAGATCGAAATACTAATGTCTTTGTGCTTTTTATACCAAATTTGAGCTTTGATTAAGCTGTGGTACATTTTTCGGGAATGAATGTGGTTTGGGAAGGACCAATGTACTTTGCTTACGAGAGGGAGTATGTAGGCACAAATGGGCGTAATTTTATTCTGTTCTCGATTTTTAGGGTTTTTACCAATGTAAGCTAAAACAAGATAAGCGCCATCTTTACTTGGGTTTGGATCTTCTACAATGTGAACATCTGTAATATTGCGATAGAAGCTAAATAGAGTATTTCCATTCGCTTTGTCTTTAAGGGCCACTTTCCCCTTTATATCCTGAATTTCATCGACAACTTCCATAATAAAATCCCCTTCTATATTTGGCTTATCTCGCACAGAAAAAAACGAACGAAAGCCGAAGTTGAAAAGAGAATCAAAACTCGTACCTTGTACTGTAATATTTTTGGAACCACTGCTGATAACACGTTCTTTGTTGTTATTATAAGTCGCTGTATCGGACAAGGAGTTTAACTTGCTGTTGTCAATGATCAGGGTTGCTAACAAAGCAAGAGAGTGTTGATTGCTAGCATCAGAAATATTAAGAGGCGTATTTGATTTTTCACGAAGATGGTTAATAAGTCTTTCATAACTTAACGGGCAGTTTTTGATGTGCTCGCCGCGTCCACTTATATTCACCAAAGAATAGGTCTTGTTTGGATTGGCACGAATAGTTAGCGTTGGCGCATTATTTTCAACGGAAGAGCAATCACATTGTAGCCAACACTTGCCATGCAATCGCTTTAGAGTCTTCTGAGAATTGTTACTCCATTGATCGCCTTTTAATGCCGTTAAATCCCCCTGAGTAATACTATGTTCACTCAAAGGTACATTGCTCTCAGTTGATTTACTAATTAATCGCATGGATAACCCTAGTCGTTGTGTCGTTAACATACTATTTTCCACTAAAAGGGTTAAAAATACATAGGAAAGTGATTATATAGCCAATTACCTTTTTCTGTACTGGTGTTGTTTAGCTATATTTTCACTCAATGAGAGGATTATAAGAGGTAACATATTTAAGGTTTATTTTACAGCTGAAGGGCTAGTGGGAATCGCCATTAACTTTTTAGTGTCTTCAAAGCTAATGGGCAAACCAAGTAGTTGTTCCGTGAGCAGTAATTTCCCGTAAAACCATTCACCCAGTGATACGGTGTAATACAGTGTATGTCCATTATCTTTAACCGTGATTTTGCATCCCCCTTCAGTGTTTTCTTCAAAGCTGATAGATTTCCTATTCTTTTCACCGTGAAATTTAGACTGATAACGTAGTGGTTTATTATTAATGATGCAGTAAAAGATTTTAAACGCATCCGTTTCGCTCAATTGAAGAGAGATTTTTGTGTTTTGCCAATCGACATTTCCAGCCTTATCTTTAGAGGCCATTTCAATATTAATAGTATTGAATTGGCCTTGAGAAATTACCGCTTGAAAGTTAATGGCCACTTTAGTGTTATAAAAGGTGTATTTCTTTCCAAAGATGATTTTAGTCACGATAAACGATTTCCTTAGTAATATTGGCAGATATGATCAGTTTTTTAGTGGTTTCATATAGCGTTCGATATTTATAACTTATGTTGACTGTCGCTTCTGCTATTTTCTCTTTAATAGTTGCCTTGTTATTGTCTATCCATGGCTTAACATTTTGGCTTAATGGATGACAAGCTAGTATATCTTTTAATGCTTTTGTTTGCTTGGCATAAGCTGTACTTGATAGTGTGATAATAAGAACCACAGGGATGTACTTGGCAAAATATTTCATAAATTACTCAGTTTTCAAGGTGAAATTACCCCATATAAAAGCATATATGATTAAAATGGTACTTCAGAAAATTAGGCCGATATCGCCAGCATCCATAACAGATGAAAATAGTCTACGCAGAACTGAAAAGTAGCCTTAATATTCTGAAGGCAAAATCTATGCGGGGTACAATTGAATATTTTGATATTTAATATAGGTGACCGGTAATAATAAAGGGGTGAGTTTTAAGCGAAAACTGTATTTAACGTTTATCGTTTAAATATAAGACAGCTAGAAGGGGGATCAATCCACGCAATAATGATTGGAGATGTATTTAGCGTCCAAAACAAATGAATTTAATAGTACGCCAATTTATAACGTTAACTTCGCTTACCCCTTGTGGCAACATACCATAATAAATGACCAGTAATATCCCCTCACGCTAGCCGTTGTATTTCCTAAATCGATTAAAACTTGTTTTCTTCCTTTCTTAAACTTTTGGCTAAAGCCTGGAGGGAACTGCTATCTTAAAATTCTTTGCTCATTCTATTATCCTTAAACTAAACACTACCGCGTGTGTTCGATTGCTTTACTTAATGACGTGCCTAGCTACAGTAGATTTCACACACAGATACGCAAATTTGTTAGTTTTACTGGATGACGAAGCGCAGCGCCCCAGTCGCCGAAGGCGACATAAGAAAAAGAGAAAAAAAGAAAAATAAGACCTGCACCGGTTGGTGTTTCAATAACAGAAGTTTGGGGAGATGGTGTCCTAATATTTGATAAATAATGTGGTATGTTGCTACAAAGTAAGGTGTTATTACCTATTCTTTAATACTTAACTAACCGTGGTTTCGGGGATTTGTAATAATAGTTTGAAGCGTGTACTAGCGGGAAAGGAATTAAAACATAACAAATGGCTAACGCCATGGTTTAGCATGACAATGTTCCATTTAGATCCCATATTGTTTCTCAGGGGGGCACCTTAGTGAATATCGTGATATGCGTCCAGCGCAAAATAACTATTTGGCCATATAGTCACTTTAAGATTGTTACGGAAAATAGTCGCTTATATAATCAGCGACTATTTTGAGCGTTCTTCTCACAACTGATTAATAGAGTGACCTATCCCATGCTTAACGAAAATACGCATTACTTCTCTTTGAGTCACCGATTATCACAACTAAAATGCATCTTTTCTTCAGAATTCCACAACGATAAACGTCTCTATAGTGCCTCAAAGGAACTTCTATGGTATCGCGGGGGGATACGTACAAGAAAGCATTTAAACTAATTGCAGATAAAACGTATAAAGGCGAGACAGTACTGCCACCAGAGAGTGATTTAGGATCGCTATGGGGGGATCTAAGTAGTGAAGCTAAAACTATTACATTATATTTGGGCTTTCATGCCGCGAGCTCAACACAAAATATTGTTATAACAATGTTAGTGCAATCGTACCAAGCAGAGTTGTCATTAATATTTAACTTTGACTATGAAGGTTTTCGAATTACTGAAGTGGGCAGACAACTTCTAAATGCGCTAGTTAAAAGTCAGCTTAAGCCTGTCTCGCCAACTTCAATTGAAAGTATGAAGCACCTCCAGTTGCTAGGCATGATCAAACGAATACAGCATCCAGTCGATATAAAAAATAAAAATATGCTTATAACAGGGTGTGCGACTTCAGAAGTGGAGGCTCATGCTCTTTACCAATGTTTAAATTATAAAGACAGCAAACAAGGCTGTTTTGTGATCCAAGACTATCAATCGTCAAATTCCACGTTATCTGTTAACCAACATGCCTACACTAATCAAAAACAGTTTGAATATTATGTCGATACTACGACAAGTACTCGGTCGAACTTTAAAAGTCTAGCGCACGATATTTGCATTAGCGGTGGCTATTATTATGGCAGCACTCAAAAAGACGATACGTTTGATGGACGAATGCAGTCTTCCCAGTGTTTGCTTAACCTTTTAACAACTATTGCCAATACTGTAGATCTATTGGATGATGACGTTATTGCACCGGTGCTCCTTATTTCGCTGAAATCTATCAAAGAAATAGTCTTACACAAAGCAATATTCTCACAGTTAAAGAGATTGGCTAATTCAAAGGCTCAGATTTGTGTCTGTGAAACTGAACTAGCTGAAAAAAACACTATTTATAATATTTTTGTTGAAGAAATTGACGTAATCCATGTGATTGGTAGAAGTGATATTAACGAACGTCATGATGGTTATTTATCTACAATAATAAAAACAGCTATATCGAATAATATACTAAAAAAAGGGGATGTGTATGTTAAGCGAAAGGCTGGCCTGTGCTTTGGAGGTGATGTCGTTTCGCTTGAGTATAAATCGCTTTACATGCAGATAAAGGGCCATTATATCAGAATGTTTTAGCCTCCTAATTCACGGTTAAGTTTACGAGATTTAACGTAAATTACAAGAGAAAATATGAAAGCCAAAACTGATCAGTTATTACCGATTATTAGTATTTCAGATAAGGCATTATCTCTTTCAGTAGCAGAGATTGTTATTTTTAATAATGGCGCTAAACATATAATTGAAAAGCTCTTAAGTATTAATGAATCGATTAAAATTTGGGGAGAAAAACTAACCGAATGTTTTTCCGAAAACATAAGTAACTTCCATTAGCTAGGGCGTTGCCCAAATTTCAGCAGAAATCACCTTCTAAAACGATAGTCTTTGAGCAATCAGAGTTTGGTGTGGGAACTGAGAAAAATGAAGCAGCCTAATTCAGGCTTGCAGAAGCCCCGCGATCTTTAGTCGCGGGGTAATTCACGTAGGCTAGTTTGCTCGATTTACTTTTTCTAATTCTACTTCAAGACTTCGCTCTGCTTTATAGGCCATTAGTTCTTGACGTAATAATTTTTCTTCAGTTGCAGAAAGCTCACGTTTGCTCCCTTTAACGATGTCACGAAATAACGCATCCGTTACTTTGGGAGTGATTGCAGTTAACACACAAAAATGGTCAACTCCTTTTATTTCCACTATATCAGCCTTGATAACTCTTGACCCCGACAACATTTGTTGAGTTAATTGCTTAGACACCGATGAAAAAGTAGTACCGTTCATTGACTCTTTATCGGCATTTGTACCGCTTAAGTAAGATTTATCTAAAATATCTATCTTTAATGAAATCTGCTGGGCTAACGTTGTGCGACTATTTGCAGTGGCCATTTTACGGTCGACTGAGAGATTACCCGAGTAAACTACACAGTCAGTAGCCGCGATCCCTCCCTCAACGGTTGGGTTTAAAGTCCAAGCAGGTAAGCCGGACCGTTCGCTAACCTCTTCATTTAATGAGCTACATGCTGACAAACAGGCCACAAAAGCAAAGCCGATATAAGTAATTTTCGTATTCATTATTTATCCTTATGGCGCTAAAAATATCAACTGCGCCTAATTATTAAATTTGTTTTTAGAGTGACAGATCAATATAGATAACCCGTTTTAAATAATACTTGTACACTACCTCCACGTTTAATTTTACTGGCTAGTGACTCGTCAACTTCTACCCATGCACTGTTTTTATAGATAAAGTCAGTCACTTCACCACTACCCATAATGAATTCATTCCTTGTTACTTCACCTGATAAATTGTCTTTATTTTCAATAGTGCGTATAAACTGTATATCAATGTTTTGAACTATACCTAAGTCGGAACCTTGGTTGATTTTGATATAGTGTTTATCCTCAGTTTTACGGTGTTCTAACACATAACCACGGGGGCTAAACTCATTGCGAATGTCGTTTTCCTTCAGTCTGATAGCAGCTTTGGTTGTCGTGATTACAAAATCGTTTAACATGGTTTCACTTATCTCACAGTTTCTATTTCTTGTCTTGAGGTTATAAGTAATATTATGTTCAAGCTCTATTTGCTTTCTTTGCTTCATTGATGGCATGTTATAAACTTTGATATAGCCACTGATTTCAGTTTTATGTTCACATTGGGCTGAGTTGTATCTGCGTTTATCATCCTTTACAGAATAATAAGGTGGGGTGTATTTTGCTTCGTGTGTTGCAGAGACAATTACTGGCGCTAAAACTACATCCGCAACATCAACTACTAATCCAGTAGAACGGCCTGTGGATTCATACGCTTCAAGCTCATGTTTAATGATTTCACCTGCATTTCGGTCAATCACTTCAACGCCAGCATCCAACAAAAGCTGAGATATTTTTGCATTAATAACAGGGGCAATAAGTGACGTTCCCTTTAAGTTACTATGAATAACTGGCTCCACAATAGCCCCTTTTAAGGCCTTTCGCTTCAACATTAATTTTGTTGGCATAAAGTCAGCATCATCAAGGTGCTGTAGGTACTTCGGGTTGGAGTAGAAGTCACTTTTATTTTTAATGCTCGTTGATGAACAAGCACTCAAGCCTAAAACGACGATGGATAATAATGGGTAATATAGATATTTCATACTTTTACCTTACTGGTTACTTAGAGTGATAAAACCTAGGGTTTCCCATAGGTATTTATCATGTAGCTTTTCTATTAATTGATACAGGTTACTTTGAGTTGCATTCGCGTAACTTGTTGCTGATTGTGAGGTAAGCATTATCGTTTTATTGAGGCCGTTACCTTGCGTTAAATTTAATTGTTCTCTCGATACAAACATTCCATAGTACAAGCGATTTGATGTTGTGACTGTAACGTGTATTTGTTCTTCACATTCGGGAGTTACTTTAATTTGTTGTGACAATACGTGCGATTTCAGTATTTCCACAAAGGGCTTTGCTAAACCCCCCTTAGAAGTGATCGAAATACACAGTTGATTGGATTCTTTCTCAATTAACTCATTTAGCGCTGTCCAGGGTGAACTTTCTTGGTCTAGCTCATAAAAGGGATCAATTAGACGTAAAACCGAATAAATACGCTGTACGTTTCTGGAATCTTTACTGTTGGTGATTTGGTTGGCATTTAGCCACCAGACTAAACCAGAATGTTCATTGTACTTATTAAGGTGTGATACAGCGACAGCACTCAACTTACTTAGAGATTTATTGTACTCTTTGGTTAAAACAGTTTTATCGACTTTAATGAGGCTGTAAACGATCCCATTGATTTTTAGGTTTTTTAATTGTTGATAAGAGGTAATCGACGTGTTTTGGACTTTTAAGTTGATATCATCAACAATATATTGACTATAGTTAGAGTCGCTAATTATAGTTCGCTGTTTGTATTTACTGCTAATTGTCACCCCTAACTTAGTCGTAATATTTCTTAACGCTGAAGCATTTGCTGATTCTAAATTGTCACCTTGGCCAATAGCATAGATAAAGGCAATGGTATCTTGCTTGGGGGTTATTATCCAATTTGGCTGGGTGTTGGTGTTATTTGAACATGAGGTCATAAACACTAATGCGAGTCCAGCCATCATCGATTTAGCTTTATTTAATCTGTTATTGAGCGTTGCAGTTATGTATTTCATTATTGTACCTGTGTTTATTCTTTATGGTCTAATGTTACCGTCAAAATATATGGCCTGCAGATAATTAGCCTTGTTTATTTTGTGATAAGTATGATGCTTAAAATGTCGTGATGTAAGGCGTGAGAACTCGACTGAAATTGTCGTCTAGTAATAAAAGATCATACTAAGTAAAGCATCATACTGAATTTATTATGACCTCCGTTGATTTCCTCCGTGTTGGCACGGGCGATTGTGCGTTATTAGTTCAAGCTAATTACTGGTAGCACTACGCACGTATTTCAATTAAATTGCAGTAATCTCTATTTAGTTGCAACTAATTCGTAATACGTGCAGTTAAAAGGCAATTTATTAACGTAACCCCTAAATATGATGCACTAATACATTGTTTTGATGAATTTGGATTTTAGTGTGGATCTTTACTTCACGACGACAGAAATGGTTAACAGAAAGTGGAGAAAAGAAACGCAGTGATGAATACACTTCTTTTTTTCAATATTGGTGTTTAGAATAGTAGGCATCTTTTTTTGGGGGATATGGCTAATTCTGGTTTGACATAATTTATGTGGGTCCATACTAAAAGAATATTGGCAACATGAGAGCCTATGACGTCAGTTTCAACTACGTTCTATAAATTTTTTATTCTCCCACATCTATCCATGAAGTCCTTAATCACTCGATGCTGGCGAAACATTGCTGCAAAATAACGATTTTATGTTGTTAAACATATTTTTCAGTGTTTCAAGCGTTTGTTTAATCACATTGCCAATTAACCTTCTAACTCCTTCCAAAGGATGTTTAGCTGCGCGCTCTTTCATTTCATCCATTTCTTTTTTGATCTTGGTACTGTAACTATCGAGTGAATCATTCTCGATATCTGCAGATTTGTTAACTATCTTGTCGATAGCCTTATTTCCGTTTATAAGATCATTACTGAGTTTATTAATCTGTTGTTCTGTGTTCCCATTAACCGGTTCAATCAACGCTTTATTGATGTCTTTAGCGGTTGTTAAATTAGCGTCAAGTTGAGCTTCTAACATACCGCTCGTATTGCGCTCATTATCCGACACATAACTGGAAACATTAGTGTCTGCGCTTTGCTGTCCTTTACGAGAGTCATTAAATAAAGCTTTCGCTTGTCGAAAGGTGTTTGGTATTGAACTAAGTAGGGGCGTTCTCATCAACGGTAGAGGTACAGGCATACTCATGCCACCATTAACACCATTACTACTATTATTATTGCTGGCGGTATCATTGCTGCTAGAACCCTTCTGGTTATCTGACGATGCCCGTGACATTTTATTTGACCGTGTTTCAATTTCACGCGCTTTTTCATATCCCAACTTATTCTTTGGGAAGGCATCAACTAAGGCATCTTTTGTAATTTCCACTCTAAATTTTAAGTTAGTTAGCAGATTGAAATTATCAATATTATTATGCTTAATAAAATTCTCATCACAAAACCCGCCTTTACTTTTATTGAACGAAACAACTTTGTTATAAAGTTCAAGTTGGTTACTCAAGTGTAGTTCAGTTCCATCGTCTAAATTTACGGTAAAACCATTCCCATTGTTTGTGTTGGACTCCATTAAATCCAAGTCATTAGGGTTGAATCGTCCAAACACCTTTTTTGCCGCTTGCAACGCAAGTTCTTCTCCGGTCTTTTCACGAATATATCCTGGTATATCATGAAATTTGTTATAGAGCTGATTCAATTCACTATGAGCTGCTTCATATTCTTTCTCAAGTTGTTCGGTATTTTGCATGATTTATTCCTTAATAATAATCTGTGATTTTATTCTTTGTCTGCATATATTGATAAGGAAAAGATTTGGAATAGTCACTTTTATTGGATTAGCCTCACTTTAACTTAGCCTACGTTCATTCACCCATATATGCAGTAATTAGATGCTGTAGCTAAGATATTTCGTTTTATGGCCCACCGGTGTCTCACTAACATGGCATATAGTTGATTAAGCCTTGAACGTCTTTAGTGCTCAGTTGATAATCTTTGGTTCTATTAACGTTTCTGGCTCAAAATGCGTTTATTAACACTGTGAGGTTTAGATGATTGGTCAAATTGTAGTAGTGCCTGTTGGCACTGGAAGTGACGTCGAAGGAAAAGTTGAAACTTACGATGCAGCAACAGGGTTAATTACAGTCAAAGATGAGGATGGGCATATTTATAAAGGATATGAATATCAGGCCATCATAATTAACTGATATATGATTTAGTTAATTATCAAAAGAGTGCGCCCATAAAATTAGAGGTTTTTTTACACAAAACCCCTTATAGGCGCCATGTTAACTACCACTGCTTTGGGCTTTTATAACTTTCCAAACTGTTTTCCTTCACATCATCGAACGACTCAAATAAATCTAAACCTGAAATTCGTTCAATCTCATCAACAGAAACTAAGTACTTATTTAATTGTGATGTCTTTAGTTTTTCATGTGGGATCAAAAAGGCAATCACCTTATTAGTACTTGGCGAGTAAATTACTTTCCACAAGGCCGAAGGCACCGGTACTTTATTACCAATGTAATGCAATGGATTAGAATAAATAGGCCCCGTAAAAACGAACACCATACCAAGCTTATCGGCATACTTACGCTCTCTATTTTCAAGACCCTTCCATATACTTCGATTGTGACCTGGAAGTTGAGGGACCATATTTGACATCAAGAACGTTTGTGAGTTGGCTAACACACTTTGATCGATGCTTTCACTATTTCCTAAGTGCCCCATGTCATATATTGGTTCAACATAATCTTTAACAGTCGTTCGGTAGCGAGAAGGGATGTCGGGATCTTCTCTGAAGTCATCCTGACGGTCAACGCCGCCTTTTAAGTCACGTAACAGCTTGTATGAAACCCATTTAGCCGATTTTAATTCCATATCATAACCAAGGGCATAACCTTCTCGACAGAAGTCTGTAGTGTTTTGTGCTGGCTTGCCATAAGGAACGTGTTCACAATTACCCGTATTAGCACTGGAGGTAAAAGCGAATAATGCTAAAGCAGCTAATGGTATAAATTTTAAGATGATATTCATATAGAGACTTCTTCTAAATAATTAAAATATGTGTGTTTGTCGTTAGGCAGCTAAAACCCAATAGCTCCACCTAGAACAATTGTATTGGAGTACTTGTTCTTAATAAAGGAAAACTCCCATGATAAATTCTCATTTAAATGATAAGCAAAACTCGCTCTATTTTCCCATCGGCCATCACCGCTGTAAATGATTCTGCTTGAGCTTAAATGCACCTCCCAATGTTTATAGAACAATTTTCTAACACCAAGAGAAAATGAGTAACCAACATCCGACTTTGATTGATCGTTGGCTTCAGCAAAAAAATCATTTTGATAGGTCTCTACGGCTACCACTGTATAAAAATCAGTGCTTTCTTTATAGGTGTGTTTAATACCTAGCGCTAAATCAAAATATGTTGTGTCATTATCTGTTGCAATACCATCAATAACAGCTTTGTCATTAACAAACGTAAATTCGGCTGATGCAAAAACGTCATCGTTTATCATTTGAGTTGTACTTAATGCAAAGCCTGATGGGGAATAAACACTGTCAGGTGCATCAATAGAAACATAAGATGCCCTGTATTTATTCCAATTTAGCTGGTCTGCGTGTGAGGGAAGTGAAGTAAATATTACTAAAGCTACGATAGCTGTCTTTTTTAACATGTGGCGACTCTTGTGAATTGAATTGTTAGAAGGTACACAAGTATTTGTAGCGAATTAAGTAAAAAGTAACTATATGCCAAATCAGGCAAGACTATGGGGGTATCCACCGATTCCGTGCAAGTGTGCACAATGACTACATCTAATGTTAAGTATAATCACCTTTTCATTTAACTATTTAGTGGCCATGAGTAATATTGTCTCTACCAGATGCAACGTGTGTCTTTTATAGAACGCAAAATAATAAACATATTAAGTGGGTAAATGGTAAGCTCCAAACCAACCACCTTATTGACAATTCAAAGTGCTCAAGGTTTGCGTATTCGATTTACAAAATGAGGTGGGTAAAGCAGGAAGATGCCTTCCGTGAGCAACGTTCCCTGTTTTAGTCAT
>JBLIEW010000065.1:0-25745 GCA_047633255.1 Colwellia sp.
TTTGTACTATTTGAATTAAATATTGAACAGCTCATTTTTGGTTTCTCTATGTTTTTAATTCCTAGACAGATTAGCAACAGGGTAACCTATTGTAAATATGTAAATTAACCTTAAGTTAATGACATTGTAGTGCGCTTAACTGACATTAAGCTTCCAAAAATGTAAAGGTCAATTTTCCGATCATATAGCGGACATTAATTTAATAGTTCTATAGGGCTAAGGGACACTAACGGTATAGAAGTTATAGTCACTTTATTAAGCTTTAGGTGAAGTGATTTTTCCTTTCAAGTTACGACCATTTATTCTATTAGCCGACATTATCTATTGGGTGTTCTTTAGGCCAACTTTTTCACTCCGTTCACATTATAGCCAACAGTTTTAGTGGTATTATGTGGCGAACACCAGTGACTTGGTCATCAAAACGGAAAAGGTTATGACAAGTATCAAAAATCACCTCATATGAGAAAAGTAGAAGGGTTAACGCAAGCTATGGCTAAAGAACTTTCTAAAATCCTGCTTCTTAATGGAGTAATAAGTGCATCCCTTCCTGAAGTTATTTCGCTTTTCCAGAGGGTGAAAATTCCTTCGGGAACCATTACGTTATCTCCTGGCAAGCGTTGGAACGAATTGATGGTCATTCATCAAGGGATTTTTAGGTTGTTTTATTTGGATTCAAAGGGAAAGGAGTCTAATAAGGGATTTTTCAGCGAAGAGCAGATTCTTGCACCAATGGCTCAGTCAGCTATAGAAGAACCGTCACTCTTCTTCATCGAAACATTAACTGACGTTGACGTTTATAAGTGTAACTATAGTCTGTTGGATGATCTTTTGAAAAAACATGCTGGAGGCACTCGCCTTTTTTACCTTTTGGCGGCAGACTTACTTGAAGAAAAAGTTCAGCGTGAAGTCATGTTTCTTCAATTGGACGCAAGAGGCCGATATGAGAAGTTCATAGCTGAACAGCCAAACCTTTATGAAAGAGTCCCACTCCGTCATTTAGCCTCTTACCTTGGCATGACGGATGTAACATTGTCTCGAATTCGAGGGACAATAAGCTGACTTATCAAATGTTAAGGCGCTAAGTTATTAATTCATAGAGAATGTTCCTGAATCATATTAATCAGGAACATTCTCTATGAAATTAAATTTGCATGTAAAACCTATAGAACAATCCAAGTCAGCTTTAGTGATGATCGAATATCAAAACGAATGGGTTTCCGATGGAGGTGGTCTTCGAAACCTTCTTGTTAAAGACAAGGAGCAATTTAAGTTAGCCATTCATCACTCTAAATCGCTATTGGCTGCAGCTCGGAAACAGGGGCTATCAGTAATTCATGTGACACTAAAACCTGATTCTGAGTACCGTGTTTTTGGTGATGCAGCCTTTGGTCTCAGAGCCGCAATACCTAAAGTTAATAGTTGGAAAGGCGAAATGAAGTCAATCCATAGCGCTTTTGAACCACTTCCTAATGAACATGTAATTACAGAAAGAGTGGGCGCTTCCGGATTCTCTGGTAGCAATCTAGACAGCTTCCTACGAAATAATGGAATTGACACCTTATTTTTGGCGGGATTTGCGACTCATGTATGCGTGGAATCGACACTGAGGGAAGCTCACGACAAAGGTTACCGTACCTTCGTGGTCACTGATGCCACTGGTGCTTTCACCAAATCACAGCAAATTTATTTTGAAAGTGAAGTGCTGCACCATTTTGGCTACGGTATTAACGTGGACCAATTTAAAGAGATTTTTTAATAATATTTTCTAGGAAAATAGTGAATGTCACGGCAGTTTGGTGAGCAAGGAAGTAGGCTTAAATTCATTTATCTAATGTTAAGTGCTGGCAGTATCATTATAAGTAAACATCTAACACTTACAGCACTTTGTGAGTATTTAAAATATGATTTCACGTAAATATCAAAAAGTAGTATTTTCTTTTTTTATGTCATTACTTATGTCAAGCATTATATCTTTTGTCATAAGTGCTTTTAACGTTGGTATGGTTACAAATATCATTTCTATTTGGCTTAAAGCTTGGGTTTTTGCTTTTATCGTTGCATTTCCAACCATAATTATGGTGTCGCCAATTGTTCATAAACTTGTTAATCTTGTATTATATAAGAAATAAAGTAGCCCCGACCAGCCAATCATGCGGGGTAATTATCCTCCCCACTTTAGAGCACTCTAACTCTTTAAGGACGAAAGCGAGATAGAAAAACACTGCTAATGTCATCTATCCTTGAAGATAGTAGACATAAAAGTAGAGGTGATTATTCTAATAATTAAGACCGCTTGGTGGCATAAGTGAATCTTTTGTAGAACAGGTAAATCTCATTTTATCGAACATCGTCGAGAAAACCCAGTGATCTTTAGTCGCTGGGATGAATCGATAAAGCTAACATTGCTCTTGAATGTGTTTTCGGGTTGCTTCGGTCGAAGCGTTACCAACAGTTGTTTTCGATATTTGACCACAAGAATTAAATGCAGAGCAATTAAGTATTTACAGTGTGAATTAGTTTGATATTCCATTTGACAATCTCGACTTATACAGTAATCTATACAGTATATGAAAAAGACGCTAAGATACAATTTTCGGCTCAAGCCGACAGCAGAGCAGGAAGTTAAACTCGTTGAGTTTGGCGCATATGCCCGTGGTCTATGGAACTTGTTGTTATCTGAAAACATGCGTCGATATCAGTACGATAAAACTTTTGTGTTTTACCATAAAATGGCCGGACTGATTAGAGATTTAAAAAAGTTTGAAGAGTTTTTATGGCTCAAAGCCTTTGATTCTGCGGCATCACAACAAGTGGCTCGTGATCTTGAAGTTGCTTTAAAAAACTCCACGATGATAGTTTCCGGTGCGTTAATAATTCCAATTTTATCCGAATTGAAAAAGGTGCTATTAGTCTCCCAAAAATCGGCAAAGTGCCTATTGCTCTGCATCGAAAATTAGCCAGTAAAATCAAGACTGCTACCGTTCAATTAAAACACGGTAAATGGTATATTTCACTGACTCAAGAAGTCGAGTGTAAGAGTGCAAAGCAAGTGCTATCAACGCTTTTGGGCTATGACATCAACAGTCAACACACCGTTGTTGGCTCTGATGGTCGGTACGCAAAAAACCCGAAGTTTTTAAAGCGTTCATCTATAAAATTAAAGCAAATCCAAGTCCAGTTGAGTCGCAGAAAGAAAGGCTCAAATCGCTGGCAAAAATCAAAAGCACGCTTAAATAAGCTTCACGGAAAAATCTCTCGCCAACGCTTAGCGTTCGCTCACTTATTATCATGCTCGATAGCCAAGACCAGTGACATTATAGTGTTTGAGGATTTAAACGTGAAAGGAATGCAGCAGTTTAACGGCCAGATGGTTAATGACAATGTGATGGGTCTCATAACCGAATTAACTAAATACAAGGCCGAACTAAATGGCGCGAAGTATCATGAAATTGGGCGGTTTGTGAAATCTTCAGGCATTTGTCATGAATGTCAGCATGAGCATAAATTCAATTTAAGTGTGCGAGAATTTACCTGTGAAAGCTGCGGTACAGTTCAGTGTAGAGATTTGGCAGCAGCTAAATCAATAGCAAATACAGGCGAAAAAGATTTAATAGCTAATGGGATATTAGCTAGGGCGTTGCCCAAATTTCAGCAGAAATCACCTTCTAAAACGAAAGTCTTTGAGCAATCAGAGTTTGGTGTGGGAACTGAGAAAAAAGAAGCAGCCTAATTTAGGCTTGCAGAAGCCCCGTGATCTTTAGTCGCGGGGTAGTTCACGTCTTTTCTCGGGTATAAATACAGGATGGTATTTACAATGCTATCGTGTATGAGACAAACTCTTACAGTCTCGCATAGAGTTTTCTTCTTTCTCTTGGTCGAGATTAAAGGATATCTACATCTACCATAGCATAGGGGAACGATTTGAGTATTACAGGTGAGTGTTTCTGTGGAGAAGTTAAATACAGTATTGATGGCAAACTCCATGATGCTAGATCATGCCATTGTTCTCGTTGTCGTAAAGCCTTTAATTCTCAAGCATCGGCTTACGCCATTGTCGAATCTACAGAGTTTCGTTGGGTCTCGGGAGAGAGTCTATTAACTTCGTATGTAGGTGAGCATGGTTTTGGTCTTCAATTTTGTAGTCAATGCGGCTCGACTCTGAGTGGGATTTACAAGGGAGTAGTACACGGGGTTACTCTTGGCTGTGTAAATGGAAATCCGGATATTAAACTGGGTAAACATATTTATGTTGGTTCAAAAGCATCTTGGGAAGTTATTGCTGAAGGGATCCCACAATATGAGGAAGCGCCACCTAAATATTGATTATTAAATATATTGATTATTAAATATATTGATTATCAAAATCACTAACCCCACGCTAGTTAAGAAGAATGCTTAGCTAGCGTGGGATGAAGTGTTAAATCATTACTGAGGCAGTTTTCTAGCAATAAATTAGGTTTGGCTGTACTCTGGGTAATCTGTTAATCCTTGCTCGGCACCACCAAACAATGTTTCGGGGTTATGTGTCGCTAAGGGGTAGCCATTCTTAATTCGATTTGGTAAATCTGGGTTGGCAACAAAAGGACGACCAAAACCAACCATATCGGTCACACCGTCTGAAATTGCCTGCGTACCTTTTTCATGATCGTAACGACCTGCATAAATGAGCACACCTTGGTAGGCTTCACGAACCGCAGTTTTGAACGCTTTTGGCGTTTCGGGTGCATCATCCCAATCAACTTCAGCGATATGGATGTAGACCACATTGTGTGTGTTTAGTAGTGCTACCGCTGCAGTATATGTTTCTACCGGTGTCGCATCTACTGTGCCATTTAACGATGTGAATGGCGCAAGACGAACACCAACACGATCAGCACCAATAACGTCTACCATAGCGGCAACTACTTCGCTAAGAAAGCGTAAACGGTTTTCGATAGAACCGCCATATTCATCGCTACGATTATTCGCCTCAGAATCAATAAACTGGTTAATTAAGTAACCGTTTGCTGCGTGCAATTCAATACCATCAAAACCTGCATCAATGGCATTTAATGCGGCTTGGCGATATTCACCAATCACTTCTTGAATGTCGTACTTGGTCATTTCGCGCGGCTCTACTACATCAACAAAACCAGGTTCACCAGTGCAGCTATCAATGAAAACCTTAACGTTTTCTGCTTTTAATGCAGAAGAAGAAATAGGTTGTGCACCACCGATATTTTCAGGGTGAGACACTCGGCCAACATGCCAAAGCTGGGCGAAAATAACACCGTCTTTTGCATGCACTGCATCGGTTACTTTTTTCCACCCTACAATTTGTTCTGGGGTATAAATACCCGGTGTCCAAGCATAACCCTGACCCATTACTGAAATTTGAGTCCCTTCCGTTACAATGAGACCAGCTGACGCGCGCTGAGCATAATAATCAGCCATCATTTGATTGGCGATATTGCCTGGTTGGCTTGCGCGAGAGCGAGTCATTGGTGGCATAACAATACGGTTTTTTAAAGAAAGCTTACCGAGTTTTATGGTTTGAAATAGTGCATTGTTCATCTTGTATTCCTTTTAATCTGTTTGGTATTCAATTAGCTAACTTGAATAAGTTCAATTTGGTAACCGTCAGGGTCGGTAATAAAATCAATTGATTTCTCAAGGTTGGAGACTCTTAACATGGTATGTAAAAATTTCATATATTGCCCTTAAACCCATCACTGCACTGGTAAGAAGTAGCTGAGTTATGCGTTTTGATGATTAATTATTTTCGATAAAGAGAATATACAGTGAAGTTATGTGGATATAAAATTATCATTTATCATCATATTGATAACGCTTTGTAATGACTGGACTTAGATAAAGGGATTTAGTTGTTGTTCTTTTGGGTAAACGGCTTAGCGAACACTATTTTATTTGTGGGTAGCTTGTTGACACACTTTTCGATTATGACATAACAGAACGTTGATTTGATCTAGATTGGATTATTGATGTCTATTAATCATTATCGGTTTGACTTGGTTGAAAAACACTTTATGCTACTTTATTGATTTTGATAGGAGAATAACCATTCTATTGAGTCGATGCCTTGCCTAAAGGTGTTTCTAATTCTTGCTGGATCATGCCTCTTCAAGTAGAGCGGGTATAATATAAGTAATACCAATTTATGCATTTTATTCTAGGGATAGGACGCCAATGACGAGTTTATTTAATACTGAAAAATTAAAGAAGTCTTATATTACAGGTGAAACTGAAATTCATGCTCTTAAGGGCGTTACCACTGATATTCCCAGCGGTGAGTTAGTGGTTATGCTTGGTCCTTCAGGCAGTGGAAAATCGACTTTTTTAAATATTTTGGGTGGTTTAGATCAACCAACATCAGGCAAGGTGTTTTTCAAAGGGAAAGACTTAGCCAATTTTAACAATCGCGAATTAACCTATTACCGCAGAGAACATGTAGGGTTCGTATTTCAAGCCTATAACTTAGTGCCAAGCTTAACCGCACTTGAAAATGTTGCTTTAGTTACCGAAATATCTCCAGAGCCAATGGACCCTTTAGAAGCGTTAGCAATAGTAGGTCTTCAGGATAGAGCAAATCATTTCCCTTCACAAATGTCAGGTGGTGAGCAACAGCGTGTTGCCATAGCTCGTGCTTTAGCTAAACGGCCAGAGGTTCTTTTGTGTGATGAGCCTACCGGAGCGCTTGATAGTGAAACCGGCATTGTTGTGCTTGATGCGTTAATGCAGGTCAATAATACATTTGGTACAACCACCATTATTATTACTCATAACGCTGCTATTGCTGCACTCGCTCACCGCGTCATTCATTTTGCTGACGGTATGATTCATCATGTACACATAAATGAGACACGAAAAAGCCCACAGCAGATTGATTGGTAATGGCAATGGTGCTTAGCGCGTTAAATCAAAAATTAGTTCGTGATCTCTGGGCTATTAAAGGGCAGGTCGCTGCAATCACTTTAGTCATGGCTGCAGGTATCGCAATTTTTATTCTGATGTTTGGTGTGCTTGATAGTTTAAAGTTAACACGAGATACCTATTATGAACGGTATCAATTTGCTGATGTATTTGCCTCATTAAAAAGAGCTCCTGAGGCGGTAAAGGACAGAATAAGTGAAATACCGGGCGTTTCAATAGTACAAAGCCGTGTTGTTTTTGGTGTGACTTTGCAAATGGACTCTATGTTGGAGCCAGCGACAGGCAAAATTATTTCGTTACCTGATAGCTCTCCCGCTTTACTCAATAAACTTTATTTACGTAAAGGGCGAATGCTTTTCCCAAATGAAGAAAATGCTATTTTAGCGGATGAAAGTTTTGTTAAAGCCCATAACTTAAGTTTGGGTGATAGCTTAACCGTCATAATGAACGGCTACCGGCGAACACTCAATATTGTGGGTGTGGTATTGTCTCCTGAATATGTTTACAGCATAGCGCCTGGCGCAGTAATGCCTGATAGTAAGCGTTTTGGGGTGTTTTGGATGAGTCGTCGTTCCCTTGAAGCCGCCGTAAACATGAAAGGTGCTTTTAACGATATCTCGATTAAAACACAAAGGAATATTGCCATTGAAGATGTCTTGTCGCGAGTTGATGGTATCCTAAAACCTTATGGCGGTTTGATATCCTTTGCTCGTAAAGATCAGCTATCTAATTTTTTTGTTAGCAATGAATTAAAACAACTTAAGAGTATGGGATCACTTGCCCCAGTTATTTTTTTAAGTGTGGCAGCCTTTTTAATTAATGTGGTTATGTCTAGACAAGTGGCTACTCAGCGTGAACAAATTGGTATGCTTAAAGCCGTAGGTTACACCAATACAGAGCTCTCTTTACATTATTTGAAAATGGTTTTAGTGATAACCGTTTTAGGCGCTATTATAGGTTTGTCATTGGGGTCTTGGATGGGTTCAGGTATGACAAAAATGTACACCGAGTTCTTTCATTTTCCGATACTGAAATACAGCTTCTCATTAGAAATTATGATTTTAGCTGTGTTTTCATGCACGTTGGCTGCTGTTTTAGGTACTTTGTTTGCGATTAACAATGTGGCAAAACTTCCTCCTGCTGAGGCTATGCGCCCTGAAAGTCCTGCAGCATTTAAAGTCACGCTACTTGAACGTATTGGTGTTCATCAGTACTTATCATTTACTACTAGAATTATTTTACGGCAAATAGAACGACGTCCCATTAGATCACTGATGTCGTCCATTGGCATTGCTTTTGCGCTTTCTATTTTAGTCTTTAGTTTTTTCATGGAAGATTCCATGGAATATTTAATGGCTGTGCAATACGGGATAACACAGCGAGAAGATGTCAACATAGGGTTTGTTGAGGCAAAATCGGCAATCGCGTTGGAGGAAATTAAGGTGATACCCGGTGTATTAATGGTTGAACCGCTTAGAAATGTACCGGTTTATTTTAAACATAAGCATTTTAAGAAACGGGGCTCTATTACGGGATTAATTAACAAACCTATATTAAGGCGAGTTATTGACGAAAATTTAGATCCTGTCAATATGCCAAAAGAAGGCTTAGTTCTAAATAAAACACTTGCCGATATACTACAACTAAAAGTAGGCGACACAGTAGAAGTTGAAATACTTGAAGAAAAGCGTCAAACGTTAACCATTGCTGTTACTGCTATTACGCAGGAGTTCATTGGTTTAGGCGCTTTTATGGATAGTGACCAACTAAATACAATGCTAGATTCGTCGCCTAAAATTACTGGAGCCTCGTTATTAGTTGATCAAAATCATAGTGCACAGCTTTATAAAAAGATTAAAGAAATTCCCGCTATTATTGGTTTAAATATCACCTCAGTGTTACGACAAATATTTGAGGATATTATGGCGGAAAATTTATTGAAAATGGTCGGGATTAATGTGATTTTTGCCAGTTTTATCAGTTTCGGTATTATTTACAATACTGCTAGAATTACACTGTCTGAACGTAGCCGAGAACTTGCTAGCTTACGTGTTTTGGGACTTACTCGTGCAGAAGTCGCTTATATATTATTTGGTGAATTGGGTTTAATAACCTTACTTTCACTACCGATAGGCCTATTTTTAGGGTACAGCATGTCTGTGGGGATGACTGAATCGATGGATAGCGAGTTATTTCGCCTGCCTGTTTATTTAAAAAATAGTACCTATGGCTATGCAGTACTTATTGTTTTACTGAGTGCCGTTGTTTCATTTTATTTGGTTTGGCGACAAGTGGATAGCATCGATCTTGTTAGTGCCCAAAAAGGAGTTGAATAGTGTTAAAAAATAAAAAACCATATGAATGGGTAAAACGGCTAATTAAAATAGCCTTAGTCTTTATTGCAATTGCCTTATTAGTTTTTGCTTTTATTCCTGAGAAGGTAAAAGTTGATCTTATTTCTGTCGAAAAAGGGGATTTAACGGTCTCAGTTGAGGGGGAAGGTAAAACCCGCATTCATGATATTTATACTATTTACACACCAATGGAAGGGAGAGTTACTCGTATCGAAAGCAATGCGGGCGATAGTGTTACTGCGGGTAAAACTATTATTGCCAACATGTACCCAGCCAACCCTGTTTTTTTAGATAAGCGATCACAAATTCAAGCAAAAGCAAATATCAATGGCGCAGAATCAGCGCTTGAATTAGCAAGCTCAAGAGTGAGACAAGCCCAAGCACAACTAACATTTGATCAATCTGAATATAAACGCGCACAAGAGTTATTTAACAGTAATATGATATCAACGGCTGCACTTGAACGTGCCGAAACTCAACTAACGATGCAAAAAGCTGAAAAGGACACATCTATAGCAAACAGAGCCTTAATGGCGTCTCGATTAAAAGCAGCACAAGCAGAGTTGTTGCAACCTGAGTCTACTGGCGATGAGGCAAGTGAAGCGTGCCAAATCTGCATATATTCCCCCGTTAATGGTTACGTGTTACGGATATTACACAAGAGTGAACGCATTATACCTGCTGGCACAGCGTTAGTTGAAATAGGTGATCCAAAAGATTTAGAAGTGAATATTGAAATGCTATCAACCAATGCTGTTAAGGTGAAAACGGGTGATAAAGCGTTTATTAAACGTTGGGGTGGCATTGAAGACCTTGCCGCAATAGTGAAGGTTATAGAGCCCTCAGGCTTTACTAAAATTTCAGCACTTGGCGTAGAAGAGCAAAGGGTCAATGTGATTTTATCTATAACAGCGCCTTATGAGAAATGGAAAACTTTAGGAGATGCTTTTAGAGTAGAAGCCCAAATCGTTATTGAAGAGATTAAAGGGGTTAATAAAATTCCTTTATCTGCGCTATTTCGTCAAAATGGTGAGTGGTCTGTATTAAAGGTAATTGATGGAGAAGTTTTTTTACAGGCGGTTTTAGTAGGAAGGCGTAATAATTTTGTTGCTGAAATAACACAGGGTTTAATTGTGGACGAACAAATTATAATGCACCCAAATAATAGTATTGAAGTCGGTATGAATGTTATTCAACGACTATGATTATGGATGATGGATTACGGTATGATTATGGCGCAATTTCCTGCCATTTAAAATGCGGAACTAAAGCAGTGTAAATTTATGTTTTTAGCTTATTTTCTACCCATAATGGCATACTGAATTTGTCAGCGGTGGTATTAATTTAACTATTATAACCCGCAATCAGGGATATTGATTTGTGTACATTAAATTACACCTGTTTTATAGATAAAAATGGTGTTTATTCTAGCTATACTGCGTAAACTACACCATCAAGTGTTTTGAAATGATGTAGAGTTTATAAATGAAATACCAAGGCAACCCCAATTTTTCCCATAAGCAACATGATAAGATTGGTATTTTAATCACCAATCTAGGTACCCCAGACGCACCCAAAAAAGCTGATTTAAAAAGGTATCTACGAGAGTTTTTATCAGATCCTCGAGTTGTTGAGATTCCACGTTTATTATGGTGGATGATCCTCAACTTTGTCATTTTAAATATTCGGCCTAAACGCTCTGCTAAAGCTTATAGTACTGTTTGGACAGAGCGTGGTTCGCCTCTGTTGTTTCATACTCAAGATCAAGCTGACGCCCTGCGCGAAAAGCTAAAACAAAAACACGGTGAAAACATCGTGGTTGAATTTGCCATGCGTTACGGCTCACCTTCTGTTGATTCAGTGATCGATAAAATGCTCGAACAAGGGGTGCGCAAGCTCTTAGTTTTACCGCTTTATCCGCAGTATTGTGCTTCGACAACGGCGTCTACTTTTGATGCCGTTGCAGCCAGTTTGGCTAAAAAACGTCTAATACCTGAATTACGCTTTATTAATCACTACCATGATTATCCAAATTATATTCAAGCAGTCGCAGACAAAATTCGTCAACACTGGGAAGTCAATGGACGTGCAGATAAATTAATTTTTACTTATCATGGTATTCCAAAGCGCTATTTGCTTAATGGTGACCCATATCATTGTGAATGCTATAAAACCTCTCGATTGTTAGCCGAAAACCTAGGCTTAAATGAAGAGGAATATCTGGTTAGCTTTCAATCACGTTTTGGTCGCGAAGAATGGTTACAACCTTATACCGATAAAACCCTCATGGCACTGCCTAAACAAGGCGTAAAATCAGTACAATTGGTTTGTCCTGGGTTTTCGGCAGATTGCTTAGAAACGATTGAAGAAATTGGCATTGAAAATCGTGATTATTTTATGGAAGCCGGTGGCGAACGTTATGAATACATCCCAGCACTTAATGCTGAATCAAGTCATATAGATATGATGGAAGCATTGTTAGAACAACATTTACAGGGATGGTCTGGTTTTGACGACACAGCGCAACGTGCTCAGTTAGCAATAAAATTAGGCGCGAAAAAATAAATCACAATTATTTGTAGAGTAGGGCGTTAGTGTCGGGCATTAAATCCCACAATACCTGAACGTTTCCACTCTACAACCTTTCATTAAAGAGTCTTTTTCATAGTGTTAAAGACGACTATCTTTTTCTGTAAATATTATATAATTTCCTTTTGAAATCATCAGTAAATCATTCAAGTAGCCACTAATCTATATTTATTAACTAGCAATCTGTCATTATATAAGTTGCATTTCAAATACCACTTATGTAATATGCATTTAAAATACATCTTATGAAAAATATTGACTGTCGAGGGCGCCTAAAGTGTCAAATATCATAATTCCTGTGCAAAATATTAATAAACCAGATGTTTACTCTTATTTAACACAATCAGAGTCGGCTAATTGGTTCTCTTCTAAATGGCCAGAAACGTTAATTGCCCAACATAGCGAGCTATATTTCGAAATAGAATCAATCAACGAACTCTTGGGGAATAATATATGTAGTTTAATTCAACTGGATGTGAGGCTAAAAAAACTGACAAAAGCGGTACTCACCCATCTTGAGCTTGAAGCTAACTTTTTAACACCTATTTTAATTCTTAGTAAAGTCTCAACAAAGCAAAAAAACTATCTTAATCTGAGTTTTGATGTTTTATTTACAACCTGTCAAGCGACGATTAATTATATTCATTCACTCAAATTAGAATTCGGCAACTGTTACATCACTGTTACACAGAGTGAGCGTATTATTAATTTTCTTGATGAAATTAAAAAAAAATTAAATGATGAAGATACTATTTATTCACAAATGACAGCACAAAAAGGAGCCGACAGTGAAGTTTAGTTACCTAGGCAATAAAGCCTATTTAAGTTGGTATACGCAAGACTTGTTGACGGCATCTTTAGACACAGTCTATGGACGTGAGGTACTTTGTAGAGGTTACTTTTTAGAAACAGATCTTGCTATTCCAATGCAAGATCTTATACCGTTTTTGTACCGTGATAATCAGTTATTATTGAAAATGACATGCCAGCAAATCAAGGATGCTGCGCAGTTGTGTCAGCAGAGCGAGCATATTACTACTTGGATAAATATAGCAGGCCCATTACTTGCTGATCAAAATCTATTTGAAAAATTCTGTATCAATGCTCTTTATCCATTAACTGTTAGGGAAAGGCAGTCTTTTGTATTAGAAATTTGTGAGAATGACATCAAAAGCAATGTTGTCGTTGAACGGGTTTCCTTTCTAAAAAGTAAAGGTTTTGTTATTGCCATGGATGACTTTGGCTCAGGGTATTCAAATTTATTACGTTTAAGCGAAACACAATTTGACATTATTAAACTCGATATTAAACTTCTAGATCGTATTCCTAATGATATTTGGGCTGCTAGTTTTTATCGTGACATCGTTAATTTATGTTCATCAAGCGGCTGTATGATCGTTTCTGAAGGTGTTGAAACACAAATACAATCTGATTTTGTTCGCTGGGCTGGTGTTGATTTAATACAAGGTTTCTTGTATGCCATCCCTAAAAAATTCTTACCACTTCCTATTAAAACTGGCTTGTAACGGAGTTAATTATGCAGTCACTCTTTCTCAGAATGAGACTTATTCATTGGTTAGGCGCAATATCACTACTATTTAATGCACTGTTTTTTACTGAACAGTTTTATTCTCAGATCCTACAATATTTTATCGTTGTTCTGCTCATTATTCACGATCTAGATGAAAAGTTTTGGGGCGTTGATGCGCTTAATGAAATTACGGATTATCTACGTTCTTTTGAACAAAAAGATTTGTCGAGGGAGTGTCTGGTAAACAGTAATTACAACAGTGAAATGACTAAAGTATTGAGTGTTATTAATTCTTTTAGACTCAATGTTAAAGGTGCATTAATTGATATTCAAAAACAAGCTATTGTATCGGATGAAGTTGCGACTACACTCACTTCAAAAACAAAGGATATTGCTCAACGTATTCAAACTCAGGATCAATGTGTTGATAATATTACCTCGCAGTTTGAGATATTAGATGAGCACTCCTTAGCATTACAAACTAAAGCAGAACAAACTCAACTACAAGTGAGTAAAACCAGACAAGGTTTACAGCAATCAAACGATGCCATGATCAATATGGCTGATATGATAGAATCATATGTTAGCAGCAGTAAAAACCTTAGCTGTAAGTTTGATTCCCTGTCACAACAAGCAAGTTCCATAGGTAGTGTTGTTTCTGTGATTAATAAACTAGCAGATCAAACAAATCTACTGGCTTTAAATGCCGCTATAGAAGCGGCTAGGGCAGGTGAACATGGAAGAGGTTTTGCCGTTGTCGCTGATGAAGTTAGGCAGCTCGCCATGTCAACCCAAAATAGCTTAGTTCAAATAAACCAAATTATCGCGGATATTTCAATGGCAGTTAGTCTAGCTGGCGAACAGATAGAACTGCAATCTAAAAATCTGACTAACCTTTCATCACATTCTAAAACCAGTCAAGCTGAAATCAATAATGCTTGTGAAAATATTGACAGTATATTGAACTTAATTGGACAAGATAAGAGTAGAGGGCAAGCGGCTGATAATGTTGATATTGGTTATATTCACCAGCTCATTGTGAAGGTTTATGAGGAAATACAAACATTAAAAATATTATCTAGCTCAAATGCAGAAGATTGCAACGCACTTCAAAATCAAGGTACACGCCTTAATGAAGTATCTGATAATATTGTTAATCAACTGGCGGCATTTAAAACCCAATAAGGGCATTAATAATGAGACTCACAACTTTTACGGATATCGGCTTACGTACACTGATGTACCTTGCTAACTTACCTCCGGGACAACTTAGCAGTGTTGCTGAAGTTTCCAAAGTATATAAAATATCACAAAATCATATGGTTAAAGTGGCAGGCCAATTAAAGAAGCATGGTTATGTAACTGCCATCAGAGGAAAAAATGGTGGTATTTGCCTTGCAATGGCACAAGATAAAATTAATATAGGTGATGTGATCAGAAATTTGGAAAATCATCTTGATGGCGTGGATTGTATGTCATTGTCCTGCCAACTTATATCGTGTTGTGAATTGAAAAAGGCATTATCTAAAGCGATGGACGCTTTTCTTAGTGTCATGGATCAGCATACCTTAGCTGATTTAGTTGTTAATAAAAATGAGCTTATACCTCTTTGGCTGATTAATGATTAATAAAGGCTTGAGAGCTTAATATGAAAAATCGACTTAAAAGTATAAGTCAACCGGTGCAGCTATCTTTTTGTTAAGTAATGCTTTGTTCTTTAACGCCAAGGGAATGTGTTGCTAAATCTTCAGCACGTTTCTTATGTGACTAGACCATTTCGCTTTAAACCACGCCTTACATTTTTACAAAGTTTACCCAATTTAGATATTTCTCCAAATGTGGGTACAACGTGATTACTCAGTTTTGCTTCCCAGTCACAAAGTTCAGTATCAACAATCTCCAACAGCTTTTTAGGGCAACCAATACAGGAGATACCACAAATATTTGATTCTGGAACGTTAAAAGGAAAGTCGTTCCTTACTGCAGTAATTAAGTTTTGCATTGCACTAGTACAATCTGGTTTTTTACTCATAGAGATGGCCGGATAATTCTACTTATCCAGCCATTTTATATCATCGTGAAATAAGCTATCAAGAATACGTCAAGGAAAGTACTTCTTTGTTACACAAAGTCGTACTCTATTAAAATAAATTAGCAGATTGCAGCTAGCATAGACTGGCCTAAGTCAATATAAGCATTAACGTCTTCGCTCATACCTTTTGATTTAAGATGATCAGCAAAGCCAAGTCGAGCACTCATCACTAACCAAAATACGGCACTGATTAAGCCGACAATACGCCATAACGTTGATTTTGCCCACTTAAGCGCAAGTGTTATAGACAGTACATAAAGTACAAAACCACCTAATTTAGATGATGCCCAACCATTCAAGAATGGGTACAAATTAAGTGGATTAACGGCAACCAGGTAAATAAAGGTACAAACAAAAAGGGTATATAAAATATGTGGCCCAATTTTGAGCAGTTTATTATTGACCTTGTCAGATCCTTTCATCGTTAACACAAAGTTAATAATGAAAAAAATAAATGTCAGCGCAATTAGGGTGAGATGGGTGTGCTTAACTATCATGTACATTTTGTTAGTTCCTAAAAATTCATTGTTTTATTTAATACCTAGAGCGCTAGTATATAGTTTGTTTTAGTTAGACAAAACCAAATCCGTTGTATTATTTTCTTTTCAATCAAAGCCCTACAATTAGTGTGACTAATCGGGATAAAATTATCTCATTTATAATAGTAATAACAATAAAGTCTCGATATAGGCGCTATAAATGATGGGGGCTATAATCGAGACCTTGACTAAAAATAGCTTACTTAGGCATTAGCACAGTATCAATAACGTGTATCACACCATTACTCGCCTTTACGTCAGCCATGATAACTTTTGCATTGTTTATCATAACATTACCATAATTTACTTTAACCATTAACATATCGCCTTGAATAGTAGCTGCACTATCTACTTTCACAACGTCTGTTGACATAACTTTGCCCGAAACTACGTGGTAAGTTAATATGTCGACAAGTTTATCTTTGTTTTCTGGTTTCAATAGCATTGCAACCGTACCTGCAGGTAACTTAGCAAACGCATCATCTGTTGGTGCGAATACTGTAAAAGGGCCATCACCTTTGAGCGTATCAACAAGTCCAGCGGCTTTAATTGCTGCAACAAGCGTATTAAAAGAACCATTTGCAGCAGCTATATCTATAATATCTTTTTTCATACCGTGATGCTCAGCATGAGACAAGGGTACAAAAGCAAGGCTAGCAACCACAAATGATAATGTCGTAATTAATTTTTTTAACATGATATTTTCCTTTAAAGTAAATTCTGTTTTGTTTTTGAAACATTTTGGAACACAGTATGGTTTTCAAAATATACTTACGTTTAATTGGGAAATTAAGATCAGTTTAGTTTTTCACCAGCGTTGTGTTTGTAAAAACGCTCTGTATTTACCGTTACTTGGACGATGACTTGGGTTATGACTTAGTCTATTAATTAGACAAAGTTCAAAGCGTTTAAATAGACTAATCAATCTCAAAGGAGTAATACAGATCTGAGGATTGTTCAATACCACTTACAATTTCTAGCCAAAATCGATTAAATAGGAACATTCTCACGGTGAGTTCATTAATAGGTTCATAAACGCCAATACCGTATTTTAAATAAACTCTATTGCCAACATACCCACTAACAGTCGCTTGGGTATTATCGCCATCCCCTTCAGTATCAACCGCTATATTACTGATGAGTGGTATTTTTTCAATTTGCTCAAATAAGCCAATGCTGTTGGTTATTCCAAAGCCGACTAATAGACTTGCCGCTGCACTACTATTACCAGTACCGGCATCTAAGCCTCGGCCTCGCACTAAGTAAGACAACATAGCTGGCATTTCCATGCTAGGTGATGAGAAAAGTTGCATATCTAATGCATCGGCTAAACCGGTGATCTCAATACCCACCTCAATATCTTCAGCTTTAATATATCTACTGGCGCGCAGATTAAAGTAAGGGTTATCAATAGGACCGTTAAAGGTAAGCTCTCCTTTTTCAATTTTCAGCTTTTGTCCATAAGCTTCAAAAGTTCCATCAGTTGATTGGATCTGGCCAAACAACTGAAAAGGATGTTTTTCTTTTTGGGTGATTTGCAATTGACCAAACAAGTGACTTTGTAATCCTTGGCCTTCAACTTTAAAGGCTTTATCAATATTAACGCTAATATTAGTTTTAATGTCAAAACCGGAAGATTTTCTCATCACAGTCTGGCCATATTGATCAACAATAATAACATCATCACTTAGTGAAACAGTGCTCTCAGGTAGTTTTTCAATAGTATAACGCCCCTTTAATACGTCAATATTGCCACTAATGGTTAACGATTTTTCTAACAGAGAAAAGTTTAAATTTGGTGAAACTCTCATCGTTAATTCCGGAGGAAAAACTAAAGGTAGATCATCGGCAGTCAAATTAATATTCATGGTTACGCTATCTTGCCATGAGATATTACCCTGTAAATTAGCGGCTTTATCTTCGATGAAAAAATTTCCATCCAGTGTTGCTTCATTATTTTTAATGGTGAGTGTTGTTGAAATATTATCAACGGTATTCGCATTTTGTCTCAACTGCAACTTGCCTTTCTCTAGTGTAATGTCGCCATTGAAAGAGGGGGCGCTAAGTGTACCATCAATCAAAATATCGGCTGTTAGTTCACCTTCTAAATTAACCACGTCAGTTAAAACAGCTTGAAAAGGCTCTAAATTGAATTGATTAAGCACTATTTTCGCCTTAACAGGATAATCATCAACTAAGCTAACGGTTGATATTATATTCAGTAAGGGAGTATTTTTGATGCCGCTTAACTGTAATTTGTTAGTCCATTGCTGCTCGTCAATAGTAAAAGTAAACAGCCCTTGTGACCATTGCGATAGTTGGTGATCACTGAAATCATCGCTGATTTTTAAATAACCGGATGATAAGGCAAAACTCGCATTTGCTTTGATAGGTTGTTGTGTTGACCATTTTACCTTGATATCGCCTTCAACCTGACTAATTAACTCAACCTCTTTTTTGAAAAGTAATTCCTCAATGGCAGATAGGTCGATGTTTAAATTAACCGAAATATCACCAGACTGGCCAATAACAGCTTGTTGAGGAAGACAAATATTTAATCCTTTTCCTTGCCAACAGTGACGCTCGATCACGCCTTCTTGTTTAGTTAAATCAAGATTAAAATCAAAGACGCTATCATTTTGTAGTGCCGCTGTTAGATAGGTAAAGCGACTTTTCTCAATCGAACTTTTCCACTGCGTAAACACGTCATTCCAATGACCTGTTAAGGTAAGTTGTCCGGTAGAATCACCTAACCAATTGGCTTTTATTTGGTGCTGATTAGCATTACCATTCACCGTAAAAATTAAATTTTCAACACTAAAATTTTTATCTTCTTTCACCCATGTTAAATGGTCATTATGTAAAGTAAATTGAGTTTTGTGATCACTAAGTGGTTGATAGATAGCTTTAATTTCTAATAAGTTACTATATAAATGCTGCCAATTGAGCTCAGTAAATTGACTGTTTAGGTTGATTTTAGGGTTGTTGATGTCTCCAGTAACTGAAAAGTCAGTAGTAACGGCGCCGTTTACACCCTCGTACCAGTGCTTAATATTACCTACAGTTAATTTGCCGTTGATATCCCAAAAAGTACCGTTTGCTGCTTGCAGTGTTAACTTACTATTATTGAAGTCGATAAACAGCTTACCTTCTTGCTGATGGCCAGACTGGTTTATGCCGATATCAGCCTTAATAATTAAGTCTATGTTATTTACTTTTCCTGAGATATTGGTATCACTAAGTGCTATTGACCATTTTTTATCTGACCATGACCCCGTAGTCGCGATGTTGCCCTGTAATCTACCCGTAACTGAATCAGGCAGATTTGTTAATAAAAGATCTACTTGTTGTTTGTTTTTTCCTAACTCAGCCAAACTATGCATATTTATTTTAGGTAAAGAAAATCCTGTAGACTGAACAAATAACTGCCAGGTAATGTCGGAGGGTAGTAGAGTTATATCTCCGTGCAAGTCTAATTGGCTGGCTGAATCAGTATCAATAAATTGTAACTTATTAATACTGAGGTTCTTTTGTTGGTGAGTCGCCATAATGTCTACTTGCGCATTATTATAGCCATACCCTTTAACCTGACTTGTTAATTCAAGGGTTTGTTGTTTCAAATCGCCTGAAAGGTTTAAAAGCAAGGATGAATAGGCGCCATATCGAGATAAAGCGTAGGGCGTTGGAATTTTTTCAGCGTTGATAGTGATGTTAAACGGCATGTCTGCATGAACTAAGTTAATTTGTCCTTGGCTTTCAAGAGCTAAATCTCCTTTGCTAATGACACTAAAGGTTAGGGCTTCGAGTGATCCTTGCAGCGCTATTTTCTGGCTGGTATTGGCCACTTGTGACCACCAAGTTATATCGTTAAGTTGGCTAACTAAGTGGCTATTTACAGTGTAAGGCGGTATCAATGTTCCCTCAGCGGTAAATTGGCTAATAGAAAAAGTGGGTGTTGTGGTTTGAAATTGACTAATACTAATATCAGTACCAATCCAAGTGCCGCTTAATTGATTGTTTGATGATCGCCATTGCTGACAATCTAACTGGCAGTTATTGATCAGATCATTTTTTGTCGCTATAACAATCTGATCAACACGCAGTTGTTCAATATTTAGTGAGATCGGTAGATGCAATTCAGGTAATTGGGCAACAATTTCATTTATTGAAGGGGTTGACTGCTTATTTGCTATTGGCGTTTTAGACTCGTTTTTTACACGGGTCAAGGTTAGTTGCTTTACTGTGGGTTGTAAGAAGTTAAATTCACTTCTGTTAACCGATAGCTGAGTCATCAATTGGTCAATTGATATCTCATTGTTATTAATAACGAGATAAGATTCTTTTAGCTCAATTGAATCAGCTTTGATAGAAAATGGCATCGTAAATAGTTGATAGTTTGATCTTTCTTCTGTTGCCTTCTCTATTGCTGAAATTTGAGCTTTGCCTTTGTTATTAGCCGAATAACGTAAAGAGAAATAGTCAGCTTTTGCTGATTTGATACAGAGTGTTCTTTTCCAGACACAAGAGAAGTCAAACTCTGTTGCTAACTCTTTTACGGTTATATCAAGCGTATCTAACTGTAAATGAAAAGAGTGTAGTTTAATATCTCGAACCAATGAGCCACTATGATAGTCAAAAGTGACACCGCTGATATTATTGACGAGTAATAAGGTGAGTTGTGACCCCCACGGGGTAGTAAGAAGTAGGGTGATCAGGCAAAGTAAAATGGCAAGATACTTGGAAAAAATTAAACTAACTTTACGTAAAATCATAATTCAGCGCCTAAATTAATATGTATACGCCAATTTTTATCACCATCGTCAATACCATAAGCAAAATCAAATTTTACTGGACCGACAGGTGACAGATAATGTAACCCTGAGCCAATGGAATAAACGGGGTTAAATTCACCTTTGTTGGCAACGCTGCCACCATCAGAAAATAAAGCAAGACGCCATTTACGGTTAAGATAATACTGATATTCAATACTTGCCACCATCAAACGTGTACCACCAACGTTAACAGGCACCGCTATATTTGGATCTGATGAAGACGGAATGGTAGAGCCAATAGATTGATAAGAAAACCCACGGATACTTTGGTCTCCCCCAGTATAAAATCGTAACGAAGGGGCTAACTCTGCATCTCTATCAATATAAATAGCGCCTAATTCAGCACGAGTGACTAAACGATGGTTTGTTTTTAACGTGGTAATGTAATTCCATCGGCCATGTATTCTAAAAAAGCTGTTATCAGATCCTGCTTTTAAATGCGCCCCTTCAATATTGTATGTTTGACGAAAACCAGCACTTGGATCTAAAGCTGAGCCAGAGCGAATTGTTTTAGACCAAGTAACACCGGGGATAAGGTATTGAACATTATCTTCTTCAGACCAGATAATGTTAGGTTTGGTTGCATCAAGGTCATATTGCCACGCTTCCTGATGGAGCCGAGCATAAATTTGTCTATTCCAATTGTTTTTTCTGACGACTCGACCCACTTGAACAGAATAAAACTTTGTTGTTAAATCAGCATAATCATCATTCTCAACAGTCATTTTAAATTGCAAAATATCTTCAGTCGGATGGCTTAAAGGAATACTGTAAATAAAATTTCCTGTGGGATTTAAGGCAGAGTATTTAAATTTTGTTTCTTGAAAGTGCCCATGTTTATTAATTAGTGGAGTTCGCCAACCTACTGAAAGACGAAACTGAGTATCAGTAGCGAAGCCGATACCAAGGTCTACTTGATGACTTTTTGCCGGAGTCAATGAAACATCAAGGGGGATCGTATAGTTATTATTTTTTTGATCTTGAATTTTATTCGCATGGACGACATTAGCATTGCTAAAATATTGTGTAGATTGCAGCTGATGTTGTAATTGATGAAAGTCATTAGTGTTATAAAACATCCCTTTTTTGAAAGGAATTAAACTTGATAACAAGTCCGGATCAAGATTAAAATCATTGAAATTTACATCACCAAATCGATATCTAGGGCCGCTATCATAGATGATTTTTATATCAGCATGATGATAACCTGCTTTAATTGTTATGCTACTGTCAATTAAGGCACCGTTAAAATAACCTCGCTGAAGGGCTAACGACAGTAAATTAGATTTTAGGGTTTCATATTTACCATGATGAAGTTGATCGCCTGTTTGAATCTCATTATTATTAATCAAAGTAATAAAAGCAGGATCGTCTTTTGCTTCTCCTGTTATCTGCACATCTATATTATTTATCAATGTTGGTTCAGGTAATTTTAGCGTTAGGTTGAGTTGCCAGGGATCTTTTTCAACGGTTACTATGATGTCAGTTTGGTAGTAACCTAACGATTGTAATGCCTTGTTGGTATTATCTTTGGCCGAATAGACAAAGGCTGATCTTTCTAATTCGGTTACAGGTAGTTTACCTAAATAGGAGTAAATGTTTCTTTCAACTGCTTCAGGTAATTTTTCATCAATATTAACGGTTAAGTTACTTGCATTTGCTACATGAATGAATAAAAAGCACACCAGAATTAGGGGCGATATTTTGATTTTTTTATAAATATAGTCCATACGTTTGTAAAGGTAGCCTGACGTTATTAAAACCATTAAATTAGACAATATTTCTGAATGTTTTTATCACAGGTAGATTTGCAAATATTACGCTATAAATACCATTGTGACTATTAGAATGGTGTCACTGGTGACGCTTCATTATAACCAAAGTTTGATAAACATTAATTATCTTATAATAACATGCCAGAAGCTGGATTTTTAGTTTGTAAAAAATTATTGATCAAACACTGAACGATGAGTATTTTTTCAACGTCAGCATTATTATTTTCCGCATTTGCTTCTGCTTCTCGCGCGTAGGCTGGAAAACCCATAGCCAATATCAAGCTAGAAAGTGCAAAAGTACGTTTAAGTTTCATGTTTACCCTTAGTGTGTTTTATTATCTATACCCATCACACCTTAAGATGCAGATTTCAGCAAGTCGATAAAGGGTTAGGTACAAAGCATTGATTGAAATGGCAGTAAGTAATAATTACTGGTTATTGCTGTCGGTATTTAATTAAATAGGCGCACAAGAAGTGCATGCGATTAGCCCTAAAAAATAGGATCTGAAGATAAAGTTTGGCTTACCATCGAATATTGGAAAGGGCAAAAAATACTGACAAGTGGGGACTTACCTAAAGAGTTTTTACAATAAAATTATGATTAATAAAAATCTATATTAATCAGTTAACTATTTTTAAGTAATCCTTAGTAGGGGGTAAATGAGCTATTGCTTAAACCTAAGTATAATTTTATCATTAACACAAATGCTAATTGTTACCATTAAGATCTAATTGTGAGTTTGTTATGTTTTTAAGTTTTATTCCCGCTTGGTTAGCGTGCTGTTTTTTTTATGGCACTAGCCAACGGCAAACCTTGCTAAAAAAGCCACTTCCAGCACTTTCGTTCAGGATTACCGCAATACTCTTACTGTGGGTAATGCTATTACAACTTTTTAGACACCTACCAACCGTATCTGCACTGATCACGGGGGGTTCATTAGTCTGTTGTTTTCTACCTTTAGTGACTCTAATTAGTGCTTATAAAAAACAGTACTTATGGCTGACAAGCGTATTAGTTTTTGCACTCTCAGTCTCTTTTACTGTGATAGGAGGGGACTTGTAATGTGGTCACGAACTTTTGCCGGTTTAATTGTCGGTTTATTACTATCGATATCTATAGTAATAAACCTAAATTTATTATTACCCCTCAAAGAAGACACTGTGCTGCTCATTGGTGTGTTAATAGCATTCCCCCTTTGGGCTGGCATACAAGTATGGAGTTATTCTTTTGTTAGCGCTAAAAAAGCGTGGTTAAAACTCAGCTTAGTGTTAGTCCCTTCAGTGTTAATCAATGCTGTTTTATTGGCTATAAGGTAATTTGATATGAATCGAGATTCATTAAAAGCGTTAACTAATGCGCATGCCTGGGTAGGGCTTATTATTTCTACCATTTTATTCATTATTTTTTTTGCTGGGTCATTGAGTCTATTCCGTGAAGATATTATTGCTTGGGAGCGAGACCCTCATTTCATGGCGAGTGAACAAGGCGATAACTTTTCTATTGATAGCATTATTAGCCAAGTAAGCAAAAAATATAACATTAATACCCATGGTCGCTTTACGCTGTCTCTACCAACAGCAGAACAGCCATTGGCGAGTCTTTATTTTGAAGAGAAAAGTTTTGAAGGAAAAAGTTTTGAAGACACAAGCGTTGAAGAAACAAACGCAGAAGAAGAGTACACCAACAAACACCTGATTATTTCACCCGAGGGTAAAATTCTTGGTGATGGTAATGTCTTTACTTGGGGAAATTTTTTATACCAATTACATTATGATTTACATATTCCCGAAGTAGGGTTATATTTTGTTGGCATTGTAACCTTATTTTTCTTCGTGGCATTACTCAGTGGTGTGGTCATTCACTGGCGTAAAATAGCGACTAAATTTTTTCAATATAGAAAAGACGGTAAAAAAGATAAGTTACTTGATGCCCATAAACTTATTGGCGTAATGGGATTACCCTTTCATATTATGTATGCCTTCTCAGGCTTAGTGTTCAACTTACTGATTGTTTATCAAATATCCTATGCGGTAGCGCTTTACGGTGGTGATCAAACTAAATTTTTTGAATCGGCGGGCGTGGTTGATATTCATTTAGATGAAACGAATGTACGTATACCCGTTACAGGGATAGATACCTTATTAGCAAAAGCTAAAGGTAGTGTTGGTGAAGTCGATTTTAATCGTGTTTCAATAGACCACTTTGGTGATAAAAGTGCTTCAGTGACCTTTAGGGGCTCAGATAAGAGTCAGTTCTCAACACGAAAAGAGGCAAGTTATCATATTGCCTCAGGGCGAGAGCTTTACCTCACCAAGAATAATTATGACAACGATTTAAGAGGAGGCTTGGCGGTAATATCAAGTTTGCATTTTGGTGACTTCGCCGGTTACTCACTCAGAATACTTTTTTTCATCTTAGGTATTGGGACTTGCTATATTATTCTAACTGGTAATTTAATGTGGATTACAAAAAAATCGAACTTACGTGTTGAAAAACAAAATCTTGCCGGCTTACAAATAGTATACGCGATGACAACAGGCGGCTTTATCGGCACTATATTTGCTGCAGCCGTTGGTTTTATTTGTGCACGTATTATTCCAATTGATTATGTAGGACGCAGTGATTTTATTGCTTATCTATTTTTTAGCTGCTTATTCACCGCAATTGCCGTGGCGCTTGCGATTAAATCACAAAAACAATTTGCGGAAATATTTTTAAAGATGACCGCTGTCGCTCTGGCCGTAACCCCCGTGATAGATTGGTTATTGGTATCAACAGGGATAATAGCTATGTTGAAACTTGGCCACTATAACGTCATTGTAGTAGAAGTCATGTTATTGAGTTTGGCATTATTTTGCTGGTTAATTGCTGCGCGGTTATTCGTTAACAAACCCGTTGAGATAAATGAACAGGAAAGTGAGACCGTTATTTCCACTCAAGCCATTCATAGTTAATTCTTCTGGTAGTACTACCGCCAGGGCAAGAACATATACGCTCAAAAAACAGTCGACATTACTTTTTCTGCATAGTCGCTATCTAGAGCAGCTTTAAATCGTTTTGCTTTTATCCCTTTTTTACATGTCTTTTCTTGTCTGAGCATAT
>JBLIEW010000066.1:0-25704 GCA_047633255.1 Colwellia sp.
AAACTCAACGATAGTGTCATTAAGGTAAATGAGGATGATGTTGATATTTTTTATAACCTACAATTAGCTTACGCTATTACGGAGCAAGTTGAAGTCAGCGTAAAAGCGAGTCGTTATAGCTTGTCCGCGAATGATATAAATAATGTTGCCTTGGGTTTAACGTATCATTTTTAATATTGTGTCGCCAAGGAAAGGTTAAAAGATAAGTCAGGAGAGTTCCTGAAAAGTATCACGACTAAAAATCTGCTCTTAACACGGCAGATTTTTTACGTATAGCGTAATGGTTTTTACATAATAGTTTAGATGGGTGTCTTAGCCGGTTCATAGTGTTGACTTTCACATGAAACTGTTTATTTTCAATGGCTTGGTGGTGGGGGTAAGGCTTCTGCTTTTAATTTTCATGGACAGCATTAGGTAATGTAAAAATAATCTTTCTGTGGTGCTCTGGGGCGATATGCCTTAGATTTAATACTCTAATTTCATGCGAATCAAGGTCAATGCTAATGTCCGCTTTTTAGATTTGGTACGTAATTGAACGCAAAATTTCGAGTAAATATTTTATTCTAAATATGTCAAAATATTTAAAATGGAATGTCAGCAATAGGCTCTGACTTGTCGTTAATAACTTAAAAGCTAACGTCAGCTTTTGGCTAATTGAATAAGGGTCTGTTACTCACTATATCTATGTTAACAATGTGGCATTAGTTAACGTTAAGAGGTGAAATGCCACAGGCAGCTTTGAGCTTGCAGGAGCCATTCACTCTAAACTTGATTGAACATCAACGTGACTGTTTTCTTGATAATATCGAGGTCAAGATAATATTTAATTTTGTTATGACCCCGATGATTATTTTACGCAGTCAATCATTAACCCCTTCAATATGAAATACCGACATTACTTATTGTTCAGGTAGTCCAGTAACACTTCGTGGTGGTCCTTAGTCTTGAACTTATTAAAAACATGCTCAAGATTACCCGACTCATCAATAAGAAAGCTTGTTCTTACCACGCCCATATTCTCTTTACCCATAAACTTCTTCAATTGCCAAACGTTATAGGCTTCACAAGTAGCATGATCTTCATCAGCAAGTAAGGTGAAGTTCAACTCTTGTTTATTAATGAAGTTTGTTAGTTTCTTTGGCGTGTCAGGGCTAATACCAAAAACTACAACATTGTGTGCATCTAATTCAGCTTTTGTATCTCGTAGACCTTGTGCCTGTATAGTGCAACCTGGCGTTGAAGCGCGTGGGTAGAAGTAGATCAGTACTTTCTTTCCTTGCAGCTCAGAGAGCGTAACTGGATTATTGTCTTGGTCATTTAGGGTAAATAATGGCGCTTTATCGCCAACGGTTAGCGTATTCATATATTTCCTTTTGTTTCTAATTTAGTCACTCATTACATTTGGCTATGGGTGCTCTCTTTTATACAACCTTGAACTGCTATTTGTTCACATAATTCAAAAAAATCTTTTTCAATATCATTAATACTAATTTTTTGAGTCAGAGCAAATGAAATACTTGCACTCATATTATTTGTTTTGGGATCTATTTCAGATTTTAATGATGAAATATCAATTTTTCTAGTGGCGAAAAAAGCCGTCATGGCTTTAAGAATACCCGGTTGATCAATCCCCGTATATTCTGCTTGATAATGCTCAACCAAATCATATGTTTTATGACCAGAAGTACGTTTCATCATGGTAATTAAGTCAAGGCTATGAGCAACCATAGGAAGCCTTACTTCAAGTTTGTTAATAGCTCTATTATCGCCATTTAGTAACATGATAAAAGTAAACTCTAATCCGAATATAGCCATTCTGCTATCTGATATATTACAACCACATTCACTTGCTAATTTAGTTAATTCGCTAACACAACCTGTTCTATCAGAGCCCATGGCAGTTAGCACTAAATATTGAGACATTAAACCGCCTTAGTTAATGAGAAAAAGGTATTATAGCGTATACAGATAATAAAAAGGCTATACACATAACAAAAAACATTCGAATAACTTGTGTTTGCAAAAACAGCCAAGTACCATGGTTGGCTAATAATAAGTACCCAATTGAACCAAATATCATTTGTGTCATCTAATGAGTACCAATTTTGTAAATAGTTTTTCTCAGGAGTTTTAATGAGTCGTCAATTGTTTTATTTTTCTGTGCTTAGCCTGACGCTTTCTGCATGTAGTAGTGTTGATAGTAAACGTGCACAGGGAAATTTTGATTATGCAAAAAAGCAAGAATCTAAAGAGTTTATTGTTCCCCAAAATTTAGACAAACCAGCAACACAACAAGAGTTTTTAATAACGAACAAAATAAACCATAAAGGTTCTATTGGTAACAGCGTCGATATAAGAGCGCCATCTTTAGTATTACCTATTGCGGCATCTTCTCGTGTTATTGCCGGCAGTCATGACGCTATGATTTGGTTTGACAAAACACTTGAAGATAAAGATTTATTGGCTTTTATTCAAAAGGCACTGGTTAGCCAACTCACGTCTGATGAGGTGAGTTATGAGATTGTTGGATCATCCACTCAGGATGAGCCAGGAAGTAAAAAGCAGAGTAAAACCGAAATTTATGAATCTGATTGGTATAATAGCGAGGTAGAAACAGGCTGGTTATTTACTGATATTGAATCATCAACAAGTTTACGTTTTCGTTATGAATTTTTTCGTAAGCCCCATGGACGAAGTGTTTCATTAAAAGTTTCATTAATTGATTATATGAAAACCGATAATGATGGCGGTAGTAAAAACATAGATCCGATTGATAAACAGCGTGCTGAAATGCTAATGCTAAATGAGGTTGTTGCTCAAGTAGACTATAATTATCGTTTGCAACAACGAGAAAATCGTTTAATGCGTGCTAATCAAAAATTGGTCACTATTGGTAAAAACAGTGATGGTGAATCCGCTTATGTTGTTGAAATGGGGTTAGATAACCTTTGGGAAAACATGCCCATTTTCTTCGAAAAGCACGGTTTCACCATTAATGATTTAAACGAAAGTAATAAGATTTATTACGTGGGTTTTAGTAAACCTGATATAAGCATATGGGATAGCATATGGGGCAACGAACGAGCTATTATTGATGTTAGTGATGCAAAATATCAATTTGTGCTTGCTCCACTTGATGATAAAAATCGAAAAACCTCAGTCAGTATTTATAACGCGGATGGTGAGTCTTTGCCTTTAGAAACGTTAGAACAAATATTCCCTGTGATGGAAACAGGTTTATCTTTTAGAAATATCTATTAGTTGATAAAGAGTGCACTTAAAAAACGCCGATTTCTCGGCGTTTTTTTTTGCTTTATTTTTTGCCTAATTCAGAAAAACAGTACTATTTTTTAAATGAGTCTTTCTCTATGGTTGACATCTTATGATCTTTTTTATGGGTTCTTGGTAGCGTTTCGTCGAGATCGTTTAGATTTTTTTTACGCATTCTTTGGTTAGTGTTTTTTTGAAACGTACTAAAGTTACCTATAATTATGACACAAGCAAGGGTGATAATTATATAAGGTATCCAGCTATCCATGAGTTTTCCTATTTTTTTGATTAATGCTTTTTGAGCTATACTTTTTGATCTAAGAGTCCAACAGCGTGGGTAATTTCTTTACTTTACACTACAGAGCAAGAGCATTCATACTTTAGTATTTACATTATTAATATAACGTTCAGTTATCTCGGTTAAATTATCAATAATTACCTTTTTACCGGCAATATCTGTGTTTATTAAACATGCTAGCAATGTTTGTTTTTTAAATGTTGCCTGATACTGCTTTGCAAGTGGGGAAAAAGATAAATGCCATGGCTCTTCGGCAATGCCACCTCGATAACAGTCATAAGGCAAGTAAAAACCAAATTCTGCTGCATTATGTGTAAGCCAAATAGATAAATTTTCCATAGGACCTGATTGCTGATACTCCCAAGGTTCAAGTTTTAGCGATTCACCAACAGACAATAAGTTGGGTGCATAGACATCAATATCGCAACCCCAATGATGTCTACTGGCACCGGGTAGCGCAGAATAAAGTAATATTGCTTCTATTATTTGCCAGTCAGACAAACAGCTAATATCGACTATTTCCCCGTTGGCATTTTTTATAGTCGCATTACCATTAAACTTGTTATTCCATATTTGTAGCTGTCGGTCAAATGAGCGGAAACCACTGGCAATTTTCAGTTCTATTCCTGCTTTTTGTGCACAGTGTTTCATTGCTTTAAAAGCGGTGTTCATTTGTTGGTGAATGCCAATAGTTGACTTTGATGGTGTTTGAACAGATTTTCTGACATTACTTTTCAATAAGCTTTTATCCGTTAGGCCTTCATTAGCTGAGCATTTATTACTTAAATAATGAATGTGCTGATCGGTTAAACCCAATAATTGCTTATTTATATCACCTAAAATTGTTACATCGTTCTTTGGCATTATCATAAATATTTTCTACTTTTTTACTAAAGAAGCACTTCTTTTAAACAAGCATAGTAAATATCGCATAGCTTATCTAAGTCATCACAAGAAACCGACTCATTCACTTGGTGTATGGTGGTATTACACGGACCTAGTTCGATCACTTTTGCCCCTGTTGGCGCAATAAAACGACCATCAGAAGTACCGCCAGAAGTAGACAATACCGGTGGTGTACCGGTCACGGATGTTACTGCGTGAGTGACGGACGTTAAAAAATCACCTTTTTCATTATTTAACTCAGTTATAAAAGGCTTACCATTAAATGTCCATTTAATGTCATATTCTAACTGGTGTTTATTTAAAATAGATTCTACTTGTTCCACAATGATTTGGTCGGTTAATTCTGTACTATAACGTAAATTAAATAGGGCAGTTAAATGGCCCGGCACAACATTGGTAGCACCTGTGCCTGAATTGATATTAGATAATTGAAAACTGGTTGCTGGGAAATAATCATTGCCATTATCCCAATGAGTCTGGCTTAACTCTGTTAATGCTGGCATTGCGATATGAATAGGATTTTTTACATGCTCAGGGTAGGCCACATGTCCTTGTTTACCTTTAATATCAACTTCTGCTGAGATAGATCCCCGTCTGCCATTTTTAATGACATCGCCTACTTTAGTTGTGCTTGAAGGCTCACCAACAATACAATAGGTGATTTTTTCATTACGGGCTTCTAATGTATCAATTACCCGCGTTGTGCCATTAATAAACGGGCCTTCTTCATCACTGGTTATCAAATAAGTAATCGCGCCATTATAAGATGGATAGTCATTAACAAAGCGCTCAGTCGCTACAATCATTGCGGCAAGGCTACCTTTCATATCAGCAGTACCTCGACCATAAAGCATGCCGTCAATTATTGTGGGCTCAAAAGGTGGTGTATTCCACATTTCTAAATTACCCGGTGGCACTACATCGGTATGACCTGCAAAACAAAAGACGATATCATCTGAGTCTTGACCCCCATTACGGCGTGACCATAAATTAGTCGTATCTTCAAAAGTCATCGTTTCATTAATAAAGCCAAGTTTGGCTAAACGCGCTTTTATTAGCTGCTGACAACCGGCATCTTCTGGCGTAACTGATGGACGAGAAATTAAGTCTATGGCTAGCTTTATCACATTGCTTGTTGGGTTTGTCATATTAACTCTTTGCTTTAATTTAGTAAATTAGGACTAATTATTAGGACTAAGTATTAGGGGCTAAGGACTAGATTTTATTGTAAAATTTCTTGATAGTTTTCCGCTTTAAAACCTAAATGCAGTTGTTGAGTACTTTGTGATTCATCCGTTTTAATGAGCAGTAAAGGGCGCTTTAATAAAGTAGGTTGGGCCAGTACTTGCTCAAATGCGACCTCATCTGTTAGGTTGTTTTTTATTTCATCACTTAAGTTTCTAAATGTGGTACTGCGTTTATTGAGTAGCGTACTCCAATCATTTAACTCGACAAACTGTGCTAGTAATTCGTGGGTTAATAGTTGTTTTTTAAAATCAAAAAACACATAGTTAATACTATTAGCCGTTAGCCATTTTTGCGCTTTTTTTACGGTATCGCAATTATTTATGCCATATAAAGTGATTGTTTTAGTCATTATTTTTTGTGTCTCAGAAAAGTTAATTATTATTGATTAGTTGTTATTCATTCGTTATAAGTATACTACGTAATAATTTTATAATCGTTTGCGTTAAGTACACTAATGGCAGTACTTAGTGCGTCTTTTTTAACTAATATATAATCAGTATCAAAGGTGGAAATGGCAAAAATGCTAATTTTTTCATTAGCGAGTACAGTGGCGATATTAGATAAAATACCTGTTAAGGAAAAATCTAATGGGCCGACCACTTGTAAGGCTTGCCAGTCTGTCTCTGCTTTATCACTGTCTAATACGATACTTTGAGGTAAAACTATTGACACTTCATCGAACGTTTTGGCAATAAAATAAATAGAGGCACTAAAAACTTGCGGTGGAATTTCACTATTCACCGGCAAGCGATGGACAGTAAAACATTCATTTAAGCATTTTAACGTTAATTTCATTATTATCTCTGGTAATACGAGTATATATCTTGGTGGTAATACGAAAATCACGAGCTACTATAACGATTTTTACCAATTAACTCTAGCAAAGAAGAAAATAGAGGGAGGGCAATGATATCCACAAAACCTGTGGATATCATTGTTAACAATCTTTGGGTATAACTTTAATTTATTGATTTAAATGAATTTTAATGGGTGTATAAAATTAACACACTGTCTTTTTATTGTCATGTTATTGTCATGTTATTGTGTTGCTTGAATCGCCGTTAACGCAATGGTGTAAACAATATCATCGACTAATGCACCACGAGATAAATCGTTAACGGGTTTATTCATGCCTTGTAGCATAGGCCCAATACTGACTAAATCAGCTGATCGTTGAACGGCTTTATACGTTGTATTACCCGTATTGAGATCGGGGAAAATAAACACGGTAGCTTTGCCGGCAACAGGGCTATTTGGCGCTTTTTTCTTCGCAACATTTTCCATAATCGCGGCGTCATATTGTAGTGGTCCATCAATAATCAAATCAGGTCGTTTAGCTTTAGCTAACTGAGTGGCTTTCGCTACTTTCTCTACATCAGCCCCTTGACCTGAACTACCGGTACTATAGCTAATCATGGCGACACGTGGTGGTATACCAAAAGCGGCGGCAGAATCAGCGGATTGAATGGCTATATCGGCTAGCTGCTCAGCATTTGGATCAGGGTTGATTGCGCAATCACCATAAACAAGTACTTGTTCTGGCAATAGCATGAAGAAAATTGATGAAACTAACGAATTACCCGGCGCGGTTTTAATTAACTGTAAAGCCGGTCTAATAGTATTGGCTGTTGTGTTAACTGCGCCAGAAACTAAACCATCCACTTGTCCCATTTGAAGCATCATGGTAGATAATACGACATTGTCTTGTAAAACTTCTTTAGCAATAACGTCCGTGAGCCCTTTGTTTTTTCTTAGCTCAACTAAAGGCTTGATATAGTTTTCTCGAATGTTATCGGGGTCTGTGATCAGTAGGTTATGAGGTAAATTAATCCCTTGTTGCTCTGCGATGCGTAAAATTTCTTCTTTATTACCAATAAGCTGACAACGCGCAATATTACGTTCACAACATATTGCGGCGGCTTTTATAGTACGAATATCTGTACCTTCAGGCAATACTATTAATTTATTAGCTTGTCGGGCAAGTTCAGTTAATTTGTGTCTAAAGGCCGGTGGTGATAATAAATAATTTGATTCTACTTTATCAGATAGATGAGTGATCCAATCTTTTGATAAGTTATCGGCAATGTGCTGTTTTACTTTTTCTTGACGTTGAATATCATCTTGAGGGATTTCGGGATTAAAATTCATGATATGACGAGAGGTTTGCCAAGTATCCCATGGCACAGAAAGTACCGGTAAACCGGCATTAAGTGCTTGTTGGCAAAGTTCCCAAATTTCTTTTGAGGGTTCAAAACCGTTGGTTAAAATTAATGCGCCCAATTTTGTGCCGTTTAATGCAGACAAACAGGCAGCGATAATAATATCAGTACGATCACCTGGAGTGACAATTAAACGGCCAGGGACTAAATAGCTCACTAGGTTACTAACGCTGCGTGCACAAAAAGCAACACTACGAAAACGCCTATGTTCCATGTCACCGGCATTTATTACTTTAGCTTCAAGATAATTACTAATATCCATAATACGTGGTGCAATTAGATCCATTTCCCAGGTAATAGAGCCAAGTAAATCAAAGTGCCTATTTTTGAAAATATTCAAATTTTGCCATGGAGTAATGTCAAAATCAGTATTTATTTCTTCTTCTCTAGGGAGCAGGCCGTGTTCATCTTGATCAGGGGCGTTCAACTTATTAATAATACAGCCTAATAAATGTTTGTTTTTGCTGCCGCCATAGGTTTCAGCGGTCACTTCAAGTCTATCTTCAAACGCCTCTGTGTCGTCATTACCCGGGGCGGCAACCAATACTATATCAGCGCATAGAGCCTGAGCTACATCACGGTTAATTCGGCCAGCGTAGGGCTGACGAGTCGTTGGAATTAACCCTTCGATGATGACTACTTCTTGATCCTGATTGAAATCATCGAAATTTGCTACAATCTCCTCAAGGACGATATCGTGTAAGCCATCAGCCATTTTTTCTTCAAAGTAGCTAAGAGAAATACAACGGCTATTTTGTGAAAGGCTAACAGCCTCTATCGTTTTATTTTTTTTGGCTAAAGAATTGCGTGAGGGTTGGCTAATTGGTTTAAAATGACCAACTTTAATACCCTTTTGTTCACAAGTGTGCAGTAAACCAAGTGCAACACTGGTCAAGCCAACACCAAAACCAACAGGAATTAGCATTATTCTGTGAGAATCTAACTTAGGTGCCATTATAATTTTCCTGCCGTGTTTGATTTTAATAACTGTGCTGTTTGCTCGGCGATTACCCACTCTTCATTAGTGGCGATTACCCAACAGGATCTTGAGGTGTTAATTGCAATATTGCCACTACTACCAAAGCGAGTCGCTTGGTTCTTTTCTTTGTGAAGGTGAAAATTCAATAAACCTAATTGATTAATAATTTCTTGTCTTACCCAAGAAGAGTTTTCGCCAATGCCGCCGGTAAAAATCAACCCATCTAATTCGCTTAGGCTAGCACTAAACGAGGCAATGCTTTTAGCGATTCGATAGCAAAATACCGTTAACGCCAGTTTGGCTTGTGTTGATTGTGGATGACTTTTATCTAGCATGGCTGTTTCTAGCGTACGACAATCATTACTTAGCTCAGATAAACCAAGCAAACCGCTTTTTTTATTTAATAAAGTATTCACTTCTTCAACACTAAAGCCAAGTTTTTCAACTAAATGAAAGATAATACTCGCATCAATATCACCACTGCGAGTTCCCATTATCACGCCTTCAAGTGGGGTCATACCCATACTAGTATCAACACTCTGGCCATTTTTTATTGCTGTTACACTAGAGCCATTACCTAAATGAGCGCTGATTAAATTGCATTGTTCAAGTGGTTTATTCATAAATTTTGCTGCTTGATTAGCAACAAAGTAGTGGCTAGTACCATGAAAACCATAACGCCTAATACCGTGCTCTTGATATAGTTTATAGGGTATTCCGTAAAGATACGCTTTTTCAGGCATGCTCTGATGGAAAGCGGTGTCAAATACGACCACTTGCGGCAGTGTTGCAAATGCTTGTTGGCATACGTTTATACCAATTAGATTAGCTGGGTTGTGTAAAGGGGCTAATTTAGCTAAATTTTCAATATTCTCTTTAACGCCAGCATCAATTAGAGTCGGTTGACCGTAATGTTCACCACCATGAACAACACGGTGGCCGACAGCGATAATATTATCAACTAAATTCAACTCCACAAGTTTATTTACCAAGGTGTTAAGCGCTATCCGATGATCAAAAGGAGCAACAAGCGCACTTGTTTCTATTTTTTTATCATTGTCTATCCCAACATTATGTTTAATCTTAATAAGGGCTTGTGGTGTATTTAAGCATTCAGCTAAACCTGATAATAGGGACGCGCCAGATTCAGGCTGTATTAATGAAAATTTTACCGATGAGCTACCGCAGTTGATCACTAATATAGCTGCAACATTTGTGTGTGTAGAAACGGGTTGTTGTTTTGACATAGTTTTTTGAATGAAAGGAAGAGTAATAGCTCTATTATAGCTGTTTCATAGAAAAAAAAATTGATACAAGGCAATAAATGCGATTTTGTTGTTAATAATCTTGTAATAAATATAACAATTTATTACAAGATTATTATTGGTAAACGTTACCTAGCACTTTTGCTATTATGAGGTAACTGCTATAGTAGTTGTAGGACCTCAACGGTATTTATCTATGAATTTATCTGTAGCACAACTAATTAAATTAGGTCAGAAATATATTAAGCTTTGGCCAGAAAGAGCTGAATTAGCACATTATTTTGCTGATTATAGAGCCGTGCAAAGTGCTCGGTTTGTTTGCCGATACTTTCCTGCCTTGGCATCGTTCGTTTTCATTATGCAGCTGTATTTTTCATCAGGCTTTTTTTTCGGCTCAGGTAGTATCGCCAACGTATTAGATGCTTTGCCGCAAGCTTTGGTTTATGTATTGTTTTTATTATCTATACCCTTGCAAGCTTTAGTTTTTTTAGGTGTTAAAGCTGACAAGTTTTTACCACCGTCATTAGCTTCTTGGTATCGCAGTGGTTTAGAGAAAGCCAAAGAGCAGGGTAGCCAAAATAAACTAACAGATTTAGCTATTTCTAAACCAAGGTATATAGATTTAGCGAAATTATTGCAATTAACCTATGCTTCTAGTCATAATCAGTAGCAATGAACTGTTGATTTTGAGAAGGGAATAACCATTCTTTTCATCAATGCCTTGCCTAAAGGCGTTTCTAATTCCAGTTGAAACCTGCACCTTCAAGTAGAACCTGTATATCCTTCACTTTATGCCTTTATTTTTTATAAAGTCTTAGAATAAAATCAGCCTGACAGCTGAATTTATTCATCGCTTTAATCTCTTCTATTAATTTTTTTGATGCTTTAAATGCAAAAGGTGTCATTGCTAATAAATTAAGTACATCATCACTGTGTTCAAATTTCATCGTGTAAGTTAACTTTTGCTCTTCAACGAGCGTTAAATTATTAATGGGCGTTTTAGTTATATCGTGTTCATTGGCTTGTTGATAAATCAATTCTTTTAGTTCAAATAAATGCTGCTCAGCAGGTGTTACTGTTAATAAATACCCATTTTCTTGTAAAACTCGCGTGAATTCATTTTCTAAAATAGGCGCATAAACAGAGATTAACCAGCCGAAATAGTTATCACTAAAACTTAGTTTAGATAAAGTGCCGACACTAAAGTGACAGTTTTGATAGCGCTTGGCGGCAATTTTTATGGTTTCTTTTGCTATATCTACGCCATAAACTTGATTATCAATAGTTTTATGCTGGTGCGTATAAAATCCCTCACCACAACCCGCATCAAGTAATGGCGCATCACTTTGACCATATTGTTGATACAGTGCGAGCATTTTATCAACCAAGGGTTGGTAAAACTCTTTATCAAGAAAAGCGCGCCTAGCAATAACCATGTCTTTATTATCACCGGGTGCTTTTGAATGTTTAAATTGTACGGGTAATAAATTTACATACCCTTGTTTAGCTTGATCAAAACTGTGATTGTGTAGACAAACATAGGTTTTGTCAGTAAGCGTTAACGCTTGCTGACAAAGCGGACAAAGGTAATGAGCGGGTAATAATGACATGAGTTAAACTTATTATTAGTCGGTAAATAGTTAGTCGGTAAATAGTTACTAAGTAAATCGGTCGGTAAGCTAGTCGGTAAATGTTGACCAAATTGGTGCATGATCTGAGGGCTTTTCTATACCACGAAGTTCATAGTCAATATCTGATTCGACACATTGCTCACTTAAGGCTTTTGTTGCCAAAACAACATCTATACGTAAACCACGGTTATCATCAAAGCCGCGAGAACGGTAGTCAAACCAAGAGTAACGTTCAGTACGTGTTGGGTGAAGTTGGCGGAAGGTATCAATAAAGCCCCAATCCATCAGTGTTTTTAACCATTCACGTTCTTCTAATTGAAATGAACACTTACCTGATTTTAACCAGCGTTTACGGTTAATTTCACCAATGCCAATATCTAAATCAAGCGGAGATATATTAATATCGCCCATCACAACGAGTTGTTCATCATTAGTATGATGCTCATTTAAATAGGTCATTAAATCTTGATAAAATTTACGTTTGTATGGGTATTTAGTTTCATGAGTAATACTCTCACCCTGTGGAAAATAGCCATTAAGCACGGTTATTTTTTCACCTTTGTCATTGGTTGTTTCTACCATGATCATACGGCGCTGAGCTTCATCATCATCAGTTGGAAAGCCTTTTTGTACTTTCACCGCTTCTTTTTTGCATAACATAGCAACGCCATAATGCGCTTTTTGTCCATGAAAATAGACGTGATAGCCCATGGCTTCAACCGCTTCTAATGGGAATACTTCATCATGCACTTTAATTTCTTGTAAACCGATAATGTCAGGCTGATGTTTATCAATAATAGCTTGTAGTTGGTGTAAACGAGCACGAAGGCCATTAATGTTGAAACTGATGATTTTCATATTATTTAAGCACTGAAGTAAAAATTATTGAGATCTTGCTTGTTTGATAACTGAGTCGCAAGTTATTTTTAGTAAAACTTTCAATTGTGACTGTTATTTGAGTATTTTTAATGTTCAGTAACTTGTTCAAGCTTGTTTTAGTGGAAAAATATAAATAAAAGAAACGAGATGGCTACAGAATTTCTATTTTTGGTAACCAACGATTCGTTAGTTCTATTTCGTCAATATCATGAACAGTTATCGGTGGTTGTGTTTCTTCTTCTGGCGGCGCAGCGATGAGGTTAAGATCAATTGCCATTGCAGTGCCTATTAATTTACCTGACTCTAGTTTGAAGTCATAATAGATACCGCTATTAAAATTAGCGCCAAATTCTGAATTCTTTTTATACATGAATAATAAATCATGCGATAGCCATCTAAAGTCTGTTTTTGTTATATTTCGTGGGTTGTCGTAAGGGTAGGCTAGATGGCACCATAACTCAGGCCCTTCTAAACATTTCATTTCTTTCATCGATAAAAAGTAATCTTTAAACAACTTATGATCTAAATGAACTTGGTAATTAATAGTGTCTGCTTGGGTTGAAAAATCAATATAACCGATAAGCAGTTTTTTACCTTTATTATCCAATAAGCTTATTTGCTTTGTCCCCTGATAAAAGGGTTCATCGTGAACAAGAGTACTTTGTTCAACACAAGAAACATTTATTAATGCGAGTAACATTATTATGTGTTTATACATTTAAACCACCTTTTAAGCATTGTGTTATATAACTCTAATTGATTTATAGATTGTGTATATAGCACTTAAGGAGGATTTTATGATGCTTTACTATAAGCATAACTTAAAATTATATAACCGTTACCAATCAAGATACATTTTTCATGACGTCTTAGTTATTTATGATCAAGACGCTTTATTTATTAATGATAGATTACAGCCCATTATGGTATTGCACGTTGGTGGATTCTGGCACCAATTCGTTTAGAGTCGTTTGAATACTTAATTGTGTATTTGAACCGTCATTGCCGCTTTCGTCTACCTGAAGTAATTGTTCAAATTGTTCAATTAGTACGGCTTTATCGGGGGATGTTTTATCACCGGAGCCAATATTAGTTAAGTCGATCATAAAGCCATCATACAATTGGGCTAAATCGTTAATAATTTCCATATTTAAAAACTGATCATTATTATAAATACTTGGGTAACCGGCTTTTTGTTTATCAATAGCGAATGAAATACCTTTAAGATTGGTGATGCTAGTAGATTTATCACAAGAGAGCATACAACCATTATCGATACGAGGTTTTTCACAACCGACACTTTGCTGGAAGAAACACTGCCTACTTGTCATTAATAAAATGGGGTGATAAATACTGTAGAACAATTTAAAGTTTTCAGGACGAGCGATTGTTTTCATTTGCAGATGGTTTATTTCATTTGAAATAAACGCACCTTCACAGTCAAATGCTTCTTTCATTGCTAATAGCGCATAAGAATTGGTGGTATTTAAGAAAGGACCAGCTATCCACTTAATACCCAGTTCAAAAGCACGACTGGCAATACCGGTATTGTTAGTGACTATTAATTCAGGTTTAACCTGTTCTAATATGTTTAACGCTACGTCATAATCTTTACCAATTAATACTGAAGGAAACCAAGGTATAAGTCGCGGATTATCATTCAAAAAGCCTACATATTTAGTGCAGTCGCGTTTATAAGCGTCAGGTAATTTAAAGTAAATGTCAGCATCTGTCACATGGGTAAGATCTAAGTCAGATTCATCACAAATTAATATTGAGAGCTTGGCTTTCACCTTACTTTTTGCTTCGCTATTACCGCTATTATCGGTATGTTTTGGATGGCGCACTAACTTAGGTAATATGACTTCAGGATGAAGTGGTTGATTGTTATTTAATTGTGAAGATAACTCATTTTTTAGCGCCGTAAGATTCTTGAAAGGAATATTCACACCTTCGGGTATGCCATCAAGATTTAATTCGGTTAAATTGAAGTGTGAATTATTAAAACTCTTAAAACGCTTTTTAATAGCCTCTTTATCAATACAATTTTTATCACTGGCGACTAATAAGTTCTGTGAGGATATAACGATTGTTTTTTCTTCACTTGTGGTTTTACCTGAAGTGTAGTCTTGAGTTATTGCGGTTAGCGTCAATGGCGTGCCAACCTCACCGGTAAAGGTTAGCGCTAAAGGGCGCTTGTCTATGCTTAGGTGCTTTATTTTTTCATTCACAGCAAGATTTATTTGTGTTTTTTCATCACTAAGGTTTTGTTCTACTTCCTGAATTTGCACAACAGAAATGGCATTACTTTGATCAATGGCGTGGTATTTTGAATTATCGCGTGGGTTTTCAATAAACATTGACTGGTTTAAATCACCACGTAAAAAGCTATTGGTTAAATCACGATTAAAGACTTTATAAAGTCGCTCACCATCTTCTAATAATTTGCCTGTTTCAACAAAACCATCAATTTGTTTACGGAAGCTATCAATTACCGTATGAACATAACTAGCGCCTTTAATACGGCCTTCCACTTTAAATGAGTGAACACCCGCATCAATTAATTCGGGTAAATCGAAAAAGGCTGAGTTGTCTTTTATATTTAACGGAAAGTTATTACCTGACGGTGTTGTTTCGTATTCTTCACGACAAGCTTGACTGCATCGCCCACGGTTTCCTGAGTTACCGACACTGGCTGAGGTGGAATAGCACAACCCTGAAAAAGCGACACATAATGAACCGTGAACAAATACTTCGGTTAATACGTCGTGCTTGTGAGCAACATCGGTAACGGCGGTAATCTCTCTTAAATTCATTTCTCTTGATAAATTAACTCGTGAAGCGCCTAACTTTTTAAGAAAGGGGATCTGGCCAATATTATGCGTTGTTAACTGTGTAGAAGCGTGAATATCTAGGGTAGGAAAATGTTTATTTAAAATATAAAGCAACCCTATATCTTGAATGATAACACCATCAAGGGTTGTATTAACCAGCTTGCTTAATAATTTGGCGAGTGTTTTAAACTCACGCTCTAATATAACAATGTTTAAGGTTAAAAATATTTGGCAGTCGTACTGATGCGCAAGCCGAATAACACCTACCAGTTCATCAAAAGAAATATTAGCGGCGCGGTTTCGCGCATTAAAGGTGTCTAAACCACAATAAACCGCATCGGCACCTGCAATTATTGCCGCTTTTATTGCATCTATATCGCCACCTGGGGCTAACAATTCAATTTTAGAACTCATTTATACAACTTTAGCCCATTAATAAGGCAGTTAAATTTCAAAGGGGAGATTTTACGCATATATTTAGCAGATGAATACAGTTAAAGTATTCTAAACACAAATCATTCTAATTTAAGCCGAATAAAACTAGTGTTAAAGTAACAATTTCTACATTTTAATACGCTTATACCCGTTCCACTTGAAGATGCAGTTTCAGAGCGAAGCTAGGAAATCAGATCAAGGCGCGATACGAAGAGAATGGTTATTCCCTTATCGAGTAGTGCAACGCAGGACTGGTTTTCTAGCTTAGCTCCCTACGGGCAAGTCGAGAAAGGGTCATCTCCTGCGTTATTGATTTCGACAATAGAATAACTATTCTCTTCAATCAATGCCTTGTAGCTAACCCTTTCTCGTCTTGCTGAAATTTGCATCTTCAAGTGGAGCGGGTATATATTAGTGAATCATCATAAAAAGCCAAGCACTATGAATTTAATTGTAAACACCGAAACCACTTTACCTGTTCTCTATTCGCTAAGAAATTGTCCTTATGCCATGCGCGCTCGGATCGCTATTTTTAAAGCGAAGCAAATCGTTATGCTACGGGATATCGTGTTAAGTAATAAACCTAAAGAAATGCTAGCCGCATCGCCTAAAGCTACGGTGCCTGTTTTAGTGTTGGCTAACGGCACCGTAGTAGAAGAAAGTTTAGCCATCATGTTATGGGCGCTTAATGAGACCGATCCAGATGATTTATTGCAAAGCCAGAATGAGCATGAATTATCAATGATGCTCAATTTAATTAAGTCTTTTGATCATGATTTCAAAGTTTGCTTAGAGCAATATAAATGTGCCAAGCGTTACCGAGAAAGTAATACTATTGAATGTAGAGTAGAATGTGAGCAGTTCATTCAAACATTAGAAAATCGTTTAAGCCGTCATGATTTTTTAATATCGAATACAGAAAGCCTAGCAGATATTGCCTTACTTCCCTTTATTCGTCAGTTTGCGCGGATAGAGCGCCAATGGTATTTACAATCACCCTACCCAAAAGTAAGACAATGGCTCAACAATTACCTACAGAGCCCAATGTTCACTAAGGTAATGGCAAAATATCCATTATGGTTAGATGATCATGAAGTGGTTTTATTTGGTGACAAAAGTAAATAAGTCATCAGCGTTATCTGTGATTTCAATTTGAGTGATAAGGTAGGAGTATTCAAAGGTTATATCTATAAGATTATTTCTATTTATTTTTATTTAACAAAAGTGGAAAATGTGATTAGATGTCCGCGCTTAACGTTAGTCATTATTTATAATTACTATAGACCCATTTAGAGTATTGTACGGCAATCGACTCAATTGTCTCTGTGAAAAATCTCTAACTAATTATTCGCATGGAGCATCATAATCTGGAACGGTTCTACGCATGAACTCAGTTCTAATTAATAACAGGTACACTATGCTCTCAGATAACACCGCACTTTTTTTTGATAAACCTGAATCATCAATAGCGCTTAGTCGCTTTATCCTTTCAATAAATAAAGCGTCATCAGTCAAAAATATTTACGCTAGCCTCGCTTTACATTTACCTGAGCTAATACCAGTCGATCGCTGCAGTGTCACGCTATTAAATGCAGAAAGCACTGAACTAGAGGTTTTCTCTTTACATGGCTCTGAAGGTGCTCTGCCCATTGGTAAATCGATACCTTTGAATAGAACTTATATTGTTAAGGCAATAAAGAAAAAAATTCCTATACATCATCTTATTGAGTCCGATTGCCTATTAATTGACGGCCAGTTGTTATATCAACAAGGCATAAAAAGTTTGATTAACGCACCCTTAGTTATCTCTGGAAAGGTCATTGGTACAGTTAATATTGCAACAAAGTATACAAATCTTTTCAACCAAAACACCCTTGATTTAATGACCCTTGTTGTCACCTTGCTTTCTACCTACTTAGAGCGACAAACATTATTAGAAAAAACCCGAGTTGCCATGCTTGGGTATCGCCATTATTCCACACAGTTGGAGGTGTTAAATAAGTGTGCTGAAAATTTATCAACAGCGGCTAGCGAAACAGCGATTTTTAATGCTATTTTACATTCTATAGAACGTCTAATACCCTCCAAGCGGACATGCTTTATTACGCCTACTGAAGATAAATCAGCTTTTAATGTTAAGTATCTTTGTGAATCAACGCAGTCACTTCCTTATGACATTTTCCTTGCTCAAAATGACTCTCTTCTCAATAGTATTATGCAAGATGGTGAACCGCGTTTTTTTGCTAACTTTAAGGACCAACAATATTTAGAGCACAAATTATTGGCCGAATCTGGTTTGGTAGGCGGATGGAATATTCCTATCTATAGCCAACAGCAGATTACTGGGATCCTTTGTATAACCACAGATCAGGAAATAAGTGATGGTGAAAAACTCAAGGATCTTTTTGTTGTTATGGGCAGTGTTATGGCGGCGGCATTAGAGCGACTCATGATTGAAAACCGGCTTCAATATCAAGCTCATCACGACTCACTCACCGGTTTACCCAATAGAACACAACTTTACAAAACCTTAAATCAACATTTGACAGAAAACGATACCAAATCGCTAGCTTTGCTTTTTATTGATCTTGATAATTTTAAGAGTACCAATGACAGTTTAGGACATGATATTGGTGATAGCCTCCTATGCAGTGTAACAAAACGTATAGCCAGTGTTATCCCTAGTAGCCATTTAATGGCCCGCTTGGGAGGAGATGAATTTATTATTCTTCTCCCCAACATCAATAATGAAGAAATCGTAGCTCAATTATCAATAGACATTATTGATGCGCTACAATCTCTGTTCATAGTCAAAGGGCATAAGCTTTTTATCGGTGCCAGTATAGGTATAAGTCTTTATCCAAACCACAGCACTCAAGCTGCAGATTTGATCAAGTTTGCTGATATAGCGATGTATAATGCTAAAAAACAGGGACGAAATAATTACCAATTTTTTAGTCAAACGCTTTCTGATAAAATTAATCATCAACAACATATTGATAATGCATTGCATCATGCCATTAGCAAAGATGAACTGAGTTTAATGTTTCAACCTTTGATCAACGGTAATGAAATGCAAGGTATTGAAGCGCTATTACGTTGGAATCATCCTGAAATGGGCTCTATTAGCCCTGCAGAATTCATTCCTATTGCGGAAGAAAGCCTGATTATTGAAGATATTACCTATTGGGTATTGGAACGAAGCTTGGCTACTTTGAAGCGATTACGTCGCCATCAAAAGAAATTATTTGTTGCGGTAAATATATCGGCTAAAGTATTTTCACACTCAAAAGACTTTGTTGAAATGGTCACTGCCGCCTTACAGCGTCACAAACTTCCTTTTTCTGCATTGGAATTAGAAATTACTGAAAATGTTTTTTTAGACAATTTAGAACCCACAAAGCTAATAATGAATGAATTGAGGGATAAAGGTATTCGTATCGCTATTGATGATTTTGGCACGGGCTTTTCGTCACTGACTTATTTACTTGATTTACCACTAGACACGTTAAAAATAGATCAGGCTTTCGTAAAAGGGATTGAGACTGATAATAAAAAAATAGGTGTAGTGAAGGCTATTGTGGCACTTTCTAAAAGTCTGCAGCTTTCCTGCATTGCAGAAGGGATAGAAACGGAAGCTCAAAAAAACTGTCTACAAAAATTAGGATGCGAACGTTTTCAGGGATATTTGTTCTGTCGCCCGTTACTTGAAAACGAATTAGAAAAAAAGATGATGGCTCAGAGTACTTATCTCTGAGAGTAACTAACAAGTTGTCATGTTTTTGTCTGTTTTTTCTGAACGTGTATTGACGTGTGTTTGCTGCTGGCCTCACCTTGGAGTAAAATACAGGATAACAAACTCTCTGGCCGGTAAAGAGTTTGTTATTAAAAATATTATACTGTTAAATTAAACTGGTTAACATATCTGCTGAATAACTTGTTAATGTTTCATTTTTTCGTATTTTAGCGACATAGTCAGGGTTAGCGATAAAAGGTCGACCAATAGCAATTAGATCAAATTTATCATCATATATGGCATTACTTGCTGTTTCAGCACTGTAACTTCCTACACCCACTAACGTTTTATTGTAATTCGCTCTAACATAACTTGATGCGCTACCGCCTAAATAATCAAACTCCATACTGTCGTCAAATATGCCAATATGAAGAAAGGCTAAATTTCGCTTTTCTAACGCGGGTAATAAATGATCGAATACTGCTCGATCTTTACTATCGCCAGTGATGTTGAAATAGGCACCGGGTGACACTCTTAATCCTGTCCGGTCAGCGCCAATTTTATCGATTATTTCATCAAGCACTTCTAATGGAAAACGAACCATATTTTCAGCACTACCGCCATATTCATCAGTGCGGCGATTACTGTCATGATGTAAAAATTGATCAATTAAATAACCATTTGCGCCATGAATTTCAACACCATCAAAACCTGCCTCTATGGCATTTTCAGCCGCTTTGCCATAATCGGCTACTAATGTTTTTATTTCTTCAACGGTAACTGCCTTAGGGATTTTATAAGTTAGCTCTCGCATTCTAGGTACGCTGTCTTCAACACCCACTGCTGAAGGAGCCAACACAGGGGCCTCAGCGTTACCATTTCCAAAAAAATAGGGATGAGCTACACGGCCTGTATGCCAAAGTTGAGCAAAAATTTTGCCACCATTTTTATGTACCGCATTAGTAACCATTTTCCAGCCATCAATTTGTGCTTGTGAAAACAAACCAGGCGTATTAGGAAACCCCTGGGCATCGGGGCGAATAATAACTGCTTCAGAAATAATTAAACCGGCTTCAGATCTTCTGGCGTAATATTGTGCCATTGCTTGTGTTGGTACTAAATTATCATCTGCCATGCAGCGAGTTAATAGGTGCCATTAATATACGGTTGTTTAACTTAATTGTGTCGTTTAATGCATAAGGCTTGAATAAATTTGCTGTCATGGTGATATTCCTTTTTGAATGTTCGTTCAAGATACTCTTATTTGAATGACCGTTCAAGTATTTTTTTTGAATGATTGTTCAAATAAGGGTATAATCGAAAAATGTAATGTCATTAAGGAGGAAATAAATGCGTAATGCTGAGTTTGATAGAGAAAAAGTATTGAGATCTGCAATGAATGCTTTTATGAATAAAGGTTTTGCAAACACCAGTATGCAAGATCTTAAAAAAGTAACAGGCCTTCATCCCGGTTCTATTTATTGTGCTTTTGAAAATAAAAGGGGATTGTTGTTAGCAGCACTTGAGCAATACCGTTTAGACAGAACAACTGAATTTGAGCAATTTTTTTCTGTATCGCAACAAACAACGGATAATTTAAAATCATATCTTGATAATGTAGTGGTCGAATGTATTAGTTGTGATAATACTCAAGCGTGTTTATTGACCAAAGCTTTGAATGAAACAGCAGAGCAAGATTTTGAAGTACAACAGATAATCAGCAATAACTTATCTATGCTGCAACAAGCGTTTACCGAGAAATTTGAACAAGCAAAAAAGGAAAAGAGTATCTGCGTCGAAAAAGATAGTGAACACTTAGCGCGATATTTTTTAATGGGTATATACGGCTTAAGAACGTTTGCACAAACTCACCCTGAGCCTGAAATATTAAAGCAGCTTGCTGAGCAACTTTATCAAGATGTTTTAAGGTGAGTTATACTTTTAAGCCTGTCTTTTAGTCTATTTTATGAAATATTAATATTTGGTTGTTTGCCGGCATTGCAACATTTTCTTTTAAAGAAAAGCTCGCATTTGATGCCAATTGACATACCGCTTCAAAATCACGAATACCACTTTTATCATCCCGCGCTTTTAGCGAAAGGTCAAAGTTAGCATTACTTTCGCTGCTATACTTTCCTTGATAGTTAAATGGTCCATAAATGCATAATATCCCACTTTCAGTTAATGTCTTTTCTGCCAGTTTGAAAAAACGTTGTACTAGTGGCCAACTCATAATATGTAGAGTATTAGCCGAAAATATAGCATCTATGTTTGTAGCTAATGGTTGAAAATCAGCTAAATCTATCGCTAATGGTCGTCTAATGTTTGGTGAGGGAAAGTCAGTTATCCACTGGTTAATACCTTCATGATTAATGGATAAATCACCAGTTTGCCAGGTTAGGAAAGGTAAGTTTTTTGCAAAATAAACCGCATGTTGTCCTGTACCTGATCCTATTTCTAGGACATGTTTTTGTTTTACCAATACGCGAGTTAATATGTTGAGTATTGACTGTTTATTGTTTTCACACGCTTGTGAAAATGGCTTTGTCATTGTTTTTCTAACCCTTTAATGTTTGCTGTAATCGCCATTAGATTAATTAATGGTTTAAATTTAAATAAAGCTCAATTAACTTGTTTCAGCTTTAAACGGTAAAAACTGTTGGCAATGCTGTAAATAGCGTTGCATCTGTTGTTGTTCTTCTAGGCAAAACTGCTGTATGGCCGATCTAAACCCTAAATGTTTTATCCAATGATAGGAGTGAGTTAATACTGGCTCAAAGCCACGTTGAATTTTATGTTCGCCTTGCGCTCCGGGATTAAATACTTGCAGCTTACGTTCAATACAAAATTCAATACCTTGATAGTAACAAAGCTCAAAATGAAGGTTGTTATGGGTTTGTGTACATCCCCAATAGCGGCCATAAAGCTGGTGCTCGTCAAAGAAAAACCATGCACAAGCTATGTCTTCGTCATCAATGCTAGCAATCACTAATAAAATATTATCGGGAAGTGACGTTAAGGCCCGTGCAAAAAAGTCAGCGGTTAAGTGCGGTGAATGGCCACGTTTTAAATACGTTAGTTGGTAAGTGACATAAAAAAAAGAGAGCTCTTGTGGTGTTATATCTTTACCCAAAATTCGTCGCACTTTTATATTTTGCTGTGAAATCGATAGGCGCTCTTTTTTAACATTTTTTCTTTTTCGTGCCGTAAACGTAGATAAAAATTCACTAAAATCGTGATACTGATGGTTGAACCAATGAAACTGTACGGTATTACGATGAAATACATTGTTTAAACTCAGTAATTCCTTAGGAATATCTTGTTCATACAAAATATGCCAACTATTAATATCTTGATCTAGGCAGTGCTCGGTTAGCACAGAAAACACTAATGGCAACTCTATGTTAGTTGTCATTAATTTAGTTGTAGATATCGGCGTAAACGGGATCGTTGCCACTAACTTGGGATAATATGGTTCATTATGTTTTTGGTAAGCTTCAGCCCACGCCCAGTCAAATACATATTCCCCCCACGAGTGCGATTTAATATACATAGGAAGTATTGCACGTACATTATTAGACTCTGACAATAACAAATGGTGTGGTTGCCAACCTTGTTTATTGCAAACGGATTGGCTGTGTTCTAAGGCTTGATAAAATTGATAATTTATAAATGGCGAATTAGAGTCGGCCAATGATTGCCAAGTTAATTCATTAATTTTATTGATAGAGTTTACAAATTCAGTTTTCATTATTTTAATTCATACAACCCATTGGTATAAGATAATAAAGTTATTAAGCCCAATATATCGTAGTTACCATTGTATTGTTAGTTCCATCAATGCTTTATTTATCGAACATCGTCGAGAAAACCCAGTGATCTTTAGTCGCTGGGATGAATCGATGAAACTAACCTTGTTCTTGAATATATTTTCGAATTGTCTCAGAGGAAGCGTTGCTAACAGAGCAAACAAAATAACCGTCTGACCAAAATGTTTTTCAAGCCAAAACTGCTTTTTAAGTGCAGGAAAAGCTCTTCAAATTAGACTAGTGGTCATCTGTTTAATATTTCTAACATGCTGAGAAACGCTGTACTTTGGACTTATCCTCATAAGGATATGAATGTGATCTTTGTCGATCTCAATCTCCTCAACTAAAAAGTCTGAAACTTCTGATATTTCCAAAGTAGAGTCTTTGATGAATTGACCTAAATCCCCAATCAATAGTTGCTTGCGATAGTTAACCACGAGAATTAAATGCAGAGCAATTAGATGCTTACAATGTGAGTTCGTTTGATATACCACTTGACAATCTCGGCTTACATAGTGGTCTATATAGTATATGAAAAAAACGCTAAGATACAACTTTGGGCTTAAACCGACAGCAGAGCAGGAAGTCAAACTCGTTGAGTTTGGGGCGTACGCTCGTGGTGTATGGAACGTGTTGTTATCTGAAAATAGGTGTCGATATCAATACGATAAATCTTTTTTATTTTACCATGAAATGACGGGTTTGATTCGGGATTTAAAAAAATTCGATGAATTTTCATGGCTAAAAGCCTTTGATTCTGCGGCTTCTCAGCAAGTGGCTCGCGACCTTGAAACTGTGGTTTAGTGCAGTGCAGAGATTTAGCAGCAGCTAAATCTGTTGCAGATACAGGCGAAAAAGATTTAATGGCGAGTGGGATACTTGCCAGGGCGTTGCCCAAATTTCAGGAGAAATCACCTTCTAAAACGAAAGTCTTTGAGCAATCGGAGTTTGGTGTGGGAACTGAGAAAAAAGAAGCGGCCTAATTTAGGTTTGCAGAAGCCCCGTAATTTTTAGTCGCGGGGTAGTTCACTGTGACTATACAACATGGGATAAACTCTCTACATAATCAGTTAACAAAGGCATTAGCCAATTGGTTTTGAAATGTCCCGCTTGGAAATTCTGGGCGAGGGTTGTATTGACTCCGAAAAAAGCCGATGATTAAAGCGGTTCAGCCTTACGCGTTTCTCGGTACCTACTGAGTTTTAGCTATTCCGCTTTATCGCAACTTGCCCCTATCGTGACGTACGACGTTGCTGAAAAAAGGCCACCACAGTAAGACTGAGAAGGTATAGAGGAATTCGTATCCACTCCTGTTACTTTAGAACCTACTCCCGTGCTGACGTAGCCACGCGCAAGAATTGTCCCAACTATTTCTGCATCTGCAGCTATGGATGCGTAGCCTCCTAAATTCCAAGTAACACTGCCATTACCCGCTAATATTATCTTTGTGCCCGCAGCAAGGGTCATCATGTTTGTGATATTGAAAACCCAATCAATAATATCATTTTCATCTCCAAGCGTGAGGGTTATGCCTGCAGCCGTTATTAAACTGGTACCTTGGCTCATAAGTCCTTGCAATAAATGATGGTTTTTTGTTCACACCATCATAGCCTTACCTTCATAGGTCCATTTGTATGGTTTTGCTAATTTCTCGTTGAAATAATCAACAAATCGATTCAACTTTTCTCGTAGGTCATCTTTGCTGGTGAAACTTCCCCAGTTAATGACTTTTCGCGAAAGAATACCAAACCAAATTTCCACCTGATTCAACCACGGACAATGTTTCGGTGTATAAACGAAACGAATACGGTGAGAGCTATCTGTTAAAAATGCGTGCCTTGGTGGCACATTTTCTAGAATACCTATTTTACGTTTTTTACCCAAATCCTTTTTAATGCCACATAGCTCTGCAACATACCGAACCAAGCACTCAGATTTATGTGTCGTTAATTGATCGGCTACGAATATCCAAGTACTCTTTGGCGAGGTCTCAACCGTATTTCTTATCTGTTCATAAAAATCGATTTCGTCACGTGTTTCATCAATGGTATGGTGAATGATTTTTCCTGTGACGATATCGAAACAGGGGGTTAGGCAAAGCGTGTTGTGGCGCTTATATTCGAATTCTCGCTTTTCCACAGAGCCCTGCATCATAGGTTTTGTCGGCGAAGTTCGCTCTAAAGCCTGAATACCTG
>JBLIEW010000067.1:0-25330 GCA_047633255.1 Colwellia sp.
GGTAAATGTATATCGGGTCTACGAGTTACCAATAATGTGATGTGAGACAATTATTTGAGAGTTTATTTTAGTCTTTATGGGCGCATGTTATCACTGCAAGCACTCTATATGGCTTACAAACAAGTGAAAAAGAATCGAGGCGCTGCTGGTATTGACGGGCAGAGCGTAGACGACTTTACACAAAATTTGGAAAAAGAACTCAATAACTTATTGCTTGAGCTAAAGGAGAAGCGATACCAAGCGCAACCGGTAAAACATGTTGAAATCGATAAAGACGATGGCGGTAAACGATTACTAGGTATACCTACAGTTCGAGACCGAATTGTTCAACAATGTTTATCGAATATCATGACACCGATTTTTGACCCGCACTTTCATCCATCAAGTTATGGCTATCGAGTGGTACGAAGCTGTCATCAAGCCATCAGCAAAGCGACGCTATTTATACGCAGGTATAATAAACGTCATGTCGTTGATATGGACCTGTCGAAATGTTTTGATATGCTTGACCATGACTTAATCATTAAGTTTGTGCGAAAACGTATAACAGACGGCAGTACCTTAAACTTGATTGATATGTTTCTCAAAAGTGGCGTTATGAATGGCTCACATTGGCAAAAGAGCGAATTAGGCAGCCCGCAGGGCGGGGTGAACAGTCGTTATTAGCCAATATCTACTTAGATGAGTTCGATCAAGGAATGAAGACGCGACAGCACCGAATAGTGGGATATGCAGATGATATCTTAATCTTCTGGACCTCAAAAACAGGGGCAGAAAACGCATTAAAAGTGGCAAGTAATCTTTTAGAAGTACCACTAAAATTTAAAGTTAATGAGCGAAAAACCCATATAGCGCACAGCGATACGGGGGTAAAATTCTTGGGTGTAGTTATTTATACTAACAGCACTAGTATGCAAGAAAAGAAGCTCAAAGCATTTAAATTCAAGGTAAAGCAACTCACTAAGCGTAATGGAGGATGCAATTTAGCGACGGTGCTAACAAGACTAAATCCAGTGCTGAGGGGGTTTGTAAACCACTTCAAAATAGCCAGTATCACCAGTAAAATCAAAGGACTGGCAGGTTTGGTGAGGCGAAGGTTAAGGGCGACACAACTAACCTTGTGGAAAACTGCGAGTAAATCACACCGTAGATTAAAGCAACTAAAGTATAAACCGCCCTTTAAGCGGATAAAGATGAAATCATGGTGTAATAGTAGTTCACCTTTAGCGCATTATGCTATGCCTAACAGTTGGTTTGACGGTATTGGTCTGTATAAAATAGATAAAGTAAAAACAGGCGTTATTGCTTCTTATTATTAGTAGTAATGATAAGAAATAGTAAATTGCAGGAGCCGTATACGAGGTCCGTACGTACGGTTCTGTGAGAAGAATGAGACAGGAGCCTCACCCTATTCGATGTAATTGGAAATTTTCATCTATTAAATATAAACTTTTTTCGAATAATTTTTGTTAAATATTCAAATAAATTTGACTTAGTACGAAAGAATTAGTAAAACAGACGGTAACAAAATATTTAAGTCATTATTAGGCTGTTTTGTACAAGTAATAATCAAAAAAGACCATGATAGGTAAATGAGACATTTTAGAGTCAGTTGTTTCAATTTTTCACATGATATTTTTTATTTATTACTAAAAAGTAAAAAAATCTTTATTACTATCAACTTGACAGCTTGTTTGTCATTTGGGAGTATTGATTAGTTGTATATAAAAAGCTAAACATAATAAAAACGACAGATTTTTATATTTGCGGTAACAAAAATTTTTTTTGTTATCAAAATTTAAATAGCAATTGGTTGGGAACTATGTCCAAAGTAAGTAAGAAAAGCCTTATCGCCACGGCGATGATTGGCGCACTAGCATTAGCAGGTAGTAATATAGCTGCTGCAAATGCATTAACAGATCTTCAAAAAGCTGAAGCTAAAATATTTAAACAGTCAGCTAAATCACAAACCAAAATCAACACTATATACGAGCAAACACAAGATCTTCTTGCTGAATATCGTAATACTGTAGATGAAGGTGACGTGCTACGCGGTTATAACGACCACGTACAACGTATGGTTGACGATCAAAAAGCGAATCTTGCATCATTGCAAAAGCAAATTAATGGTATCGATAAAATCAAACAAGGTGTTGTACCATTAATGTACAAAATGATAGACACTTTAGAATCGTTTATTGATTTAGATGTACCAATGAATATTGAACGTCGTAAAGAGCGTGTAGCTAATTTACGTGACGTGATGACTAACTCAAACGTAACAACGTCTGAGCAGTTTCGTTTAGTACTTGAAGCTTATGAGATTGAAGCGGGTTACGGTAGTATTTTTGACGCCTACCAAGCTGAAATTGATTTTGGTGGCACGACATTAACTGCTGACTTCGTTCATATGGGACGTATTGCATTTGTTGCTCAATCATTAGATGGTAAACACTCTTGGTTATGGAATAACCAAAATCGTGCATGGGAAGAGTTAGGTGATGAATACTTGAAACCTATTAAAGATGCTGTCGCAATGGCGCGTAAGCAACTTCCAATGGATCTAGCTAAATTACCAGTATTTGCAGCAGGAGCAAAATAATGAAAAAAATTATTAATTTTGTAATACTAGCCGCAATAATGAGTGCTGGCATAGTAACAACGACACAAGCAAATCAGTTAGATGATTTACTTAAGCAAGTTAAATCTGATCGTGTATCAGAAGCTAAGCTTGATAAAAAACGTGAAGCTGAATTTAAAAGTGCTCGCAGCGACAAGCAAGCGTTATTAAATAAAGCGAAAAAAGAATTAGCTAACCAAGAAGCACGTAACACTCGGTTAACTAAAGAATATGCATCGAATGAAATCAAGTTAGCGCAAAAAGAACTTGAATTAGACAATGCTACCGGTACGTTAGGTGAAATGTTTGGTGTTTCTCGTGCAGCTGCTGCAGGTGCATACGGCCAAATAGCAACATCAATCGTCAGTGCTGAATTTCCAGGTCGCGGCGAAACGTTAAATCGTATTGCTAACGCAAAAGCTATTCCTGCATTAGAAGATCTTGAAGAGTTATGGTTTGCCTTACAAACTGAAATGACTGAATCAGGTAAGATTTCTAAATTCAGTGTTGAAGTAACTAACCTAGATGGGTCTAAATCGACTGAAAGTATTACACGAGTTGGTACATTTAACTTAGTATCAGATCAAGGTTACTTAACTTATAACGATGAAGTAGGCCAAGTACAGCCTTTACCTAAGCAACCAGCAGGTTATATTGCTGAAACGGCTTCAGACTTCTTTAACAGTGACTCAGGTTACAGTGCTCTTTTCGTGGATCCTTCTCGTGGTGGTATTTTATCACTTGAAACACGTAAGAAAACAGTTGAAGAGTTCTTCCACGAAGGTAAAGAAGTTGGTTACGCTATCACGGTTCTTTTAATTATTGGTTGTATCATTGCGCTTGAACGCTTAATTGTTCTAGGTAGCATGAGCTCTAAAATTAAAGCGCAAGAGAAAAATCTTGATACGCCAAATACAAATAACCCACTAGGTCGTTTACTTCAAATTTACCATGACAACAAGTCAGTTGATGCTGAAACACTAGAGCTGAAACTTGATGAAGGTATTTTACGCGAAACTCCTCAAGTAGACCGTGGTATTAACTTAATCAAAATGTTTGCTGCTATTGCCCCATTAATGGGTCTATTAGGTACAGTTATCGGTATGATTATGACTTTCCAAACTATTACCTTATTTGGTACTGGTGACCCGAAAATTATGGCTGGTAATATCTCACTAGCATTAGTTACAACCGCATTAGGTTTGATTTGTGCATTGCCACTTATTCTTATCCATTCAGTTGTTGCGGGTAAAGCGAAGAGCGTTTTACAAAAACTAGATGAACAAAGTGCAGGTTTAATAGCTGCGATTGCTGAGAAGGAGTCTAAATAATGTTATTCCTGATAGAGCTTTGGGAATCTGTCAGGGGTTTTGTTGCGACTGGCGGTAACGTACTTTACGTTGTTGCCTTTGCACTCTTATTGATGTGGATTATGATGATAGAACGTTATTGGTTTTTATCATCTACCTACCCAGCAATGAAAAAAGATATTATTGCTCGTTGGGATGCACGTCAAGACACAACGTCTTGGTATGCACATCGTATTAGAGAAACTTGGATTTCCGAAGCAAACGAACTGCTTGAACAGCGTATGATTACCATCAGAACATTAGTGGCAATGTGTCCATTAATTGGTTTGTTGGGAACGGTTACCGGTATGATTGGTGTGTTTGAAACTATGGCACAACAAGGTACAGGTAACCCACGTCTAATGGCCGCAGGTATATCGCAAGCTACTATTCCGACAATGGCGGGTATGGTAGCAGCACTATCTGGTGTGTTTTTTAGTTCAAGACTAGACGCTAAAGTTAAACTAGCAAAGGCTAAACTGGTTGACAGTTTACCTCATCACTAGAGAGATATTTTCATGGCACGTAAAAAGATTCGTGAGGACGAAGAAGCAGTAATTGATATGACACCGATGCTCGACATCGTATTTATCATGCTGATCTTCTTCATCGTAACTACTTCTTTTGTTAAAGAAGCAGGTATTGAAGTAAATAAACCTAAAGCAGCCCAACAAACTAAGCAAAAAAATGCCAATATCTTTGTAGCAATAAAAGATAACGGTGAAATTTGGTTAGATAAAGGCCGTGTTGACATCGAACGTGTTGGAGCAAGAATTGAAAAACTCCTTGCAGAGCAACCAACTGATGTTGTTATTATCCAAGCCGACAAAGATGCTAAACATGGCGTTGTTGTTAAAGTAATGGATGCAATTAAAGAAGCAGGAAGTGGTCTTAGAATCTCTATTGCTGCTGCGAAGGGGTAGATTATGGTACGCTTTTTAGTATCAATACTACTAGGCGCTGCGGTTACCTTTGGTTTATTTGCTTTTATGGCTTTCCTTGTTTCTAGTGGTGATAGAAGTAAGGATGAGGCACAAGATAATATAATCGTAGAGGTGAATACTACGCCGCCGAAGTCTTCAGCTGAGACTCGTCGTCGTGTACCGCCGCCGCCGCCGCCGCCACCTAAAGCACCGCCAAAGCAACAGGCTCCTGAGCCTGAAGCAAGTAACGACAGCAGTGGATTGCAGTTTAATATGCCGGGAGTTCAAATGTCCGGTGCATCAACAGGCTTATCTGCACCAGGTGCAGGTTTTGGCCGAGATGGCGATGCAACACCAATTGTTAGAATAGAGCCTAAATACCCTATTCAAGCAGCACGTGACGGTAAAGAAGGTTGGGTTAAACTTTCATTTACTATCAATGAAATTGGTGGTGTTGAAGATGTTGACGTTATTGAAGCACAACCTAAGCGTGTGTTTGACAAAGAAGCTAAACGCGCACTTAGAAAGTGGAAATATAAACCAAAAGTTGTTGACGGTAAACCTATGAAACAAGAAGGTTTAACTGTTCAATTAGACTTTAAAATGGACGGAGGGTAGTAGTTATGTTTGACAAAAAAATGTTGAAAAAATTATCAACTTCTTTAGTTGTTATCGCTTCACTTTTAGTTGTTCAAGCACCCTTTGCCGACAATGCAATGGCTGCTGCAGCTAAAAAAGAAGAGAAAAAGAAACGTCCTACACAACTCGTTGGTCCATCAGTAGGTAAAAAAGTTCAAAAAGCTTTTGAAGCCTATACTGCTGATGATATTGACGGTGCTTTAGTAATCTTAAAGGATATAAGTGCCAAGAAAGATTATGATAAAGCCTATGTTGCCCGTTTTATTGCGGTTATGTATGCCACCAAAGGTGATAGCGAAAAAGAAGCTATTTCTTACTTAAAAATTGCCATTGCTCCTGACATTTTAAATGAAGGCGATCACGGTGAAGCTATAAAGTTATTGGGTGATTTGCAAATGCAAACCAAAGACTATAAAGGTGCTTTAAGTAATTTTTATGCTTGGATGGAGTTTACCGGCAAAGATGATGGCAATACTTGGGTTAAAATTGCCCAAGCTCATTATGAGTTGAAACAATTAGATAAAATGATTGTTCCTGCTGATAAAGCCATCGCAGCTTTTGGAGATAAACCTAACCAAAATCCTTATGTTTTAAAGCTAACTTCTTATTACGAACGTAAAAAGTATCAAGAAGCAATTAAGGTTTTAGAAACTGTTATTTTAATTTTCCCTGAAAATAAAACGTGGTGGACACAATTGCCTATGTTTTATTTATTAGTTGAAAATTATCCTAAAGCAGTTCAAACACTTGATTTAGCTTACAAACAGGGATTTCTTGATAAAGAGTCACAAATTAAAACGTTAGCAAGCTTGTATTCTTCAACAGAGGCACCTTTCAAGGCGGCTAGGTTATTAGAAAAACATATTGCTTCGGGCTTAATTAAACGTGATGACAAGAATATCTCAACGTTAGCAAACGCATGGCATGCAGCACAACATGTTAGTACAGCCGCCAAGTATTATGGTGAACTGGCTAAAATGACTAATGAAGCTAAGCATTACCGTAAGCAAGGTATGTTGTTAAAACAAGATGAGCAGTTTTTAAAAGCCATTCCAGCACTAGAAAAATCGCTGGAACTTGGTGTGAAAAATGAGGGACGCATATACATGAGTATTGCTGAATCGTATTTTTACCTTGAAAAATATAAAGAAGCTCATGTTGCTATCAATAAAGCGATGGAAGATCCTAAGTCTCGTAAAGCGGCCAAAGGTTGGAAAGGTTTTATTGTTGACACAGCTAAACGTAAAAAGGTTTCAATTTAGTTGAGTGCCTATTTAACGCTTGAATGTTAAAGTATAAAAAACCAGTTTAAACGCTGGTTTTTTTTTGTCACCATTATCGTAAAATATCAAAAAAAGTGTAAAACTGTTATGTCGTGATATGACTCTTAAGTAAATGTAGAATTAATTCATATTGATAATAAAAAACCAACTTAAGATGAAATTTTTATTCAAGCCAGGGGGTCTATTTAAAAAGCGATATAACTAAGACACAAAAGTAATATAACTAAGACACTATAAACTTAATAATAAAGGAAACTTAACATGAACCTACTTAAAAAATCCGGTCTGGCGGCCATAATGGGCTTATTAGCCTTCTCTGTTTTTACAAGTAATGTTGCTAAAGCTGAAACCAATCCATTTGCAGCTCAAAATTTAGTTACTTTTACCGCCGAAAGTCCAAGTGAAGGCAAATGTGGTGAGAGCAAAGCCAAAGCCAAGTGTGGTGAAGGCAAATGTGGCGAAAGCAAAATGAAAGCCAAAGCCAAGTGTGGTGAAGGCAAATGTGGCGAAAGTAAAATGAAAGCTAAAGCCAAGTGTGGTGAAGGCAAATGTGGCGAAAGTAAAATGAAAGCTAAAGCCAAGTGTGGTGAAGGCAAATGTGGTGAAAGCAAAATGAAAGCTAAAGCCAAGTGTGGTGAAGGCAAATGTGGTGAAAGCAAAATGAAAGCTAAAGCCAAGTGTGGTGAAGGCAAATGTGGTGAAAGCAAAATGAAAGCTAAAGCCAAGTGTGGTGAAGGTAAATGTGGCGAAAGCAAAATGAAAGCTAAATGTGGTGAAGGTAAAAGTAAATAATAAAGTGATAAATGCGTTTATTTATTGTTAACTAACGCAACATATACTGGTATATAAACTAAAAAACGAGCTTTAAAGCTCGTTTTTTAGTTTTAAATATATATTAAGGTAAAAGTTATTAATTAGGATTACCAATATAATAATAAATAGTCCATTGATCATTAATAATACTATCAGAAGGGACAATATGTGTTGATAAGGACACTTCCTTTTCAGGGGCTCTAAAGGTGCTCTTACGTCCATTATCAGCTTTTCTAGGTAGTTCAGTCATTGACCAATCATTACCTAAGCATTGTTGAATAGTTTGCTGTGCGTTGGCATAATAATTTTCAGCAGTATCTTTATCGTTGGCTGTTATATTACACGCATAGGTAGTTTGTGAACTACCCCAAGTCCAAATATGACAATTTTCGCCAATAATATTATATTTTGCTTTCCATGTACTACTTATTCTAGCTTTGATTTTTGTCATTTTTACTTGTTCAAAGTCATCATCGTAAGCTTTGATCAACATCGATATTTTTTGGCATGGATTTGTTACAGGGGTTAATTTATTTTGCGCTATGGTATTTTGATTAACACAAGCACTAAGTAATAAGGGTGAAAAAGTTAAAGATAACTTTATTAAATTATTCATATACATAGCTTCCTGCTATCAAAAAGGTATTGATACATCAAATAATACAAAATTATGGAAGATTTTCATATAAAAACCTCGATTTTAATCGCTATGAAAAAATGTTAAAATGTTTTGATTAAATAATAACAATTCACCCTGCTTGCAAGTTTACGCCATTTCAACAGTCTCTTATATGGAATCTTATCTATCAATGCTGAGATCTCACTGTAGATATTATTAGGATGATTATCTGTAAGCAAATACAATGATTTTTTAGAAACTATTACTTTAGGAAAACCTTTTGAATAATAATGACGTACTACGCCGCTTGCGCTACACCTTTAATTATAATGACAAGCAAATGATGACTGTATTTTCCTCTGCTGGATTACAGGTAAGCAGAGAACAAGTTAGTCAGTGGCTAAAAAAAGATGATGATGTAAACTTTGTAAACTGTATGGATAGTCAACTAGCGTATTTTCTCAATGGTTTTATTAATGAAAAGCGTGGCAAGAAAGAAGGGCCAAATCCGGCCGCAGAAAAGCGCCTTACTAATAATATTGTTTTGACCAAATTAAAAATAGCGCTTAATTTAAAAGCTGAAGAATTAATTGAGTTACTTGAAACTGTTGGCTTTAGGTTAAATAAACCAGAGTTAAGTGCTTTCTCAAGAAGAACTGATCACCAACATTATCGTGAGTGCAAAGATCAAGTATTGCGTAACCTATTACACGCAATTGATAAAAAATATCATGTTGCTCGAACAAGTAAGTTTGTTAAAGAGTCTGTTGATACGCCTAAAAAAACTGAGCATAAAACATCTGATCATAAAACAGCTTATAAAGGTAAAGATAAAGCCAAAAGTATCAGTCAAAAAGAAGAGCCTTATGTTGAGGGCGCTCGGCCAAATGCCAGTGCTATATATGTTAATCCGAAGAAACAACAAAGTGATCAAGATAAAACTAAACGAGGTGTACTAAAACTTAAGCCTGAAGATATATATAAGCAGCCAAGTAAAAAATCTTAGGTTAATCATGAATAAGCCAATAAAAGCAGCCTTGTTTTCAGCGTTAATATTTCCTGGAGCGGGGCAGTTATTGCTAAAGAAATATATGTCAGCTACTTATTTTGCTGTTTTTGCTGGGGTAGGGTTATATTTTTTATTTTCTAATTTGATGTCAAGAACACAAGACATAATTGACAAGGTACAACGTGGCGAAGTTAGTGCTGATTTAGCTACTATTACAGAATTAGTGGATCAACAGTCTTCTACAGCTGCAGACTCTTTAAGTCCGGCCTTAATAATTTTATTAGTGGTTTGGCTTGTAAGCGTAGTGGAAGCGTATCGTGTTGGGAAGAAAGAAGCTTCGCTGTAAGTAGGTCAAGGAAAAAATCCTAACTACAACGAAGTTTGAAACGTGTACTTACTTTTTAGCGGTTGTTTCTTTTAGCTACTTGAAGCTTTTCATAACCTTCTAGCAACTTACCATGGGTTTTAAAGCCTTCTAAGCTTAAACCAGGGCAATGTAAGCCATCAAAAATAACATCACCTTCTACTATTGCTAAGCAGTTCTTCATCATTGCCTGACCATACATTAGCCCTAGTGAGCTCAAATAAGGTTTATATTCTCTGTCCTCACTCCACTTTATTTCTAATAGCGCTTGTAAACAACGATACTTACGGGTGTTTTCTTCATTATGTTGGTCAAGGTGTAATGCCCAGTTGACCCAATCAATCGCTTGCTCGTCTTGAGCGGCAAGGGCTAACATCGCTTTTACTTCACCAAGACGAAGATCAAACCAAGTGGTGCCGGCATCGGGTGCTAAGCCAATAAATTCTGCAGCAGCCATAGTATCGTTATAACCTCCTTGATCGAGTCCATCAAGAATGTCTAACCAATCATCGTTAGCTAAATCTTTTAAGGTTAAAAAGGCTTCACGAAATAAAGCCCCATCATTGTTGTTATTCCAAACAATTTCATCAACAGGGTAAATGTCAGACATGCCTGGCACTAAAATACGGCAAGCATAGACATTGAGGTGATTATAATCTGAGATATAAATATCGAAATCTAACTCATGAATTATGGTGACTAGGTTGTTGTATTCAGCGCCAGTATCGGCATCAAAATCCCAATCAACAAAATCATAATCTGATACGTCTTTAAAGAAATCATATGAAATAAAACCACTAGAATCGATAAAATGTAATTCAAGGTTATGAGGCGCAGCAATCTCTTCTTCATCAAAGCTTGGCGGTTGAAAAACATCAAGTTGATCAAGGCTTCTACCTTGAAGTAACTCTGTTACTGTGCGCTCTAGGGCAACTTCAAAACTAGGGTGAGCGCCAAAAGAAGCAAAAACACTGCCATCTTTAGGATTGATCAACGTAACGCTTATTACCGGGTATAAACCACCTAATGAAGCATCACAAACTCTAAGGTGATAACCGTGGCTTTCTAACTCACGAATGTCAGCTAATATAGTAGGAAAACGCTCTAATACAGAAACGGGAATTTCAGGTAAACAAATCCCTTCTGCAATAATTTTATTTTTTACATAACGTTCAAATACTTCAGATAAACTTTGTACGCGCGCTTCATTTTTCGTATTACCCGCGGACATACCATTACTAACAAAAACATTAGCTATAACGCTTACAGGAATATAAAGATCCTGTTGATCACGTTCTCTAGTGTAAGGTAATGCACAGATACCACGTTCACCAACGCCAGAATTCATGTCATAAAGTTTGTCTACGGTGATCTCATTATTAGGATCAAAATATTGCCATAAACTGTCATCCATAATGCCAGTAGGCATAGAATCATCTTCACTGAAAAACCATTTTTCATTTGGATAATGAACAAACTCACTTTGGCTTATTTTATCACCTAGATAAAAATCGGCAAAAAAATAGTTACAGCTCAATCGTTCAAAATATTCGCCTAAAGCACTAGCTAAACAAGACTTTGCCGTTGAGCCTTTGCCATTGGTGAACATTAATCCACAGCTGCTATCTTTAATGTGTACGGAAAAGCAGTTTTTAACCGGGTTCAACCAGGAGGCTTCTTCAATGTCAAAACCAAAAGATTTTAATTTTTCTTGCATGGTCGCAATAGAGGTTTCTAAGTCAGAGTCTTTGCCTTTAATAAAGGTTTTTTCCATGAGGTTATCCATTTTTTAGTCGCTGGTAATTTATGACGCTGATTATAGCTGAAATAGTCATTTTTATAATGAATTAAATAACATAAAATAGGATCAAATTTAACATTTTGTAAACTAAGAGATTTTAATGAGTGATCAACATAGCGCTAATGTTATAAGCAGTAATGAGATAAGTGCTAAAACCTTAATGATCCAAGGAACGACATCAGACGCCGGTAAAACTACGCTAGTGGCAGGTTTGTGTCGGTTATTTGCCAACCGAGCATTAAAAGTTGCGCCATTTAAACCACAAAATATGGCGCTTAATAGTGCGGTAACCCCTTGTGGCGGCGAAATTGGTCGTGCCCAGGCATTGCAAGCGAAAGCTGCGTATGTAGCGCTTGATGTTGATTTTAACCCAATATTACTTAAACCTAACTCTGATACGGGTGCGCAAGTTATTATTCACGGCAAAGCCATTACGAACAATACAGGTACTATGGAAGCCGCGGAATACCATGATTATAAAAAAGTAGCGATGAATGCAGTGCTTGAATCACATCAACGGTTAATACAGCAGTATCAATTAATTGTAGTCGAAGGTGCCGGTAGCCCAGCAGAAATTAATCTCCGTGAAGGGGATATTGCTAATATGGGTTTTGCTGAGGCAGTTGATTGCCCGGTAATTATTATTGCCGATATTGATAAGGGTGGTGTGTTTGCTCACCTTGTGGGTACATTGATGTTGCTTTCTCAATCAGAACAAAATCGTGTTATTGGCTTTGTTATCAATCGCTTCCGAGGAGATATATCGTTACTTGAATCAGGTCTCACTTGGTTAGAACAAAGAACTAATAAACCTGTGTTGGGCGTATTACCCTATCTACACGGCTTAGATATTTCGTCAGAAGATGCACTGATTACGCAGCAACAACTTAGCAATAAAACGGTAAGTCAGCAGCAAGTTCGTATTGTCGTTTTGGTTTATCCCCATATGAGTAACCATACAGATTTTGATGCCTTAAGATTACATTCTGAAATTGATTGCCAGTTTGTATTTGCTAAGAATCCCCAAGTTGAGGTTTCTATCCCAGCCTGTGACTTGATTATTTTACCGGGAAGTAAAAATGTTATCAGTGATTTAACTTTTTTAAGACAACAAAACTGGCATCAAGGTATTGCTAAACATTTACGCTATGGCGGTAAAGTTATCGGCATTTGTGGTGGTTATCAAATGTTAGGGCAGGCAATATTAGATCCCCATCATATTGAAGGAAGTGTTACTTATTGTCATGGGTTGAACTATTTTCCTATCACTACAGAGCTACAAACGAGTAAAACGTTAACGAATGTGGAGGGGCAGCTTTACCTAGAGCAAAAAAATGCCACTGTTCGCGGTTATGAAATTCACGCAGGAATTAGCAAGTTAGTGCCAGGGACTCATGATAGCTTTCATACCTTAGTGACTATTGAGGGTAAAAATCATGGACTATTAAGTGAAGATAATCAAATAGCGGGTTGTTATTTACATGGTTTTTTTGATACCACAGAGGCACTAGGGCTTATTATTAAGTGGCTTGGTAGCGATATTAACGAAGGGATTAGCGTTGAGGAACTAGAAAATATAGCCATTAATAGAGTAAGTGATGCTTGTCAGAAACATCTTGATATGAAAAAAATAGATCAATTGTTAAGTAATTGGTACAAAGGTTGATGTAAATCAAATCACGCTTGCTTTGCCTTGTTAAAATCTTTAGTTCGGCGTTCTATATAGCTTGTTGTTAAGGCTATACCACTAAATTTTAAGAGAGAAATAGCCCCGTGTCTGATAATACAAAAATAGAAAAAACTGAGCAAGATAGAAAACCGATTGTTTATTCTTGCTCTGGCTGTTCAAATTTAGCGCAAATGGCGCATAATATCTCGTTAAACCTTGATGGTGATGGTATTGCTGAAATGTCATGTGTTGCCGGTGTTATTGGTAAGGTTGGTCCTATTATGGATTTGGCAAACTCAGGACGACCTATTATTGCTATTGATGGTTGCAGCCTATCTTGTACAAAATCATGTCTTGAAAGAAGTGGTTTAAAGGCAGATCATTATTATCTAATTAGTGATTTAGGTTTTGAAAAACGAAATAAATGGGATGATTCATTAACTGAAAATACTATCGCCATGAAAAGTATTTATGATCAATTGTTTGAAGCGGGTATAGGTTTTAAGTCATACGTTAAATAATCAATTAGTCGCTTGGAGTATCGAGTTATAAATATCGATACTCGGCTAACATATTTCTGGTATATATTGATTAACGCGTTAGCGTTGAGATAATAAGGCAAGCGATTGATATACTAATATTCAACCCAATCAGCATACTGTTTATTCTTCCCTAAAGCCGCCTGGCTTCCTTTGAGTGAAAAATCATAGCCACATAAAGAAAAGCTACCGCGAAATGCTAGCGCTTGAATAAGGGCTTTACTATCGAGCGGTGAGAAACTAGCAAAGTAATTATTGTAAACGCCACTACTATTAAGGGTACTGTTTTCTACTTTTACCGTTAACGTTCGAATAGACTCACCTTTATTAAAGCTAATTTGTTGGCAATTTTCATCGCCCTGCGCACTAGATTGCGACCATAATAAAGGAGTGCTTACTTCGTCAGCTTGCCAGCTAATGATAACGCCTTGATGCTGAGATAAAAAGAGTGAAAAGTTATCAGGCATTGCTAATAGGTGTTTTCGCTCAATAACATCTTGAGTACTTTTAATTAACGTATTCGACTCTTGTGTTGTTTGAACTTGTTCATTGTTTGAGAAATATTCCATAACCCAAGAGACGCAAATACCAACTAACGTTATTGTTAATATTATTGCGATAACAAATTGAACATTTCTATTACTGAGTAGTTTTAAACGAATGATTTCACCTAAATCTATTTTATTCTCACTTTTAACGTCTGGTGATGTGTCTTCGTGTGTTTCGAATACAGCTTGTTCATCGCGACTCAAGTTTTGAGAATTAAGGCTTTGTGAATTAAGGTTTACTGCATCATCACCTACTAAGGTTGGCTCAATACGATATTTTACTTGTTTACCTTGCTGCGTAATTTGCTGATATTCTGTCATATATACTGGGCCAAAATAGCCAAGTATATAGTTTAGGGGGCTTGCATTTTTTTTGCTAACACTAGGGTAAGTTAATAATACTGCTAAGCATAACGCCGGAATAATCAGGAAATAATAACGGCTATTTAGCTGTGAAAATATAATAATTAAGGCGATTAGAACAAATAATATAGTAGGTACAAATAACCATTTTATATTGAGCTTTGCATCTTTTAGTCGGCGTAAGCTAGTCAATGTAACTATTGGAATAAGAAGTACTAAAACGGTAAGAGAGATAAAAGTGTTATCAGTGAAGGCAGATATTATCAGAATAAAAATGATATAAACGGCACTACAAATAGCAAAAAAACGGGTTCTATTATCAAGCCCCTGTAAACAAAAAAGTGACTTTATAAACTGCACTGCGTCTCCCTATAAAAAAGTAAAAAGTAAAAATTTAAATAAAAGTAGCTATTCACTACTCATTATCTTCATGCGGTATTAATTTACACGATAAGGCGGTATTTCAACATCACCTAATTTTAAACCATATAAGCTTAAAATAGCATTATTGCTAGACTCGCCGTCACCACTAAATTCAACATCAAATAAGCTAAGCCAAACCAAACCGTATTTCTTGTTAAATGTTAACCGGCTTGACTGTCTAGCGATAGCAATAAATTGTAACTGACTTTGTTCACAGTATTTTTTAGCGTGTACGCGTGCAGCTTCAGATACTTTTCTCAGGTAAATAAAATACCAAAAGATCAAACAAACAAGTAATAAGTAATAGATGTTTTCCATAGGTGCATTTGACCTTAATTAAATAATTTCCCTATTGCTTTTGACAATGCAGTACTTCGCTCAGGGGCTCGCATACACTCAAAAACAATGGGACGAATGACCGGTATTGATACAAGGTCTTTAAAAATACTATTAAATAGCGGCTGATCATCGGCTAAAACTAAGTGCTCAAAAAAGGCCATTAATTGTTCTCTCTTGGCAAGTGCTAGCCAACATCGACCTGACAGAGTAATTAATAGTTCGCTTGAGACATGTTGCTGCTGTAATAATTCAGACACTAATTTTTCTACATGCACATGCTGAGAATTACTCGCTAAACTACGTAGTAAATGTTGTTGTAACTGTACGTTAACGCCAGTTTTAGCGGAAGATCTCAGCTCTTCTTTAAATAAGTTTAATAGTGCATTGATCAAGTCGACAGAAAACGTTTCATTCTCTAATGCGCCGCACAGTGGTAATAGCACCTCACTAGGAAGATGGGGCAGTGCATTAACTAAAAGGTCACTGTGTTTTTCTTTTAATGTTTCTTCTCTTACACGTACTGCAAAGTCAGTAATTCCTTGCACACCAACGGCTTGCCAATTATCCCAACCGTTGTCTCCAGTAATATAACTGATGAATGGAGATAAATATTCACTTGGTGCTTGTTTTAACTCTAATTTTATTTTGCTATTGAGCGCCGCTAATTTGTATTGTGCAGGCGTATATAAGTAGGGATTATTTTTTAATAATTCTTCTTGTTCTTTGTCAACACTTTGGGTTAAATCCTCACCTAGCGCCTCAACAATAATCGCAATAAAATGATTTCTTGCCCCTTGATTAAGTAAACCACGCTCATCAAGTGGTAATTTTAATAACCATAAAAAAGGCTGTGGCGATTTTTTTTGCCAAAAAACAATGGCAATACAGGCATGACCTTGTGATGGCGTCGGGTAAGGCATTTGGTTTAATTCTATTTTTTCAAAGTGTTCCTTAGATATTTTTTCTATTTTCCGGCCGATATCATAAATACGAAACTGAGAATTTGACGTGTGTAAAAGTTGTGAGATGGTATCGATAGTATCCATAGGTGCGTTAAACTGTTAAGCCTTGTAGGAAAATAAATAGGGGATTGTGTTGGGTTACCATTATAAGGATAATAGTGCCATCTAGCAAAATAAACCTAATTCAGTTGATATGAGACTACTCAATGATTGAAAAAAATCAGCTTTTGCCAAGTAAAATTTTACTATTACCTATGGCAGGAACGTCGAATGACTGATTTTACCAACATGATAGCAAGTGAAAAAGTGATAACTGAAAAACCAGTACTTACTATTCTTTATCAAGATGAATATTTAGTGGCCATTGATAAACCCGCAGGCTTATTTGTTCACCGAAGCTTTATGGATAAAGATGAAATATATTTTGCTTTGCAACTGGTACGCGATCAAATCGGAAAATATATCTATCCAGTGCACCGATTAGACCGACCAACCTCTGGCGTATTATTGTTTGCTTTAACTAAGGAAGTCGCTCAAAAACTCAATGAAGCTTTTGCTCATAAATCCGCTAGCGGTGGTGTGAGTGAAGAAAATAGTGAGACAGAGCTAACCAAAACCTATTATGCTTTAGTACGAGGACACTTACCTATTACTGAGCAAGCTGAATTAATAGATTATTCTCTTAAAGAAAAGCTAGACAAACTGGGCGATAAAAATGTCAACCGTGATAAAGCGCCGCAATCGGCACAAACCTATTATCAAGTAATTAAACAGGCAAGTTTACCGATCGCTTTGGGTAAATTTGATAGCGTTCGCTATTCTTTAGTTAAATTATTACCAATAACGGGACGACGCCATCAAATTCGTCGGCATTTAGCGCACTTACGTTTTCCTATTCTGGGCGATATTAATTATGGCGATAATAAACAGAACCCTTTTTTTATTGAACATTTTGGTTTTAAACGTTTAATGCTTATTGCTAAATCGTTAAGTTTTATTCATCCCATAACCAAGCAAAATCTCACGATTACAGCTGAGTTTGATCAACAATGGCAAGATGTTTTCACTGAGCTTAATTGGCAAGTTAACGACTAGACCAAAACACTTTCAAACTGCGCTATTGTGTCAGCGATAAGCTTCGCTGTGTCTTCTGGTCGTTCAAGGGGAAACATATGCCCACCTTGAGTGACTTTAAGATTAATGTTTTTATTTAACTTAACAAATTTTTTAAAATAAACATGAGGAAAAACATCAGTTTTATCTGCATAAATTAAACTTGCAGGTACGTTAAGTTGGTTTTTATAACTAGAAAGGTTCACCGCTAAGTTTCTAAAAATATCCGCTTCTACTTGCGCAGAAAAAACTAACTCTAATTGATTATTTCGTTCAATAACGCCATGACTAATATAATCATTTAGACAGCGTTTATCAAAATTCTTAAATAATTGTCTATAGGCAAATAATTTAGCTATATCAGTGCCGAGTGGCCAATATGTACGCCTAACTTTAGCTTTACCTGCGGGGCTAAGTTTATCGATTAATCGTGTTTTTTTAAGCAGCTTTACTGCTACTGCAGTGCTGCCAGTTAGCACGGGCGGATCTAACATGATCAAACCTTTAAATAGCTGTGGCTGTTGGCAAGCGGCAATAAAAGCGATCACTCCACCAAAAGAGTGACCAACACTGATAACTTGCTGTTGATTATTGATGAGTAGTTGTTGCTTAACAAAATGTATCAGCTCATCAACCAAAGGCTGCCAATTATCTTTTACTGGGTATTGTGTATCGTGACCGTATTTCTCATGGGAAATTACTTGATACTCTTTTGGTAAATAATTAAATAGGGCTTGATAGCTTCCTGCTGGAAAGCCATTAGCATGAACAAAATTAATAAGGGTTTTGGGCATTTAAACACTAATATAGATATATTGATGGTTAGAAAGTTAAACGCTTGTTTGAATTTTGTCAATGTTGAATTTTAAAGGAAATTTTTTATTTTTCATTAAACATTAAAAAACCCAGCTAAACTGGGTTTTAAATAATTACAAATTTTAAAGACTTAAGGTTTAAAAGTCTTCCAACATATACTCTAACGAGTCTTCATATATTTTTAATTCTTTTTCAAGTTGGAATCTATCTCTTATCTCTTCTATTTCACGCCATTTTCTTTTTTTACTGGACGCGGATTTTCCCTTTGCTGGTTGACTAATTGATCCTACAACTTTGTTTAAACTATCCATAAAATACCTCTTAATAGAATATATTTGAAAAACATAAATCAACTGCACCTTTTTAATACCATATTTTTTAACCAATGAAAATAAAAAACGTACAGTTGGTATTAAAAAAACACTACTTAAGTGATTAAACTAGATAGGAAGATATTTTCTTTTGTTAACTTAAAATTACTTTTGAATAGATGAATAGATAGGATGTAGATCGTTTTTAGCTATTACAGCTTAATAGGAAGTGCTTATCTCAGCTTAAATAAATTAATAATAAGTCAGTGGGTAATTGGCAGAAATATACCCGTTCCACCTCAAGATGCAGTTTCAGAGTTAAGCTAGGAAATCAGATCAAGGCGCGATACGAAGATAATGGCTGTTCCCTTATCAAGTAGTGCAACGCAGGACTGATTTTCTAGCTTAGCTCCCTACGGGCAAGCCGAGAAAGGGTCATCTCCTGCGTTATGGATTTCGATAATAGAACAACTATTCTCTTCAATCCATGCCTTGTACCTAACCCTTTCTCGACTGGCTGAAACCTGCATCTTGAGGTGGAGCGGGTATATAAGTAATATTTAACGACGTGACAGAGTAATTAGAGCAGGAAAATTATTATAGCGGATATTCTAGTTAAGGCGCTAGTTAAAAAACACCCAAGCTAAAGATTAGCTTGGGTGTTCAATTTTATAAAGCGATGTAGAAAATTATATCTTTACAGCATTTCAGCTAATTGCTTTTCAAGCTTAACCTGGTCAATAGCGAAGTTTCTAATCCCTTCAGCGAGTTTTTCTGTCGCCATGGCATCATCATTCATCTGCCAACGAAATTGTGCTTCTGTTAACGAGGCTTCTTGGCTTGGTTGAACGCTACCTGCTTTAAGTTTTTGTTCAATAGTCTCGGTACTGTTTGCTAATTCATCCATTAGCTGTGGACTAATCGTTAGTCGATCACAGCCCGCTAATGCTAATATTTCACCAATATTTCTAAAGCTAGCACCCATTACAACGGTGTTAAAACCGTTGCTTTTGTAATAGTTATAAATACTTTTTACTGAGACTACGCCTGGATCTTCATCACTAGGGTAATCAGTACGACCGGTATCTTTTTTGAACCAGTCAAGAATACGACCAACAAAAGGAGAAATAAGGTAAGTACCCGCTTCAGCGCAAGCTCTTGCTTGAGCAAAACTAAATAACAACGTTAGGTTACAATTAATACCCTCTTTTTCTAACACTTCAGCTGCTTTAATGCCTTCCCATGTAGACGCTAGTTTGATCAAAATACGATCATTACTAATGCCAGCTTCATTGTACATGGCAATTAATTTGTGTGCTTTAGTGATTGATTCTTTGGTGTCAAATGAAAGACGTGCATCAACTTCAGTAGAAATACGGCCAGGAACTGTGTTTAAAATTTCTAATCCAATTAATACAGATAGCTTATCTGCTGCATCAATGACTTGCTGATTAGCATCCGTTGATTGCGCTTTTGCCCAGGTTACTGCATCAATCAAAAGCTTCTGATACAAAGGGAGTGCGGCTGCTTTTAATAATAAAGAAGGATTAGTTGTCGCATCTTGTGGTTGAAATTTAGCAATGGCTTCAATGTCGCCAGTATCGGCAACGACAGTGGTCATTTGCTTTAATTGTTCAAGTTGAGAAAGTAAGTTTGTCATGGCGGTACCTAGCATTTTGGAAAAATAACAATGGATAAATTCAGTTAATAAAATATTACACCATAAAAAGTTAAAAGTACGTATTTAAACGACATTTCAACTGATTTTTAAGTTTTTGTTAAAATAATTATTTTATTCAGTGCTGTGTTAATAAGGTTAACAATATAATGCGCTATGATTTCATTATATTCTATAATATAGTGATATTATAGAAATGTAATCCATATAAAGAATAGATAAATATTATGCTGCTCGTTGTTTCTCCTGCAAAAAAATTAGATTTTGAATCCCCTTTAGCGACCACTAAAAGCACACAAGCAAGTTTACTTGCTCATAGTGAAATACTAATTGAGCGTTGCCTTGAGCTTTCATCAGATCAAATTGCCTCATTAATGAAGTTAAGTGATAAGTTAGCAGGGCTAAATGCCGCACGGTTTGGTGAATGGTCATTACCATTTACCCCTGAAAATGCGCGTCAAGCAGTACTCGCTTTTAATGGCGATGTTTATTCAGGTTTAGATGCTGACTCTTTTAGTGATGATGATTTTAATTTTGCTCAACAACATTTTCGTATTTTATCAGGTCTCTATGGTTTACTAAAACCGCTTGATTTAATGCAAGCTTATCGTCTTGAAATGGGCACAAAACTTGAGAATGTTCGTGGTGCTAATTTATATCAATTTTGGGGGGATATCATTACTAATGAGTTGAACCAAGCATTAGCAGAGCAAGGGGACGATGTACTCATTAATTTAGCCTCAAATGAATACTTTAAAGCGGTTAACAAAAAGTCTTTAAATGCGACAATTATCACACCACAATTTAAAGACTGGAAAAATGGTCAATATAAGATGATCAGTTTTTATGCGAAAAAAGCGCGCGGTTTAATGGCTCGTTACATTATTCAGAACCAGATAAAGACCGTTGAACAGGTTAAAGACTTTGATTTAGCCGGTTATCAATTTAATACCGATTTCAGCCAAGGTAATGAATTAGTCTTCACCCGTAAAATAAACAGTAATGAATAACAGCGTGGCGAGCGGCAAGCCTTAATATGTAATCATTAATATATAGTGATTACATCAGTAACTAACATAGGGAATTGAAATTGTTAACATTATTAGCTAAACTTTTTTCAGCACTTAATTCAGAAAGCTCCATCAGACAAATTGCGTTAGCTATAGTACTAGGCTTTATTGTTGGGTTATCACCATTATTGACATTACATAATGTTATTATTTTATTTTTGGTTATGTTTATCAGAGTGCATTTAGGTAGCTTTATTTTATCAGCTGGCTTCTTTTCTGGTTTAAGCTATTTACTATCACCTATGATTGTTGCTGTAGGTGAGTACTTGCTTACTTATGACGGGTTGAATGGATTGTTCACCCTATTGTATCAATTAACACTATTTAAACTTGCTCATTGGCACAATACTTATACCTTGGGGGCTATCGTTCTAGGTTCACTTCTTGCTATTCCTTTGTATTTTCTTTCCAAAATTCTTATTAAAAATTATCGACAGCATATCATGACATTTTTCGAAAAATTTCGCGTAGTCAAAGCGCTTAAAGCCTCTAAGTTTTACCGTTTATATTTGGAGTTTTCAGGGCAAGGTAGCTCACTAGGAGGTACTTTATGAGTACTAATAATGTTGGAGCAGCAAAAAGCATGAAAAACTACGTTCGTTTTAGTGGATTAATCAGTTTCTTTGTCGTGACGCTGTTAGTGGTTTTTTTACTTTATTTGTTTGCTGAAACCCTTGTTAAATCAACCATAGAGCAAGTTGGTGGCACTATGATTGGCGCCGAGGTGAATGTTGCCTCAGTAGATCTAGAGTATTCACCGTTGATGCTAACCATTAATAATTTAGAAGTAACTGATGCTGAGCAGCCTAGTCATAATCTATTTAGCGTTAAACAGAGTAAAGCGGGTATCGATCTTTGGCAATTTTTATTAGGCAAAACCATTATCGAACAATTGGATGTGGTAAAACTTGAATTGATGACTCAACGTAGTCATGTTGGTGACGTTTATGGTAAAAAACAAAGTGACGAACAACAACCTTTAGTCGTCGAATCCCTTCTGCCTGCTATGGATTTACAGTTGCCTGATGTTAAATCTATTCTTGATGACAGCAATTTACTGACGGTAAAAGCGGCAGAGCAATTACAAACCAGTTACGATGAAGAAAAATTAAAGCTTAACGCGTTAAAAGAAAAATTGCCCAGTAAGGCTAAATTAGCAGCTTATAAACTCAAGATAAAAAATATCAGTAAAATGAAAGTTAAAAATCTGGATGATTTTAATAAAGTCAAAACAGAATTTGATAACATTAAAAAAGACTTTAACGATGATCAAGCTATAGTTAAAGCGGCTAAGGCACAGTTTCTATCGTCTAAACAACGTCTTGTCAAAAACGTTAGTGCGTTGAAAAATGCACCTAAGCAAGACTGGCAAACTATTGAAAGTAAATATCAATTAGAGACTGTTAACACCGAAGATTTCGCCCATATTTTATTTGGTGAACAAGCACGTGGTTATTATCAAAAAGCAGAAAAACTGTATCAACGTATAGCGCCTTTTCTTAATAGTGATAATAAAGTAAATGAGGATACACAAGCTAATTTAAATGCACAGGGACGTTTTATTCATTTTGATGAAAACTCACCATTACCGGAGTTCTTAGTTAAAAACGCCAAATTGTCGATGGTACTAGCACAAGGTGATTTTGAGATAACGGCTAAAGAGCTAACTCATCAGCATTGGTATCGAAATAATCCAAGTACGGTACATATTAATTCAACTAAATTAACTCATGGCGGTGATGTAACTATGGACAGTCAATTTGAACGCGCTAAAAATGGTGATTTATCAGGGGAAGGGCAGTGGTTAATAAAGCAGTTTGCATTGCAAAATATGCAATTAACAGACGTCAAGTCTCTTGCGTTAACGCTTATTGAAGGCAAGTTATCAGGCTCAGGTGATTTTGCTGTTAATCAAAATAATGATACAGGCAGTACTCATACCAAAAGTAGCAATATTGTAAGCAATAGTCACTTTGTATTGGCAAACGCTAGTTATCAAGGTGAAGCAGACAATAAATTTGCTGGTATTCTACTCGATACCTTTAAATCGCTAGATGAACTTACTTTAAATGTAAACGTTGTTGGTGATGTTGAACAACCGAAATTCAATATGTCATCGTCATTAGATAAAGCAGTGAAAGGTGCCTTTAAAAAGCAAATTGCCAATAAGTTAATTGAATTTAAAACACAGGTTAATAGTGGTTTAAATGAAAAATTAGCCCAAAGTTTACAACTAAGTAATGAGAACGATACTGAACTCGTTAATTTTGAAGCGTTACTGGGTGATACCAATAATGCATTAGAGCAATTAAAAAATTCAGATGTAGTAAAGCAGCAAAAGAAAAAGTTACAAGATAAAGCTAAGGATAAGCTAAAAAGTAAATTAAGTGACTTATTTGGCTAGTATATTATTTCATTTACATAGTATTTAAATATGATATTAGTTTTGTTATGACCGAAATAATAGGTAGAGAAAGTATAGTGAAATTTAGCATTATTATAATTTGATTAAAAAAATGCCAACAATTATTAAGTGTTGGCATTAGTCTATAAACGCGCCACTTGAATATGCCTGAAACAAGCATTTTCAAGTGGCGTGGGTATTAGTTCTTTTTAATCGGCTATTATTTAGCTTTCGATTTTTTTACTTTTTTCTTTGACTGCTTTTTCACTTTCGCTTTTTTCTGTGCGGTAGATAATTTTACTTTCGCTTTTTTATTCGCAACGCGTGATTCTTTGTGCTTTGGTCGTAATTCATCGATAACGCGACGTTGTAATCGTTCATCTTGATAACGTTCAATTTTACCCACAACCATCATGTCATGGGCTTCAGCTAATGATATTGCGGTACCTTTTAAACCTGCACGGCCTGTACGACCAATACGGTGAATATAAATATCAACTTTGCGTGGCAAATCAAAATTGATGACATGGGTTATGTCATCAATATCTAGACCACGAGCGGCAACATCAGTCGCGACTAGTATTTTTATGCCACCACTTTTGAAACGTGAAATTGATTTATTACGCTTGTCTTGTGGCATTTTTCCTTCGAGCCAAACACACGGTAATTCTTCACTGTATAATTTGCCTGATAAATATTGCACAGTCTCGCGTTTATTAGCAAAAACAACCGTGCGCTCTACACCTTCTTGTTTCAATATATTGACTAACAACTTAAATTTATGTTCTGAGTTATCAGCAAGATGTAACCACTGATGAATTTTCGCTTTTTCTTTTCTAGACGGAGATGATTCTAAAAACTCCGGCTCAGTTAATACTTCTTTAGCAAAACGAATAACCCCAGCGCCTTCTAATGTGGCAGAAAACAGCATGGTTTGTTTACGCCAACGGGCTTCACCTACAATACGATTAATGGCTTCACTAAAGCCCATATCTAACATGCGATCAGCTTCATCGAGTACTAAAATTTCAATTTCACGGGCGTCAAATTGCTCATTTTCTATGTATTCTAATAAACGCCCAGGTGTGGCGACTAATATATCGGTTGTGCTATTTAAAATATCATCGTGACTACCATAATTAACGCCACCAGTAATAACACCGGTTTTAATTTTGGTTAGTTTAGTTATTTGTTCGCTGTCTTGGCCAATTTGAATTGCGAGCTCGCGCGTCGGTGTCAATATTAATACTCGAGGAAAGCCCGGCTGTGTGCGAGGGTAGTCAAGTAAGTGTTGAGCAATAGGCAACAAAAATGCGGCTGTTTTACCTGTGCCTGTTGGTGCAGAGGCAAGAATGTCTTTCCCTAGCATGGCTTGGGGAATAACCAATTCTTGAATAGACGTTGGTTTTTTATAGCCAAGTTCGTTAATACTGGCTAATAATTCTGAGTCGAGATCAAATTGCTCAAACATAAGGGAATTTCACTAAGTTGGGAGTTTTCTACAGATGCGGCGATTATAGTGGTTTTAAACACCGCTGTAACTATTTTATCTTATATACCCGTTCCACCTCAAGATGCAGTTTCAGAGTTAAGCTAGGAAATCTGATCAAGGCGCGATACGAAGATAATGGTTTTTTCCTTATCAAGTAGTGCAACGCAGGACTGGTTTTCTAGC
>JBLIEW010000068.1:0-25274 GCA_047633255.1 Colwellia sp.
TACCTTTTCGATGATGTCTTTTAGCCTTTGAAAGCTTACTGCTAAGTGTAATTAGTTAGCGTTAAAAGATGAAATACCAACGACTATACCTGTCTGTCAGATTTAGTAGGATTCAGTGGGGAGGAATCGTTAGTTATATACCCGTTCCACTTCAAGATGCAGTTTCAGAGTTAAGCTAGGAAACCAGATCAAGGCGCGATACGAAGATAATGGTTGTTCCCTTATCAAGTAGTGCAACGCAGGACTGGTTTTCTAGCTTAGCTCCCTACGGGCAAGCCGATAAAGGGTCATTTCGACAATAGAACAACTATTCTCTTCAATCCATGCCTTGTACCTAACCCTTTCTCGACTCGCTGAAACCTGCATCTTGAGGTGGAGCGGGTATAGTCTGGATTAATACATTTTATTATAACGATCGATGGTGCTGTGAACCACCGTTCATCCTGAACATACACGCTCTTTGCCATCCATGGCACCGCGATATACCGTTCATCCTGAACATAAAAAAGCCCATCAATTGATGGGCTTGGTTCGCTAGAACATTGACTTATTTATTAATCTTTAACTTCAGCGTTGTGATAAATATTTTGCACGTCGTCGCAATCATCTAACATGGCAATAAACTTTTCAAAATTACCAAGATCATCTTCACCTTCAATATCGATATAGTTTTGTGGCACCCAAGTGATTTCTTCAACTTCTAAGTCAAACTCAGGCATGGAGTTGGCAAATTCGGTTTTTATTTTAAAGAATTCAGTATGTGGTGCGTAAACGGTAATAATACCGTCTTCTAGCTCAACATCACTCACATCTATGTCAGCCATCATTAAGTTTTCTAAAACGGTTTCGTCATCTTCACCTTTAAAAGCAAATACTGCTTGGTGATCAAACATGTGCGATACCGTGCCAGAAGAGCCAATTTTAGAATGCGTTTTGGTAAAGCACTGGCGTACATCTTTAATAGTTCGGTTGCCGTTATCAGTTAAACAGTCAATAATTACCATGCAATTACCCGGGCCAAAACCTTCATAACGTGCTTCAACAAAATCTTCACCACCAGCACCAGCAGCTTTTTTAAGTGCATTATCAATTACATGAGTAGGAACTTGATCTTTTTTGGCTTTATCAATTAAGCTACGTAACGATAAATTACCATCGGGGTCTGTTCCGCCAGTTTTAGCACAAACGTAAATTGCTTTACCGTACTTTGAATAAACTTTGGTTTTTGCGCCAGCGGTTTTGGCCATGGATAATTTTCGGTTTTGGTAAGCTCTGCCCATCTTAAATGCTTCTTCTATTAGCTAAATAATAATGTGATAGATTCTACAGTTTGAACGTGCTGTTGACTAGTCCATGTGATTAACTATTGTAGGGTTTTTTAAATAATGGTATTGATTCGTCACTTGCTAATCATCAAGTCTTCTCCTATTTTTAATACATTAACTAACCCCCAATCCATCTGAATTCTGAATTTTCTAATGGAAAGGAAATATATGGATGAGAAGATATGATGAAAAAACTAATTTTTTGTTTTGATGGAACTTGTAATGCACCAGAAGACTCTGCTGATTTTTTTGAAGACACCAGTATTAGTAATGTACTAAAACTGCATGCCTTCTTTGGAGGTAAACTGAGTCCGAAAAATGGCGTTAACGCGACATTGAACGAGCAGCATAGTTTTTATTACAGTGGTGTTGGCACTCGTGGTAATTGGTTGATGCGTAAATTCAATGCTATGTTTTCACCGCCTTACGGGGATATGGATGATATTCTTGATGAAGCTAAAGCTGATTTAAAAGCTAACTTTTTGGAAGGGGATGATATTTATATTTTTGGTTTTAGTCGGGGTGCCGCCATTGCGCGTATGTTTGCCGCGCATTTACCTCATAATGTTAAATTTTTAGGCGTGTTTGATACGGTCGCTGCAACGCGAGGTTCACTGGATTTAAACCCTGATACTTATCCTGCCAGTGGTATTGTCTTTGAAAATGGCACACTTGGTGCTCATGTTGAAAAGGCGGTACATTTATTATCATTAGATGAAAAGCGTATTTTATTTCAACCGACACTTTTTAATCATGATAGCCGGATTAAGGAACTATGGTTTTCTGGTGTGCATTCTGATATTGGTGGCAGTTATTGGTTTGACGGTTTGTCTGATATAACACTGCAATATATGCTTAAATGTGTTGAGAATGAATTGGCTATAATTGATGTAAAAGATATTGATTATAAAGCGCTTAAAATTCAAGGTGCGCAAGATTCTATTTGTATTGATGACCTGAATATAAAGCCTCTACCTACTGGAAAATTACATACTCAAGTTCGCACTAATACTAATTCAATTACCTTATCTCCTCGTTTAGTTCGGGTAAATGTGGACGATGTTATATCTAAGCATGCGCCTATTATTCACTACAGTGTTGCTCAACGGTTTTTAGAGGTGAGTGATTATCGTCCTTATGCTTTAAGAAATGTGCACTTTAAAATTGAAGATGAACAAGGCATAACCGCAAATATACAGCATGGCATCAGCAGTTTGGATTAGTTAAACGTAATTTCATTGCTTAATTCGCTTGGTATATAATCAAACGAACTAAGCGATCTTTTTAAAGGGTCTAAATATCCAATAACATCGTTGTTTTCAATCCCAATGCCAGCTATTGGTCAATAAAGCGCTTTGTTCTTAAAAATTTATCCTCACTAAAAATTGGTCCATTAATTAATTTAATTGGTATTGGTTTAGCATTTTGAATTAGCTTGGTATAATTAGACCATATTTACGCATCGCTTTTGGAAAACTATTATTTTATGAATCACTCTATTGCTAACCCAAATAAAGTTCCTGATATCTCTATCGTTATTGAATTTTTAAAACAATTACAAGATAAAATTTGCCACGCATTAGAACAAGCCGATGGCAGTGGAAAGTTTATTGAAGATAATTGGAAACGTAAAGAAGGGGGTGGCGGTCGCACACGTGTTATGACCAATGGTGATGTAGTAGAGCAGGGCGGTGTTAATTTTTCAGTCGTTTCAGGTGATAAGTTACCCCCATCAGCGACAGCACATAGACCAGAATTAGCCGGTCGTACATGGCAGGCCTGTGGCGTATCTTTAGTTATTCATCCGAAAAACCCTCATATTCCTACCTCACATGCCAACGTACGATTTTTTATTGCGGAAAAAGAAGGTGAAGAGCCTGTGTGGTGGTTTGGGGGCGGTTTTGATTTAACGCCTTTTTATCCTGTAGATGAGGATGTTATTCATTGGCACCAAGTAGCGCATGATTTAAGTTCTCCTTTTGGTGAAGAAGTTTATAGTGACTATAAAAAGTGGTGTGATGATTATTTCTACTTAAAGCATCGCGATGAAACTCGCGGTGTGGGTGGTTTATTTTTTGATGATTTAAATAAATGGAATTTTGATACCTGTTTAGATTATATTAAAGCCGTAGGCCAAGGTTTTATAGATGCTTATGTACCCATAATAAATCGTCGTAAGAATGACGAATACACAGAAGAACAACGACAATTTCAATTATATCGTCGTGGTCGATATGTTGAATTTAATCTGGTATTCGATCGAGGCACTTTATTTGGATTACAGTCAGGTGGCAGAACTGAGTCTATTTTAATGTCGATGCCGCCATTAGCTCGGTGGGAATATAATTATCAACCCGAAGAAAATAGCGATGAAGCCAAACTTTGTGATTACTTAGTACCGCGAGATTGGGTATAAATACTTAATATCGTGTGGCTGGCTATAAGCTAGATACATAATCACTTACTTTGACATAGGTAATGTTAAGGTAAAAAAAGCGCCTGATAAGCGTTGATTGTTGCTAGTGGTAATCGCACCTTGATGCCAATCTAGCACTTTAGCGCAAATAGCCAAACCTAAGCCAAAGTGTCCTTGTTCTCGTGAACGATCGGGATCTAATTTTACAAACGGTGTAAAGATCACATCAAGTTTATCGCTTGCTATACCTTTGCCATCATCTTCAATAGTGATGATTAATTGTTTATTGGTTGTGGTTACATTCAATAAAATTTGACTGTTAGCATAACCAATAGCGTTGCTTATCAAATTAACTAATGCGCGATAACACCAGTGATAGTCAAGTGAATGGTGAATATTTTGGTTGGGCGAGGTTAGTTCTATGCTGATGTTTTTTTGATTAGCCAGTATTTTACAGTCATTAATCGCTGAGTTTATCAGCGTATTTATGTCAATTTTTTGTTTTTTTATATGTAATGCCTGACGTTCCATTGAGGCGTATTCAAGGAAAGCGCTGGTCATTTCTTCCATATTAGTTAACTCACTATCCATACGAGTAAGATAACTGTTTTTTTTCTCTAGCGTTTTACTGTCAAGAGCCGCTTCTAAGCCAAAACGCAAGCAGGCAATAGGCGTGCGTATATCATGGGATAAACTACGCGCTAAAATTTTATTATCTGCTATTAACTTTTCAATTTGCCCCGCCATATTGTTAAAGCTTTTTTCTAACATTTTTATGTAAGAAAATCGACTCGGCTTAATGCGAACATTGAGTTGACCCGCACCAATTTTTGCTGCGGCATTATTCAATAAAAATAATCGTCGACTTAATGGAAAAACCCATAATATAAGAATGCCACAAATACTGAGATACAAAGCCAATGTTAAAATAAAATTAAAGGGATGGCTTTGCTCTTTTGCTAGAGGGAAGCTTATTTGCAGCAAATAACTTGGATGTTGTTCCAACTTTTTCAATAAATACTGGTCATCGTGTGACGCAAGTAAAAGACCACCGTTTTCTGCTAGTTGAGCCAATAAGGCTTCAGGCAAAGCGATGTCATTACTTAATACGAGATGACTACTAATATTATACTGCAATTGAAATTGACGTACTGAGTCGGTAAGCGATTTTTCAGGTTGCGTATTTAATTGTACAGCTAAGCCTTGCGCTAATTGGCGATATAATAACGTACGTCCGTTATCTTCATTAGGCTGCTGCTCAGACTCTGCATGCTCAGCAAGTTTATCTAATCCCCAACCAATAAAAAAAAATGAGCCGAGTACGGTGAAAATAATACTTAAATATAGACCTCGCATTGCTAATCTGTTGAACGGGGTAAATCAGACAAAGATTTATGGTACACATCAATGGACGTGAACCATAAACCATTAATGTCATACTCAAGCCCAAGTGAGTAGTGTGTTGCTTTGGGGGCTTTTATTTTAGGATTGCCAAGCTTTTTTAAAGCGGTATCAATATCGGGAAAACGGCTGCAGGTTCCTGCTTTTACTTTAATAGTTAAGCTATTACTCGCTATCCAATTAAGGGAAAACCTAGGATGAATAAAGCTTTGCTCAGTATAGTCATTACGCTCACCTCTAACGCCTAAGACTAATTGCCAATCATTGTTTATATCCCATGTTTCATCAAGATAAACAGCAATGTTTTGATTTTTTAGTGAGGTTTTATCTTCAATGCGATCACCTTTCTGCTGACGACAGTCGCTATCAAATTCCGTACAATAATAAGGAATAATATCAAAGCTGTAATCTACTTCGGTTTTACTGTAATCAATACCAAAACCTAACTTGTGATCTTCTAACCAGGCCAATTGATAGAAAAACCTGAGGTTATAGCTTTCTTCATCAACATTAATAAATTGACTTTGACCAAATTTCTCGTCAGTTTGATTAACATTATGCCCTAACACTAAATTCATCATTTTGTGATCATCACCATAGTATTGCCATGATATATTTTGGTTATCAAAACGTGTAGAAATCTTCAGGTCACCGATGCTATCTGGGTCAATTCTCCCTTGTTCAGATTTTTCTGAAATATTCACACCACCTATATCACTTGCACCAGAGGCGCTAAAGGTAAGCTTGTGAGCATAGCCCAGAAGCCATTGATTGAAGAAAATCGTGATTTGGGAGTTAAGCTAGAAAACGAGTTCTGTGTTGAACTACTTGATCTGATTTCTTAGCTTAATTCTGAAATTGTATATTGAAGTAGGAAGTAGAACGGGTATAGATACCCGTTCTACTTGAAATATTTGCCTGTTTTAAATATATTTAGCAACAAGAAAAGTGTGGGAAAGTAATAAAGTTTCAGACTAAATAGAGTCACAGAACATGATTACTTGGAATTATCATGGTTGACATAATTAATCCTTTAGCTTGCTATCTATTATTTCTTTACCCATTGTCCGGCTGCATTTTTAGTCAAATGGCCTGATTGTGTTTTAGCTAAGGCTTTTTTACCGGCTAAAGCAGTAACTTGCTGCATGGTGATTTTATTTTTACGTGCTAAATTCATATAAATACTTTTGCGCTTTTGATTAACACTTGCCACTAAGTTGTTAGCTTCTGTACTATCCACTACAACACCTAAGTAACCATTAGACATTTCGCCTACTAGGCCTTGCTGTTTTGCATCGCCAAGTGATAAAGCCCAAGCGGAAAAAGCCATTGTTGAAACTAAAAGAGCACAAGCTGATTTTTTTATAAAATTTTTGGTTAAATTTTTCATTTTATCTTCCTAAAATAAGTCACTTTCATCACTAAATATGTCATCTAGCTCTTTATCTACTTTTACTCTAATTTCATGATCAATTTTTAAATTTAAATTAATAGTGATCGGCTCTTTTGCGCTAACTTCTACCCTATGTGTACAGCCACTGACTATAAAAACAGCCAACATGGCGGTGAGTATTTTACTCATGCTTATTCCTTATTTTTTTGTAAACCTTTAATAATACTTTCTTCAAAACGTTGTGTTATTGACATGGATTCAAGCAATCCTAATAAATCATAGCTCAAATTCAAGTTTAAATTAACGTCGTTGTCGATATCGGGATTACGGCCTTTTATCACTGTTTCTAAAAGCATATAACCGTCGTCTGCCATTGAAACCGCAGAAGAAAGTTGATGATAATGTAAGTTTTGTAGTGCTTCAAACGCCAACTGCAGCTGAGTGTTGTTTGCTTTTAATTCAGCCACAGCCGGATTATCTCTTACCTGTATTAAACCATTGTTAATATTATACAATTCGCCATTTTCAATAATATATTTGTCACCATCAAATGTAACGGGCATTTGTCCTGAGATATTACCTGTGACCACAATACCTTGCTTTTTATCTAATGCTAATAATTGCTCTAAGTCTATACTATTAAGCTGAACATTAACTGAATGGTCATTCTCAAAAGGCCATTCTATTTTGGGAATAGAAAAACTGCCACCTAATACCTCTGCTTTAAGTCTATTTGCTGAGAACTTAAAGCTGTTGTTAAAAGTCCAATTGGTGTTAACTGAAATCTTTGACATTGGTGTAGGCGTTTCAATTAATGCCACTGTTAAGTTTTCAGTAGCACTGGGTAATGTGGCTATTTTACCTGCGAGCAAAGTAAAATTTTGTTGCCAATTTAATTCTTGTATCCAGATGCCATTAACTTCGCCACTGACTGACGTTAACGCGACTGAAATATTGATAGGATTTTTTTCGAACGTGTAAATATCAGTTAATTGCCCAGAGACATTGTAATCTAATAGGCCATCAATCAATTCAATTTTGGTTGGTAATTGAATGTTTAATGACAATAAATCGGTAAGCAGCAATTTATCGGCCACTATAGTCATTTTAGGTGATAGGGTTGGGCCAAAAATACTAATACTGCCAAGATTTATCCCGTCTGCACTGACTGTGGCATTAATGTCAATATCATTAAGATTACCTTTAATACCACTTTTAATATTACTTTTAATGTGGCTAAGAACATCGAACGAATTTATTTGTAATATTTTCGGAACATTAACTTGTGACGCTTGGCTATGGGCTTTTAAGTTGATACTAAGGGCGTTATTAGCCGTTATCTGTAAATCACCCTCTAATTTAGTGGTCAGTGTTTTGAACTTTAACAACACTTTATTTTTTGTTGCCACGGTAGAGTTATTTTGCTGTTTAGTGAATACAATATTTTTTGCCGTGATTAAAGAGTTTTCACTTAAATTAAGATCGGTTTTGTTGTTGGTTTTTTGTAGTGAGCCTTCCAGATGTAAAGTAACGGGAACAGTGGTGAATTTGGCTATGTCTGACAATTTAAGTTGGCTATCAATAATAAAGCTTTCTATCATTAATGCATTGGCTGCTTTTTCTGCTGTTATTAAATTGTTTTCAGGAGTCTTTTTAGCGTTATTTTTTGTGTGATTTTCTTTACTCTTGTTAGCAAAATAAAGCGCAATATTATCAAGTGAAATGTGGTGAACTCGTTTATTACCGCTAGCACTGAATTCAATGCCACTTAGGTTTAACTGTTTGTTGTTTAGTATAAGTGTCGCATTGTCTTTTGGTTTTAAGGTTATTTGCGTTAACGGATTATCTGCAAGTATTGATATTACTGCTGGGGATACCTGATTTTTTTCTAACATAGAAAAAAAATGCGGTTGACTATATGCCAGTGATAAAGAATTATTTCCAGTAAATGTTAACGCTATATTTGGACCTAGGGAGTTTGATTTTTTACTTTTAGTGGTGCTAGCCATTAAATTTAATTGGCTTTCGATATTAAGGGCAGCCTTTAGCTGATAAGCGCCACTACTACCAATGCCATTATCAGAAGTGATTGCAAGATTGGCTATTTCATTATGCATACGGATCGAGTTAGCTTGGTATGCTATTACTGTGTCGATATGACCTGATATTTCATTAGTGTTTAGTATGTTTTGTAGTTCGGCTGTTATAGGTAGTTGGTGAGTATTAATAAAAGTTTTCAGTAAGTTTAATTTACTTGATAATGTAATCGAAAAACTTACTTTGCTTTGGTGTTTTATTCGGTTTAATTCAACCTTAATAAATGCTATTTTTTCGGCATTTTTTAATGAAAAAGACCATTGATTATCGACTGCCGATAAGCTGGCCACATAGGGCATTTGTTGTTGTATTAATGGAGACTTTTTTCGTTCATTTTTAATCATGAAAGGTAAGTAGGAAAGCTCGGTAACATTGATGTTTATCGGTAGCTTAAATTGTTCGATTTGCTTTATATGAGGTTGTAATGCGGTAGACAATAATTGACTAAAATTTTGATTGTTATTGCGGTGTTGAGCCTTTTTAGAAATAGGACTTATGTTAAAAAACAGATGCTCAGTACCCTTAATATCTGCTTGCTTAATATCAACAGAGGTAACCTTAAATTTTGGAAAAAACTGCCACTGTACAACCATATCAGCTATTTCAATATCAGCCTTAGGGCTTTGTAAGCAGAGTCTATCGACAATAATAGCCATATTACTCGCAAGGCTGATATCCAGACAGTTAACTTTTACCTGGTACAAGTTCAGTTGATCTTTTGCTAGGTTGTTTATAACGTAAATACGGGTACTATAAGTTATTATAAAAATAACGAATAAGGCTATAACAGTAATTGAAGTACTTTTGAAAAATCGCACTTAGGCTTCCTTGATAAAAATGCAGAGTATAAAAAACATGCTATTCGAGAAAAAGCTATATCTATAGTCAGTTAGATACTGCTGTAATCTCTCCATATGTAATAGAGTAGCTTAATCGAATTCATTCGAATATATCAAATTTTATATTTATCTAATATTGATCGTAGCGCTTATACCAATTGAAATAATTTAATTTTGGCTAAGTGATTAAATAGTTCAGAGACTTGGATTGGTGACGGTTTCAAAACCACAGTGAAGGTGGCTTGGGAAGCCTCCAATAGTCTATTGTAGTTTGTCAGATTGAAATATATAGAAGTAATACCTTTGGTATAACAATAGCGTTTCCACCATTGTTACTGATCTATACTTGATCAAACATCGATCAAACGAGTGAGTTAAATACTGAAACCATTAGAATAAAGTTGACCTGAAGTAACTCAGGCCAACTGTCTATTATCAGGTTAAATTGATGGTTGGTGTTTATCAGTAATTTATTAACTCATAATCACGCTATTGCTTTATTCCTTCAATATGTAATTCTAATTGCACATGAGTAGAAGCTGGGCCTAAGTTCATTTTAATCGCAAAATCAGTTAACGCTATACTAGTAGTACCACTAAAACCAGCACGGTAGCCGCCCCATGGGTCTTTGCCTTCACCGATCGTTTCTGCATCGATAGTAATCGTTTTACTCACACCATGCAGTGTTAACTCACCTGTTACGGCTAATTTTCCATCAGCGTTTTGGGTAATAGACTCACTCACAAATTTGGCATTAGAAAACGCACTGACATCAAGAAAGTCATCACTTTTTAAATGTTTATCACGCTCGGCATGGTTCGAGTTGATACTACTGGTATCGATATTCACTTCAATTTTTGACGCTGAGATATTCGCAGGATCGTAGCTAAATTTCCCACCAAATTTATCAAAGCGACCTGTTAACCAACTGTAGCCTAAGTGCTTAATTTTAAAGTTGATTGATGCATGCGCGCCTTTGTTATCTATAACATAGTCGGCTGCATTTACTGCAGGCATAAACAAAGCACTAGCCATTAAGGAAGCTATCGCTAGTTTAGTCATTGTTTTTTTCATTAAGTATTCTCCATTATAATTGTTGGTTAACTACGTTTTTTTCGGCGTCTGCCAATCATTCTGTTTAAGGTATTATCTTTATCTATAAAGTGATGTTTAAGTGCGGCTAATGCATGGAGTAGTACAAGTGCTATGAGTAGGTAAGCTACCCATTTATGTATCAGTCCGGCGATGTCTTCTTGGTTTTCAATAAATGAGCCAAAACCAGGTATTATAAAAAGATCAAACACCTCAATGCCACGATCATCTGCGGTTGAAATTAGATAACCCGCGATCATAATAATAAATATCAGTAAGTAGAGCACTGAATGAATCAATTTACCCGCTTTACGTTCTAAATTGCTGTGGCTAGCTAAATGATCAGGTGGCAATTGTTTATAGCGACAAATAAGCCTAATAACCATTAACATAAACAATAAAATGCCTATACTTTTATGGAGTGCAGGGGCTGTTTTATACCATTCATGGTAATAGGTTAAATCTACCATGTAATACCCTAGAGCAAATAAGCTAATGATACTTAGCGCAGATAACCAATGAAAAAATATACTGATATAACCATAATGTGTTTGGGTGTTGTTCATTGCTTTGTTTTATCTCATATAAAATTTTTTATTCAACTATGCATCGAAGTATGACAGGTAATAAATAAATAAATATTGAAGCTTTATTTATAAGTTGTTAACTTTTACTTAAGTTATAATGCACTACGCATGCAAGTGAATATAGGTAAAGTTGATGACTCTTGAACAATTAAAAATGCTAAGGCAGGTGGCGGAACTCGGCAGCCTTAAAAATGCGAGCGCAAAACTTTTTAAAACACAACCGGCTATTAGCCAAGGTATTAAACAGCTGGAGGCTCAATTAGGTTTACAGCTCTTTAATCGCGAAGGTTATCGTTTATCATTAACTTGTAACGGGCAAAAAATATATCAACATGCATTACGTTTGTTAGATGAAGCCGAGCATATGAAACAGTTAGCGACCTTTTTAACGACAGGTAATGAGGCGAGTATAACGATAGCGATAGAGGCCTCTTATGATTTAAAGAAAATATTACCTGTGCTAGAAATGACACAAAGTGAGTTTCCGCATACGCAAATTATTTTAAAACAGGAATATATTAACGGCGCATTAGAGGCAGTAAAATCAGCACAAGCAGATTTAGCGTTGACCGCTATTGATAATTTTGCGTTACAGTCAGGGAAGTTTGAAGCAAATAAACTTTATCAAGGCTACTTATGCACCGTTGCAGCTCCTCGGTTTGTCGAACGCCATCCTAATCTGACGTCGGTAACCGAATTAAAAGATGAATATCAAATAGTTGTACAAGATTCAGGTCGAACGAGTCAAGGCATAAACTATAGTGTACAAACAGGGCAGCGATGTTGGTACGTAAATGATTTTAGTACAAAAAAAACCTTGATAATGAGTGGTATTGGTTGGGGGCGCTTACCAGACTACATGATTAAAGATGAGTTAGAAAAACACACTTTATCCGCATTGAAAATGGAAGATTTTGATACAAAAATTGGCTTGAATTATCAAGCAATAAAATTAAAGTCTACTTTATTAGGGCCAGTGGCAGAAAAATTATGGCAAAATTTAAAATTAGTTCACTTGAGTGAGTGAGAGCTTCATATACCCCAAACAGGACGTTTTATGAAATATACCGTGTTTATTGAAGCGTTGTCATAAAAGTGTCATTTTAGATCTGCACAATAGCGTGATAAGAAAAGCAGCGTAAAAAGAAACTATACCAATTGTGATAATGAATTAGCCAACTTAGCGCTAGATTCAGACTACTTATTTTAAGGCGTATGTATGAGCGGATACATTTTAGTTGTTGAAGATGAAACCCCGATTAGGGAAATGATCACTTTTGTTTTAGAGCAAAATGGCTTTAATGCCGTTGAAGCGATTGATATAAAGCAGGCCAAGGAGAAAATTGTAGAACCCTATCCTGATTTAATTTTGCTTGATTGGATGTTACCAGGTGGCAGTGGCGTTAAACTGGCCAAAGAATTAAAACAGAATGAGTATAGCCGTAATATTCCTATTATTATGCTAACGGCTCGGGCTGATGAAGACGATAAAGTTAAAGGTCTTGATGCCGGTGTTGATGATTATGTCACTAAGCCTTTTTCTCCTAAAGAGCTTATTGCCCGTATTAAAGCGGTTATTCGTCGTGTATCGCCGACATCATTATCAGAAAAAGTTGAATTTCATGGACTGAAATTAGATCCCGTTGCTCATCAAGTGACTATTAATGAAGAGTCTCTAGATCTAGGTCCGACAGAATTTCGTTTATTACACTTCTTTATGACTCACACTGAGCGCGTTTATTCGCGTGAGCAGCTTCTTGATAATGTTTGGGGCACCAATGTTTACGTAGAAGATAGAACGGTTGATGTGCACATCAGACGTTTAAGAAAAGCGATTTCGGGTGCTGGGCACGAAGAGTTTATTCAAACTGTTCGCGGTGCAGGTTATCGCTTCTCTGGCAAACTGACGAGTAAAGTTAAAAAATTAGCTTAGTTATTAATAAACAGGGCGAGTTATTTCTAGCCTTGTCATAAAGTATTGCATATAAAATGAACACTCCAACTCCTAGTAAGCAAGATTTCCGTTTTCATTCTGGTATTGAAGCATTACCTGATGCGGCGTTAATTTTATCACCTGATTTAGTGATAATGTCAGGCAATAAAAAAGCGCAGCGTTTACTTGGTGTTCGTTTTCCCGATGATATTGGCAAGCACATTGAGCAGCTACTCATCGATCCAGAGTTTTCAGACTACCTTCAACAAGGAAAGTTTGAAACGCCTTGTTCGATTAAATCCCCTATTAATGATGAATTGCAGTTAGAAATATCTGTTATGTCATTTGGTGGTGAGCGAGTCATTCTTATGTCTCGTGCGATTGCTAAGTATCATCGTTTGAAAAAAATGCGTCGTGAATTTGTCGCTAATGTTTCCCATGAACTAAAAACTCCTTTAACGGTAGTACGCGGTTATGTGGAAATGATTCAAGAAACAGATCATGCATTAGATCCCCATTGGAAAAAGGTTTTTACCACCATTGAAGGTCAAGTCTCTCGAATGGAGCGTTTAGTTGAGCAACTGTTAAGTTTATCAAAAGTTGAAAATAATCGTGATGACGAGAATATGAAACCAGTTGATATGCCGGTGTTAGTTGAAAACCTTGTTGAAGATGCTCGATGGCTTAATCAAATCAAACAACATGAACTTCGTACTCACATTACCCAAGGGGTCGGTGTTTTTGGTATTGAAACAGAATTAAAGAGTGCTTGTGCAAATTTAATTTCCAATGCCATCGCTTATACACCAGCCGGTGGCATAATTGATGTGAGCTGGCGACGTAATGGCGATAAAGTTATTTTTAGCGTTAAAGATAATGGTGACGGTATTAAAGCGGATCAACTCAATAGGCTTACAGAGCGCTTTTATCGTATAGATAAATCACGCTCTCGTGATACCGGTGGCTCAGGTTTAGGCCTAGCGATTGTTAAGCATGTTTTACTACACCATAAAGCTGAATTAGTGATCACCAGCGTATGGGGTCAGGGTAGTGAGTTTGCTATTTATTTCGAGGAAGGTTTAGTTTGTTAGCGACCTGTTAAAGTCACTACTCATTCGTTGCTCATTCACTATAAGTCATCAAAAATCACGATGACTTAGTAATATCTACCATTAAATCATCAGCAATATGTTCTAAAGCACTAATTAATTCATCCACGTTATCTTCTTTCATTGCGACTTGTACTGTGGCTTTAAACATTAATTGGCCTGTATGTGGCGCACTTGATTGTGAACTAACTAGCTTGATCAAATTGCCACCTTGGTGGTGAATTACAGATGAGATTTCTTGCACTATACCCGCTCTATCATTAGCGGTTAATTCTAATACTAAGTTGGTACTTATTTGTGCTAAATTAGGCTCAGCTAACTCTATTTGGCAGCTTAAGCCTGCTATGTTTTTAAGATCAGCCGTTAGTGCTTCCGTATTTTCTTTCTCTACAGCCACTTCAATTACGCCAGCAAAAAAATTAGATAGATGGTGTAAACTACTCACTTGCCAATTACCCTTATGACGGCTAATAATGGTAGATAGTGTGTCAACAATGCCGGCTCTATCAGGGCCAATACAAGAAATAACAAGATGATTCATAGGATTTCCTTAAATGTGGTAATAGGGGGATAATACGATTTTTAGTAAGAGTAAAGTAGAATTAAGTAGAGTTAAGTTATACGAGACAGTTGATTAAGTTCTTTGTTTATCTGTTCGCTATCGCCTAAATTAAGCTCAATTAACCGGCGTAAATGAGTCACACTGTCAATATCAATCGCATTGCACTGCAAACCTGTTTCGTTTTCTTCTTCGTGAAGAATAGTAATGTTCATTGTCACTTCTGATTCATTGTCTGATAATAAAAAGTGCAAGAGACCAATTTTACCTTTCAATGAATGTTCACTGTCTATGGCGGTAACTAAGGCACCATTAAGTGAGATGTCATGAATGGACACTGGGTATGTTTTATCTTCAACCTCTATTTCAGCACTTATTGAAAATAAAATGCGCGTAAATTGTCGTCTATCTTCCATCTTAACTATTACATTTTAGTATTATGTGTCTCTAGCATAACCCCATTTTATCAAAAAGTAAAAAATTACAGAGCATAAAAAAGCCAGTTAAAATCAAAATTTTAACTGGCTTTTATTAGTAAACTCATCAACTAATTACATAAAATTTACTAAGTGACTAGCAATGATTATTTTTATGCAGTGCTTAGCCTATTTTTTTGTATCTAATTCTGTGTGGCTCAGTTGCTGCAGGGCCTAATGTCTTTTTCAACCAAGCTTCATAATCTGTAAAGTTACCTTCATAGAAGTTGATTTGCCCTTCATCACGATAATCTAAAATATGAGTCGCAATTCTATCTAGGAACCAGCGGTCATGTGAAATAACCATTGCGCAGCCTGGAAACTCTAATAAGGCTTCTTCAAGTGCACGCAACGTTTCAACATCTAGATCGTTGGTGGGCTCATCGAGCAGTAACACGTTACCGCCTGTTTGCACAAGCTTGGCTAGATGAACACGGTTACGCTCACCACCGGATAAGTCGCCAATGATCTTTTGTTGATCGTTACCTTTAAAGTTAAAACGACTAACGTAAGCACGACTTGGAATTTCAAAATTACCAATTTGTAGTATTTCATGGCCTTGTGATATTTCTTGGTAAACAGTTTTACTGTTATCCATATCATCACGGAACTGATCAACGCTGGCAAGCTTAACCGTATCGCCTAGCTCTACATTACCCGAGTCTGGTTTTTCAGCGCCTGACATTATTTTGAATAGCGTTGATTTACCCGCGCCGTTTGGCCCAATAATACCGACGATAGCTCCTTTAGGAACGCTAAAGCTTAAGTCATCAATGAGTACTCTATCGCCAAACGATTTTGTTAAGTTATTAACATCTAATACTTTATCGCCTAAGCGTGGCCCAGGTGGAATGTAAAGTTCATTGGTTTCATTACGTTTTTGATGATCTTGGCTATTCAGCTCTTCAAAACGTGCCATACGGGCTTTGCTTTTTGATTGACGCGCTTTCGGGTTTGAACGTACCCATTCAAGTTCTTGTTTGATGGTTCTTTGTAATGCACTTTCACTTTTACTTTCTTGCTCAAGACGGGCATTTTTTTGCTCTAACCATGAAGAATAGTTACCTTCATAAGGAATACCATGTCCTCTATCAAGCTCTAATATCCAACCCGCAACATTATCTAAGAAGTATCTATCATGGGTGATGGCTACCACAGTACCGGGGTAGTCATGTAAGAAACGCTCTAACCAAGCAACAGATTCAGCATCTAAATGGTTTGTTGGTTCATCCAGTAGTAACATATCTGGTTTTTGTAATAATAAACGACAAAGTGCTACACGGCGGCGTTCACCACCACTTAAGACTTTAATCACTTGATCCCATTCAGGTAAGCGCAATGCATCCGCAGCACGCTCAAGTACGTTATCGATATTATGACCATCGTTGCTATTGATTATGTCTTCTAACTCGCCTTGCTCTTTAGCTAGCTTATCAAAGTCAGCATTTTCTTCAGCATATTCATTATAGACTTGGTCGAGACGGGCTAAAGCATTTTTAACGGTAGCAACGCCTTCTTCAACGATCTCTCTAACCGTCTTGGTTTCGTCAAGAATTGGCTCTTGCGGTAAATAACCAATATTAGTGCCAGCTAATGCTGTTGCCTCACCTTCAAATTCAGTATCAAGGCCGGCCATAATGCGAAGTAGGGTAGATTTACCTGAGCCGTTTAAACCTAAAACCCCTATTTTAACACCAGGAAAAAATGAAAGAGAAATGTCTTTTAAAATAGTACGTTTTGGTGGAACTACTTTAGAAACTCGATTCATCGTCATGATGAATTTATCTGGTAGTGGCTGAGCCATTTGAGTGCCTTATTATTCGAAGGGAAAATATAATGTCGATATTTTAGGTTAAAGAGGCGAGGCAAGCAAATGTGATTAGATGATTTTAGGTAATGCTATTAAGTTGAAATTAAGTATTTATGGAAAGTACTAAGATGGCGTTGTCTAATAAGGTTAAATGTAACGAATAAACGATTAGAAAAAAATCATCAAATCTAATGGTAGGGCCTGTTGAACTTTTATGATTTAGTTATGAACTTGAAAGATCAACAGACCCTATAAGTAATAAAAGTGTATTTATGGGGTGATGATTTCATCACCCGCCATTAAGCCAGAAATCACCGTGAACATGCCCTTTTTCTCTTTACCTAATCTAACAAAACGACGTTGAATTTCACTATTAACATTAAGCCAAACAAAGTCTAACTGGCCAACGTGAGCGACTTTGTTTTTGGGAATAGTTAATTGGATTTGTTCGCCTGCGGGAATTAACATACGTGCGTACATGCCAGGTAATAAATTTTCATGGTAAGTCATGCGTACTTTAATTAAAAAATTGCGTGAACCGGTATTAGCCGCAGGAACTATTTCTTCTACTTCACCCATAATTTTTTTATTGACGCTAGGTAATTCAATTTCTATGTTTTGCCCATGGGTTAATGTTAAGGCAAGCTGTTCGCGTACTTGTGCTTCAACGCGCAAAGATAATGGATTATACAATGATAATAATTTAATCCCAGGTTGCGCTGTGTCGCCTGGCTCGGCAAAACGATCAACAATGCGTCCATCAATTGGTGCTATCAAGCTGGCATAGCTTAAGGTCGTTTGTGCTTGAGAAAAAGCCTGTTTAGCAGCGGTTAACTCAGCATAAATAGCTTGATAAGTAGCACGATTTTTATCTACTTCAAATGCGGAAACTAGTTTTGTTTTAACGAGTTCAATAGAACGATCCAAGTTTTGTTTGGCTTCTGTATATCGAGCTTGCATGGCATTAACATTTTGTTTGGCTTGTAACACTTGTGATTGTAAGTCGTTTTGTTCTAATTGAATTAATAGGTCGCCTTTTTTTACCAGATCGCCTGCTCTACTATTTATTTTTTCAATACGCGCTAAAATTCTAGCTGAAATAATGGTTGCTTGTTTTGCTTCAAGGCTGGCTGCGACAGGCTCGAAAATAGCCTCTTTACTGGCTACTAAGGTATAGCTATTGTTCTGATCTATTGTTACAGCGCTTATTTTGTTGTTAATTTTGTGATTAATATTTTCATTTAATGCCGGTGATACTTTTTCATTAAATGAGCCGGCAAGCCATGCCACCATTAACAAGAGAACGGTTAAGGCTATCACAGGAAGAAGTATTTTTTGTACTGTGCTTTTATCTGCTTTAGTTTGAGTCATGACTATGCCTGCGCCTCAGTTGATTTTTTTATAGAGTCAGTTGTTGTAACTTGCTTATCCGCGGTACTGACTTGGTTTGATTGTTCCTTGTCAAAAACCAATAGATATACAATAGGCACAACAAGTAATGTAAAGATGGTAGAAGAAATGATGCCAAAAATAATGGCTATCGCTAAACCGCTAAACACGGGGTCTAGGGTGATAATTAAATTGCCTAACAGGGTTGTACCTGCGGTTAAAAGCACAGGTCGCATACGCACAGCGCCGGCTTGAATTAATGCCTCTTTAATCGGTTCACCTCGATCACGTGCTTGGCTAATAAATTCAATTAAAATTAATGAATTTCTAACAACTATGCCTGCTAACGCAATCATGCCTATCATGGCGGTTGCGGTAAATAATACCGGATCAGGCGCATTGGCTATTTCACGTTCACCGAATTGATTCAGTAAAAAGAATCCCGGCATAATACCAATAACGGTTAAAGGTATCGCTGACATAATAATGCCTGATAAAGCTGCTGAGCCGGTTTGAATTCTAAGTACAAGGTAAATAGCGGTTAGCGCAAAGGCAAAAGCAATACCCATATCGATAAAGACACGTAAGGTAATACTCCATTCACCTTCTCCGCTCCAAGACAATGTGATGTTATCGGGTAGTTGCCATAATTGACCACCGCCACTGGTTAAAAAAGTGCGCTTTGTCCAGTCGTTTGGCTCTGTTGTTGCATTGTTGTTATTGTTTTTATTATTGCTGTTGCTGCTTAGGGCACTAGAAATTTGTAAATCATTACCAACATCAGCGATGATCGCCGCAGGTGTTCTGCCTGAAATATCGGCAGTAACATAGACCACGGGTTTTAAGTCTTTATGAAATATAGCTTTATCATTTATTTGCTGTTCAAATTGCCCTAATTCGCCTAATGAAACCAGTGACTGTGGTGCAATATCGATACCTTGAGATGTGGTTTTTTGTACAATGCCAGCTTGGCCCTTGATAGTTAAGCGATAAAAATCAGCGAGTGTTTCCCTTTGTTCAATAGGTAATCTTACCTTAATGGCCAGTGGTGTTGCTTCATTATCTACATGCAGGTAACCGGCAATTTCTCCAGCATTAGCAACGGCGATCGTTTGATTAATATTTGCTGTAGAAATACCGGATAAAGCGGCTTTTATTTTGTCACTAACGAAGCGAATTCTCGGTTGGTCATTACCGACAGTTGAGTCGACTTCAACCACATGGGGCTCTTTTTTTAATCTATGCTCAACAATTTTTGCTGCGTGTTGTAATTCACTGTATTGAGTAAACTCATCGCCATAAAGCTCGGCAACTAAGGTACTAAGTACCGGTGGTCCGGGAGGTACTTCCACTACTTTAATATTAACACCGTCAGTGCTAAGTGCTGATAAATGCTGCCTTAACCTTAAAACGATGGCATGTGATTGATGTTGACGTGCGGTTTTATCCAATAAAATTATCCGCAAATCAGCCATGTAAGGTGCTTGGCGCTGATAATATTGACGGACCATTCCGTTGAAATCTATCGGTGATGGTGTACCTACATAGCTTGCTATTGCTTTAATTTCGGGTAATTGCTGTGCTTTTTTTGACACTATTTTTGCCATCGCTGCGGTTTGCTCTAACGTCGCATTTTCGGGCATATCAATAATTACTTGCAGCTCATTTTTATTGTCAAAAGGTAATAATTTGAGCGGGACTAAACGCATAACGGGTAGCATGGCGGCAATAATAAATAATACTAGTACCAGCCAAAGAACTAATTTACCTTTTTTTCTATTCTCTAATAAGGGGGTGAGCATACGGCGATAAAATTGACCGAAGCCTTGGCCTTGATCATTACCTTCATGATCTTTATTAAGCTCTGCCGCTGATTTGGGTTTGATCAATTTTGATGCTAACCAAGGGGTGACTAAAAAGGCAACCAAGGTAGAGCTGATAACACTTAAAGGCACATTAAATGCCATGGGTGCCATGTAAGGCCCCATCATACCGGTTATGTAGGCTAGGGGAATAAAGGCCAATACAATGGTTAAAGTGGACATTAATAAGGGCACTCTAATTTCATTGATTGCTGCGACTATTTTGTCTTGTAAAGAACCACTTTTCTTTTTTAAATAGCGTTCAATGTTGTCAACACCGGTAATAGGATCGTCGACTAATAAACCTAGGGATAAAATCAGTGCGAATAGAGTGACACGGTTAATAGTGTAGCCAAAGGCTAAATCTAATGACAAGGTGATGCCATAACAAATAGGGACAGCTAAGCCAACTACAACAGCGGAGCGCCAGCCCAAAAATACGGCAATAAACACCACAACGGTAAATACAGCAAACGCTAAGCTTGTGGTGAGGTTGTTTACTTTTTCATTAGCCGTTTCACCATAATCACGTAATACTTCCACATGAACATTTTGTGGAAAAATTGATTGCTGTAACGTGGCTATTTTATCGTGTACCGCTTGAGCTAAAGTAACCGCGTTGCTACCCGGTTGTTTGGCGACACTAATAGTAACCATCGGATGATCGCCACTGTTATCTGCATTACTACTTGTACTTGAATTACTAGTTGAACTGCTAGTTGAATTGTTATTGGAAGAATGACTCGAATAGTGGTCTTGTTGATGACCATTAGCAAAGTCTATCCAAGTATAGCTGCTTTGTTCTGCGGGGCCATCGGTAATAGTGGCGATGTCTTTTAATAAAATTACACTGCCATCAATAACACCAATAGGGGCGTGCTTTAAAGTGTCTATATCACGAAATACATCACCACTTTCTAGACGAAAAGACTGATTTTCTAAGGCAATATTTCCATGGTGTTGTAAGGTGTTAGAGGCTTGAATAGCCTTTAAAACCTCTGCGATAGTCACTGTTCTCGCGGTCATTTGTTCAGGATCTAGGTTAACTTGTATTTCTCTTGAGCGACCACCGACAATATTTACTTCACTGGTATTATCGATGGCTTGTAAAAATGTTGATACTTCTTCGGCTAAGCGGCGTAAGTCATAGTCATCTATCGTCGTATTATCACTGCTCCACAAACCAAGCATAACAATAGGAACATCATCTACTTCAATGGGTTGAACACGCCAGTTAGTGACAATGGCGGGAATTTTATCCGTATTTGAGTGAAGTTTGTTGTAGGTATTTAGTAAGGCATTTTCACGATTTTCACCTACGTAAAATCTCAGTGTTACAACCGTTTGGCTGTTATTAGTCACTGAGTAAACATGTTCAACACCACTTACCTGTGCGAGCAGTTTCTCTAAGGGAGTGGTGACCAAACGTTCCACTTGTTGTGCATTAACGCCCTCAGCGTTAACCATAACATCAATCATAGGAACCACTATTTGTGGCTCTTCTTCTCGTGGCGTGTAATTTAGGGCCATCATGCCTGCTAGCATGGATAAAACTAAAATAATAAATGGTAGTTTACTGGCTAAAACGTAGCTGATTAATTTTGCTGTAAAGTTAGTTGGAGTCTGCATAATGAGTTAGCAGTCCTTTAAAAGGTGGGTTATTAGTTAATGTTACAATGGGAAAGTAGCCATTTAATCAAATAGGAATGACTTAAATATCTTCACAAAATTGTTGCTGTAAAACTTCTAATAAAACTTTTATTTTTGGATTGGAAATTCGATAGTAAATAGTTTGTGATTCACGTCTTGTGGTCACTATTTCGCTTTCTCTTAATTTAGCTAAATGTTGGGAAAGTGCCGATTGTGATAGATCAACCTGCTCATTTAAATCGCCAACAGTCATCTCATTATTTGCTAAAGAGCATAAAATAACTAAGCGGTAGGGGTTGGCTAATTGTTTTAAAATTGCGGCAACGTATTGAGCATTTTCTAGTAACTGTGTTTTATCGCTTGTCATATAAGTAAGCCCTAAATTGAATATTAATTATATTTTAGTCTACCCTTGAATTTTAATTTAGTAAAGGCTAATATACTTAAATAAGCAAAAGATAAATTAGTATAAGTTAAATTAGCAATTTTCAGCTGTGTTTAATAATGAAAATAATACCCACTGTAATGATTAAGTCGTTATTCGTCAGTGATTAGTAAAGCGCTATGTATTATTAGATTTGAAGTTAATGAGAAAATTAAGGAATCAGTATGTTAAAAACAATACCTGAAGTAATTGCCCAAGCAAGAAAGTCACTTAATACCATAACTGCTGAAGAGGCTGCGATTAAATGCAAAGCTGAAAATGGCCTTGTCATTGATGTGAGAGAGCCGGCTGAATTTGCCGAAAAGGCGGGTAAAAATACCATTAACATTCCGCGAGGTTTGTTAGAAATGAAAATGCTACAAATGCATCCGGATGAAAATTTAGCTATTTTTATTCATTGTGCTACGGGTGCAAGAGCGACCTTTGCCGCTGAGCAATTAATGCGTGTTGGCTATAAAAATGTCTGGGTAGTGACTTGCATGTTAGATGATGTTTGTTGTGTTTTTTAGTCTATAGTTTAAATCAACTATAGTTTCAATCAATTATAGTTTCACAATAATTATGACGGGCTAATAGTTCCAAGTAGATTATAAAAAAGCCATTATGCTAAACGTATAATGGCTTTGTTTATCTCTGATTTAGTTTACTTGTTGCTTTTTAAACCCAACTTGGCACCGAATCAGCGTTAATGACTTCTTCGTAGGTTGGGCGAGCCCTAACAACAGCAAACACATTATCTTTTACCATCACTTCGGGTGCTAACATTCGGGTGTTATAAGTAGATGCCATTACTGCGCCATAAGCCCCACAACTCATAATGGCAATTAAATCACCCGATTTTGATTCATTGACTTGGCGGTTTTTAGAAAAAGTATCACCGGTTTCACAAACAGGACCAACAACGTCATAAACTTTTTGCGTTGGTTTTGTTGTATCTACCGCAAGTATTTCATGATGAGCATCGTACATACTGGGGCGAATTAAATCGTTCATGCCAGCGTCTAGCATCATAAACTGGCGTTCTTCACCGGTTTTAATCAGTACCACACTCGACACTATAATACCGGCATTTCCCAATAAAGAGCGTCCTGGTTCCACTATTATTTTACAGGCTAAGTGACCTAATTGTGCTTTGGCAATAGCTGCGTATTCTTGTTTACTTGGTATCACTTCATCGCTGTAAGTAATACCTAAACCACCACCAATATCGATAACGTTAATTTCATGGCCATCTTCTGTCAGATCAGTGACTAATTGCGCTATACGTTTATAGGCTTCTTCAAAGGGGGCAAGTTGAGTTAATTGTGAGCCAATATGAACATCAACACCTTGAACTTTGATATTAGGTAATGACGCGGCTTGCTTATAGGCTAGTCGGGCTTTACTTATTGGTACACCAAATTTATTTTCAGCTTTACCCGTTGATATTTTTGCATGGGTGTTCGCGCAAACATCAGGGTTTATGCGAAAAGCAATGGCCGCTGTTGTGTTTAATCGCGTGGCAACTTGGCTAATGAGTTCAAGTTCAGGCTCTGATTCAACATTAAATTGAAAAATACCTTGGCTTAATGCATAGGCTATTTCTGATTCAACTTTAGCAACCCCAGAATAGACTATTTTGTTTGCCGGAATTCCAGCAGCACGTGCGCGACGAATTTCACCTTCTGACACCACGTCCGCACCTGAGCCTAGTTTGGCTAAAGTAGATAACACGGCTTGGTTACCATTTGCTTTCACGGCATAGCAAATAAGGGTATCTTGTTCACTGAACGCTTGTTGATAGTCTTGAAAATTTTGGCTTATAGCTGTGTTTGAGTAACAGTAAAAAGGGGTGCCTACTTGCTTCGCTATATCGCTAATTGCCACGTTTTCAGCAAACATTTTGCTGTTAATATACGGAAAGTGTTTTTGAATTGTCATGTGATTAGTCTTTATTTATATAGTGAACTGTTAAAGTATGAATAATCTATTCTACTCTTTAATGCTATTCAATATAAATAGCCATAATATTTTTATCTAGTTTAGATTACTTAATATTAATTAAAATAAAAGAGGAAACCTCAGTTGAAAATGACACCCTTGTTGGCTTGCATTGACCTTTTTTTCCTGCGGGTTATTTTGCAGTAAATGAATGTCCCCATGATGTACAGTTAATAACGTACTAATAATAGCTAACCCTAAACCTGTGCCACCTCGTTGTTTCGCGGTGGTAAAAAAAGGTTAAAAAATACGTTTTGCATTTTGCTCGGATATCCCTTTACCATTATCGCTAAAGGTTAACACGCATTGCTGATTTTTTTTAATGATATCAATAATAATAATATCCCCACCATGTTGAGCGACATTTTCAAATAAATTACTGATGATACGGGTGAGCAATTCATTATTCATATAAACAGGCATTGTGCACTTAGGCTTTCAAATGAAATAGTGACAAAAATACAACACAGTTTTGCGTTAGCCAAACGTGTTGATTTATATCCTTTTGAGGCAGGCGAAGCTATTTTGAGAGAGTAATAAAGTCTCATACCAAGTATTAAAGCGTAATACTGAATAATAAAAATTCATACTGAAATTACTAAAAAATTCAAATCACCAACTTTTATCATGATCACTTTTGCAGAGATCGGAAGGTAGCAACTCGTTTATCCTAACGTCTGCTCCAAGCTCATTATAGTCGTTGGTATTTCACCTATTAATGCTAACTAATGCCACATTGCTGACCTAAATTAGTCATCAAGATCAGGCTGTTTTATGTTCACTTTGATACGAATATAGTCCTTTCAGTCTGAATAAAACTATAATTAGGGTGTTCAGACCATGTGCCTATTTCATACGAATATTGATACGATATCATTTCGATGGTTACCGCTTTACTTTCGATGTCTTAG
>JBLIEW010000069.1:0-25130 GCA_047633255.1 Colwellia sp.
GATGAAACGGCAACAGTCGCGCCAACTGTCACTATTACAGAAGATACCAACAATGATGGTTTACTTACAAACTCAGAAATTGCTGGCGATACAGACATCGTTATTGGTTTACCTGTAGGAACAGTTGAAGGTGATACATTAAATGTCACTATCGATGGTGTACTTACACCAGTACCAGTGACAGCTGCAATGATTACCGCAGGCGAATACGCAACTGCAGTAACACCTACAGTAGAGGGCGTCACTCTTACTGTATCAGCAACACTGACTGATCAAAGTAATAATACTTCACCAAGTGCAAGCGATAGCGTAACAAGAGCAGATGAAACTCCAGAACTGGCCATTACAGCAGTAGATATTAGTTCAAGTATGGGTGGTGTATCAATTTTCGGAGCTACCTATGTATCTGTAGGTGCTTTTACAAATCTTGGGGGTGATATAAAAAGTGGTGCTTCAACGACAGTCGCTGCAAATAGCTACACTTCACTAGGTGCAGGTGTTGAACTAGATGGAAATGTATTGGCAAATGGTTATATATCGACAGGTGATGATGCAGATGTAACGGGAGATACGCTCTCTGGTGATTATTTAACACTGGGTGCTAACTCTGACATCACTGGTGCTGTATCTTCAACTACTACTCCTGTTACATATGGTGCTAACAGTAGTGCGGGTTCAGTAGTAAGTGCCCCTGATTCACTGATAGCACAAGAATTAGCAGCAGCTTTGTTAAATGTACAAACTACTCGAGATACTTTAGAAGCGATGACTACCGATACAGAATTAGTTGGAGTTTCCGCTTTGGACAACGTAACCCTTGCTGCAGGTGTTTATCACTCCGCTACTCTTACAATGGCAGCGAGTACAACATTGACCCTTGATGGTGGAGGTCTTTCCAATCAGACATGGGTTTTTAATGTTGATGGTATTACATCATTTGGTGCTAGTGTAAATATAGTAATGACTAATGCTGGTGAAGGTTCTACTGTTATCTGGAACTCTAAATCTAGCTATGTAACTATCGGAGCAAGCGCAACATTTATAGGCAGTGTTTATGCTGACACCTACATATCTGTCGGAGCGGCTACTAGTGTTAAAGGTCCAGATGGGACGGGTGCAGGTCTATTTTCAGAAACAAGCTATGTAAGTATAGGTGCTGGTGCTGCTGGTGCTGGTGCGGATATTGGTGTTGCTAACAGCCCTAGTGTTGTTACGGGTACTGCTGATGCCAATAGTGTAGTTAATATTAATTCTGCTACAGGTGTGGTTTTAGGAACAGTTACTGCTGATGCCAATGGTGATTTTACCTATACCCTTACTTCGTTTAATGTCCTTACTTTAGCTGGTGAACCTTCTAATATTATCACAGCCTCTCTAGATTCTGACCCAACGATTACATCAGAAAACTTTATTTACAATGATGCTCTAGGCGGCACAATTGGCGATGACACTTTAACGGGTACAGTAGGAATTGACACTATCAGCGGTGGTCTTGGTAATGACATCATCACCGGTGGTCTTGGCGATGACATCCTCATTGGTGGCGCTGGTGCTGATACCTTCAAGTGGGATGCGGGCGAAACAGGCAGTGATGTTATCAATGACTTTGTGCTGGGTGTAGGTGGTGATGCGCTCAATCTAGCAGATCTATTGGTGGGTCAAACTAACACTGCAGCGAGCCTGGATGACTACCTGAACTTCACTGCGAGCGGTTCAGACACCCTCATCACTATAGACACGAATGGCACAACGGCTGGAGGAGGTGGGCAGACGATTACCTTGGAGAATGTCAGCTATGCAACTACTTCGGATATCACTATCATCGGTCAGATGCTCACTGATGGCAACTTGATAGTAATCTGAATAGCGTGAGTGCGGCAACAGCAGATCATTGGTAACCAAGGGGTGAGCTAGCTTGATAATTGAAATGTAAGATATTGTAGTTAAGATAGGCAAGTTGCTTGAGGTAACTTGCCTATTTTTTTGTCAAGGTGATTTGAAAATCGTTAGTGCGGCCAAGTAATCAGTCCGCTGAAAGAGAAATGTAAGCGCAAAATAAACGACCCCCTTTCGCGGCGGACCCATAACCTCCACCCTGTGTTCATTAATTCATACAGGTTCATAGCGTGGAACAAATTAAAGAAACATCACTTTTATCCCAAGCCGGGGTTTATGTTCCGAATTCTGCGTCGACCCCAATAGGCGTTAATACACTCTTTGGGTCTTTTAATAAATGCGTTGCCACAGCAGGCGTATCAACTTTCATACTCCTAAACTTAGGCATTTTAAAAATAACATTATTAATCCCCACACGATCAGACCAATATAACGCAGGGCCTTTAGATGTTAATCTGACCAAAATGGCCACAATACAAATAGGCATCAAAAGTACAACAGCGGCATTGGTAGCCAAAAACAGATCAAACAGTCTTTTTATTTTAGAAATCAAGCTGGCTGACCCCATGATTTTTTTCAACACCAGACTCGACTTACGCAAAAAACCGCCTATCGGCGTTATAGGCGCTAGCAGCATCTTTTAACAAATGCGTGGCGACAGCGGCCGTACTCGTTTTCATACTGCGAAACTTGGGCTTTTTAAAAATAGCATTGTCTTTACCAAATGGATGTTATAACGAAAGACCTGATACCGCTCAACCCTTTTCGTTTAACCACGTATTAATCTTGGCTACACTCTCATCATTGAGATCACCTGTTTTATGCTTTAGCCTTGCTCTACTTAATATATAGTCGTAAATTGTTTGCTGAAACTCTCTTTTGGATTTTAGATACGCTTGTTGTGCATCGAGAACATCTGAAATAGTGGCCACCATGAATTTAAAGCTTTTGTCTATTGCTTGATATGACTTTTGCGTCGATCGCATGGCTTTTCCTGTGGCTTGAATTCGGCGTTCAAGCGCTCCTACCTGCAAGAATTCATCTTTTAATTCTTTAGTTGATTTTCTAAGTTCTTGGTCAAAGGTTGCTCTTGAAATAGCTAACTGTTGGCGCGCCTCATAAACACGAGCCGAGGTTGCGCCGCCACTAAACAAGGGGATGGATATCGTCAACGCGGCTATTTCTGTATCTGTTACTGGTGATAAGGTATTATCAAAACCAATATCACTCTTCTGCTTGCTAAGCTGAATGCCAAGCACGGGATAATGCCTCTCTTTTTGTTGCTTTAGATGCATCCTAGCTGCTTCAACGGACTTGCCAAGCGCTTTCAGTTTTGGGCTTTTACTGGCTAAGCTTTCAACAGCCTGATCTACATTTACGGCTTGCTCACCAAACTCTATTTGTTTACTGAGTCTAACAATTTTTGTTACTGGCTCTTGAGTTAGCTCACTTAAACCGCCTTTAGCTAAAGCGACTTTTTGACTTGCATCTACTTCTTGAGATCCCAACATATCAAGACGCGCTTCAATCTCATAAAAATCCGTTATTTTTACTAATTGCTTATTATACAACGCTTCAACTTGGTCCTTTTGCTTACTAACCGCCACTATGGCCTCTTCCACTAAAGCTAATTCATCATTTGCCTGCAATAATGCGAAATAACGCTCTATTGTGTCTAGGCGGACGGCCGATTGCGTTTCTTTAAGTTGAAATTGAAATTGTTCTAGTACCGCACCTGATTTTTGCCACGCCCGAAATTTCGGCATGTCAAATAACGTCTGCTGAACTGAAAACGAATAGCGCTCACCTGAATAATGGTCTATTGATCTGCCCTCCATTCTTCTCGTATTAGAGGCTAGATTACTGTTCAATGATGCCTGAGGTAATAATGCCCCAAAGGATTGATTTTTTCTTGCAACACCCACTTCAACGCCCAAGGTGTCAATTAATAACCTTGGGTCAGACTTTACGACTTGCTGATACGTTTGCAATAGATCCTGTGCATTGACTTGCTGAACACACAAACATAACGCTATGACTAACAGCTTAACATTAGTGGCCAATTTACTCCTCCAAAAATGATCGGCTAAACGCATCGGTAATGGGTTTAGCCAGGTATTGGAAGAAGGTTCTTTCCCCTGTTGTAATTAACACTTCAGCGGGCATGCCCGGCAACAATTCTAAGCTGGCTATATCTGCCTGACTTTTTGGTAACAGTTGCAACTCTGATTGATAGTAAGGCGCACCAGTCGCCTCATCAACCAAACGATCTGGGGATAACCGTACAATACGCCCATATAGTGTTGGCGTTGTTTTACTGCTAAAGGCGCTGAAACGGATTTCAGCCTCAAACCCAATATGCACACGGTCTATATCGTTGGGGGATACTCTTGCTACCACGGTTAATTCTTCGCCTTTCGGCACGATATTTAAAACCGGTGCGCCGGGCTGGACGACCCCCCCTTCAGTATGCACTGTAAGGTTTAATACTTTACCACTGATAGGCGCCTTCATTAACACCCTTGACAAGGTATCATCAATAGCGGTTAACCTTTCACTTTGATCAATCACTTGCGCTAGGGTATCCGCTAATTCTTTAGCAATTTCTTTTGCCGATTCTTTTTCAATTTGGATAATTTGCAGCTTTGTTTCACCCACTTGAATTTGAGCTTGCGCCATGCTGGCTGACAACTCTGCTATCGCGCTTTGTACCCGTAGTTTTTCACGTGATTTTTCTCTTATAATCCGTTTATCTGCAAAACCTTCCTTTAATAGAAGCTCCAGTTCTGACAGCTCTTCTTTTAGTGATATAGATAGCTGTTGATTACTGTTCTTTTGCTTCTTTAGACCCCCATACTTACTGTTTAACTGCTCTATACGCTGTTGAAAAACCAGCCGCTCGCCTTCTCTTGCGCTTACTCTAGAAGAGAAAATGTCATCCTGCGCCTTCATTACACCCTTAGTGCGCTCACTAGAGTCAGCTAATAATTCGCTAGGGTAACTAATACTAGGTTGTTTAGCTTGCTCTGCAAGAAGCCTTGCCTCTGCGCTTATTGCCAAAATATATTGTGCTTGAGTAATTTCTCGTTGGGCGTTTATTTGAGTGCTATCAATCTCTAACAACACGTCCCCTTTTGTCACCACAGCGCCTTCTTCGACCAATAATCTTTTTAGTATTCCACCTTCTAAGTGCTGCAGCGTTTTACTGTTATTTTTAACGGTGACATAGCCCGGCGCCAAAGCCGCGCTATCTATTGGAGCACTGGCGGACCAAATCCCTAGCACTCCAAAGGTGACTGCCAGAATAATCATGCCCCATCTACGGACATCGTCATCCTTTGTCATTGCTGCTATATCTATCTCGTTTTTATTGTCTTGCATATTTTTACCTTCTTAAGCAATCGGTAGAACCGTGATAGGCGCCATAGATTGTTTTGGTCGTTTGGTTTGCCCAGTGTTTTTTTTCTGTAAATTCTTTAACACTTCATCACGAGGGCCAAATGCCACCGCCGTACCTTCTTTCATCAGTAAAACATTATCCAACACATTGAGTACTCCCGGCCGATGAGTAATGACAATAACTGTGATGTTTTTCTGCTTTATTGCTACTAATGCTTTTGCCAGTGCTATTTCACCTTGGTCATCTAAGTTTGAGTTCGGCTCGTCCAACAGTATTAGTTTTGGCTCACCATACACGGCCCTCGCCAACCCTACCCGTTGCCTTTGCCCACCTGACAAAACCCCACCTGCAGCGCCAATCACTGTGTCATAGCCTTCGGGTAACTGTAAAATTGTTTCGTGCACACCTGCTAATTTTGCAGCCTGGACAACTTTCTCTGCATCTACTTCATTAAAGCGTGAGATATTTTCACCAATTGAACCTTCAAAAAGCTCTATATCTTGAGGTAAATATCCTATATGTGGGCCAAGCTCCTGTCTATCCCATGAAAAAATATCCACACCATCTAAGCGCACTTTACCGCTTAGTGTTGGCCATATCCCTAATAACGCCCTTGCCAAAGATGATTTACCCGCCGCACTGGGCCCAATAATGCCTAGCGAAGACCCTGCGGCTAATTCAAAATCCACCCCCCGAACAACAGGTTGGCGCGTACCCGGTGGAGCCACCATGATATTCTCCACTTGCAACCGCCCCGTTGGCGATGGCAATGACATTTTTTCTTTGTCCTCAGGCACTTTGAGTAACATTTCATTTAAGCGCGCATACTGCCCTCTTGCAGTAACAAAGCCCTTCCATGAACCTATCATTAAATCAATGGGGGCAAGTGCGCGACCTAATAAAATAGAACCCGCTATCATCAAACCTGGTGATATCTCTTGCTGTAACGTTAAATACGCACCTAACCCAAGCACTAGCGACTGAAAGAGCATTCGCAACACTTTAGACAGCGAGCTAATAGCGCCGGCTTTGGAGCTGGCTTTTGCTTGAGAAATCAATACTTGATCTGCGTTTTTACGCCAGCGCTGCCTTAGGTTTTCAAGCATGCCCATTGAGTCAACCACCTCGGCATTCCTTAAGTTCTTGTTGACCAAACCTCTCGCCGCTATTGATTGCTCATTAGCTTCTTTCAATAACTGGCCCGTTGCTTTTTCGTTCACGACCGCTAAGCTCGCCAATATAATGGCCGCTGCTATTGCCATCCAGCCAAACCATGCATGAAAGATGAACATAACTGCTATGTATATAGGCAGCCAAGGTGCATCAAAAAAAGCAAACAATCCATTACCGGTTAAAAATTGACGCAGCCCTGTTAGGTCATCAAGCGGTTGAGAGCTTGCCTTGGATCCGCCACTGTACAAAGCCTGTTTAAATGTTGCTGAGTACACCCTTGCGTTCAATAACATTTCTAGCCGCGCACTAACACGCACTAGAATTTGCGAGCGAACCCATTCGAGCAAGCCCATCGTTATGAACAAAACCACGACTACCAGCGTCAGCATCAAAAGCGTAGATTCACTCCCACTTGATAACACTCGGTCGTACAACTGCAACATATATATGGCAGGTACTAGCATTAAAAAGTTGATAAATAGGCTAAAGAACCCTGCCGTCATAAATGACTTTTTGCACAAAGCCAATGCTTCTTGTAAATCAGATTTCACATCATTCCCAAATTAAATTTATGTTGAGTATAAGTAGCATAAACGGAGTATAAGTAGTATAAATGGAGTATAAGTAGCATAAACGCCTTATCGAATATAATCAATCCATAACCTTGCCCAATATAAAATGAGTCTGGATTAATTACGTATTTCTAACATGAAATGCGGCTAAAGACTTAAATTTTGTTCATGATCATAAGATGAAAGCGATCATGACTATTAAAAATCTAACCACTATCGAAACGCTTGAAAACTTCATTCAAGGTAATCAAGCGGTAGCATTTACTGTTTTAGGTGACAAAAGTGAACGATATCAATTCATACAAAAAACGCTGATAAAATTTCGTTACATCGCCTTATCCAAACCTGATAAAGGCGTTGTAAACCGATACATAAGAAAAGTTACTGGCTACTCACGACAGAAAATCTCTCGCCTTATAAAACAATACAAAGATGTTGGGATCATTAAATGGCGCCCATGCCGTAGTAACGGTTTTTCAAAAACTTATGATAAAAAAGACATCAAGCTATTAGTTGAAATGGATACCCGCCACGAAGACAGTTGTGGTCATGCTATTAAGAAGCTCTGTGAACGCGCGTACACTAAGTTTGCTCAAGAAGAATACAAACGCTTGCTAATATATCGGTTTCACATTTGTACAATCTCAGGAAGTCTAGTGGTTATCAAAAGCAACGTAGAGTCTTTACCAAAACCCAACCTAGACAAGTAGCCATTGACGAACGCCGTAAACCACAACCCAATGGACAACCTGGCTACATACGTATTGATACCGTACACCAAGGGGATTTAGATAAGAAAAAAGGCGTTTATCATATCAACGCAGTTGATGAGGTTACTCAGTTTGAAGTGGTTTGCTCGGTTGAGCAAATAAGCGAATGCTACTTAATACCGGTACTAACACAAATGCTTGGCGCTTTCCCTTTTGTACTTAAAGGGTATCACTCTGATAACCGCTCTGAATACATTAACAAGCATGTGTGTAAAATACATTACGATGGGGGTCACGATACCAATAAAATAAACCTAACTTAAATTTCTTGGAATGAAATGCAAAATGCAAGACCTGACCCCATTATCTTCAAAATGCAAGACCTGACCCCATTATCTTTGACCCCATTATCTTAAACCCAATAACAGCATTACATGATATTAATAATGGTCAGGTTAGTAATGATTTTTTTACTGTGCAGATAAAAGAGATCTTAACTGAGCTAGTGTTGGTGGCTAAATGTGAAGGGATTCATTTAAATAGAGACTTATTGATAAAAACAGTAAGTCTGGTGGCTACAGCAACCGCTAAAAACAGTTCATCAATGCGTTGCGATGTATTAGCGTATAAACAAACAGAAATTAATTACATTAACGGCTATATACATAACCTTGGCATAAAGCACTGTATTGCCACACCTCAAAATACTCAGCTATGGCAAACTGTCCTCAGTTTGTCCTTCGACAGGCTTTCTTCGACAAACTCAGGACAAACGGAGATCATTAAACCCGCCGAATTAATAATTAAGGACGATATACCTTAACGTTAGTGTAGCCATTATCAATTAGATATAGGGCTTGCAATTTACTCATTACGCCATGATCACAATAAAGTAAGTAATCTTTACTCATATCAAGATCACCAAACTGTGTTGATAATTTGTAGAATGGTATTTCTTTAATCTCTACATCATCAAGCTCCAACGGTTTGTCTTCTGTTTCTTCAGGTGAACGAATATCAACAATTACCGCATTCTCTGGAATGTTTTCAATAAGGTCTACCGCTCGTATTTCTTCTTCAGTCTCTTTACCAATATCGCGAATATCAAAAATTCGCGTTTCTCTAACAACTTTATCTAATATGTCAAAATCAAAGTGGCCTTCTTCTTCCTCAACTTTAGATAAAACAGCTCTAACTGTTGGTTTTTTCGAAATAACACCACAATACTCAGGAATAGTTTTGGAAAACTCTTCCGTACCAATTTTACGAGCAATATCAATAATATCTTGTTTATCATACGCGGCTAACGGTCGAAGGATAAGCGTATCAGTAACGCGATTAATTACATTTAAGTTGGTTAATGTTTGACTGGACACTTGACCTAAACTTTCACCGGTTACCAAGGCTTGAATTTTACCTTTTGCAGCAATTTTTGTTGCCGCTCGTATCATCATACGTTTAAGTACGACACCCATGTGACCGTTATCTACTTTCTCAAGGATCTCGGCAACGACAGGTTCAAAATCAACAGCAAAAAATTTAATTTTGTGAGAAGCACCAAACTTGTTCCATAAATAATAACTAATTTGTTTAACACCCACTTCATGAGCAGAGCCACCCAAATTAAAAAAGCAGTAATGAGTACGTGCGCCTTTTTTGATCATTTGATAACTGGCAACACCTGAATCAAAACCGCCTGACATCAATGATAAAACATCTTCTTGTGTTGCAATAGGAAAGCCACCTAAACCTTTATGGCGTTGGGTAACAATAAACAATTTGTCATTTTTAATTTCTAAATAAACTATTACATCAGGCTTTGTTAATTTAACTTTTGCTGTTTCAACATGCTGATTCAAGCCACCGCCTACATATTGTTCCACTTTCATCGAGTTGAAATCATGATTACCGGTACGTTTAGCCCGCACACAGAAGCTTTTATTTTCAATGGTTTTAGCATGAACCGCTAAGGTTTTCTGAAAAATATCTTCAACATCAGTAAAATCTGTTTGTTGCACCTCTAAGAACATCGGTACACCCGGAATACAGGCTAATGCATCAACTAAAAGTGCACGATTTTCAGGACTGTTATTTTTGGTATTGACCTCAATATTGTCCCAATTCATCTGTGTGGTAACTTGCTCATCAACACGACGTAATACATTTTTAATATTCGTTTCTAAAATCTTAGTAAAACGTTTACGAACCGGGCGAGATTTAATGGTGATTTCAGCTTGCAGCTTTACGATAAATTTCATCGACAAGTGACCTAAATAATAACAGTGGATAATTTGCGCGCATTATATACTCAAACGATCTGAAGATATATACCTATGCGCGTTAGCAATCAAGATATACCCGTTCTACCTCAAGATGCAGTTTCAGAGTTAAGCTAGGAAACCAGATCAAGGCGCGATACGAAGATAATGGTTGTTCCCTTATCAAGTAGTGCAACGCAGGACTGGTTTTCTAGCTTAGCTCCCTACGGGCAAGCCGATAAAGGGTCATCTCCTGCGTTATGGATTTCGACAATAGAACAACTATTCTCTTCAATCCATGCCTTGTACCTAACCCTTTCTCGACTGGCTGAAACCTGCATCTTGAGGTGGAGCGGGTATACATGTTTCAGGTCATGTAAGCGAACAATAATCAAGGTGGGTGTTTGTTATAAAGGGGGATTAGCATAAAAAAGTGCCGCAAGTCTGTTTACAATTGTTGTAAACAGACTAAAAAATCACTGCCTATAGGCTAAGAAATAATTAATAGCCTATAATTATTCTCTGATAATGATTTATTCTATCACTTGAATAGGATCGGTTTCTTTGGCTTTACCTTGATTAATCATAATTTCAACGCGACGGTTGCGACGACGATTTAACGCATTAGTGTTGGGTACTAAGGGCCTAGTATCTGCATGTCCTGCAACAACTAAACGTACTTGATCAAAGTTAGGAACTTTAATTAATTCATGAGCAATTGCCACTGCACGTTTACTGGAAAGATCCCAGTTAGACGAAAACAACTCAGAATCAACACCACGATTATCAGTATTACCTGAAACCATAATTTCCCCGGGCACGTTATTTAATAGTTCACCAATTTTTCGAATTATAGGTCTAAACTGAGGCTGTAAAAAAGCAGATCCCGAAGGAAAAGAGCCATTTTCTCTAATTCGAATAGTAATCTGCTGCCCTAAAGACTCTACCTCTATCGCACCATCTTGAATTTGTTTTTCTAACTGTTCTGCTATTTTCTTAACAAGGTCGTTTACCTGCTCTTGTGCGGCTTTTTCCATTTGATCTTGTGCTTGCTGTAATGCTTGTGTTGATATCGTATCTTCAGTATTTTGAGATTGACCACCCCGCTCTGCTCCCCGTTGCTTCTGACGACCACCGGCAGAGGTTTCATCACCTGCTTGAAACTCTAACATTTGCTGAGTCATTTCCATGGTTTGCTGTTGAATAACTTCAATAGGAGTCGGCTCAGGTTTACCAGGGCGAAACTCTTGCGCGATAATACTAGTACCTTTAGGAATATCTTTTACTTCAATTTTATTCTGTACACCAAAAGCGAATTTCATTGAACCGGCAATTTGCTTAAATTTCAGCACATCCATTTCAGAAAAAGACAATAATAATACGAAGAAACACATCAATAATGACATAAGATCAGCGAACGTACCCATCCATGCGGGTAACCCAGGGGGTGGACATTTACACTTATCAGCCATACACGCTCCTATGCATAAAGTCTTTGCTACTCATCATTAGTACTAATTTGGCGTTTACCTTCGGCAAGATAATTTTTCAATAACCCTTCAATAACACGGGGGTTTTGACCATCTTGAATACCTAGCACGGCATCAAGTACTAATTCTTGATTCATTTTTTCTTCAGCTAAACGTAATGCTAATTTTGACGCAATAGGGATCGCAATAACATTAGCTAAAAATGCGCCATAAAGTGTCGTTAATAGCGCAACAGCCATAGCTGGACCAATAGATTTAGGATCGTCCATGTTTGATAACATAGCAACTAAGCCTATTAGTGTGCCGATCATCCCCATAGCAGGCGCAACATCGGCCAACGCCATCATCATTTTAGCACCGGTTTCATGACGTTCTGTCGTGAGGTCAATATCTTTTTGCAAAGTAGCACGTACTACATCAGCATCGTGACCGTCGACTAACATATCTACGCCCTTTTGCATAAAAGCATTAGTAATTTCAGCTTCTTCTAACGCAAGAAAACCGCCTTTACGGGCGGCATCAGCCATATCAACTGCTTTTTCAATTAATTCTTCTGGCTTTTCTAGCTTAAAGATAAAAGCTTTACCGATAATTTTTCCAATACCAAAAAACTGGCCTAAATTATAATTTGATAAGACAATGAAGATTGAACCACAAAATACAATTAATACCGATTGAGTATCAGCAAACATCATAATGTCGCCAGAAAGCACCATCGCCATAACTAGCAAGCCTACTGCACCTAGTATTCCTATTAACGTTGCTAAATCCACAAAAATCCCCTAAAACAAAAAACTTCAAGCTCCAATAAAATAATAGTACCTCAAGCGCTTAATATTCGCTAATGGTTATCATCATAATACTTAATCAATATCAATATTATCGCCCGAAAGGTCAATAACTTAACCTAATTGTAAAATTTTTAACTAAAGCTTTATTTGACCAAAGCTCCTAGCTAAGGTAAGTTTGCGCCTATACTTTATAAGCGGCCAGCCCAGAGTAAAGATCATGGCAAAGAAAAAATTAGAAAACCTTACTTTTGAAGAATCCTTAAGTGAATTAGACACCATAGTGAATAATTTAGAGCAAGGTGAATTAAGCTTAGAAGAATCAATGACATTATTTGAACGAGGTTTAAGCTTAAGCCAAATAAGTCAAAGTAAACTACAAGCAGCTGAACAGAAAGTAAAAATTTTACTGGAAAAAAATGGCGAACAGCAACTGTCTAACTTTGACGTATCTGCAGAAGACAAAATATCAGGTGATTGTTTGTGAGCAAATTAGTCAATCATGATATTTTTCAAGAGCGCATTAATAATTTTCTAGCACTGCAACTTGACAAATTATCCATCAATGATGACAAACTCCATCAAGCCATGCGTTATGGTTTATTAATTGGAGGAAAACGCATGCGTCCATATTTAGCATACATTACAGGAGAGGCTTTAGGCGCTGACTTAGCCGATCTTGACGGTATTGCCGGCGCATTAGAATGTATACATGCTTATTCTTTATTGCATGATGATCTACCTGCTATGGATGATGACGATTTAAGACGCGGCCAACCAACTTGTCATAAGGCGTTTGATGAAGCCACTGCTATCCTTGCCGGTGACAGCTTACAAACATTGGCATTTGATATATTAGCGAATCATAATTTCTCTAAAGCAATTCAGCCAAAACAAATAAAATTAATACAACAATTAGTTTCCGCATCAGGGTATCAGGGTATGTGTGGCGGTCAGGCACTTGATTTAGCCGCAACCAACCAGCAAATAGATTTAGCAAAGTTAGAAAAGCTACATTTACTAAAGACCGGTGCATTATTGGAAGCTTCTGTTTTAATGGGTGCAGAATGCGCGACCCAAGTAACTGAAAAAGATAAAGAAGCATTGAAAAAATATGCTCGACTAATTGGCTTAGCTTACCAAGTACAAGATGATATTATTGACATAACGTCAACAGAAGAGCAGCTAGGAAAACCCAGCGGCTCAGACCTTGCTGCAAATAAAAGTACCTACCCTGCTTTACTCGGTTTACAAGGCGCGCAGCAAAAAGCTGAAAACTTATTTCAACAAGCCCTTCAAGCTTTGACTGCTTTGCCTTACAATACGCAATCCTTAGCTGAATTCGCTACTTTTATTGTAAAACGTAGCCATTAAAGACAGCCGCTTATCCGTTAAAAGATAAAATAAAAAATATTGAGCAACTATGACCACAAACCTAGCTGATTATCCATTACTTGCTCAAATTAATTCACCCCAAGATTTGCGAAATAAGCCGCAAGATCAATTACTCCGTATCAGTAATGAACTACGTAGCTACTTATTAAATTCAGTCAGTAAAAGTAGTGGTCATTTTGCTTCAGGCCTTGGCACTATTGAATTAACTGTTGCACTTCATTATGTCTATAATACGCCATTTGATCATCTTATTTGGGATGTTGGTCATCAAGCTTATCCTCATAAAATTTTAACTGGCCGAAGAGATCAGTTACATACTATTAGACAAAAAGACGGCTTACATCCTTTCCCTTGGCGGGAAGAGAGTGAATACGATACCTTAAGTGTTGGCCATTCAAGTACCTCCATATCTGCTGCACTAGGCTTAGCCGTCGCAGCCGAGAAAGAAGGAAAGAACAGGAGAACTGTAACCGTCATTGGTGATGGAGCAATGACGGCTGGCATGGCATTTGAAGCATTAAATCATGCCGGTGATATTAAAAAAGATATGCTGGTTGTGCTAAACGATAATGAAATGTCTATTTCAGAAAATGTCGGTGCTTTAAATAATCATTTAGCAAAAATGTTATCTGGAAGCCTATATACTGGCATTCGTGAAAGTAGTAAGCGTTTACTTAAAAAAATGCCACCTATAAAAGAATTGGCCAGTCGCGCTGAAGAACACTTAAAAGGCATGGTTGTCCCTAGTACTTTTTTTGAAGAGTTAGGCTTTAATTATATTGGCCCAATTGATGGCCATGATGTGAATGGTTTAGTCGAAACCATCAAAAACATGCGTAATCTTAAAGGCCCGCAGTTACTTCATATTGCGACAACTAAAGGTAAAGGCTATTACGCTGCAGAACAAGATCCGATTAAATATCATGCGGTACCTAAATTTAATCCAAATGATGCTAGCTTGCCTAAAGCTAAACCAACTTTACCCACTTATTCACAAATTTTTGGTGATTGGCTTTGCAAAACGGCAGAAGTCGATAAAAAGTTAGTTGCTATTACGCCAGCCATGAGAGAAGGCTCTGGCATGGTAGAGTTCAGCCAACGATTCCCTGATCAATATTACGATGTAGCAATAGCCGAGCAACATGCGGTAACTTATGCTGTAGGATTAGCCATAGGCGGTCAAAAGCCTGTTGTTGCCATTTATTCTAGCTTCTTACAGCGTGGATACGATCAATTAATTCATGATGTTGCGATTCAAAATCTTCCGGTGATGTTTGCTGTTGACAGAGCCGGTATTGTTGGCGCTGATGGCGCTACTCACCAAGGTGCATTTGATTTAAGCTTTTTACGTTGTATTCCTAACTTAGTGATTATGGCCCCCTCAAATGAACATGAGTGTCAATTAATGCTAAATACGGGGCACCAACTCAAAACACCATCAGTAGTGCGTTATCCTAGAGGAAGTGGCACCGGAGAGTCACTTCCAGGTGTTGATGAAACAATTGATATTGGCAAAGGGGTAACCCTTGTTAACGGTAAAAAAATGGCTTTATTAAGTTTTGGTACTATGTTGACTGAAGCAAAAATTGCCGCTAAAGAGTTTAATGCCACCTTAGTAGATATGCGTTTTATTAAGCCATTAGACTCTCAACTCATTGATGACTTGGTTAACTCACACGAGTTAGTTGTCACCATTGAAGATAATGCAATTGCCGGTGGTGCAGGCTCTGGTGTGAATGAATATATTCTGTCACAAGGAAAAGCGATAAAAATATTAAATATCGGCATTCCTGATCATTTCGTTAAACATGGAACTCAAGCAGAAATACATCAAGAGTTAGGATTAGATAGCGTAGGAATTATAGCTAAAGTTAATCATTTTATTGGCCAGTAATTATTAGCTACTCATACTAAAAAAGGGCATGTCTTTTTAAAAGATATGCCCTTTTTTAGTATATTCAACTTTATATAAAACGATTTAAAACCGCCTGTAAAGCTATATGATATAAATCTCTGTGATATAAAACACTATAACCTAACAATATTGATTATAAGTTTGCTACATCAATTCTATTGTTAAGATTATTTTCTAATGCAGACTCACGCTCTTGGCGTTTTTCGCATGGATTGTCACAGTTACACTCTTTATCAATACCGACACTGGCTAGGCCACCACAACTGCCCGCAAGCGTTTTGTTTTGAAAAATATAACCTACTGCCATGCCGGTGCCAACAACAAGAAAAAAGACAAAAGTAATTAAAAAAATCATCATAATGGGTGTACGCCTATAACTAATGCAATAAATGGTCAGACTGCGCAGGAAGAATTTAGCTTTCTTAACTAATGCTTAATGGTATTATTGTTAAATTAAGCCTATGACAGCCTACCCTACAACAGTATTCAAAAAACAGCATTAGAAACTAAGAACTCACAACGCGAAACGTTACTTTAAATATTGTTTAAATTTTACCGTAAATTGCTCACTAAAGCCATGCTCTGTTTTAGAAATAAACAAAGCGGCAAAGTTGTTTTTCACGGCAAATTCCATCCCCTGCTTTGTCCCCATCACCATTAACGTTGTTGATAAACCATCAGCAGTCATCGAAGACGGGTGAACAACGGTAACAGAAACCAGATTATGATTGATTGGTTTACCGGTAGCGGGATCAATAATATGAGAAAAACGTTGACCGTCTACTTCAAAGTAATTTCTATAATCACCTGATGTAGCAACAGCATTATCTTTAGGAATAACAATTTGATGAACTGCTCTTTGTTCACCAGAGGGATCTAAGAGAGGCTTTTCAATCGCAATAGCCCACAACTCACCTGTGTGCTTGAAGCCCTTTAAACGCATTTCTCCGCCAATTTCCACTAAATAGTTAGTAATGCCATTCGCTTCTATTAACTCAGCCACTACATCAACGCCATAACCTTTAGCCGTAGTGGATAAATCGACGTAAAGGTTAGAAATATCTTTAGATAATTGATTACCAACTAAATGCAGATTGTTCAAACCAACACGTGTCAATGTAGTGGCGATTACACTTTCACTTGGCACTTTTTCTGGGCGCAGTTCAGGACCGAAACCCCAAAGGTTCACTAAAGGGCCTACGGTGATATCTAGTTTGCCCTCGCTTAACTCACCTAAACGAATTGACTCTTTTAATACTCGAGTAAACCCAGGTGAAATTTCGAAAACTTCACCTGCATTAGATTGATTAAAAAGGGATATTTCAGAATCAGGGATATAGGTCGACATTTCTTGATTGACTTGCTTAAGTGCTGCATCAACTTTATCTTGTAATTTCAATAGTTCAACTTGCTCTAGCGTAGAAACCACTTTGATATTATAAGTCGTTCCCATGGTGCGGCCTTGCAATAAAATTTCGCTTTTGCCTGAATTATTACTTGGGAAACAGGCGCTGATGCTAATCGATAAAAGCACAACCACCATTAATTTCATTTTATTCATTTTAATTTTCCAAATTTATTATTTAGGTAAATACACTATTAAAATATACTTATATAAATAATAAAGACGACCGAAATTGTCGCCTTTAACCAATAACTCTAAGGATAAAACCTCCTTAGAATATGTCACATAATTATAACAACCAGGTGCAACACAATGCTATCTATAAACAGACTATATTTAAAAATATTTTTATCATTTTACTGTTTGCTTATTAGCATGTGAGGTAAGTTTTAATATTTAATTAAATGCGTTGATGTCTATTGGTAAGGGTTGGTTTCTATTGGTAGGGAATAAAGGCCACTCGTATGAATAGCCCCATTTTTAGATTTAATGTGACTGAGGATAGGCAGAAACCCAATCAGAAACCTCATTACCCTGTCTATCAAATTTGTATTTAACAGAATCAAAACCACAGCCTTTAACCAGACCATTAAAATCAAACTGTTGTTTTACACCCGCTTTTGATTCCATGAATGCAGCATCGCTTGGTATAATAACTTTCGCATGTTCGGCTGAAATAACAAATGCGGCTTCAGCCAATATTAGATCATTATTATGACGCTTGATAACCTCAGCATTTCCTAAACTGTTGCCATCTAAGTCTCTAAACTCTAGCTCTTGTGGGTGATTAATCTTAATAATATCACCGCCATTAAGTTGATATTCAATTAACATATTTACCATTTTTTACTTTTCCTTGTTTTATTATTTTTTCAGTATGTCAGAAGGCTTTGATTAGATAGCTTTCCCGTTGATAACCAGTAAGCTAATCCTATGTTATATTACGTTAAAATAACAAACTATTATTGATATAAACACAGCTAAAGAGACAAATCCTAGAGAAAAAACGGAAGTTCCCCCTACTTATACAGAGTTAATCTTCTAAGGTAGATTTAATATATACCCGTTCCACCTCAAGATGCAGTTTCAGAGTTAAGCTAGGAAATCAGATCAAGGAACGATACGCTGATAATGGTTTTCTAGCTTAGCTCCCTACGGGCAAGCCGAGAAAGGGTCATCTCCTGCGTTATGGATTTCGACAATAGAACAACTATTCTCTTCAATCCATGCCTTGTACCTAACCCTTTCTCGACTGGCTGATACCTGCATCTTGAGGTGGAGCGGGTATAGTTACAGAAACAAAAAAGACACGCATCATGCTACTTTAACGTAACAAAATGGTGTCTATTAAATAATAAAAACGACCAAGGTCGTTTTTAAATAGGCTATCCGAGTTAGCTGTATATTTAATATTAAGCGCTAGATAGTGATGCTATTTCAAAGCAGATGCACGGAGCCTATGACCTATAGGTGAGTACATCTAACGATGAAGTAGTGCCGCTAGCCAAGCTTAAGTAAAATATTAGCCACCAAAATCATCCAGCATAATATTCTCGTCTTCTACGCCGAGATCTTTAAGCATATGAATAACCGCAGCATTCATCATTGGAGGACCACACATGTAGTATTCACAATCTTCTGGCGCTTCATGATCTTTCAAATATTCTTCAAAAAGAACATTATGAATAAAACCAGTCATGCCTTCCCAGTTATCTTCAGGTTGTGGATCAGATAACGCAACATGCCATAAGAAGTTATCATTATCAGCGGCTAAACCGTTGTAATCATCTTCATAGAACATTTCACGTTTTGAACGAGCACCATACCAAAAGCTCATCTTACGTTTAGATTTTAAACGTTTAAGTTGATCAAAGATATGAGAACGCATTGGCGCCATACCAGCACCACCACCGATAAAGACCATTTCATTTTCAGTTTCTTTAGCGAAGAACTCGCCAAATGGACCTGAAATAGTTACTTTATCACCCGCTTTAAGACTAAAGATGAATGATGACATTTTACCTGCTGGCAAATGTAAACGTCCTGGAGGCGGCGTAGCTATACGCACGTTCAGCATAATAATGCCTTCTTCTTCAGGATAATTTGCCATTGAATAAGCACGCAACGTAGGTTCATCAACTTTTGATTCAACATCAAAGAAGCCAAAATGATTCCAATCGCCTTTATACTGTTCATCAATATCAAAATCTTTATATTTAACATGATGTGCAGGCGCTTCAATTTGAATATAGCCACCCGCTTTAAACGGTACAGATTCACCATTTGGAATTTGAAGTTTCAGCTCTTTGATGAAAGTTGCTTGGCTATCGTTTGAGATAACTTCACATTCCCATTGTTGAACACCGAAGATTTCATCTTCTACTACAATGTCCATGTCTTGCTTAACAGCAACTTGACAAGCTAAACGACAGCCTGACTTAGCTTCACGCTTGTTAATATGACCTTCTTCAGTTGGCAAAATATCGCCACCACCTGAATGCACGTCTACGCGACACTGGCCACATGTACCACCGCCACCACAAGCTGAAGGAATAAAAATTCCTTGGTCAGCTAGAGCACCTAATAATTTGCCACCAGCGGCAGTAACAACTGCCTTTGATGGATCGCCGTTTATGCTAATCGTTACATCACCACTTGAAACTAACTTAGACTTAGCAAATAAAATCACTAAAACTAATGCCAGTACTATCGCGGTAAACATCGATACGCCGAGTATAATTTCCATCGACCTTTCCTTATATTTTTATCTAAATAGTTACAGTGAAATACCGCCGAAAGACAAAAAGCCAAAAGCCATTAGTCCTGCGGTAATAAACGTAATACCTAAACCTTTTAAGCCAGCTGGTACGTCAGAGTATTTCATCTTTTCGCGTATACCTGCCATCAATACGATTGCTAACATCCAACCAACACCTGAGCCAATGCCGTAAACAACACTTTCGCCAAGAGTAAGGTTTTTTGCAACCATAAATGAAACCGCACCAAAAATGGCACAGTTAACGGTGATTAACGGTAGAAATATACCAAGCGCTTGATACAAAGCAGGGAAATATTTATCTAAAATCATTTCCAAAATTTGTACTAAAGCAGCAATCACCCCGATAAAGGTAATGAATGACAAAAAGCTTAAGTCAATAGAATTAGCTGGATCAGTAATACCCATCATGCCATCTAACGCACCTGGCGCTAAAATAGCTTGATAAATAATTTGGTTAGCAGGAACAGCTAAACCTAATACCACCACAACCGCAACACCAAGACCCATAGCCGTGCTAACTTTCTTTGATACCGCCAAGAAAGTACACATACCTAAGAAAAAGCTTAACGCCATATTCTCAATGAAAATGGTTTTAATAAAGATACTTAAATAATGTTCCATAATTAATCTTCCTCAACTTGTTCTGGCTTCCACTGACGAATAGCCCAGATGATTAAACCAATAATGAAGAATGAACTAAATGGCAATACTAATAGACCATTACCTTGGTACCAACCGCCATTTTGTGTCAACTGTAAAATTTCAATACCAAAGACAGTACCAAAACCGAATAATTCACGGAAGAAAGCAACAACCATTAATACAGCACCGTAACCTAAACCGTTACCAATACCATCTAAGAAGCTAATACCTGGCTTTTCTTTCATAGCAAAAGCTTCAGCACGTCCCATAACGATACAGTTGGTAATAATTAACCCGATAAATACTGAAAGCTCTTTCGATAATTGATATGAGAAAGCTTTCAACACTTGGTCTACAACAATTACCAATGATGCAATAATCGCCATTTGCACGATAATACGTACACTTGACGGTATTTGATTACGAATTGCAGAGATAAACAAGTTAGAAAATGCAGTTACAAAGATTACCGCTAAAGTCATAACTAAGGCATTAGCCATTGAGCTTGTTACCGCTAACGCAGAACAAACACCTAGCACTTGCAGTGCAATAGGGTTGTTATCTACAACGGGTCCAAAAAGAACCTTATTAGTTTCTGCAGACATTATTTAAGCCCTCCATTTTTAAAATTAGCAACGAAAGGACCATAGCCCTCAGTACCTAACCAAAAACGTAAAGTACGTTGCACACCATTACTTGTTAGCGTTGCACCAGAAAGCGCATCAACACCGTGGATATCACCTGTTTTAGCGCCACCTTTAACGATTTTAATCGCCGGCTCACCTTGCTTGTTATACATTTTTTTACCTGGCCATAAAGCTTTCCATTTAGGGTTAAGTACTTCTGCACCTAAACCTGGAGTTTCTTTAAGATCAGAATAAACGACACTACGGACCGTATTTAAATCAGGAGCTAAGCCCATAAAACCATACATTAAATCCCATAAACCTGAGCCTACAATAGGGAAAACTATGGTATCTAATTGACCTTGTTCGTCTTTTACTAGATAAACAACCGCATGATTAGCACGTCGGTTAATACCGGCTAAATCATTGACAGGCTTAATTGATTTACTTACATCACGCGCATCAGAGCGTTCATCAAATATATCAGTATTACCTTCAATAATTTCACCTGAATCTAGGTCAATCATTTTAGCTTCTACAAATTTAGCGTAGGTACCAACAATATCAGTGCCTGCTATTTCAAGTAGACCAGAGGCTTCAAGAATTTTAGTTTGTTTATCAAGTAATCTGTTAGCTTGTTGTAATGGCTTTAAGCCAATTGCAGCGATAGATACCAACGCAGCACACACTAAACAAATAATGAATACAAATTTTAACGTTCCGCCGAAAGTTTCTTTATTACTAGACATTACGAGCTAGCCTCCTTTTGATATTGCGTTGCACAACAAAGTAGTCGAACAAAGGGGCAAACAAGTTAGCAAATAAAATAGCTAACATCATGCCTTCAGGGAATGCTGGGTTAACTACACGCACTAACACCACCATAACGCCAACTAAAGCACCAAACCAGTATTTACCTGTGTTGGTAAATGACATAGTCACAGGATCAGTTGCCATAAACATCATACCAAAGGCAAAACCACCAAGAACTAAATGCCAATGCCAAGGCATAGCAAACATAGCGTTAGTATCACTACCAATAAGGTTGAATAAGAAAGAAGTGGCAACCATACCAGCAAACACACCTAATACTACCCGCCATGAAGCAATCCCTTTATAGAGAATATACGCACCACCAAGAAGAATTGCAAAAGTTGATACTTCACCTACAGAGCCAGGAATAAAGCCCCAAAAAGCATTCCACCAATCAGCATTCATTGAATAATCAAGTACACCTTGGTTCGCAGAACTCAACATTGTAGCACCAGAATAACCATCTGCAGCAACCCAAACACTGTCGCCAGAAATTTGAGTAGGATATGCAAAGAATAAAAAGGCTCGACCGGCCAATGCAGGGTTTAAGAAGTTTTTGCCTGTACCACCAAAGATTTCTTTCGCAATAACAATACCGAAAGTGATACCGATAGCCACTTGCCATAAAGGAATAGTTGCAGGCAATATAAGCGCAAACAAAATAGAAGAAACAAAGAAACCTTCATTTACTTCATGACCGCGCACGGCAGCAAAAAGAATTTCCCAAAAACCACCAACAATAAAGGTTACTGCATAAATAGGTAGGAAAAACGTGGCGCCATAAAGCATCATGTCAAACCAACCAGAATTGGCTGTTAAAGACCCACCTAGCATAGCAAACAAAGCTGTTTGCCATGTGTCAGGAATGGCATAACCGGCAACTATAGCATCGACTGCTTGGAAGCCAATGTTATACATACCAAAGAACATGGCAGGGAAAACCGCTAGCCATACAGTGATCATAATGCGTTTTAAATCAATACTATCACGTACATGTGTTTTACCTTTATTCACTGCACCCGGAGTAAATAACCCCGTAGCAACGGCTTCATAAAGTGCAAACCACTTCTCGTGTTTACCGCCTTTTTCAAAGTGCGGCTCTATATCTTCAATATACTTTTTCAAGCTCATGACTAACCTTCCTTTTCGATTGTGGTTAGGCAGTCACGAAGGTATATGCCGTAATCTGTTTTGCCTGGGCAAACAAATGTACAAAGCGCTAAATCTTCTTCGTCTAACTCTAATACACCTAGTTTTTGTGCTGTATCGGTATCACCGGCAACTAAATCACGCAATAACATGGTAGGTAAAATATCTAAAGGCATAACACGTTCAAAGTTACCAATTGGTACCATAGAACGTTCACTACCGTTAGTAGTGGTGGTCATACTGAATAATTTCTTCGAAAAGAAATGAGACATATAAGCACGTGTTACTGAGAATTTATTTGGTCCCGGGTACATATACCCTATAAATTCTTTTTCACGACCTTCATTAACCAATGAGATTTGTACATGATAACGACCTAAATAGCCGTGCACTGCACTCGCGGTTGAACCCATTAATAATGAGCCAGAAACAACACGTGTCTCACCATCAGTTACTTCGCCAGCAGTCAATTCTGCTGTATTAGCACCAAGTACGGTACGAATTAAACGAGGATTCTTTGCAACAGGACCGGCTAATGAAATCACACGAGTGTTGTCAAGTTCACCTGTAGTAAATAAGTTACCAAAAGCAATAACATCTTGATAACCAAGGTGCCAAACAAATTTATCTGCACTCACGGCTCTCAAAAAATGAATATGTGTACCCACCAAGCCTGCTGGATGCTTACCGGCAAATTCATTTACTTGTACTTTATCAGTAACAGGAATGTTCGCACCTGGCGCTTTACTAACGAAAACTTCGCCGTCAGTTAAACGAGATAAAATGGTTAGACCATTTTTGAACGCTTCCGCTTGCTCGCCAATAACAACTTCTGGATCAGCCGCTAGAGGATTAGTATCCATAGCACTAACAAAAATTGCTGTTGCTGTTGAATCTATGGCAGGTACTTTACTAAACGGGCGAGTTCTTAATGCAGTCCACGAGCCTGAATCAACAAGGGTATTCACTACTTCTTCGCGAGAGATAGAGCCTAGTTTATTAGCTTGATAACTGGTAAACGTAATTTGATCATCGCCATCTACTGCAATAACGACTGATTGTAAAACACGTTTTTCGCCACGGTTAATTTCTGTAACAACACCGGCTGTTTGAGCTGTGAATTTAACGCCAGGATTTTTTTTATCTTCAAAAATAATCTGACCTTTTTTAACACGGTCACCCACTTTAACAAACATGGTTGGACGCATACCCACAAACTCTTCACCTAATGTTGCAACAGTTTTGATGGAAGGACCATCATGGATTACCTGCTGTGGTGAACCTTTTACAGGAACATCTAAGCCTTTCTTTATTGTAATCATAAACACTTGCACTACTTTTGATGGGAGTATTAAAAATTAGTTTCTTAACCCACTAAACAATATCAATACTAAAACATATAAATATCAATTAGATAAAATAAAGTCGCCAATTTCAGTGTATTTCAGCAAGACCAAAAATTCGCCCTAATAAAAATTTAGGGTTACGATCATTAGGTCCACTGGCTCTAAGTTAAAATTTTCTGGCGCAAATATTACCACAAAAAGCGCTTTTTGTTCTATGGCAAGAGGTAAATTTTCATTAGACTTTAGGCTATATTTGCATATTTCGTCTATAAAACAGCCTAAAGCGAGAAATAGATAAAAGTCAGCTGTTTATAGAACCACTACTTTAGTTAGGTCATTTCATCCAAAGAGCTGAATTTTGATAACAAAACACAGCATAATTAAACTGACAAGCAACGTCATACTATTATCGACTATAGAATATATACTTCAAAAATAATCTAAGCAGTACCCTATCCGCGCTATACATTAATTAAACAATAAAAAAATTACTGAGTTAAATTAATAATGCTACGTTCTAAATCTATATAAAAAATATTCCTGTATAGGAACGGTATTATACCCATTAAATTAATTAATAGATCAATTTTTAGTGAGGATAATTTTTCAAAAATACCGGTTTTTAATTCTAGATCAAACCTAAGTATCTACCATCCTCTATATAGGCAAAGCGCTTAATTGACCAATAGCGAGTTAGTGGCATTGATAGTAATACCCATTAAACACCTAACCATCTTTCGATAGTCTCTGATCAGTGCGTAAAAAAAGAGCAT
>JBLIEW010000070.1:0-24586 GCA_047633255.1 Colwellia sp.
ACAAACTCTCAAAAATTGAACTTTAAAACGTTAAGTTAGCTGATTTACTTCAAAAGCAATGAGTTAACTTATCAAAACGTCCAGTTGGTTAAGCTTTTTGGCTGAACCCCTTGGAACTGGAGCGCATGATATAGAGTTTTCATTTTAGGTCAAGTAAATAAAACACTTTTTATCGTTTTATTTATCAATTTATGCCTAAGTGTTTAAACCTTGTACAAATCCGACAAAAAACAGTCTGATTAGATGCTGTATTCTTATTTACATTGCTACATTGCATAGTTACATTGCAAGACCGCCATCTATTTCCACGACTCTGCCAGTAAAGTATTCATTTTCAAAAATGTATTTGGCAGTATGCGCGATTTCATCTGCTTCACCCAAACGGCCAATTGGTTTCATTTTTTCTAATCGATCACGCATTTCTGGCTTCATCGAATCTGTCATCGCTGTACGAACAACACCTGGGGCTATCGCGCCAACTCTAATACCATGTCGTCCTAGCTCTCTTGCCCAAGTAGTTGTCATTGCAACAACACCCGCTTTAGCAGCAGCGTAATTGGTTTGTCCCATATTACCGCCTCGTGAAATAGAGGACATATTTATAATGACACCTTTACTCCCTGATTCAATCATATGAACGGCCGCTTCACGACCACAAAGGAATACACCCGTTAAGTTAACGTCAATAACCGACTGGAAATCCACTAATGACATTTTACTACTAACTACGCCAGCTTTGGCTTTGACAAACATGCCATCGCGCAATATACCGGCATTATTGATTAAACCATCAATGCCATTAAAATCGTCATTGATTTGTTTAAAGGTACTTTCAACTTGTGCTTCGTTACTTACATTAGCAAGATAATATTTAGCACGAGTATTGGCAGTACCATTTTGTTCGACTAACTCGATAGTTTCACCTAATAGATCTTCATTTAAATCAATTAGAGCTATATTGGCACCATTTTTAGCAAAGTGAATTGCCATGGCACGTCCAAGGCCTTGACCACCGCCAGTGATGACAATGGTTTTATTTTCTAAATTCATAAAGTTCTCTATTTATACCTACTCCACTTGGAGATGCTCGTTTTAGAAAGTCTGCAGCTTGAAGTGGAACAGGTATGTAAGTTTCTCTATCTAATGTACTAAAACACTATTTATTAAACAAGTTGAATATACTTGAAAAATCTTTACCGCCATTTCCAGACGCGGCATGCATAGTAAACAAATTACGTGCTAATGCGCCCAAAGGAGTTGATGATTTACTTTGTACTGCTGTATCCATGGCTAAACCTAAATCTTTTGCCATTAGATCTACCATGAACCCCCCTTGATAATCATTTGATGATGGCACATTTTCCATAACGTCTGGGCAAGGGTTATAGCCATCAAGCGTCCAGTTGCTACCTGAACTTTTACTCATGATGTTTGATAATACTTTCGCATCCAAACCATTTGCAAGACCTAGCTGCAGCGCTTCACTCGTACCAATCATCAGCACTGAGAGCAACATGTTATTACATGCCTTAGCAATTTGACCTGCACCATGATCTCCTGCATGAAAAACATTTTTACCCATTTGATTCAAAATAGGCTCTACTTCACTAAATTCTTCAGTACTACCACCTACCATAAAGCTTAGTGTACCGCCAATAGCTCCACCAACACCGCCAGACACAGGTGCATCAACAAATTTAATGCCTTGTTGTGCTAACGCAGCAGCAACTTTACGTGATGTAGCTGCATCGATAGTTGAAGAATCGATGACAACACTACCTTTAGCAATATAGTTAATCAAACCGGTTTCAGCGGTTAAGTAAACACTATCAACATGTTTTCCTGCCGGTAACATAGAAACAACAAACTCAGCATCCTTAACACATTCAATAGCGTTCGCTTTAGTGCTAGCACCTTGTTCTACCACTTGCGCTACAGCAGATTCTGATAAATCGAAGACACAGACGTCGTGTCCTGCTTTAACAAGATTAATGGCCATTGGGCCACCCATATTTCCTAAACCAATAAATGCAATATTCGCCATTGTTCTTTCCTTATAATGTTTTAAAATGATTTTTACTAACAATTTAATAAAAATCGCTTAGTTGCCTGTTAGTTACCTATTAGCTACCTATTAACTACCTAGATTAACTAACGGGTGTTGTTCTGCTGTCCATTTCGATTCAAAAAACCAATCAACAACTTTTTTATCTACCGCTTCTATAGAAGAAAAATGCCATTTAGGGGAATAATCTTTATCAATTAACAGTGCTCTAACGCCTTCTGTAAATTCGCCAAACTGTCCGGCTTTAACCGATAAGCTTAATTCCATACGAAAGCAGTCAGCCAATGAGAGTGATGCACCACATTGTATTTGTTGGAAGGTTAAAGAGGCGCTTAATGGACTACCCACTTTAAGAGACTTCTGTGCACGAGAAAACCATTTATCATCCGTTTCAACGGCTAAAATATTCTCTACAATTGCATTTAAGTTATCAAAGTCTGTTACTTGCTTAATTAACGTTTCATGCTCGGTAAGTTTCGATTCAGGCAGTAGACTAATGGAATCTTTTTCAAAATCGGTTAGTAAACCTGAAAGCTTGTCATGATTAAGCTCAATTGAGTCTTGCCAATCTAATTGAGTTAATTGTTCAAGTAATGAATCTTTCTTATCACTGGCAACAAAATAATCAGCTAGATGGCTATATTTAGCATCGGCAGCGTTAATAGACGCTCCGGTCAACCCTAAAAACATGCCGCAATTATTAGGCATACGGTTTAAAAAATAGCTGCCACCCACATCAGGATAAAGACCAATGCTAATTTCAGGCATTGCGATACGTGAATTTTCAGTAACAACACGATGACTACCACCAACCATCAGGCCAAGCCCCCCCCCCATGACGATACCATTACCCCAAACAATAAAAGGTTTATTGAAGGTATGAATAAAGTAATCAAGTTCATACTCTGAGCCAAAGTATTTTTCAACACCTGGAGAGAAATTACCTTTGTCCGCTATGATGTCATTGTACATATACACGATGTCACCACCGGCACAAAAGGCTTTCTCGCCTTCACCTTGAAGAAAAACAGCAGCGATGTCATCTTGGGTTTGCCACTGTTTTAGTTTTGGATAAATCAATTCGATCATATCCAACCCTAAGGCGTTTAATGATTTTGGAGAATTTAATGTTATAACGGCAATCTTTTTACCATTGGCACTATTTATCTCTTGAAAGGTCACTACTTGGGTCATATAAAATTCCTATTTAATTTTTATTTTTTAGCTATTTATTCAACCACTATTTATTTTTCCAAACGGGTTTACGTTTATCTAAGAAAGCTTGTACACCTTCTTTTTGATCTTCTGAATCAAATAAATCAATGAACGCTTGGCGCTCTTGCGGTAACGCTAGCGCGATTGGCATAGTTCTATTTTTTTGAATAAGTGTTTTACACGCTGACACAGCAACAGGACTTTGCTTAGCAACTCTTGCTGCTAATGCGATTGCTACTGACTTGCCTTCGCCTTTGGCAACAACTTCTTCAGCCAAGCCAATACGCAAAGCTGTTGTGGCATCAACACGTTCACCACACAAAATCATTCGCTTAGTCCAACCTTCACCCACAAGTATCGCTAAATTTTGCGTACCGCCAGCACAAGGCAGTAAACCAACACTCGCTTCAGGTAGTGCCATAACCGCGTGATCTTCAACGACACGAATATCACATGCTAACGCCACTTCTAAACCGCCGCCCATGGCATAGCCATTAATAGCTGAAATGGAAACACCACGAAAGTTAGATAACGTTTCAAAGGCTTCGCCAAATATATCACTCATCTCTTTGGCTACTTTTTTAGAGCCATCTGCAAAGACATTTAAATCAGCACCCGCTGAGAAAAATTTATCTCCTGAGCCGGTCAGTACTAACGCATAAATATTTTTATCTTCATTTAACGTTAAAACCAAGTCACGTAAGTCGGTTAAACTTTGCTGTGTCCATGTATGGGCTGGTGGATTATTAAAAGTCACTACCGCGGTATGTTGCACTACTTCTACCGTTAGAAACTGTGATGAATAGTCGGACATAATTCTTATTCTCTTTTTATTTATATTTATATTTATATTAAATTGATATCTTACCGTCTTATAAAAGTTGACCTGCGCCTTCAGTTAACAAGCGACGGGCAATAATAACGCGCATAATTTCATTTGTGCCTTCAAGTATTTGATGAACACGTACATCTCTAAAGTGACGTTCTAATGGGTACTCTTTAATATAGCCGTAACCACCGTGAATTTGTAATGCCGCATCACATACTTGGAAACCAACATCCGTTGCAAAACGTTTGGCCATAGCACAATAAGCCGTTTTTTCTGGATCATTCTTATCCAATTTATACGCCGCTAAACGTACCATCTGACGAGCAGCAACTAGCTCTGTCGCCATGTCCGCAAGTTTAAATTGTAACCCTTGAAAAGCAGCGATTGGTTTGCCAAACTGTTCACGTTCTTGCATGTATCCCATCGCTGAATTTAATGCTTGTTGTGCCGTACCGATAGAGCAAGTCGCGATATTAATTCGACCACCGTCAAGCCCTTTCATCGCTATTGAAAATCCTTCACCTTCGTTTCCAAGTAGATGTTCAACAGGAACTTTTACGTTATCAAAGGTAATTTGACGTGTAGGTTGAGCATTCCAGCCCAATTTTTCTTCCGCTTTTCCGTAGATAATACCGTCTAAATCAGCCGGTATGGCAAGTGCTGAAATACCTTTAGGACCCGCTACACCGGTACGCACCATAACAACTAAAATATCAGTATCGCCGGCACCTGAAATAAACACTTTTGAGCCATTAACAACGTAATGATCTCCGTCTTTTTTTGCCGAGGTGCTTAAAGACGCCGCATCAGACCCTGAGCCTGGCTCAGTTAAGCAATATGAAGCCAATTTTTCGCCTGAAACCAGTGACGGACACCAAGTGTCTTTCACACCGCTTGTTCCCCAAGTTGCCACCATCCAAGTGGCCATATTATGAATAGTCATCATCGCCGTTGTTGCGGTACAACCCATGGCTAATTGTTCAAAGATAATAGAGGAATCTAGACGACTTAGGTTCAAGCCACCTGAATCTTCCGGCGAATATAAACCACAAAAACCGAGCTCGCCCGCTTTGGCAATAACATCTTTCGGGAAAATATGTTCTTGATCCCACTTTGCCGCATTAGGTAATAATTCACTGTCGCTAAATTGCTTAGCAAGATCTGCAAACATTTGCTGATCTTCGGTTAAATCAAAATTCACATTAAATTCCTAAATATCTAAGTTAACTAAGAAGCGCTAGTCAATAGAGAAGTCTCTATAACTATCACTGATAAAAATACAATGCTTTGAATATCTATTAGCAAATTACTCAAGCAAATTAATCGTACATGCATTGATTAAAGCAAATTAATCGTTAGAAATACATTGATTAACTTGCCACTTTAATGGATTATCTTGCTATTACATCAAGAGGTTTACAAATGAGTACAGCATCAAACTGGCCACTACCTAATAATAGTATTAGATACCTAATTCCCAAACCATTAATAAATCAATTAGACTTAAATATATTAAGTCGTGGCCTTTACCCATCATCGTTTGGAAAATATGTCTCGGCAAATAACCATTACACTAAAAGGCACGACCATACTGATAATCTAGTGATTTTTTGTTTTGATGGGGTTGGACAGTTTAGTACATCTAAATGCCAAGGTATGATAAATAAAGGTGATGTACTTTTTTTACCTAAAGGGACAGAACACCAATATAAGTCGAGTAACAAATCACCCTGGTCAATTTACTGGGTTCATATTGAGGGACACTTATTTGAACAATTCATGGATTTTATTGGTGTCAACAGTACTAATTTGATTTTGAATATATCTAACCAAACAGCCTTTATTAATGAATTCGAACAGTTGCTTGCAACAAGGAATAAAAGCTATCAATTAAGCTCTTTTATTCTTGCGTCAAATATTATCAAAAAAATGTTTGCTCTATTTACTGTTAATAGCCCGATGAAACTAGAGCAGTTAAAGCAAGACTTTAATTTGTCTAAAGTGACCGGTTTTATGGAAGAGAATATTAGTCAAAAAATAAACCTACAACAGATAGCTGACTCACTGAAGTTGTCAAAATTTTATTTCTCAAAAAAGTTTTTACAACATACTGGCGTTAGCCCTATACGCTATTTTTTAGAACTGAAAATAAAACATGCCTGTAAATTACTTGATGAATCGAACATTTCAGTTAAAGACGTTGCTTTAAAAATTGGTTATGACGATCCTTACTATTTTTCACGTCTTTTTAAAAAAATAATGGGATTGTCACCTACACAATATCGACAATCCCAATATGGTCATTAAAAGGAATATTTTATTAACTAAAAAATTCCTCAAAAAAGACTTTGTTACAGTATCTCAAGCGCAATTGATGTGGCTTCACCGCCACCAATACATAAAGAAGCAACACCTTTTGATAAACCTTTAGTCTTTAATGCATGAATAAGCGTTACCATAATACGGGCACCACTTGCACCTAATGGATGCCCTAAAGCACAAGCGCCACCATGAACATTAACTTTATTAATATCTAAGTTCATCTCTTTAACAGCAAGCATGGTAACCATGGCAAACGCTTCATTAATTTCAAATAAATCAACATCGTTTACTGTCCAACCCGCTTTATCTAATAGCTTATTCATTGAACCAACAGGTGCGATGGTAAATTCAGCTGGCTTTTGTGCATGCGTTGCATGAGCAACAACTTTACAAAGAGGCGTCAAACCACGTGCTTTAGCTGTTGATAGTTTCATCATAACTAATGCTGCTGCACCATCTGAAATAGAGCTGGAGTTAGCAGCCGTTATTGTGCCATCTTTTTTAAAAGCCGCTCGCAAAGACGGTATTTTATCTGGACGGGCATTACCTGGCTGCTCGTCAGTATCAATAACAACTTCTTTGCGTCTACTTTTTACCGTAACAGGAGCAATTTCGTTTTTAAAAGCGCCTGAATCAATCGCAGTATTTGCTCTGGATAATGATCGAATAGCAAACTCATCCATTTGCTCACGAGTAAAACTATTTTCATCCGCTGTTTCTTGTGCGAAACAGCCCATAGAAATACCATCATAAGCATTTTCTAAGCCATCAAGCATCATATGATCAATTACTTGACCATGGCCCATACGCATTCCAGCTCTTGCGTTAGGTAAAAGGTAAGGTGCATTACTCATGCTTTCCATGCCACCAGCAACAGCAATGTCGATTGATCCGGCAAGTAAAGCATCATGCGCTTGCATTGCGGCCTTCATACCAGAGCCACACACTTTATTAATAGTGGTACAAACGGTTGATAAAGCTAAATCGGCAGCGATAGCCGCTTGTCTAGCCGGTGCTTGTTTCAAGCCAGCAGGTAATACACAGCCCATAATAACTTCATCAACTTGATCACTGGCTAAATTAGCGTTAAGTACAGCTGCTTTTATTGCAGTTGCACCAAGTTCTATGGCACTAGTATTCGCTAAGCAGCCACTAAAGCCACCCATAGGGGTTCTTAATGCGGAAACAATAACAATAGGATCAGAAATAGACACGGTATTCTCCAAATAAGGGAAATGAGATAATAAATTTAAAAAGTGTTATACCCTAACTCAATTTAACCTTTACGCCAATGTACTTTAGTACTAATCCTTATCGCTTTTTAAATTATTTATTTCTTAATTACTTATAAATAGAGTTACCTATTGTAGATATAATCAAAAAGTGGTTATGTATTGAAAGTAAGAATAAAATTTTTAAGCACTACAATTTATAACACGACGACGCAATCAGCTTTACGTTTACGTAAGTGTGGTTGTATTTTATTTCAACAAAAGAATTAGCTTTACGTTTACGTAAACTTCCTGTAATGTTATTTCAATAACGAAAATTAAGACCAAACAAGAAAATGACCCTGATAAATAAAGTAAGCCAAGTAAATTATTCTATTAGTGATTTATCAAAAGAATTTGATATTACTACCCGTAGTATTCGATTTTACGAAGATAAAGGACTATTAGCCCCTACACGTAAAGGACAAACACGCATTTATAATCAGCGTGATAAAGTTCGGTTAAAGCTTATCTTACGTGGTAAACGCTTAGGTTTCTCTCTAGGTGAAACGGGTCGTTTGTTTGAACTTTATGATGCGGATAAGTCCAGCGCTAAACAATTAGCTATCATGATGGAATTGATATCAGAAAAGAAAGATGATTTAAATCAGAAACTTGAAGATATAACCGCCGTCTTGATTGAATTGAATGATATAGAAAACAACTGCCAAGAAATATTAACGACACTAACAACGTAAAACACTTTATAGGAATAAAATATGATTTCTCAATTTAGCTCACTTAACTTTAATTTAGGTGAAACTGTCGACATGATACGCGATACCGTCAATGCTTTTGCTCGTGATGAAATAGCCCCACGTGCTGCACAGATTGATATTGATAATGAATTTCCAAATGATTTATGGCGTAAATTTGGTGATTTAGGTTTATTAGGTATGACCGTTGATGAAGAATACGGCGGGTCAGGCTTAGGTTACATGGAACATATAGTTGCAATGCAGGAAATCAGCAGAGCATCGGCATCTGTTGGTTTAAGTTATGGCGCCTGTTCAAACTTATGTATTAACCAATTGAGCAAAAATGCTTCTCATGAGCAAAAATTAAAGTATTTACCAAAACTATGTACTGGTGAACATATTGGTGCTTTAGCGATGAGTGAACCTAATGCAGGCTCTGACGTGGTCAGCATGAAATTACGAGCAGATAAGAAAGGTGACAAATATATACTTAATGGCAACAAAATGTGGATAACCAATGGTCCAGATGCCAATGTATATATTATTTATGCCAAAACAGATACCAGTGCCGGCTCTAAAGGGATTACTGCTTTTATCGTCGAAAGAGATTTCCCTGGATTTTCTCGTCATCAGAAATTAGATAAACTAGGCATGCGTGGCTCAAACACGTGTGAATTAGTGTTTCAAGACTGTGAAGTACCTGCTGAAAATATATTAGGACAAGAAGGTAAAGGCGTTAGAGTATTGATGTCTGGCCTTGATTACGAACGGTTAGTATTAACCGGCGGTCCATTAGGTATTATGGATGCTTGTATGGATCTAGTCGTTCCTTATATTCACGATAGAAAGCAATTTGGTCAATCTATTGGTGAATTCCAACTTGTTCAAGGCAAAGTGGCTGATATGTACACGCAAATGAATGCGGCTAAATGCTACGCCTATACAGTTGCACAAGCGTGTGACCGCGCTGAAACAACGCGTAAAGATGCTGCGGCAGTCATTCTATATTCTGCTGAACTAGCAACTAAAATGGCATTAGATGCCATTCAATTACTCGGCGGAAATGGTTACATCAATGAATTCCCAGCAGGTCGTTTATTACGTGACGCTAAATTATACGAAATTGGCGCGGGTACTTCAGAAATTCGTCGTATGCTGATCGGCCGTGAGTTATTCAACGAATCTAAGTAGTAATTCACCTGGTTGCTGTACCGCCTAATTAATTAGTAAAAAGTACTCGTTGATCTTTATCAATTCAGTACTTTTCTTTTAATTAGCCACACAGCTTAAAGCTTAATCACCACTACTGAAGTGACAAAAAAGTAACTTATACCAAACAGATTAATTTAGTGATCAATTTTAATGAGGATAAATTTTCAAGAACGAGGCGCTTGATTGAGCAATAGCTGGCTATTGGGATTGAAAGCAACGATGTTATTGGAGATTTAGACCATTTATAAAGATCACTTAATTAGTTTGATTGGTATTACTGTAATGAGTAATTAAACAAATAACGAGTTAACCAGTAATTATTTAGTTTGTAGCAGTTTAATTCAAATACAAGACAAAAAAGCAGAGTTGACGTTAGTCAATGAGTATTTTTCAACGCAGTAGTTGAGTTAAACCGTAATAAAATAAATGATTACTAACAAATAAAAGGCTCCCCCCGTGGCAAAAATAATAAGCAAGATAAACACTCGCAGCCAAGATTTCCTAGATAATGCTGCACATATGCAAACCCAAGTAGATGATTTACGAGAAAAACTCAGTGAAATCAAACTTGGCGGTGGCGAACGTTCTCGTGAGCGACACATTGGACGTGGAAAGTTATTACCAAGAGAAAGGGTAAATGCTTTACTTGACGACGGCTCAGCATTTTTAGAGTTTTCACAGCTTGCAGCCTACAAAGTTTACGATGATAACGTGCCTAGTGCCGGTATTATCACTGGTATAGGCCGAGTAGCTGGCCAAGAGTGTGTTATTGTTGCCAATGATGCCACAGTTAAAGGGGGTACTTATTACCCACTAACCGTTAAAAAACACCTTCGCGCTCAATCTATTGCACAAGAAAACAACTTACCTTGTATTTATTTAGTTGATTCTGGCGGTGCAAACCTACCAAACCAAGATGATGTATTTCCAGACAAAGAACACTTTGGTCGAATTTTCTTTAACCAAGCAAACATGTCAGCCAACAATATTCCTCAGGTTGCTGTTGTTATGGGCTCTTGTACTGCCGGTGGTGCTTATGTTCCTGCAATGGCAGATGAGTCTATTATTGTTAAAGAGCAAGGAACTATATTTTTAGCCGGCCCGCCACTTGTTAAAGCCGCTACCGGTGAAGTAGTCAGCGCTGAAGACTTAGGCGGCGCAGACGTACATTGTCGTACTTCAGGTGTTACCGATCATTATGCACAAAACGATCATCATGCACTTGAAATAGCGCGTTCTGCCGTTGAAAATTTAAACCGAGTAAAACCAGTAACAATAGACTTTCAAGAAGTTGTTGAACCTGCCTATCCCACTGAAGACATTTACGGCATTATTCCTAAAGATACCCGCCAGCCTTACGATATACGTGAAGTTATTGCTCGTATTGTTGATGGCAGTGATTTTCACGAGTTTAAAGCCCTTTATGGCAGTACCTTAGTTTGTGGCTTTGCCAACATTTACGGCTATCCCGTTGGTATTGTTGCCAATAACGGGGTGTTATTTGGCGAGTCTGCTGAAAAAGGTGCTCACTTTATTCAACTTTGTGCACAGCGTAAAATTCCACTGGTATTTCTACAAAACATTACCGGCTTTATGGTGGGTAAACAATACGAGTCAGGCGGTATAGCCAAGCACGGTGCCAAAATGGTTACAGCTGTTGCTACGGCACAAGTTCCTAAATTTACCATTTTAATTGGTGGTAGCTTTGGCGCAGGTAATTACGGCATGTGTGGTCGTGCTTATGATCCTCGCTTCTTATTTATGTGGCCAAACTCACGTATTTCAGTAATGGGTGGCGAGCAAGCTGCTGGCGTTATGGCGCAAGTAACACGTGATAAAAAAGAAAAACTAGGTGAAAGCTGGAGCGAAGCCGAAGAGCAAAGCTTTAAGCAGCCTATCATCGAAAACTATGAACACCAAGGTCACCCTTATTACGCTTCAGCGCGATTATGGGATGACGGCATTATTGACCCTGCTGACACGAGACAAGTGTTAGGTTTAGCTATTTCTGCCTCATTAAACAAAACAATTGAAGACACCAAGTTTGGCATCTTCCGTATGTAACCGTATAGAACAAGGGTACTTATTATGAATACCAATAACGACACGGTTTTGTTAGAAGTTAATGAGCAAGGTATTGCCACAGTCACTTTAAACAATCCTGAAAAACACAATGCTTTTGATGATGTCATCATTAAACAGTTAACGACTATTTTTAATGACATCAGTAAGCGCGATGACATTAGCATTATGATTTTAGCCTCAAATGGCAAAAGTTTTAGTGCAGGAGCTGACTTAGGTTGGATGAAACGTATGGCTGGTTACTCGTATGAAGATAACTTGAAAGATGCCAACGCTTTAGCGCAAATGTTGAAAGCGTTAAACTTTTTGCCACAAACGACTATCGCCAAGATTCAAGGTGCCGCTTTTGGTGGTGCTGTTGGTTTAGCTAGCTGTTGCGACATTGTTATCGCGAGTACCAAAGCGAGCTTTTGCTTAAGTGAAGTAAAGTTGGGCTTAATACCTGCAACTATCAGCCCTTATGTGGTTGATGCGATAGGTTTAAAAGCCAGCCGCCGTTACTTTCAAACTGCAGAACGCTTTTTTGCTGACAAAGCTCAGCAGCTTGGCTTGGTAGATGAAATGGTAGCCCCTGACGAGTTAACTGCTGAAGTTAACGCCATGGTAACTAAGTTATTAGCCAATGGTAGCCAAGCGAGACGACAGGCAAAAAAACTCAGTCAAGATGTCGCCTTTCAAACAATTGATGAAAACTTACTCACAGACACGAGTGAGCGCATAGCAGCTATTCGTGTATCGCCTGAAGGACAAGAAGGCTTAACCGCTTTTTTCGAAAAACGAGCACCCAATTGGTAAATCCAATTAGCATAGAGTTGCCCGTTTCTCAGTGATACTAAGTGATACTAAAAGAATAAGAGGATAGATAAATGTTCAGTAAAATTTTAATTGCCAACCGTGGTGAAATTGCCTGCCGCATTATTAAAACAGCCAAACAGATGGGTATATTAACCGTTGCCGTTTATTCAGATGCCGACAAAGATGCGTTGCATGTTCATATGGCGGATGAAGCGGTTTACATTGGCCCTTCACCATCGCGTGAAAGCTATTTATTAGGTGATAAAGTTATCGCTGCAGCCGTAAAAACAGGGGCTCAAGCGATCCACCCTGGTTATGGCTTTTTGTCTGAAAATGCGGGCTTTTGTCGAAATTGTGCCGCTGAAAACATAACTTTTATTGGCCCTCCAGTAGGCGCCATTGAAGCAATGGGTTCTAAATCTGCCGCTAAAAATATTATGGAAAAAGCCAATGTGCCTTTAGTGCCTGGCTACCATGGTGATGATCAATCACGTGATATTATCAAAAAAGCCGCTGATGACATGGGCTATCCTGTACTATTAAAAGCCACAGCTGGTGGCGGTGGTAAAGGAATGCGCCAAGTTTGGAGCGAAGAAGAATTCGATGAAGGTTTAGCCGCAGCAAAACGTGAATCAATGTCATCATTTGGTGATGACACCATGTTAGTTGAAAAATATTTAACACAGCCTCGTCATGTTGAGATCCAAGTATTTTGTGATAATCACGACAATGCTGTTTATTTATTTGAACGTGATTGTTCAGTACAACGTCGTCATCAAAAAGTCATTGAAGAAGCCCCAGCCTTTAGTATGAGTCCAGAATTACGCGCTCAAATGGGCGAATCAGCTATTAAATCAGCCCAAGCGATAGGCTATCAAGGTGCCGGTACTGTTGAGTTTTTACTTGATATTGACGGCTCTTTCTATTTTATGGAAATGAACACCCGCTTACAAGTTGAACACCCTGTTACTGAAATGATCAGTGGACAAGATTTAGTTGAATGGCAATTACGCGTCGCCGCGGGTGAACTACTGCCAAAAACCCAAGAACAACTTGTGCTTAATGGTCATGCTTTTGAAGCGCGTATATATGCAGAAGATGCTAATAACGACTTTTTACCTGCAACAGGAAAATTGAGCCTGTTAAAAACGCCCATTGAGAGCGAGCATGTTCGTATAGATACCGGTGTTCGCCAAGGTGATGAAGTCAGTGTGTATTACGATCCGATGATTGCTAAATTAATTGTTTGGGATGAAAATCGTGAAAAAGCCCTTCAGCGCTTAGCCAAAGCATTAAGTGAATATCGTATCAATGGTGTCACCACTAATATTGATTTTCTTTATAATTTAGCCACTTCAGCACCTTTTAAAGCCGCTGATATTGATACCGGTTTTATTGAAAAAAATTATGACCTAATTTTCCACAATGATGAAAAACCACTCGTTAATGAATTACCTATAGCGGCTTTATTCCTTATTTTATCTAAAGAAAACAAGGCAAAACAACAAGCCCAAAAAAGTAATGACCCACATTCACCTTGGTACAATGCGAGTGCATGGCGTCTAAATGAAGCTAATTTACATACCTTAGTTCTAGCGCACAATGAAACTGAATATACGGTAACTGTTGAACAAAAGCGTCAAGGTAATGATGCCTATTATTCAATTAATATCAATGGTGAAGTATTTGACTGCCAAGGCGAGATATTAACGACACCGCACAATGATGACACAATAGTAGCGACAATTAACGGCCATCGTAGTCAAACGACCTTTAATCACGTTGAAAATACCATTAGCCTTTACAGAACTAATGGCGTATTTAATTTTACCCACATTTTACCTGACTGCGGTCAAAGTGATGATGATGACAATCATGGTGGTTTAGTGGCGCCAATGAACGGCACCATGGTCAGTGTTTTAGTTAAATCGGGTGAGCAAGTGAGTAAAGGTCAACCGCTTGTCATCATGGAAGCGATGAAAATGGAGCATACTATCAAAGCGCCAAGTAACGGGACTATTGATGAGATATTCTTCCATGAAGGTGACATGGTTGATGGTGGCGCTGAGTTATTAGCTTTCACAGCAGAAGAAACTACTAATGAAGAGTCGGAGTAATTATGTTATCAAGCAAATTACCAAAACAAGTAAAAGTTGTTGAAGTGGGTCCTAGAGATGGCCTGCAAAATGAAGCGATTCCTGTTAGTGCAGCTGATAAAATTAGTCTGATAGAAAAACTTAGTGATGCAGGGGTTACTTATATTGAAAGTGGCAGCTTTGTTTCACCTAAGTGGGTGCCACAAATGGGTACCTCTACTGAAGTCTTTGAAAAGCTTAATCGCATTAAAGGTGTTACCTATGCAGCATTAACGCCTAACTTGCGCGGTTTTGAGGCCGCATTGGCAGTTAATGCAGATGAAGTTGCTATTTTTGGCGCTGCCTCTGAAAGTTTCAGCCAAAAAAACATAAATTGCTCTATTGAAGAAAGCCTTGCGCGCTTCGCTCCTATTATGGAAGCGGCTAAAAAAGCTAATATCAAAGTACGCGGTTATGTTTCTTGTACGTTAGGTTGTCCCTATGAAGGGGATATAGACCCTGAGCAAGTGGCTTTAGTCGCTGAAAAACTAATGGCCATGGGATGTTATGAAATATCCTTAGGTGACACAGTAGGTGTTGGTAACCCCGCTAGCGTCACAAAAATGATACAAGCTGTTAGCGCTCGTGTCCCGGTAGAAAAGCTAGCTGTGCATTTTCATGATACCTATGGGCAAGCCTTAACAAACATTTATGCCGCTTTACAGCTAGGCGTTAATGTTGTTGATAGTGCTGTTGCTGGTTTAGGGGGGTGTCCTTATGCTAAAGGTGCCTCAGGCAATGTAGCCACTGAAGATGTAGTTTATATGCTTAATGGTTTAGGTATATCGACAGGCATCGATTTCAAAAAGCTACTGCAAGCAGGCTGGTATATAAGTGATAAGTTAGGTAAAGCGCCTATATCTAAAGTATCAAATGCGTATCTCTCACAAGAAAAGTAGCACAAGAACAAGCTTAAGAAGAATAGCTATTTTTTCACGTGGGGATAGCAAAGATAAGAGCAAAAAAAATATAATGATTATTTCTTTTGTTTCTTCTCTTACTCTGTTAAATTTTTACAAAATATTAAACCAAATTAGGAGAATAAAATGGCAGGATTCGACAAGGTAGTCTCAAGCTATGAGGAAGCCATGGCTGGACTAACAGATAACATGACCGTTATCGCAGGTGGTTTTGGTTTATGTGGTATCCCAGAAAACTTGATCAGTGAAATAAAACGTAAAGGCACTAAAGGATTGACCTTAGTTTCTAATAACTGTGGTATTGATGATTTTGGTCTAGGTGTTTTATTAACTGATAGACAAATAAAAAAAATTGTAGCCTCTTATGTAGGTGAAAACGCTGAATTTGAACGTCAAATGATGGCAGGTGAATTAGAAGTTGAACTCACACCACAAGGCACTTTAGCTGAAAAAATGCGCGCTGGCGGTGCTGGTATTCCTGCATTTTACACGGCAACCGGTGTAGGTACGCCCGTAGCGGAAGGCAAAGATGAGCGAACATTTAATGGCCGTGAGTATATTTTAGAAGAAGCTATTGTGGGTGATTTTGCCATTGTTAAGGCTTGGAAAGCTGACAGATATGGTAACTTAGTCTTCAGAAAAACCGCAAGAAACTTTAACCCTATGGCGGCAACGGCAGGAAAAATCACCGTCGTTGAAGTAGAAGAAATTGTTGAACCGGGTGAACTAGACCCTGATCAAATTCACACTGCGGGAATTTATGTTGATCGTCTAATATTAGGCACTTTCGAAAAACGTATAGAACAACGTACTATTCGTCCATCTTCAGCAGAAGGAGATAAATAATGGCTTTATCAAGAGAACAAATTGCACAGCGTGTTGCCCAAGAACTAAAAGATGGTTATTACGTAAATTTAGGTATAGGCATCCCGACATTAGTAGCTAACTATGTACCTGACAACATGGAAGTCATGTTGCAATCAGAAAATGGACTTTTAGGTATGGGACAGTTTCCAACCGAAGAAGAGATAGATGCTGATCTAATCAATGCCGGCAAGCAAACAGTTACAATGGCTAAAGGTGCATCAATTTTTGATTCTGCAGAGTCATTTGCCATGATACGTGGCGGCCATGTAGATTTAACCGTTCTTGGCGCATTTGAAGTGGATGTAAACGGTAATATAGCCTCTTATATGATCCCTGGTAAACTTATCAAGGGCATGGGCGGCGCAATGGATTTAGTTGCTGGCGCGGATAATATTATTGTCACAATGACTCATGCATCAAAACATGGTGTGTCTAAGTTATTAAGTAATTGTACTTTACCCCTCACAGGAAAGTCATGCATCAAAAAAGTATTAACTGATTTGGCCTTTATCGAAATAAAAGAAGGTAAATTTCATTTACTAGAACGCGCTCCTGGTGTTTCAGTTGAAGAAATAATCAAATTAACTGAAGGTGAACTTGTTATTACAGGTGATATTCCTGAGATGACATTTTAATAAAAAGTAGCTATTTTAATAAAGAAGTTATTTTGTAAAACTAATAATCCCCCCTGCTTTGCAGCTGACTACTACTTTAGTTGCAATTCAGGGAATATTTAGCGATACTTATTGCTGACAAAGAAAAGGCAAAACACGCGAAAACGTGTTACGCAAAACCACCGGCCTAAGGAATTAACTAATTTTATAATTAGAAAATTTACGGCAGCGGAGTCACCTCGTTTAATAGGTACATCCCGTGGTTTTTTCTTTTAATAATCCATTTATATAAAAGGTTACTAAAATGAAAAAATTATTAATAGCTTCTACCATCACTGTTCTAACATTAACGTCTGTTGTATCGACGCCTCAAGCACAAGCTGCGAACATTGCGCAAAGTCTATGTGAGTATGTTGCTGCTGACGATAAAAAGCGCATGCGTTCTTTTTTAAAGACGAATAAATTAAAAATTCGTCGTGTCTTCGACGGTATTGAGTGTAATGGTAAAAACTTATTAGAGTTTGCTTCAACTCGAGGCTCGGTAGAAACAGGTTCTTTGATGATTTCTAAATTACCAAAGAAAGTTGTTTCAGCTAACCTTGTAAATTTGCAAGCTGGATCGCAACCATTGATTGATGCTGCAAACGCTCGCGTTAGCAGCTAATAAATTGTTTTCAGCTAGGCATAACACCGATAATTATTTTACCTTTTAGGTAATTACCGTGATAGGCCGAAGATTAACTGTTAATAATTCTATGTCATTTTAAATAGCCAGCTTTCATAGCTGGCTTTTTTTATTACCATTAATTATTTGCTATTTCATCAGTTGTATTTTCTGCTAATTCATCACGTGTGATTATTTAAAATACTGATGGCTAAAATACTGATGAGCTAAACTCTACTCCGTAGTTTTTCCTAAACATGTAAAAAATATCGGTAAGCAAAACTACTATGTTTATAAACAAGCTAGCGATGTTATCAAAAACCTCATACACTTAGGTAAATAAATAATAAAATTTTAATTTAATAACAATAAGCTATGACTAAAAAACGTAACTATGTCGCAAGTAAAAATGCTTTAGTACTTACCGGTGGTGGTGCCCGCGCTGCTTACCAAGTAGGCGTTCTATCAGCAATAGCTAAATTCATTCCAAGAAACCATGGTATCCCCTTTCCTATTCTGTGTGGCACTTCAGCAGGTGCAATCAATACCACCGCTTTAGGTTGCTACGCTTCCTGCTTTAACTTAGGAGTAAAAAAACTAGAGTGGATATGGAAAAATTTAGACACAGCAAAAATTTATCACAATGACACCAGAGGCGTTTTTGGTCACATTGGAAAAGGGATGTTAGCTAGCTTTCAAGCCGATTATGCCAATAAACTACCCCGTAGCTTATTGAACAATTCGCCACTAAGAAATTTACTCAATTCTGTTATGAATTTTAAACGCATTGACAATAATATCTTAGGAGGCTATTTGTCTTCCGTTTCAGTCACTGCATCAAGTTATAGCACAGGAAATTCTATCAGTTTTTTTCAAGCAAAAGACAATACTCTTCCGTGGGAAAGAGCAAAACGTTGTGGTCAACCCACGCAACTAAATACCGAACATTTAATGGCATCATCAGCTATTCCATTGGTTTTTCCATCCATAAAAATAAAAAATCAGCATTATGGTGATGGTTCAGTACATCAATTATCACCACTTAGTCCTGCAATTCATTTGGGCGCTGAACGTATATTTGTCATTGGCGTAGAGCAACCTAAAGCGACCCTACATTCGAGTGATAACACTTTACATCCACCAACAGCAGCAACCGTTGCCGGCCACTTGTTGGACTCCATATTTGCAGATACTATGAATAGTGATCTAGAGCGAATGGTGCGTATTAATGAAACACTAAAATTAATTCCAAAAAGTGAAAAAGATAAGAGGGAAGGTTTAAAACATATTGATAGCTTTATCATTAACCCAAGTCATGATTTAAATACCATTGCCCTTAATTACTATTATGATTTACCTTTACCTGTTCGGCTATTGTTGCGCAGTACAGGTATTAGCAACGATTCTGAATCCAGTATTATTAGTTATCTATTATTTGAAAAAAACTTTTGTGCTGAATTAATAAAATTAGGGTTTGAAGATGCGATGGAGCAAGAAAATCAAATAAAAGATTTTTTGAATTTATAGCATGCCATCAAAAATAATCAAAGAATTAAATACCCTCTTGTATATAACGATCTGCTCTTTCAACTTTTCTAGGCTTTCCACGAACAATCAAGGTATCTTGATCTTGTAAAATAGTGTCTACTTCGGGTGATTCACATTCAATATCACTGCGGCGTAACGCAATAATATTCACTTGTTTTTTCCCCAAGTTTAATGACTCTATACTTTTACCACAACCAAAAGAATCATTATTAATCAAAATAGCGCGTGCAAATTCAATTCTATCAATAGCATCAGGGCTCATATCAGTATGCTCTCCCTGAAAGAAACCATGTAAATGGTTATAGTGACTTTTACGCTCTTTTTGTACGCGGCGCATTATGCGAGAAAACGGTACCCCCGTAAGCGATAGCACTTGTGAAACTAACATTAAGCTACCTTCTAAGCTTTCGGGAACCACTTCATTTGCACCCGCTTCATATAACATATTTAAATTATCATCATTACGGGTGCGAACCAAAATAGGGACGTCAGGTGCTAAAGAACGTACTTTTTGAATAACTTCTAATGACTGCTTGTCTTCACCAAACGCAATCACTACCAATCTAGCTTGTAATAGGTGCGCAGCGTTTAGCAACTCTGTTTGTCTTGATGAGCCAAATAATACATTCTCTCCTGCTTCACGAGCAGTTCGAGTACGTAGGGGATCAATATCAATAGCAACGAAATCAATTGTTTCTTGCTTTAGAAAGCGACTAACCGTTTGCCCTATTCGGCCAAAGCCACAAATAATAACGTGATCTTTCAAGTTTTCATTTTCTGGCAATTGTTCTAATTCATCAGTTTCAGGCGATTTTTCTTGGCTTAAAAAAAGTGACCACGAACGAGCATGATCAATCATATAGGGCGTAATAGCCATACTAATAACACCTGCACCCAGTAACATAGATGATACATCGCTTGGCAAGACTTTCACTTGATTAGCAAGGGCAATAAGGACAAAACCAAATTCCCCCATTTGAGCTAACATTAACCCTGATGCCCAAGCATCTTTGGGAGACACCCCCGCCCGCGTGGCTAATATTTTAATCACCATTACTTTAATTATCATAAAGCTAAGCATAATTGCGAGTAAGCTAAAAGGCGATGATAATAATAACGTAACATCAAGCTTCATACCGACAGTAATAAAAAACAAACCTAATAAAATATCACGATAAGGCCTAATATCTGCTTCCAATTGATGTTTATACTCACTTTCACTTAACATCATGCCCGCTAAAAAGGCTCCTAATGCCATAGATAAACCAAACCATTGCGTCAGTGCTGAGGCTAATAGAGTGACTAAAAGGGTTGTTAAAACAAATAGCTCATCGGTTCTTACTTGCGCAATAATATTGAACACTTTGGGTAAAAGCCATTTACCAATAAATAATAATAAAGTAACAACCACGACACCTTTAAGAATGGCAAGACCTAAAGCCCAAATCATAGACGTATCACTGTCTAGTGCTAACATCGGAATAATAATAAGAAGAGGTACTACAGCGACATCTTGAAAGAGTAGTATAGCCACCGACAGTTGGCCGGATTTACGCTTCATTGCGCCCGTTTCACTTAACTGTTTAATAACAATGGCAGTGGAAGATAGAGTTAAAATGCCACCAACAACAAAAGCTGATTCAAAGCTAAGACCAAAGAACATACTGGCGATCGTGAAAATTAATAGGGAGATACCCACTTGTAAGCTTCCCACGGCTAGTACTAAATGTCGCATTGCCATTAAACGGGGTAAAGAAAACTCTAAACCCAAGGTAAACAATAAAAAAACAATACCCAATTCAGCAAAGTGATCATAATCAACTTGGTCTTGCGCTATATTTAAACCATGCTCGCCCACTAACATACCCGCAACCAAGTAAGCTAAAATTGCAGGTAACTTTAATCGACGAAATAGCCATACAATAAATACAGCACTAGATAAAATTGCTAAAACTTCAAGATGACCGCTCACGTAGATTCCTTAAAATGATAAACATTATTGCCACATTGCAAATTATTGCCGTCAAGTTACCGACAATAAAGCTGAATACAAAACTCACATAAAACTCACATAAAACTCCACTGTTATTTTTTCAATAAATAAATTAATAATCAACTAGTTAACTGCCACACCAACAATCACCCCAAACACAAACCATATGATGGAACAATTTTTGCATTAAAATTAGCATTAGGTAATAAACTTACATGATCGTCAATAAGCAGTTTTATATCATATTGACAAGGCTACTATATAGAGAGGCACAAGTATGCAAACATTGAATATACTTGATAATCCAACATTATCGTTTCATAGCTTTAATGCATTAAAAAACAGTGCCAATGCATATGTTAAAAATCATTCCAGTTTACTCGAACAGCTGCAAACAACGCTGGATTTAGGTAAGTTACTTGATATTATTGCTATGGAAGCTGCTCGCTTTATTAACTTTTCTGGCCTGTATTTCAGAAGCCAAGAAGTCAGTAAATCCTTACGAGGCAGCCGTAAAGCCAAATATGAACGTCAATTTGAATTAAAACTCAACGATGAGTTTATTGGTACTTTGAGTTACAGTATTGATAAGCCAATCGGTATGATTCACTATAAAGACTTACAACGTATTCACCAGATAATCATTTATCCATTAAAAAATGCTTTGCAATATCATCAAGCTATACAGCTTGCAATGCAAGATGGACTGACCGGTTTAGGCAATCGTCGTTATTTTGATGAACAATTAAAACGCGCTATGCATAACGCTAACAGGCATCATACCCAGGTAGGCTTGGTATTAGGGGATTTGAATAAGTTTAAAGCCATCAATGATACTTATGGCCACAGCATAGGCGATCAGGTGTTAAAACAGTTTTCTAATATACTTCGCTCTTGTATTCGTGATTCCGATAGCACTTTTCGTTTTGGCGGCGATGAGTTTGCTATTATAGTAGAAAATGCAAGTGAATATGCTTTGGACATTATTCAAAGTCGCATTAAGAACGCTTTAAGAACAAATGTGTTATTAGTTAAACACCAAGTAAGTTGCAGTTTAGGCACTACATTTCTGAATAGGGCTGATAATGAGCATACTTTCTTTGAACGGGCTGATCAGGCTTTATATCGTCAAAAAGTTAATATGTCAAAACGCTTCAGTGTAGTTTAGTATTCTTGTCTTAAGCTATGATAAATCTGTACGTAATTGGCGTAGTGCCTGTTGTCGTTCAAAAGCAGTAGCGGCAACTAATAACCGGCAAAATCTAACCGCTTTAGCAAAATTTTGATTGCCTAATAAAGCTAATACTGACCGAAAATAATCAAGACTTAACGAAAACGTGTCAGCGTAATGCTGCATAGCTTGTTCAATATTTGGATAAACTACCTCGTCAAAATTAAAGCTCTGCTCATGATATTCGTCAAGCACCGTAATACCATCAACCATAAGCGGCCAACTAACGTAATTCACCCTTGCCTTTGCCAACTCAAACATAAACCAAGCACTTCGTTGAAAGCCAGCAAAGTTACCCTGCTCAAATTCACTTTCTTCTAATTCAGCTTTAGTCCAATTAATGCCTATAGCCAAATCTTTACGGTAATGTTGAACTAGGTACTTTTTCACCTCTGCCTTTACTGTCCAAATAGAGTAACGGAACCCTTCATTTTTAGCCTTTCCCACTGCTTTTTTAGCAATTTGATAACACTCTTTACAGCTTGGCAATGACAGTTGATTAATAGATTTACTTTCTGAAGTGGAAGCTTCAAAACCATTTCGGTAAGTAAACACATATTGATTAGGCTCACCACAAAACCAGCAATCATGCCTTTTATTGAAGGGGGTTTCAGTAGATATATGTAATAAAGCAGCATTAGATGCTGCTTTATTAGTTGTTAACTTTTCTTTCACTAACGCTTTTTCTTAATTTTTGTATTGTATTTTTTACTTGCCCCAAGTGCAGGTGAGGTTCGACCGGCATCCTTTTTAGCTATAGCTTGGTTTTTTTCTTGGCTCGCACGATAACGGTTTTTACTCGCACGCTTTTCAGTACTTTGTTGGTACTCAAATGCTTCATCTCGCCTTAATTCATAACCTGGCACAATAATACGTTCAAATTTTCTTTCAATAAGCGCTTCAATATTTTCTAAAAACTTTTCATCTTTCGGACTAACTAACGAAATAGCTGTACCTGACTTTCCTGCACGACCGGTACGGCCAACACGATGAATATAATCTTCAGCTAAAAAGGGTAGATGAAAGTTAACAACATAACCTAAGTTATCAATATCTAAACCACGCGCTGCAACATCTGTTGCCACTAACACACGTACTTTACCTTCTCGAAAGTCATTTAACGCTTTATTACGCGCGCCTTGCGTTTTATCGCCATGGCAAAGTGCCGCTTTTATCCCATCAAGTTTTAATTCTTTAGCAAGAATATTAGCGCTTTCTTTAGTACCGGCAAAAACCAGTACTTGCTGCCAATTATTAACACCAATTAGCTCAGATAACAATTCACGTTTTCTAGCTTCACTAACCCAGTAAACTGACTGTTTTACTTTACCAGAAGTAGAGTTTTGTTTTGCCACACCGACAACCTTTGGTGTAGTCAATATCTGATTAGCTAACGCCTTTACTTTATTAGAATAGGTTGCTGAAAACATCAACGTTTGATGTTTTTGCTTCATTGCTAACATCAACTTCTCAATATCAGTTAAAAAACCCATATCAAGCATACGGTCTGCTTCATCTAACACAAGATGTTTCACTTGTGATAAATCGACATTACGTAAAGTTAAATGCTCAATTAATCGCCCAGGTGTGGCAACTAACACATCAAGACCTTGTTTTAATAGATTAGTTTGAGATGACATTTTACCGCCACCATAAACCACACCTATTTTCAGTGGTAAAAACTGACTGTAGGCTTTCATATTATCAGCAACTTGTGCCGCTAACTCACGAGTAGGCGTTAAGATAAGTGCCTTAATAGTTTGCCCTTGAGCAGGATTACTTGCTAAGGCATCTAGAATAGGCAAACTAAAAGCAGCCGTTTTGCCTGTGCCCGTTTGAGCGCTTGCTAATAAGTCAGCACCTGAACGGATCATCGGAATAGCCTGCTGCTGGATCGGCGTTAAATTTTTGTAACCACACGCTTTAACCGCTTTTAATAAATCGGCCGATAAACCAATTGCATCAACACTCATACGTCACCCAAAAGAACAAATAAAAATAAAGAGCCGGATTATATACCTATACCCAACCCACCTCAAGATGTGAGTTTCAGGATACTGAGCAAATCATGATCAAGGCGCATCTTTTTATTAATGGTGTTCGGGAAAATGTGCAACTGTATTCT
>JBLIEW010000071.1:0-24269 GCA_047633255.1 Colwellia sp.
CATGTCATCCAATTTATGTAATTGCTTCCTTTGAAGGCGTGGATCTGTAATATCTTTGAAATGTTCGATAAGTGTTGGCTTCTTTTTGGTCATTTTACGTCGCTTAAAGCGAAGTAATAGATCAAATTAGGGGATCTATGTCAAGATTTTTTTAATGCGATTGCCCTGCCTGACACACATCTGCTGTCGAATCATCATACTGATACATGGTACTATCACTGATTTTAATTTCGCCTCTGGCACTTGAAGTCACCTTAATCTAACTTCACGACTGACCGCTATGGTGGCTTTGTTGCCAGTCGATAAAAGTACAATATTTAGAAGTGAGGTCAGTGTCTCCTGCAAGCTCATAGCTGCCAGTGAAGTGTTGTCTTTGTACGATCATTTATCCCAGAAAGTAGCCTTAATTATTAGAGCAATTAACTCAATTTAGTTTTTAAAACACCAAGAATAATAGCTATTTTTATCAAGCATAGCATGTAAAAATCAGCTTCATGATTAATAAGGATATATAAAATTAGAGATTACTTTAAGGCGATAACACCCTCTAATTGCCTTAAAATTAAAACTTGTAGCCAATATTACTTAGCCACAACAGGTCTTAATAAGGGTTATAATTTATTGTAAATGAAATTCATCATCTGCTCTGCATACGCCCTTGAATCCTCAAGTGACCAATCAGCTAAAATATGCGCTGGTTGATTCAATGTGTTTCGATAACCATGTATTGAAGTAGCTACATTCTCTTCAATGAAATTATTATCTTTCAAACCATTGATACAATCATTGAAGGTGTCTCTTTCAGTTAAGTTCAAGTCAATTAATGGTAACTTGTACCGTTTCCTCATTTCATCTTCGATAAACAAGCGTAACTTGTCGAGTTTATTATCTAGGGTAGTACGCTTTACGAAATTCATGATTTCAGTATAACGCACATCGTGGGCAGTAGCCGTCATCTCTGCTTTAGTTGTTGCGACAAAGCTAGACCCTACATTCGTTTGGATGATTTTCATTGAACTTACATCATCGAATTGCTTCATTACCGCAGATGCCATACCTTTATAATGAGTAGTAATAACCATTTGCTTAATAGTTGGGTTCATAGTGAAAAGTATATGTAAAATACTAGATATACGTTCACTATCAAAGCTCGTAACAGGGTCATCCATAATCAAGATAGCCTTGGCTTTATCCTCGTCAGATAATTGCTGAATCTTGGCTAAGAAGATGCAAAGGGCTAAAGCGCGGCGGTCTGACTCACTGAACAAGCAATGAAGTTTTGAGTTATCTACAATCTGACCTTTAAATTTAACTTCAAGGTCATAAATCGTTCTAACTCCACCATTATTAATATTACGAGATATCTCAAAATCAGTAGAGCCTATACGTGTGAATAGGCCATTAATAGCAACAAAGTACGTATTCAAGAATGCATTTTGAGCCAGTTCAAGGGCTGTTTTATCAGCGTCATAATATACTTTATCAGTAGCAACCTGTGTTTTTAAATCATTATACTGAACACAAATAGCATCTAAGTTTAATCGCTTACGACTTGAAGTAATGCCAGTTTCATTTACAGATTCTAAGCGTTTCTTTTCCTGTAAATCAGCCACATCCTGACCATCTTTAAACTCGATTAACATCGCGTTCAGAGGCTCAATGGCTTCAGAATAGTTTTGAATAGCTCCGTTAAAATCATCTGTTTTTTCTTGTAGGTTATCAAAGTCAATCACATTTACAGCGCTGTAAGGGGTATCATACTTGCCTGTTAGGGCTGCACTAATTTTTTCGTTAGTTATAGCTGATTCTCCAATTAGTGCTTGAAGTGCTTCAGTAATAGATTCAAAGCGTTGAGCTAACAATGCTTCATAGTCGATTTCATTTAACTTATCTTTTATTGAATCTTCGGAGTAAGTTTCTAATGTAGCAATGTTCTGCTCATGCCTCTCTGTTAACGTTACCATACTAACGTCAACAAGCGTTTTGGTTCTGAGCCGCGTTACTTCCGTCTTAGTTTCTTTTACGAAAGTTTGAAAAGCATCATCGAAAGCTGATCTATAGCTCTCGATGAGATCCTGAGCTTCTTCACCTAATTCTTGACCACAGAACGGGCAATCATCATCTAGGTGTTCTACACCACTAGCAGCCCATCCATTAAATGATTCTTTGTTGTTAACCTTACTCTTATGCGAGCTAACTATAGCCTTAGACGCGTCATGAACGTCTTCCATAGATAGCGCTAAGCAATTATTGATGGCTTGTGATGTGGTGGTAATAGAAACATCATTAGATAAGCTATTCAGATTAGCTCGTTGAGTAATCTGAGTTGTGTTCGTGATTTGTGTGGCGAGTCGCTCTTGAGTAAGTTTTGATGTTTGAATGTCAGCATCTATCTCCGCAAGTGTTTGGGCCGGTACTGGCAAGGCAATGAACGTTTCAATATTACCAATTTCGTGGATCTCTAACTCTTTTTTATATTTGCCTAGGGTTTGTTTATCAGTTCTTAGTTGTTGATTTCGAACTTCAAGGGCATCAATAGCCGCTACGTTCTCACCTAAGATAAACCCTGAAACGTTACTTGAGTTTTCACGGCTGTACTTTGTGCCTGCCATTACATTTCGATGAATGAATCCGTGGTCGAAAATGTATAGATTTGATTCTTCAGGTGGTTCAGAGTCCCACTCTGAATTTATGAATTTAACCGTTTGTTGTCTATCGGAGAACTTTAGCTCAACCAATTGATTAATGTCAGCAGAATCTTGACCTTGAATAATTGATTTTCTATCAATAACTAGCTGAGGGTCATTGAGTGAAAGTGAGTAAAGGATATCGCAAAGAGTACTCTTACCATTTCTATTTTCACCATAAATTACAGTTACTGGCCCTAAATGTAATCCACCAGCAAGGGCTCTGCTATAGTTACCGACATTTTCTATTTTTTGAATTCTTTCTAGCATTGAAACATCCGTTTATTAAAATCATTGCCGTATTATAGTTAAACAACGGGTTAAGTATTATTTTGACCACATTTAGCTGAAAACATCATTTATCTAACGACTTTTCAGATTAAGTCACTTCAAAAGGGCTTTCACCAGCTCCCCAATAAGTTATCTGCAAAAAGTTATTTTCTTCAACCTGTGACCGATAAACTCCATTTTTCAATAACTCATATCTTTCTAGAAGCTTACCAATTACTTCACCATCAGAACTAAGTACCTTAGTCACATCGTCATCTTCATTATGCAGTTTAATAAGTTGACCTACCTGTGCATTAACGCCTGGCTCCCAATTTACAGGGAGATTAGCACTGGTTCCTTTCCAAACAGTATCTGATTTTGGTTTGTATTCGCTAATGAATGCTTTCCACAGTTTTGCAGTGTTTGCACCCATAAAATCTAGTACAGAGATATATGCTGTTAATCTTTCTGAGGATAGCCACTCTTTAAACCCAATACAATTTGAAAAAGATGCTTCTGTAGAATTAATTGAGTGTATTGCTTCTAAACGCGAACTAAAGCCAGCTTGCATTAACATCGCTGCACTTATATTCAAGCTTCCATTTTCGACTGCTGGAACAATTAATCCCACTTCAAAATCATCAATAGTCATACCATCATAAATAACATCACCATTAGCTTGAGCACGAACTCGTAGAGCTTCTAACCCCCACGGAAGACGATAAACTAGACCATCTTCAACAAATCGTAATGTTTCATCAATTGAATTAAAACCTTGATCACGAAGTGCCTCACCCTTTAACCAAGCAGCGATAATTTCACGCCAATCATCCGGTAAGATATTAGGTGTAAAAGGAGGTATAGCAAACAACAGTTCGGCTAGTTTAGTTATTGCCGTTATAGCTTCCTGTTCCTCAGCACCATCAATATAAGCGTTAGCTTCAATCAGTAACTCATTTCCTTCAGGGGCTGCTTCATCCAATTTTTTCCCCGTAGCTAAACCAACACCTGCTAAATAGTAACCTTTTCTCTGCGCCGTAGTAGTTAAACTCCAGATGTGACTACCTCTCTGTTCTAAGACGCTTTTGAATAGAGCTTGTACCTCTTGTTGATGGCGATTAAGTCTGCGCTGCAATAAAGATGACTGAAGTAACTCATCAAGAACATTTGGAATTTCATCTATCGTGATGTTTTCTTCACCCAACATACTTAATAGTGCAGTATCTAGACTAACTAAATGCTTCTCCCAGTCATTTCTATTTTCTTCTCTTTGTTGATCAGTCTCATAAGCTACAGTGGGAAAACCCCAATCATTAGTGTTGTTCATTACATACTCAAGAACAATATCAATAGATTGAGTCCCTAAACTGGTAGCAATCCTTTGTATGAACGAAGCAATTAGTCTAAATAACCCACTTTCCATATTGCGAGCGTTAGTATTATTAACTAATGCTCGCCATTGATTTCTACGCCAAGTTATCTTGTCGTAGATAGGGTGTAGCACTAAACCATGGGTATCTACAAACGCTCGTCCAGCTCTTCCTACAACATTCTTGAATTCTGATATGTCGATTATATTGCCACTTCTCCGGACAGAGTAAACAATTAAAGCCGTTGCAGCTAAATTCAAACCTTGAGCTAATGTCGGAGACGATATAGTGATTTTTAATATCCCCTCTCTTAAAAGCTTTTCCATTTCCTTTCTAAAAGGTGTAGGTAATCCGCCATGATGAACAGCAACACCAATATTCAAGCACTGTAAAATGGGGTGTTCTTCTCCTAACCATTCGACACCAAGTTCCTTTGCCAGTTCTATCCTTTCAGGTATAACAGATAACACTGACTTTAGTGCACCTCGTTTATGCAAATCGACAATGTCTTTTGCAAAGCTATTAACAGATCTTTTTTCAGGGCAGTAAATTAATACCGTTTGGTTGTCTTCTACCAACTTCCAAGCAGAGGCTAATGTTAATTCTTTTGCGTTTTTTGGAAATGCAGTAACCCTTCTTCCAATTGGTGGTATAAATGATTGTATGAATCCTGGTATAAATGCTTGCTCTTCACCAATGGTAAAATCAATTTTTGCAGATCGACCTTGCCAAACGATTTCACCAAACCTTAAATCTGTAGGTCGCCAATCGGACTGGATAGCATCACCCTCTTTATCTTGCCTAAGCCAGCCGACGAAATCTTCAAACTGGTCGCCACTCGGCAAAATAGCGGAAAGACAAACAATTCTACGTTCATCAGCATCCTGACGTTTTAGTAAGCGTTGTATTTGAACTTCATAATTAATTTCTCGTTCACTCAAGCCAATCATGTGACCTTCATCTAAAATCACAAGGCCAACATCATCGATTAAAGTAGGATCATTCCTTAATGCGAAATCAAGTTTTTCTGGTGTGCCGACTACGATGTCTTGAGTTCTCAAAACATCTTGTTCAAAGTCACTGGTGCCCATACTTCCATATAAAGATGAGATCGTTTTACCTAATGGTAAGAATGTTTTTCTCAGTGAAGATTCTGTCTGGGCTGATAATGCTCGGAGAGGTGTAATAAATAAAACTCGTTTACCTATAGCTAAACATCTAAGAATACACAGTTCAGCTATTCTTGTTTTGCCTGCACTTGTTGGTAAAGATACTACAAGATCATCATCATCATTAACTGCTCGTCTCGCCCCTTCTAATTGTGACGGCCACAAATCAATTTCTGCTTTATTACGCTTATAAAGAGACGTAATAAATAACCAACGTAATAAATGCCAGTCAGTATCATGACCATCATTTTGCAGTCCTGGAATTATTTTATGAAAGCTTGAGTCCCAAAGATCTTTTAATAGATGCTTGGTTATTCTTAACACCCACCACTGAGGCAATAGGTTTAACTCACCACAAATAGTTAAGCTGGTATCTATTCTAAGTATAGATTTTTCAAGGAGATCTTGACTACCTGCTTCTAAAGAAAATAAGAACTCGAAGATTGATGAAAAATAATTATCAGTAATTGCCTGTTGTACAATTGGTATTTCTATTGATGAAATACCATATTCTTCGGGTTCATCATCAGTATTTGTAATTTGATTTAGTTGATCAATTTCTGTTTCTAAACGTTCCGCAAGTGATTCATCAGAGCCTTCACCAGATGCTTTCCATTGCAGTACCATTACTTCAATCTGGTCAAACTGTCTCAACATCAATAAAGAAAATAATTCCTCTATTTGACTTAAGTTTTGATTTTCCAAATTGCTTTGAATTAAAGAAAATGCTTTAGCCGAATAACGGCCTAGATGAAAAGCCGATGATGCTAATACTTTATGAAACCCTTTTTCAGGATCGTCAGGATTACCATTATGAATAACATCAGTAATTGCTGTTGCTGATTTTTCAAATGCGGCACGAAAAAGGTCTTCATTACCACCTAAATCCCGCAAACGTATAGCAAATGATAACAGTGAATAGCCATAGGATAAAAGGTCATAAGAAAGCTTTTCAGCAAACATTGGTGCTCCTTCAGGTAGTTCACCATCAACCCAAATCATTGAACGCGCTAAACCACGTTCAAGTAACCTTCTTCTAAATCCTGGGGCAACCGCTTCACGTATACTTTGTTCTATTTCTTCAATCGTTGAGGGCATCAATCACTCCCTGATATACACCTGTTATTAATTCCTGATGCTCAGAAACCCTAAAACCAACAGACGTTTGCTTAATGTTACCGTTATAGGCATCAAAGGATTCCTTTTGTAAACTTGCAGGATTAGATGCCGTAAAGGTGAACAGAAGATGCTCTACTTGATTTGCTCTTATCCCATCGACCAATTGTACTTTCTCTATTAGATTTGAAAGTGCGTGATTGCCTGTTTCCCTGAGTCTCTCCGCTACAAACTCCAAAGCATGTGCTGCTGGAAGACCATCGTCTAAATCAAGCTCTTTTCTTGCATCCTCTAGTATTCCACGCCCAAGTGCTTTATTAGCTTTAGCCTCTGCTTTGAGAAATTTTATAGTTTGCTGTTGTTGGTCCACAACAATACCGATTACATCGTCACCTCTCATAGCCATATTACGGTGGTCACGCCAACGAAGCTTTCGAATCGGAACATTATATCCTAGATATTCCTCGATATAATCTGTAGCTAACACCTCTCCTATATCACCAGATCTTATGTTTTTAACTTCAGGGATTTTAGTTAATAGTTTTTGTGCTGCTGCGGGTCTCCCTAAACGTGCTAAAGTTTCCGCAATCGATTGAGGATCTGCGTAGGTGTCGGGCAATAAACTAATTAAAGAATTTTTAAGATTTTGAAATTCTTCAGGTTTCAAAGTTAATACTTTAAATTTATTATTATTAACAAGGTGTTCTGTAACCTCAGATTTATCCTCTTGATTTAGCATCTAGTGGGAGTCCATTCTTACTTACTCTTTGTTAATAAAATCTTTTGGTAGAATTACCAATTCTAGCTTAGAGTTATTGCACTAAGCTATAGTTCGACAAAAATGTTTCAATGACTTTTAAAATTAGCAACACACAGATCAATTGTAATATGGAAAATTTTGGTGTTCTGAAAGTAACCAAATATGCTGATTTGATGGGACAATACTAATGTCTATCAGGTAATGGTTGTACCCCTCTTGGGAAATATAAGCCAGCTAGACCCCCATATTCTTCAAAGTGCTTATAGATGGCTTCAAGATTATTTCCTCGAATGTAATCTAGAACAGTATCGTAACCGAATGGTTGTCCCATACCAGCAAGAAAAGTCTTATTTATTTCGGGGGCTATTTCATGGTTCATAACGTATTGAGTTCGCTTTTCTAAGTACTTTGAATGCAGCTCTGGAATCCCAGCAAAGTCGATTTCTAACGATTGTAATAATTCCAGCTGAGGCTGTGGGTTTTTCTCTACCAGCGTTCTAATCGATGCAGCTAGAGAAGTATCTTTTTTTCCGTCCTTCGTTCCTTTACTTTCCAATTTTAGCCCTCTCAACGCATCAGCAGCTAAGCCATTGGCAAAAGTTTTAACCGTATTGTTGATATGCTCTGGATGCATAAAAAGCATCAATTCTTGAGGAATTGGACCTCTATGATACCGTAACATAATTATCGCTGCCTTATGATAATGTTTGGCTGTTGTATGTTTGTGTGGGAGGCGTGCTAACTCTTCCATGGATACACTTGAGTAATCGCCTGATATGGCATCTTTCAAGCGCATATTAATAGCATTATTGTGGGTTATGGTAGCTATTTGGCTGTGTTTTAGAATTTTAAGTCCTGGACCATCAGTATCATCGGAACGTAGAGTCAGCATGTGTGCGATTTTCGGATGATTTACATGCTTAACGAGCCAATCGATAAGTTGGTCTAAATTTTTCGTGACGACTCGAATACACTCAGGTTGATGATGCAAGATGTCGCTAAATAGCTGTGCTATACAAGCTGAAAACTGTTCAGATTTAAGAATATCCAGTCTGGGGTAGTAGAGTCGTAGTTCACCCGACCATTCATTGTCTACCTTAGCAAGCTCTCCAATAAAACTCGGATCAGCTCTATGCAGGTGTGCCAAGACATAGAGGCACTTTAGCATTTCGTTGTGGTATGGCCTGAGTGTTTTATCTCTTGATTGCTTTAAATAGGTCTTACGCCAGTTATTCGTAGTCAGTATTGGGTTGAGATGTTTTTTTAAGGCATAACCAGTAAAGTTATCCCAAAAATCAGTTAGTGTCTCAGTATTATCGAGGTGCAACAACTCCTCTCTTAAACCTTTAAGACTAAGTTCTAGTCCTTGATTTGGATTTAGAGGGTCGTATTTTGATAAGGAGGTAAAGAAATGGTGTGTCTTATTTCTCAGTTCAACTTCATAAGGCAATAAGTATCGCTCGCCATTACTAGTGGGTGTGTAATTACCTCTATGTCGACTACGTAGATTATTTATATCTGTCATCAGCCGCTTTTCTTTACCGATCATACCCGCTTACCTCGTTTATTAAAAATTTCCCGATTTTTGCAATCTATTATTTGTAATATGTATCTCAGAGGCAAGGAGTAAGCTCCGAACTCTTAAATTACCTTTAACTAATTATTATGGAGAATATTTTTATGTCCAATATTGTACAACGTAATGCTCAAAAAAGTTTAGCGAAAACAGTAGCAAAACTGTCGGAAGAATTGCAACTGCCTGCTACAGAGATAGTAATTGCACTCAATGAACGTTATAGCTATGTATGCGAACTTCCTAAAGAAGTGAATCTATTGACCAAGCAGGTGGAATTGGATATAGAGGCAGAAGCACATGCTCGACGCCACAAACTAAAAGTAAATAAAACCGCAGTGTTGGCTACGGCTTTGGATAGAGAGTTGGGCAACCTAACTGCTGATATGCGTGGTCAACTGAACGGCCAGGAGGCAGATAATAAAAGTACAAGTTAATACATGCAACTTGTACTTTTGAGATCGCAAAATCATAGTGAAAAGCTTAGCTTTCTCGAACCAACTTGAGCGGTTGTAGATAGTATGGAGAGTTGTCAATTTTAATTACATTGATTGTAATAGCTTGCAATTAGCCCGAGTATGGTAAACTCGGCGTTCTAGTGTGTTTACTATTTATGCTGACAAACTTCATGGCAGCCCAAAGCGCACAAATTGATCGTCAACATTTCAACAGACATTGAGCAGGCACTAAGTGATAATTTTCATTTAACTGTAGCCCAATAAAAACGGACGTTGATCTTGAAAAAGTCAGACAAACAAATAAAATCTCATTTTTAACTTTTACTGTTTTTTGATATTATGAATTTACAGTCCCCTATAAATAAAGAGCTGTAGAGCAATTAAATAGAAATTTTCAGGTTTGCCCTGTTCAATGCCTGTTTCAAGTGTGAATGACTGTAATGGTGGCTCAGTTGTCTGTCAGGAACAATACAAGTCTATTCCTCCTGAAAGCTCATTGCGGGCAGTGTAATTTGATATATGACGCTAATAATGCCACAGAGCTAATCAATGTATTAGTTGAAATTATTCAACATTAGTGAGCTATCGAACTATAAGCAGGCATTATTATTTAAATGACTATTCATACTTTTCGCATACAGTATTATACAAATAGACAGTTAGTATATAGTTTATCCCGAAACAATTAATAAGCTTATTTTTCTGATAAACATAATTAACGCTGTTATTATATGAAAATATTTACAGCCAATATAAGGACATAATGTGGCAACCATTAAACGTTTTGTAATTCACGAGTTGTTCAAAGAAAAAAAACCAGATACCGCAACTGAAGTATTAGATCTAGAAAATGAAATAATTCATAATTTAGGTAAAGACTTATTAAAAATTAAAGATGGAAAAACAGCCGTCCTTTGGGGGCAATTTAAAGGTAATAGTGACTTCCCTTTAAAGCTGAAAGAATTAAATTCTGAATTAACAAAAGCTCAAAGAAATACTAAATTTATTGAACTAACGTCATCAGCAATGGATGCTCTATACGAAGAGATAGTCCATACCAATAGTAAAGGTGGTTATATATGTTTCATTGAATATGAATCATATAAAGATACCCGTCTCATGGCTGCAATGATAACTAATACCGCAGGTATTAAATTAACTAAGCTAAAACCTACTACAGAAATACATGTAGATTTAAGTAAGTTGCATCAAGCTGTTGACATTAATGCTAGTGGATATTTTAGATCATTAGTCAAAATGCATGATAAAAACTATCTCAGCTTCATTGGTAAAGGTAAACATACTGATTACTTTACCGATGCATTTAATTGTATTAATAAAATCACACCAGCAAAAGCCGTTAATAAAGCTCCTGAAGTATTAAAAGATTTTTTAGATCAATTTGATGTTGATAACGCAACTCAAAAAAGTGCAAGAGCGCAACTTGTAAAATATTTATCCGATAATATTGGTGAAGAAGTATTTCTTTCTAAAATAGAAGAAATTGCAGTTGCTCATTTACCTGCTAAGTGTACAGACGAAGAAAAAGAAAGCTTTATTACGTTCAGTAAGCAAGAAAAATATGAAATGCCTGCATCATTTAAGGCAAGAAAGGATAGTGTAGATAAATTAGCTAAAATTTATTACGCCACTGATTCTTTTAACTTGAATTTTGATCGGGAAAATATAGGTTTAGTCGATGTAAAAGCAGATTCAAATAAACCCATTTTATTTAATCCGAAAAATGACAATATTATATTAAATGGTCAAAAGATTACGCCTGAAGTTAGAGAAGCAATATACCAAGTGACTTTATTAAATAATGACAAAAAAGATGATTAATAATACTAAACTGTTTGATTCTACAGTTAAATTATTTAAATCTTTTGGTAATTATGCTTCTTATGATGATGGAAAATTACTTATAAAAGGTGATGTTCCGTTATCTGAAGAACAAGCAAACCTTATAGAATATCTTTTTGAAAATAAAGTTTTATTTAGAAGCTTTAATTTAATGATAAATTGGGAGGATGTTAAATCATCTGACCATATTGTTGATAACACTGAAAATATCGAGCTAAAGGTTGAATTTAATCTAGACAGTGGCAATAAATTTAGCTTTTATGAAAATGAGAAAGATCTTTTTAAAAAGCTATCTTCATATTTAATAAAAGGAAAAAAACTTCCTGAAAATTATTATTTAATAGAAGAAGACTTTAGAAGTGATGGAGGACTAATTCACCCATCATTGATGAAGCTAGAATCTATTACCGAATGGTTAGTATTCCTTAAAAAAACATCTGACATTGATAAAGAAATTGAGGATGGTATAGCTATTTATTATTTCATCAAAGGTGAAGATGATAAATTTGCGAAACCCTTAGGGATTCAAATATCCAGTATTGAAGAACTAATTGCAATCAGTAGTATTGCACCTTTAGGGGATATTAATAAATTAATTTTAGAAGATGAAAATGGCAATTTACATCATAGAGATAGACAATCTTTTTTCAAGTTAGCTTTAGTCGATACACTAAAAAAATTAATAACGACAGACACCTCTGATGATTCCAATGCCACTATTCTTTTCAAAAATTTAGATAAAGTAAAAAAAGCATATTTTGAAAATTATGATGTGTTCATTCATAATTTTGCGATTGGTGAATTTCAACAACAAGTAGAAGAAAAAGAATTTGATTATGCAGAAAAAATAAGTTCCGTTTTAAACGACATTCAAATAAGGCTTTATGCTATTCCAGTAGTTTTGGTAAGTTTAGGTGCATTAGCTAAAGTTGATAATATTTATAGTTATTTATTTATTATTAGTGGCGTGATTATTACTGCTCTCTTTAATTTTTGGATGATCAACGATCAAGTCTTAAGATTAGAACAAATAGGTAAAAGTAGTTCATTCGTATTTAATAAGCTTAAAATGCAAGGCTCAGAAGAGCTTGAATCCAAAGATATTTTAAATAATTTAGATGACATAATTGGTAATATTCAAAACAGAATTGCCGATAGAAATACAAAAATCATATATTATAAATTCTTCTGTTGGCTACCAACATTTATTACTTTGGTACTTTTATTCATAAAAGAAAAAAATGCTATTTTCACTTTTTTTAATTTAGAGCTATTAATATCTAATCCAACAATTGATAATTTTTATTGTGCCGTTAGTGGAGTTATAAAAATTGTGTTTTCTTTCTTTTAGTATTTTGTAATTATTGAAGCAATTAAGTTGATTTTACAATGAATGACCGCTGTGGTGGCTTTGTTGACTATCAAGATGAAGGTAGCTCAACGTCTAATGAACACTAAAAACAACTCAAAAATCTATTGATGTTAACGTCCGGTTTCGTATCAAAGTGATCATTAGAAACGATGATTCTGGCTCATCAAAAGGGTCTTCTTTGTGGTAAAAGTTAGTGTGATTTTGGATTAAAAACACCGCTCATTTTTTCTCAGTGAGGCTACATTCCCTTAACCGAATGCCATTGATGGACACAAAACCCCTTTCAGATTGATAAATCTTCTAAAAACATCACATTTTGAAATAATAATACTCAGACTACCTCAAATGAGATTTACGGTCCTATTCTATTTATGGGTTGATTTATAGATTTGTTACCTGATATGTCACCTGATTTATTAAAGTAGCTCAACAGCGTTTTCCTGCACCTCTACCCCCCTTTTATCGTAGCTGCGGGTTGTATCTACTGATGAATGACCTAGCAATGTTTGCACGACAAAAATATCCACGTTGTTTTCTAATAAGCGAGTACCAAAAGTTCTTCTTAAGTCATGCGGCGAAAAACTCTCACCTCCAGCTTTCAGGCTTCTTTTCTTGAGAATATATCGAATGCCTGAGTGTGATAAGGCGCTTTCATCATTTAGCTCTCCAGATCTCCATATTCTACAAAACAATGGCCCTTTTTGGGTGCCACGAACATTGTCAACCCAAGCAGTAATAGCTAACTTAGCTTTTTTGTTGATTGGTACAAGTCGTTGCTTGTTGCGCTTACCTAATATTTTTAAGTGTTTATCATTCACGATGCAATCGGGGTATTCCAACTCGCACAGTTCATTTAATCGTAAGCCACAAAATATAAATGTCATTGATATTGCTAGATCACGTATTCCTTGAATTGAATCATCAGCACACACATTAAATATATCTATTGATTCAGTTTTACTGAGTGCTCTACCTTTCGGCTCTCTATGAGAGCTGATAGGTTTAACTTCTTTAATTTCTTCAAAGTCTTCAATGGATATTTTGTTATGCACGGCAATATCCCTTATCCTAGCAGACTTTCGTAACACGCCTTTTACAGCATTGATGTAATTATTCACCGTAGCCGGTTGGAGTTTTTTCACTTTAAACAAATGTTGTTGATAATTAGACACGATTAGAAAATTTACATCTTTCCATTGTACATCTTGCGGAGAAGATGAGTCGTTGCTGAAATACCAGCGAGAAAAAGAAAAAAGTATTTTTGCCATTTGTTTTTGGCTGGCGTCAGAGTTCAAACTTTTAATATAAAGAATAACGGGATCGTATTTTTTCTCGATAAGAACGACTTGGCTTTCTTTTCGTGTTTGCTTGGCTATTATTAATTCTTGCACGGCACTACCACCTGTTATTTTATACAGTTATATTATCGGTTTGCTGTGCGAATATCAACAAGGATTACACAGGTAGCTAAAGTTTTATAAAAGTTAGTGCAGTAAACTATAATTTACCGCACTAACAGTAGTTTTAGGTTGTTTTTTGGTATAACCGGTTACTTTTGACAATATAGCGAGTATATAGCTCATAAATATTGTATGTAAGATCGTTTGTTTTATTAATTTTTGCCCGTATTTTAAGTTACTTTGTAATTTAAATTGTTAGCTAATCGTGACTAAATTATGTAGACTAAATACATGTGTAAATAGTTTTTGTAAATTTAAATAGATAGTGACAGACGTTATATTTTTATCTACCAAGTTCCTATTGCAACTTTATTGCGTGACTTTAACTTGTAGGCGAAAATCATATGCCTCATACTTATGGTCAAATAAGATAGATAGATAGTTAATACATATAATATGGCTAAACTTAAATTCAGTAACATTGAGGTTATTTTTCAAGAAAAACGTCTTGATCTAGCTACCGACTATTTATTAAAACTCACTATTGGTGAGTCTGTTTCCTATGCACCAATGCGCTTATCAAAAACTCATGCAACTTCTTTTTATTTTGAGAATGATTCAAATATTGAGAAGTATTTCTCAATTGAAAGAAAACGTACAGTCAAAGCTAATATTAAGGCTTTAATCAATCAGCAAGCAAAGATAATATCAAAGAGTACTAGTTGTTTTTTTACGCTAAATAGTGAGGATACAACGAATAGGAAACGCATTCTCTTAGCTAAGCGAAAATGGAAAATACACCATGTTGCTAAGTGGTCAAATGGTTTTTTTATTGCCCGATTATCATGTACACGCTCCGCCGAAGTTGGACATCAAAGCACCCAGTTTATTTTATACCCTGCTCTCTTTCAATCTTTGGTAAACCCAAAGCCTAACCTCTCATGGGAATGTTACACAGAACATGGAAGCCTAAGAAACTCAAATAGGATAAACGCCCGAGCACTAGTAAATGCAATGCATTATGAAAGCGAATGGCCTGACTTGAGTGATGCGCTTTCTAATGTCGAATATGGCTACAATACTGAAATTGAGGCAAAAGCTGGTTTTGATTACGTACTCAGTCAACAAGAATCACCACCACACCGAGTTACTAAAAACAATAGACAAAATTCAATAAAGCAAAAATCGATTAATTACTCTCTTGATATCCATATACTTGATAGTTATAACAATACCCTCGAAAAGGCTTGGTTATTTCGGCATAACAAGCAGTACTTCATTATGCGAATGGTCGGTAATAGTCCAAATAAAATTATGCTGGTTGGCCGTGGGGTTTCCACAGTATGTATAACACCATTAGATTCAGCTCATGTATTGTTATCGCAATTATATCAAGGGGAGTACGTTAATGAATGGGATAAAGAGGAAGCTTTTCAACATTGGCAAGAAATGATCGTAAGGGATGTTTACTATCGATATTTTTCTGAAAATATCAATGCAACTTGGCTAGTTACTAAAATTGCAACTAACAATGGGATTGTAGTGGCGCTACTTGCTGAATGCTATCCTGATTCTAAATTGAATATTCCTGAGCAATTCGCTCCTTTAACACACAGAGTTATTGTCGTGGACGAAGACCAACTAAAGGACCCATCAAAAGAGAGAAATAAATTATTTGTTGGTCGATTCGATAGAGCGAAATTCCAAAGAACCTGTCAAGAACTCATAGAATTTAATTTCGATGTCTTTGGCAATAAATTCAAAGAAAAACATAAAGAATTAGAAGATATTTTAGTTTATACCCAGGGGTTTGCTCTAAATGATCAAGCTACACATTACTTTGAACAAGTGTCTCATGATAGTGTTCATAAAATTGATGGTAGTGCTTGTCCTATTAATGCTCAATTGAAAAGCGATCGGTTTGATGTTTTACAAAGTAAGCATAGAGCAAATCTAGTAAAGCGCATTGAAGAGAAAAAAATATCAGAATTAAAGTTGATTGAGTATGATGATTACATTGTAAATTTTAGAAAGTATCCTAAGCAACTTATTGAATTTGGTTTATCCAAAAACCTTATTAGCCTGAAAGAATCAATGGGAATTAGTACATTCGATACCGAATACTGTGACGATAAGCGAGTAGACTTATTTGGAAATAGCAATATTGGTGGTATAAATACTGGAGATATTATTGTTAATTTCGAAACTCCAGAAGCTATTGCAACACCGATGACTAATAACTTAATTATCAATAATCGTGACGATATACTTGTAGACTTAATCTGTAATCCCAAGAAAGACGTTATTAATTCAGATAATGTAATTAATAAAAGTAATAGTAAAAAAGAAGTTAACATTTCGGATAAATCAAAAACGTCTACAACTAAAAGCAATGCAGGAAGGAAAAGGATACATGTTGATGAGCGTGAACGGAAAAGAGTTTGGGCGCATAATAAACGTTTGGCAATTAAAAATAATGAGCTTGCTTTGGGTATCGTTCCTAAGGTCAGAGGTCGGAAAAAAAGGTACAGTAACGCTGCAGAAAAAGAAAAAGCATACCGCCTTAGAAATAAGTGGAAGAAACTATCTTTAAACAGCGTCATTATTGTCTTGTTACCAGAAAACCCAACTGAAAAACATCGAGATTTATTATCTAAAATTAGTCAAATCACTCCTTACTTTGAAGAACGCGCATTACTTATTTCTCATGGCCCTAACGATGATTTAGAGAATGAAGTATTTTCGCTAAATGATAATGATTCAAAAACTGATATCGTCTACATTAATAAGCCACGATACTTTGAAGAAAATCTTCTCACTAAGGTTTATGATAATCAATCGGTAGTACATATATGTGGATGCGAAATTGAACAGCAGGGTTACATTATTGCGATGGCATTATTTAATAACAGCATCCCTTTTATATTCCACAAATCTTTAATATTAAGTGGTGATATTTCTTCGGTGGAAAAGGTATTTAAACTAGCCTTTAGAAAAAATACGATGCAGAGGTAATAATACGTAGTTGTCAGTTAGTAAGGGTTTTTGTGCAAAACCCCTAATTAAAGTAACGTCAATATTGCCAGAATTAATGGTTCTGTCGCAAACTCAAATTCCGTAGCCTTAATTGAAGATGTCGCTTTCCTCAGATACCACTATGCTGCAAGCGAATAAAATTGCTCCCATACTGTCTTATCTTCTGAGTCAATCATCTGTCCTTGCTTGAGCATTGAGCAAAGCTCAACACCCGCTAATGTCGCTTCTGCTCCAACCCAAGACTTCCATCCTAAACATTGGTGCATTTTACCTTTCACTTTTCGATGACTCTGCTCGACAATATTATTAAGGTATTTCACGGTTAACACTTCAATCATACAAAGCATATATCCTGACAACCAAAGCTGAACATTGAGGGTATCAAGCGCCGCAATATTCGCTCCGCTTTTATCAATAACGACTTTACTGGGTAAACCACTACTATCCAGTGCTTTATCAAAAAATGCTCTTGCAGCGGGCTCATCACGTGTTTCACTCAAGTAAAAATCAACAATAGCGCCATGTTTATCAACAGCTCGATAATAGTAAACCCATTTCCCTTTTATTTTTATGTAGGTCTCATCCATTCGCCACGAGTCTGCCAAGTTACGTTTTCTTGTTCTAAAATTGGCTTCAAGTTGTTGGCTATATTTGATCACCCAACGATTTAAGGTGGAGTGATCAAAATAAATATTACGTTCAGCAAATATCTCTTCGATTTCACGATAACTGAGTTTATACCAATTACATTAATTAACCACTCAAATTTAGCCAGTCTCTAAAGCATATATCTTTCACCCTTTTTATATCACTTATGAAGCTGTTCCATGCATTACTACAAGATTCAACAATATCGTCATAATCCTTAAAACACTTATTCGCTAACTCATTCTGTCTTAACCACTGCCATACCTGTTCAATTGGATTTAATTCAGGTGAATAAGCGGGTAATTTTATGATGCTAACATTATCAAATTCATCAACAACATGTTCTGTATGCCAACCTGCTCCATCCATTATGACAATGCTGTGTCTACCTAGTGGTGTGGCTTTTGATATTTGCTCCATGTGGAGTTTCATACCCGCTTTATTTGAAAAAGGTAAAACTAATGCCTCTGTCTTTCCATTTCCTGGGCAAACAGCACCAAATAAGTAAGCGTTTAAAAATTGTTGCTGTTTAACCACTCGCGGACGGCTCCCTTTTTCTGCCCAGAGCCTTGTGGTTGTATTCTGCTGACCAAATCTTGCTTCATCTTGAAACCAGATATCTACACTATCCAATGACTGATCTTCGGGGATCTTTTCGATCAATGTCATTTTGAATTTTTTTAAAATCTTCTTGGATTTCTTGGGACTGCTTAGGATGACGAGAGCGGCTTGTTATCCATGAAAAATTAAGTGCATGCAACAGCCTATAAATATTCGTTCTACTGTATTTTACCTCAAACTTGTCATCAATGACTGAAACAAGTGCAGCCGCATTTAGCCTACCGCCACTCTCTTTTATACTGTGCCGTTGAACATACTCTTTAAGCTCGGATAATTGATCTTCGGTAAGTTTAGACCGGCGTCCTGATCTTGTTTTTTCATTTAGCCCTTCAAGACCCTCATTAAAAAACTTTTTAGCCCAGTCATTGACTACTTTCCTGCTTACTTTTACATGTTTGGCGGCTTGAGTTCTGTCAGCTCAGTCCTTAATGTGCAATAAAGCTAATAGGCGAATTCTCATTCTGCCATTGGTTTCTTGAGCAATAAGTGCCTTTAAATTAATAGGCTCCAATTTCTCAGATAACTGTTTTTGTAGGGGCTGTTGATCTTTCGATATTAAGTTTTGAACTAAAAAAGGCGATCTCGTATAATAATTTCGCCAAAAACAAAAACACGAGATCACCATGCCTCGAACAATGCTTAACGACCAGCACTGGTCAAAACTAAGCGTCATAATGCTCAAAGATAGAGTGTATAACAAGCCCCAACACAGAAATACTTTGGAAGGGATTCTATATCGAATGCGAACAGGCTGCCCCTGGCGTGATGTTCCAAAGTCATTTGGTGATTGGAGTGCAATATACAGACGCTTTAATTTATGGTCAAAAAAAGGTGTTTTAATGAGGCTTTTCAAGTCATTAAAATATGAGCCTGATCTTGAATGGGAGTTTATTGATGGTAGTATTATTAAAGCACATCAGCATAGTACTGGCGCGAGAACAGAGGATGATGAAGGGATAGGTAAAAGTGTCGCAGGTAACACAACCAAAATTCATATGGCGGTAGATAGCTATGGTTTACCTATTGAATTTTACATTACTGGTGGTGAAGTTCACGATAGTAAAGCGGCACCAACGCTTATAGATATGTTGCCAAAATCGGATTATATCATTGCAGACAGAGGCTATGATAGTGAAGCACTTAGAGATAAAATACGTGATAAAGGTGCTATTCCAGTTATCCCGAGGAAGAAAAATTCCAAGGTAGGTAATGATGATATCGATTGGTGTTTATACAAATACCGACATTTAGTTGAAAATGTTTTTGCTCGCCTCAAGCATTACCGGGGTATAGCGACAAGATACGATAAATTAAAAAGAAACTATGAAAGCACACTCGCATTGGCATGTTGCATAATATGGCTGCCAATGTAAGTGATTAAATTATGAATTTGAAAGATCAACAGACCCTAATATATTTCACAACTGCTATTAGATCACAAATTTAATGTCATTGGTATAATAGGACATTTGAGCGAATTTAAAACTGATGAGCAAGTTAGAAAAGATAGGGTTAAATATAGCTATATTTTTAAAGAGATCTTTGAAAAATTACTTTCAGATTTAGGTGTAAAGAAATTTGAAAATAATAAATTTTACTTACTTTATGAGATACCTGCATTTCCTAAACAGGGTGTAGAATTGTTGAAAACCCTGCTTTCATATAGCTTTTCTTTTAATAAGATAATTAAAAATACGCCATATGTGCATCGTTTTCCATTTATGTTAGATGCAATATTTGAAGGTGATTTAGACGAAGATAATAAAGGGAATATTCTTGATTTTATATATAAAAATAAGCCTAGTGATACACAAATTATATTTTCAATAGCCGATTCTAAACAAAATTATATACCTGTAGATGTTTATAACCAGAATCATTTGAATGGTGAAGCAAATCTTATTTGTCTTGGTGGAAATAGCAAAGAGAGAGCTTTTCTATCTCCATATGAAGGTCAACATAAGGAATACTTAAGGTTCTGTCGCAAATTCAAGCTACGGAATTTTAGTTTGCGACAGAACCCGTAATTCTCATGGTTATCTCCTAAATTAAGTGTGGAGATAACATACCTGAGATCAAACGCTAACAGCAGGTGCTGTTAGCTATACGCTTACTATCGATCTGATAACAATATTAGATATTAGGCCGTATTAATCCTTTTTTCATTGCCATGGCGACTGCGTGCTGACGATTAGTTGCACCTAATTTGGTCGTAGAATTGTTTAGATGAAACCCTACTGTTCTTTCCGTTATTTCTAGAATCTTAGATATTTCCCAAGAAGTTTTACCTTCACATGCCCAGAATAAACATTCTAGTTCACGCTCTGTAAGCTTAGTTTCAGTTAAACTTTCTTTTGATAATATAGCCATATATTGCTCAAATAAATGCATAGCGAAAGTATGTGCATAAGGAAGCGCTTCATTGAGTATGTTAGTACCACTCTCATCCCCAATATCAATCGCTAAAGAAAATACGGCTACTTCTCCAGACATTGAATGAATTGGTATACTTAACCCATTTTCCAAACCATATTGTTTAGCTTGTTCCATAAGTAATTGTTGTTCAGCAGTTTTAAACTGGTCAAGACTTAAAAGGTATTGCCAAACTATAGGGGAATTTTTGGACATCATATATGAAACAATAGGATCTGTTCTTTGCTTATTTTGGGCTAGATATAAGCTCATCCATTTATCAGGATAATTAGTTAAAATGTTCATGCTTGGTGTATAAAGAGAATTCTGTGAAATAATTCCAATCAGATAAAAGGGAGTATTTACCAGTTGGCAGAACTTCAAACTAATCACCTCTAATTCGTCTTGTGTCTTTGCTTCATTTAGTTCAGCAATAAGATCATATAACTGGCAAACTTCCATAAGAAAAAATCCTTGTAATTATAAGTAAGTAAGTATCATTTAATTTTTGAGCGTTCAATGCGTATTTTTAACAGGGACAGAATAAAGGAAAAATACAGTAATGCAAGCGTTAGATCGTAGCGTATAGCTAACGGCACCTGCTGTTAGGGTTCTGTCGAAAATAGAGGGAATAGTTTATGATCTAACGATTATTGATCACTTCTTATCATTATGACCCTCAATTTTTCAGGCCGACATTATCCAAAAGAAATCATTCTGCAGTCCCTTCGATACTACTTGGCCTACAAGCTAAGTTATCGTGAAATAGAAGAAATATTTGCTGAGCGAAATATTCATTTTGATCACTCCACCTTAAATCGTTGGGTGATCAACTATAGCCAACAACTTGAAGCCAATTTTAGAACAAGAAAACGTAACGTGGCAGACTCGTGGCGAATGGATGAGACCTATATCAAAATTAAAAGGAAATGGGTTTACTATTATCGAGCGGTTGATAAATATGGCGCTATTGTTGATTTTTACTTGAGTGAAACACGTGATGAGCCTGCTGCAAGAGCATTTTTTGATAAAGCACTCGATCGTAGTGGCTTACCCAGTAAAGTTGTTATTGATAAAAGCGGAGCGAATATTGCGGCGCTTGATACCCTCAATGTTCAGCTTTGGTTGTCAGGATATATGCTTTGTATGATTGAGGTGCTAACCGTGAAATACCTTAATAATATTGTCGAGCAGAGTCATCGAAAAGTGAAAGGTAAAATGCACCAATGTTTAGGATGGAAGTCTTGGGTTGGAGCAGAAGCGACATTAGCGGGTGTTGAGCTTTGCTCGATGCTCAAGCAAGGACAGATGATTGACTCAGAAGATAAAATGGTATGGGAGCAATTTTATTCGCTTGCAGCATAGTTGTCTCTGAGGAAAGCAACACCTTCAATTAAGGTGACGGAATTTGAGTTTGCGACAGAACCCGAAAGAAGACCTTAGCCTTGGCTTATCTAGCGACATTTGAACCGATACAAATCAGCCCTGCGTTAGATAATAGAATTGTACTAAATTTAATCAATGACCTATAAAGTTAAAAATTCTAATTTGATTAGAAAAGACCAAAGCGGACATTAGATTAATATGATTTTAGGTATTAAATTCTATATCGGGGCACAAAGTTAGGTAGATTTTATGGCAAGTTTGTGACTTGAATTCAAATTCTGAATGCAAACTTCCCGTGTAATAGGCTGTAATATATTATTGATAACCATTTTGCTACATTAATTGGCAGAGAGTTAGGTACTGGTTATCTTGTTGAGGCAAAAGGTTCGCAGTCTAAAGGTGATCTTTTTAGTCTAATTTCTGAAGATATTGAGCGGCTTAAATCTAAAGAGTTACAAACTAGTTTTCAACAAATGCTTAATGATAGGAATTCATCTTTACCAAACAAGATGAAGGGGATAATTATTGCTGATTGTTGGTCTAAACCTGCGGTCGAAGATTGGGACAATATAGATAAGATATCAAAGAAATATCCTCAACTAGCAAGTTTAAGTACCTGCTCATTTAAAGTTGGTGATTATGGTAAGTACTCATACTTTATAATAGGAGGACAGATAACAGATGAATTGTTTACCAACTAGATAAGCACTCAAACTTACCACAAGTCACCGATACTTTGCTGGTGATATTCTATCTGTCCCATCAATTCCAAGGGCACCGATAAAACGAGCGGTGTCCTTGTACATGTTTTCATATTACAGGGACGAGGTAACCATTTTTTGATAAGATAAATTTTCACCTGTTTTATTGGTACTTATAATTATGGATATTACTACTGCAAAGGCCGCTACTGAATATGCAATCTCTACACTTGATGGGGCTTTGGATGGTAAACCAACGGGTCTCAGTCGATTGCTATTAGCATACGCACCAAAACTCGTAAATGAATTTTTGAGGGGAGGCAGGGTTAAACTTACCAACCTTAGACATCAAGAGTCATTGTTAGATGAAATATTCAAGTCACTTCAAGAAGCGAAAATAAAACTAATAAAAAGTGCAACACAAGACGGATTTGAGCCACTTTTACGTATACAAGTTGAGCAATTAGAAAAAGAATATAGAATTATTAGCACTGTTAAATTAGCACTGCCATTTATTGAAGAAAATCGCGTAAATGAACCACACTTAGATGAAAATAATGAAAGTGAGTCCCTATGGTGGGATATGTTCGAAGAATTGGCATCTCGGAGAAATGAACCCTGGAGAGTCGGCTTATTTGCACGCAGTCTTGCTCTTAATGATCAATTTTCTGGAGCTATAAGTCTTAAAGCTTTGTGGGAAGTTGCTATGATGGAAGCACCTGATTTTGGTGCTCTTTCAATCTTCTGTGACTCAAGCTTATATATTGATGGTAAGCCTGTTGTATTAATGGAACCAGACGAACAATATATGTACGAGCCTGATTTGAATGAATTTCAATCAGGTAACTTATCTTCGTGTATCAATGGATTAATTGACAAAGGGTTAATTCAAAAGGTTGCTACTCAATTCATTTCTACTGACCCCGTAGAGTTGATGCATAATTCTGGTCTTTCATATTTAATACACAAGCTTGAGCCTGAGCAAAAAGGGATGGATACAGCTATTAGAATCGAGGGGTATGCACCAACAGACCATTGTCTAGATATTTGCCAACTTTATACTCCCAATTTAAATGTAGCTTCAGAGAGAAACTTAGAAATATTTAAAGACCAATTGATTGAAAATGCAGGGCAATCGCATTAAAATATTTGTAGTACTTTTAGTAAGTAATCATTATCCCAACCAGCCATTTGTCGCTTAATTTTAATGCCCACTTTATGCTTTTTTTCTGACTTCAGAAGGTTTAAAGAAATATGGCGTAATATGGCCATGTTTTGATCTGCAAAACCTTTACGAATTCTACAACTATCTTCATCAAATGCCATATCTAATGTCCAGTGCAAATTATTCTCTACGCCCCAATGAGCACGTACATAATGACCAAATATTTCTGCATCATTGTGCTTGACGCTACTAATAAAATATC
>JBLIEW010000072.1:0-23879 GCA_047633255.1 Colwellia sp.
ATATTTCCGCGCAACCTCTAGAAAATCACACGGTGTTCAAATACAGTATTCAGGTATTGCCTTCATACAACAACTTTAGGGCAATCGATAATGTCATCAGCACAATCACGGGTTTGATAAGAGCCGTGCCGCGGTGAATCACTAAATTTGAACCTAACCGCGCGCCCACTACCTGTGAGACAGCCATCGCAATAGCTAAGCTCCATACAATATGTCCGCCCCACAAAAAAATAACCATGGAGGTTGTATTAACGATCAATACCAAGGGTTTGGTAAAGGCGGTCGCCTTGCGCATGTTAAAACCACGTAATGAGGCAAAAGCAACCGCAAAGAAGGAGCCCATACCCGGGCCAAAAAAACCACCATAAAGCCCAATACCCCCACCAATAAGTGGCGAAAAAATATTATTTGACATTTTAGGCGGTAAATCTTCATCGTTAATAGTTGGAGAGAGCAACATATAAAGTGCTAACACAATGAGAAGATAAGGCATCATTAGCGATAAGTAATCAGTAGATATTTGTTGTACTAAATACGTCCCTATCACCGATCCAACAAAGGCATAGCAAAGCGCAGGGAGTAGTGCGTGTAAATCAATATAGCCCTTGCGCAAAAAATTAATGGTTGAGGATAGCGTACCAAAAACACTTTGAAATTTATTGGTTGCTAACGCATTAAGCGGAGGTAAACCCGCCCACAACAAAACGGGTAAAACAATGGCGCCACCTGCGCCGGCAATAGAACTGATAAAGCCAGCAATAAAAGCTACGCCGATCAACCCCATAAAAAGTGTCAGTGATAAGTCGATTTTTCTCTCCGGTAAAATAGGGGCTAAAAAATGTGAACAAAATAGCCCTGTTTTTTAACGCTAGCATCAGTGAAACAAAATATGCTCTGTCACTTTATCAAGGAAAAGCGTTATTGAGCATGCGCTTCATCAAGTAAAAGCTCAGTTATTTTGTCGCGATCAGATAAAACCATCAGTAATGCTAAATCGTCTTCTTGCAACTGTTCTACAATATGCTTTGCGCCTTTATAGGGACTATCGGCAACATAAATATCACTTCTTTTCATGCCGTACGCAAGGGCGGTATCAACAACTAGCTTAGGCACTTCTCCCAACGTTCTACCGCGTAAATAGGGATCTATTTCAGCAATAACCATAAAATCGGGTTCCATTTTTAATGCGGTTTTAGTCATGTTAATGATCTCACTATCAGTTCTGTCTCCCGCATGACTTAGCATTAAATATTTACGCTTTGCCTTCATATTCGCAGTGGTTACCGCCATGGCTTCCATGCTATGAACATTGTGAGCAAAGTCCATAATCACTCCGGCATTGTTAACCTTAAAATGATTACCTCTGCCGGGGTTATCTTCAACATTGCTAGCAAAATTTGATAACGCAATTTTAATCGCCTGATTATCAATATTTAAACATTTCGCTAAAGCGATAGCGCCAAGTGCATTTTGAATATTGTGTAATGCAGCACCATTTAGCGTCATTGGAATGTCGTTAACGGCAATAATTACCGACTCTTCATTGGCATCTGCATAAACTAATTGTTGTTCTCTAACAAAACAGACCGCGCCACCTTGTTGTTTATGTCGTTGTAATGTTGCATTATTTTCATCTAGTGAAAACCAATATTTAGTTACCGGTAATTGCGGCGCTAAAGCAACCAAGTGTTCATCATCAGCATTAAGGACTAACTTGCCTTTACTTTGATCACTGCCTTTTCCGTTAGCTAGAAGCCCTTTAGCAACAACGGCTTTAGCTTGGGCAAGTGCTGCAACGGTATTAATACCATATTGTCCCAAGTGATCTTCAGCAATATTAGTGATCAATGCCGCATCAACATTATCTATCGGTAATCCTCGACGTAAAATTCCGCCCCGAGCCACCTCTAAAATAGCGGTTTGTGTATCAGGGTGTCGCAATAACATTCTTGCACCACCTGGACCTGAATAATCACCATAATCAATAATGTTATCGCCTACACGAATAAAATCGGTGGAGGTAACACCACAACATTTTCCCGCTTGTTCAATGATTTGCGACATTATGCGCACAGTGGTCGATTTACCATTAGTACCAGTTACATAAGCCAGTGGAATCGATTTATATTGCGACCAGTTTAAACTTGATACCTCGGGTAATGCTGCTATTGGCCAACTTTGCGCCGTAGTACCATAACCCAATGAAAATTCATCATCATCAACCAAGTAAACAACATTGTTCAACGTTGACTGTTTAATTAACTCAAGTAATGTTGGATTAACTTCCTCAGCTATCGTTTGCTTTAAACGACTTATCGCTACTGAAATTGATTCTTCATTCTGTGCTTGTGTTAATTCATCACAGGCGAGCTGCCATGCCAGTTCATTTAAATCGCATGCGGCATAAAGCGCATCTAAAGGTGCGCTAATGGCAATAGATATTCCATCTTCGAAAACTCGAGAGAAGATTTTTTCATCTGACCAATTTACCGCTTTAAGTAACTGTTTGGCGTAATTTGACCAAACAGTTATCACGGTAACTTTATCAATACCTGATACAAAAGCATCAATGATGGCGCCAGGCTGATCTGATAATAAATTTTTACCAGTCAACCGACGATTATCATCTAAGCTCAGTGTTATATTTTCTTGTTTCATATAAACCAAAACCACTTTTTAAAACGCTGTTTATCAATGATAATAAAGATTAATCACTGTCTTCATCGTGCTCAGATACCACACGAACACCTCTATCATCAGTAACGATTTTCATACCGCTTTCTAAAACAAAAGTATCTGGTTCGCTAGTGTCCAACATAGACACAACCGTTTGAAGTGGTGTTATTTCTGCTTTTTTCTTAGGTTCATTACCACTATTGAAATTAATGATTTGTTTCCAACAGCGCGTAATCGCATCACCAAAGACCATTAATAAATCATCAGTACTTGATAATTCAAGCCCTTTGTTTATTGCCTCTACTTCATCTGAAATACAATATATTTTTGATTCATCAACACCCTCAGCTTTTAATGATGACACTAAGAGTTCAGGAACTTCGTTTTCTCCACGGCCACGTCGATTATCATCGGCTTTACAAATGTAGATATCAAAATGTCCTGCAGCCGCTTTAGCAATATTGACTATATCTTCATCGCGACGATCACCAGGGCCAGCTAGCACAGTAATACGCTTACCTTTGACTTCTAACTTACTTGCTAGTTCACTCATGCAACGCACACCGTCAGCGTTATGAGCATAATCCAGTATTACTCTGAAGGGATGTTCATCAAAAACATTCATTCTGCCCGGTGCTTGATAAAAGGTGGTTGTAAAAGTTCTTAACCCTTGTTGAATTGCCTCTAACGGTTTCTCTAAACAATAAGCTAAGGCTGCAGCAAACATGGCGTTTTGTACGTTATGCAGTGCTTTACCTTCTAAGGTAGCAGGGATTAAATGGGTCCAGAGTAATGGAATATGAGTGCCGTTATCAAAAATGGTGATCATGTCACCGTTGATACCTTTTTCTAATACCACCGCACGACCGCCTGCGCGAATATGCTCTCGCACTAAACTATGGCCCGTGTTCATAGTGACATAACATAAGTGTTTCGCTTTGGTATGTTCGGCCATTTTTAAACACTGAGGATCATCGGCATTTAGCACAACACTATCTGTCGCAACTTCAACAACAATACGTTTAATTTCAGCAAGTTGATCAAGAGTATCTATGCCTCTCAGACCTAAATGATCTTCTTGAACATTAATACAAGCAGCGACATCACACTCTCTATAACCAAGCCCTGAACGAGCAATACCACCGCGAGCTGTTTCTAACACCGCAATATCAACTGAGGGGTCACGTAAAACAATTTGAGATGAAACTGGGCCGGTCATATCCCCTTTAACGGATAGCTGGCCATCAACATACACGCCATCTGTAGACGTCATACCAACCACGTGTCCCGCACTTTTTAAGATATGGGCTAACATTCTAGACGTTGTCGTTTTGCCATTAGTACCGGTAATACCGGCAATAGGAATACGTTTAGGTACAGAAGCAGGGAACAGCATATCAATGACTTTACCAGCAACATCTCTGGGTTTGCCTTCACTCGGTGCTACATGCATTCTAAAGCCGGGTGCGGCATTAATTTCAACAATGCCGCCACCAATATCTTTATAAGATTGGGTGATATCAGCTGTTAAAAAGTCAACTCCGCCAATATCTAAACCAACCGCTTTCACTGCCCGTTCAGCCATAGTTTTATTATCAGGATGTACCACATCGGTCATATCGATTGCCGTGCCGCCAGTAGATAAATTAGCCGTTGCACGTAAATAAAATATTTCACCTTTAGGTAAAATAGTGCCTTGTGTAAAATCAGCTTCTTCTAATAATCGTTCGGCTTGAGTGTCTAATTCTAATTGTGTCAGAACTTTTTCATGACCAACGCCTCGGCGAGGATCTTCATTGATGATATCAATCAGCTGACTAATATTATGAATACCGTCACCGACTACATGACCCGGTACGCGCTTGGCTACCGCCACTAATTCACCATTAATAACCAGCATGCGGTGATCTAAGCCCGTTAAAAAAGATTCAACTAAAACCGCTCGACTAGTACCGTGTTCACGCGCAAAGGCAAAAGCCGTTATCACTTGTTCTTCAGTTGTTAGATCAATAGAAACACCACGGCCGTGATTAGCATTTAAGGGTTTTAATACCACCGGATAGCCAATTCGTTGTGCCATTCTTACGGCTTGCGCGTCTGAATACACCATACGCTGTTGAGGAACAGGTAAACCCAAATCATTTAATAAATTATGGGTGTCTTCTTTATCACAAGAAATTTCAACGGCAATGTGCTTAGTTTCACTGGTAATGGTTGCTTGAATTCGCTTTTGGTATTTACCGTGACCAAATTGAACCAAGCTGTATTCGTTTAAGCGTAACCAAGGAATATCACGATCTTCTGCCGCATCAACTAATGATTGGGTACTAGGACCAAACTCTTTGCGTTGGGCGAAACGGATAAAGTCAGCCAACTCTTGCTGAAAATCAAAGTCATCCTCAATTCTAAACTGTAGCTCGACTTGAATATTAGCCGGCATTAGTGAAATTAATAACTGTCGAGCTAATTCAGCCGCTTCAAGACCTACATCTCTTTGCTTGTACTGAAAAACCATATTGTATTCAGCTACTTGACCTGTACCACGGGTTTTACCAAAGGTGACTTCAGTACCTGCAATACATTGTAACTCGAGGGTAACATGCTCCCATATATGAGCAATCCATGTTCCATCGTCTTCTTTTAAACGTCTAATAAAACCACCAGGCTCTCCATAAGAGCAACCGTGCTGATCTAAACTTGGCAAACTTGTGATTAATCCCTGAATGAATTCTTCACCCAATTTAATAGAGGGGTAGTTTTCCAAAATGCCGATATCAACTACATGGCGAATCACTGGAAAATGAGCGTAAACATTAGGGCCAACATAAACGTTGGAAGATAAAATTTTCATAGTGATTTCCTTTATTACTCTGACGAGAACTTTTTGTTATCCGAATCCGACTATAACTATAACTACAATAATCGTCGTATATAAAAGATAACACGGTTTTATTAGAGAACAAACAACTTGTGGAAGAATATTTTTTGAAAGAATATCAAACAATGAATACATTGTTAACTTGATGAAATAAAGGAATAAAAGCCTGCCATAAAAAATGGATCAGGCTTTGAAATAAGAAGGGTTTAGCTTGCGGGTTTAGCGATCCTTTCGTTGATACAATAGGTTGCGCCGGGGCTAAGTACGTGCAACTTTAAGCCAATTAATGTAATGGCTTCACCTCGATTGGCATCAGCCATTGAGCTATGGGTTAAATCGGAAGGATCAACCACGGTAATACTACCATGACCAACGACTTCCAAAACCCCTGAAGGGTCAATAAAGGCCGCTGTATTTTCACAAATTCCCAAACCCGATGCGAATGGATTGTAAGAAATAGCAGATAACAAGCGTCCTAATCGATTTCGTTGGCTAAAATGCTGATCAATAATAACTTTATTAATTAAGCCCATACCTGGCGCAAAAGTTACCCCTTCTTCATTAGGTAAACCGCCAGTTCGCCCACCAGCAATCATATGCCCTGGCATAATAGCGGCACCTGCAGAGGTACCGGCAACGTGCACTCCCGCCGCATTAAGTTTACGAATACTTTGGGCCACAGGCGTACCACCTAAAATAGTAGACAAGCGTAATTGATTACCGCCGGTGATAAAAATCCCCGTGGCATTTTGTAATTCCGCTAGATACTCAAGGCTATTAGCCTGCTCACGATCATTAATAGGTAAAGAAACTGCTTTTTTTACCCCTAGTTCATGAAAAACAGTTTCATAATTCGACCCTGTATCTTCTAGTTGTGATGCGGTTGGAATAATAACTATATAAGCATTTTCGCCACCACAAAGCTCAACAAAACGTTGTAAAATGATAGGATCATTTACGCGTTCTTCCGCCCCCCCGATTGGAATGACAAATCCCCGTTGTTGACCATCAGTCGTTTTTGCTGGACACATATTTACCTCTATTCAAATGTACCTTTAATCATGGTTTGATTATTTTTCTTGTGCCAGACACCTTGTGCCATGACATCAGTAATTTCATATTTTTCATTCATCACCAATAAATCAGCATCAAAACCAATGGCAATTTGCCCTTTGTTTTTAAAGCGTAAAATATTGGCAACATTACTCGTTAACATCGGTAGTACCGTTTCAAGTGACAAACCTTTGTTTAACGTTGCCACTAGCGTTTCACCCAATGTACTCGCCCGACCAAAATCCATATGTTCTAATTCACCTTGTAGGTCAAAACAAGGTAAGCAACCACCGCCATCTGAGCTGAGGGTGATTTGATTTAAAGGTAATTGTTTTTCAACGGCCATTTCAATTGCATCACAGGCTTCCCAGCCAGGTTGAGCTGTTCCCGAAGGAAATGCCGTTAGATCAATATGACAACCTTTGCTTAATAATTTACAACTGTCTTCAAACAATGGTTTATTACGATTAACATGGGTTGGATTAAATACGCGTGCAGGAAGTTCAGTTTCTCTTATTGCCCGTTCAATTAATTCTAAACGTCTTTCACCGTCACCTAAATGAAAATGAATTATACCTGCTTTGCCTGTGATCAAACCAGCGACATGAGTTTCACTCGCTAAACGAATTATCTCTTCAAACGTGGGTTGGCTAGAGCGGTGATCGCTAATGGCAAACTCGCCAATACCAATAACCGGTTCAAGAAAAGCAATATCTGACTTGGCACTCCCGGTTATAGTCGTTAAAGGATAGTGATATCCTCCGGTCCAACAATAAGCCGATAATCCTTCTTCACGCAGCCCATAAACTCGACTTAATAAATTTTCAGTACTACGGGTGGTATCATCAGTACCGAGTAAACCAACCACGGTAGTTACACCGGCATGAGTAAATTCAGTTAGACCAACAGGAGGTACTTGCGTTGCAAAACCTGCTTCACCGCCACCGCCCGTAATGTGGGCATGACTATCAATAAAGCCAGGCGTTAAAATAGCGCCATCAAAATTAATAACCTCGACTTGCCACTGTTTAGGAATGGTAATTTCACCCTGGCCATGATCATAAATTGCCGCAATTTTATTACCGGCAATAAGAACATCTTTAATACCAAGGGGACTGGGTGCATAAATATTTACATTACACAATAATATGAGCATGGTTTGGCTATCGTTCACGGTAGAGACAATGAAGTTATATTTAGCCTAGTTTTTTATTTATTATGAATACGGATATAAAAAGCTAGCGCACTAAATCAACACTGAAAAAATTAAACGCTAATAGTAACACAATAGATATTTTACAACCACGCATAGACTGTCCCTATTACCAATCGAGAAATCTATTTGAGAGTATTTGAGCTGTTAAAATTTCACCAAGAAGATGCTAATCGAAGCTAAATAGAGGAACATGCTGATTATTAGTCAGCATGTGAAGTAGATTTACCTTTGCTAAACGGAGGTTGTGCACAAAGTTAATTGTTAGAACTTAATTGTGAATAATAAGTTACACAGCACTTTTTTGCTTCGCAACTTGTTATAGTTACTTCCTAGCGACCAAATGAACTGTACTGGTAGCTCTTTCTAAAAAAGCTCCTTCACAATAAGCTAAGTAATACAGCCATAAGCGCTTAAATTCTTCATCGTAACCAAATTCTGTCAATTCAGTCCATTTATTCAAAAAGGCAGTGCGCCAATCAGCTAAGGTTTTTGCATAATCTAATCCGATATCACTTAAGGATTCAATAGTCATATTTGAATGCGCTGTAATATGTTGAGATAGCACTGTTATTGACGGTAAAAAGCCTCCGGGAAAAATGTAACGTTGAATGAAATCTACATTGCTTTTATAAGACTCAAATCGTTGATCTGCAATGGTGATTGACTGAATCAGTAATTTTCCACCCGTTTTCAATCTATCGTTACATTGTTGAAAGAAACTAGGTAGAAATTCAAGTCCAACGGCTTCAATCATTTCTACTGAAACAACTTTGTCGTATGTTCCAGTCAGTTCGCGGTAATCTTTCTTTAATAAGGTAATTTTATCAGACAATCCTAGCTGGTTTACTCGTGCATTAGCGTAATCAAATTGTGCGTCAGAAATAGTCGTTGTCGTGACCTTACATCCATAATGTTGTGCTGCATAAATAGCTAAACCGCCCCAACCAGTACCTATTTCAAGCAGATGGTCTGTAGAAGTTAATTCTAATTTCTGACAAATAGTCTCTAATTTATGTAACTGTGCCTGTGCAAGTGTCGCCTCTTTAGTCGGATAAATTGCAGAGGAATACATCATTTCGGGATCTAAAAATCGTGTGTATAACTCGTTACCCAAGTCGTAATGAGCAAGAATATTACGTTTAGACCCTGATTGGCTGTTGCGATTTTGCCAATGAAATAGTGAGTTTTTAATTTTATTCAGCCAAGATTTTTTCTGATCTAAGGCATCGGTTTGCTGCTGAGCTTTGGCAAAAATACGAATGACAGATGTTAAGTCAGGGCTACTCCATTTACCGTCAATAAATGCCTCAGCAACACCGATACTGCCCCCTTTAACAAAGTCTTTATAAACACTGGCATGGTGGATGTGTATTTTACCTTTCATGCCTGGTTCACTTGTTGATTTTGGAAAGAGTAAATGTGTTGACCCCTCCACAACTTCTAATTGACCGTAGCTAAGTTTTTCAAAAACAGAATGAACGATAGAACGGCAGCGTTTATCTAACCAGTTAGCCTTTTCAAAAACGGCTAAATCTTCAATTTGTTCCATTTGATACTCCTGATTTCTATTCAGTAACAAGTTACTATTTAACCTGATTTTTGATACCCGATAAACGGAATGCCTTTAATAAAAATTTTTAATGCCTGCCAATAAATGCCAAAAACAACCTTAATAGTCATCACCGGTAATTGACACCAAACACGTAATAAACTCTTTTGTGAAAATTCTTCTTTACGCATTATTAAGCTAACATCAAATAGTTTATCCATTTTACCGCTTTGCAAATTTTCACGTTTGTTTTCAATATTCACAACTAATTTTTCTGCCTCGTTACTTGGTGGCTTTACCTGCCAGAAATAACACATATCTAAGTCCATGAAGGGAGAGACTTGAAAAGATTTTTCACTGAAATTTTCACCTTTAGTTTGTAAATCAACCAAATAATAATGCCGTTCATTCCATGGGGTATTACTGACTTCTGCAAGCATATGAGTGCAATTATCGTTTTCGTCATAGCAAAAGTAAAAATTTGCGGGGCTGAAATAAATACCGAAACATCTCACTTGAACTAACATAAGGATTCGAGATATATCTATATCGCCTCCTAACTCGCTCACTTTATTCCTAATACGTTGGTCAAGTGATCCTGGTTCACTTCTAATGTAATCTTTTTCAACAAATCCAAGTGGATGGAATTTAGAAAAGCCAAATAACCAGCTTGGGCTATGGTGTTTTTCCATTTCACTGGTGTCTAATGCCAACATATAGAGCGCATAATTAAAGCTATGCTTTTTAGGCGATAAACGTCGATGATTTATATTGCCAAGGTAAATTTGACTGTTTTTCAATGATTTCATGACTAATCGTCTTGTGGTTTATAGCTAGATAAAAAGCAATCGAATCGTTGGGCAACTTCCACACCACTTCTGACCCCATCTTCATGAAAACCACTGTGCCAATAAGCACCGGCATAATGGGTATGACGTTGACCACATATTTGTTTACGTTGTTGCTGAGCCCCAATGGATTCAAGGGAGAAAGTGGGATGATGGTAAGTAAATTCACGTAGTATTTTTTCAGGTGCAATACTTTCACGTTGATTAAGTGTGACGCAAAAAGTATGCTCGCTGTTTAATCCTTGTAAAATGTTCATGTTATAAGTAACACTTGCTGGTTTATCACGATCAGCACTGAGTTGATAATTCCAACTTGCCCACGCTTTTTTTCGTTTCGGCAACAAGCTAATATCGGTATGAAGTACCACTGAATTTTCACTGTAGGGCATAGCACTGAGAATGGCACTCTCTTCACTACTTGGATCGGCTAAAAGAGCCAGTGCTTGATCTGAATGACAAGCTAACACCACTTCATCAAATTCTTCTACGTGTGCTTTCTGGTTATTTAAATCACCTATATCATTTATATCACCTTTCTCATTATCTAAATCACTAAAATGCAATTGTACTTTGTCATTGTTTCGCGTGATGAATTTAATATCTGAATTAACTCTTATTCTGTCAGAAAATGATTGGCATAATGGTGATAAATAACTGCGTGAGCCTTTAGGGATAACATACCATTGCGGTCTATCGGCGATATTTAATAATCCATGATTGTGAAAGAATTTCACAAAAAATTGGAATTGGAACCCTTCCATTTGCGTTAATGAGCTAGACCAAATGGCAGCGCCCATCGGTAAAATATAATGTTCAGCAAAAAATTGGCTAAAATTATGCTCAATTAAAAAATCACCTAAGGTGTCAGCTTCATTAAATTGTTGAGAGTCGAAGGCTTCTTTGCATAATTTATTAAAGCGTAATATTTCTTTCACTAGGCGCCAAAATTTTGGTCTAAATAAATTACGGCGTTGGGCAAAAAGTGTATCTAAATTGTGTCCGTTGTATTCTAATTTTGTTTTTGTATTGTGCACCGAAAAACTCATCTCTGCTTCTTGCTTCCCAACACCTATTTCGTCTAACAGAGCTAAAAAATTTGGATAGGTTTTATTATTAAAAACAATAAAACCAGTATCGATGGCATAAGACTTACCGGTAACTTCAACGTCAACTGTTGCGGTATGACCGCCGATATGTTCACTTTTTTCAAACACAGTCACCTTGTGCTTTTTTGCCAGTAAATAAGCAGTCGTTAATCCCGAGATGCCCGATCCAATGATGGCAATATTTTTCATTTATGAAGTCCTGAGAATAAGTGATTGCCATACTTTGTTAGGGAGTAGGCGAAATAACTTTAATAAAAGCGATAAACGTTTAGGAAAATGGAGATAGTTTTTTTTAGCTTCTACCCCTTGATAAATTCGTGTAGCCGCTTCGTCTGCCGTTAATATAAAAGGCATAGGGAAATCATTTTTATCTGTTAATGGGGTTTTAATAAAGCCGGGGTGTACAAGCGTAACGTTTATATCATGGGAGACTAAGTCAAGACGTAAGCAGTTTGCAAAGTAATCAACACCGGCTTTTGACGCGCCGTAAGCTTCAGTTTTTGGAAAAGGTAACTGACTGGCAATTGAGCTAATAAAGACCAGCTGTCCGCCTTTATTTATTTTTGGCAAAAAATGCTTAACCAAATAACCTAATGACGTTAAGTTTGTATTAATGATTTTGGCAAATAAATTGGCATCAAACGCCATAACATCATCTATATATAAGCAGTCACCTGCATTAAAAATGACAATATCAAGTTCACTGACTTTTGCTGCTGCGTCTTTAATTTGATCTTCGTTGGTGATATCAAACTGCAACGTTGCGCTAGCTTGATTATTTTGACACAAGGTTGACAGTTTTTCAGCTTGCCGACCACACGCTATTACCGTGTGATTATGCTCACTATATTGAGCGACCAATGCCCCACCAATGCCTGAGGTAGCCCCTGTGATTAGCACCTTTTTATTAATATGCATTATTTAGCTGCCTTTGCTTTTATCCATTGAATGACTCTACCAATAAATGGTAATTGCTCGTACAGCATCACGCCAGCATCTAAGTAATCACGGTGATAAATAACTTTTTCGTTCTCTCCTTTTATATGCGAATGACCTTTAACAATAACCAATTTCCCTGAATTTAATTTAGGATGTTGGTAAGACATTGTCCAATAAATAGCGGCTTCGTTGTTTTCTTCAAATAGATGATCAATTGTAAAACAGCAGCTAGTTAAACTTTCGTAAAGGCCATAGAAATACTGTTGTAAGTTTTCAAAACCTTGTACTTTATGTAAGGGGTCAATAAAGGTAATGTCTTTATGATAAATGTTTTCAAGTAATTCTAAGTTATCCGTTGAAAGCTGGCTATAATTATCAATAAAATTAACTAACCACTTAGGCTTTACCCCAATAATCTCGTTGTTAGTTTTAGAAGTGTCTTCAACGTTGCTCTTCATTATAAAACTCTCGCAATTAGCTAATGATTAGCGCTGACAATGACAACACTACTTATACAATTAAGTTACTTGTAAAAATCTAATGCCATCAAACGCGCTTCTTTATGTTCAACGATAGTGGGCCAATAAATATCTACATTACTTTTTTCAATAAAACGATGAGGAGAATGAATCTCTTTATCGGGTATTTCTTTTAGTTCTGGAAGGTATTTACGAATGAAGTGCCCTTTTGGATCAAACCTTTCGCTCTGTCGTGTGGGGTTAAATATTCTAAAATAGGGCTGAGCATCACAACCGGTACTGGCTGCCCATTGCCAACCGCCATTGTTAGCGGCTAAGTCACCATCAATTAAGTGCTCCATGAAATACTGTTCACCCCATCGCCAATCAATTAACAAGTGTTTAGTTAAGAAACTAGCAACCACCATTCTAAGACGGTTATGCATCCACCCAGTTTGATTTAACTGTCTCATGGCAGCATCAACTAAGGGGTAACCTGTTCTTCCTTCGCACCAGGCTTTAAAATAAGCTAAATTATTATGCCAAGCGGTCATGCTGTATTTATCTTTAAAGCACTCGTGTTTACACAGTTCAGGGAAATGAAATAATAAATTTCGATAAAATTCACGCCAAATCAATTCGTTTACCCAACTAAACTTTGGTGAGTCTGACGCGGTTAACAAGTCAGGATAATGATTAAGTACCACAAAAAGTAAATATCGAGGGCTAATCGCACCAATAGCAAGATAAGGAGATAGTCCTGATGTGCCTTTAATTGAAGGGATATCTCGTTGGTCGTTATATAAGTCCAGTTTTTGTTGAATAAAGTTAGGTAGTACGTCGTTTTCCATCACTGACGCTAAAGGCCAATGACTTGAGAGAGTATGGCTAGTAGATGTCGCTTCTGTGCTGTTTTCGTTTATTGCCTCATGTAATGGCTTCACGGAGTTTTCTGTTTCAGCTCTCCCTGTTTCAGTTCGTCCTAAGTATTCAAAACCATGATCTTTAACATAAGTTAACCACGCTCTTTTAAAAGGGGTGAATACTTTATACATTTCGCCCGATTTATTGAGTACTTTACCTTTGGGGACGATGACATCCGCTTCAAATAATTGAAGGGGAATACCTAATTCAATACAAGTTTTATCTCGTTGTTGTTCGTTTATTTCAACTTCACTGTTAGCGATGACATGACTGATATTATTACGGGCACAATAGTCACTCAAATAGGTTATTTGCGCCGAGAAGTCAGGGACTTCTACTATCTCAAGTTCAATATTAAATTGGGCAAGTTCTGCTACAAGCCAATAGGCATGTCGTTTGATTAAGTCTATTTTAATCGCTGACCAATGGTGTTTTTGCCATTGTTTTTCTGAAATAAAAAAAACCGCCTTACGTGGAGTATCAGAAGCTAAGAGCTTCTGAGTACTGACTTCGCTTAGAAAGAAGTGTAAGGCGGGGTTATCATGGGTTCTAAGATCGTTTCGAAACCAAAGTAACAAGGGATTTCCTTAATGTGTAAAATGAAAGTTAATAAGCATACCTAAGTCTTAACTCCTCAGGGTACGGTGACAAATAGGACTGTTTTGCCAAATACTCTTTTGGGTATTGCAATAAATAATGATTTATCAAGGTTAATGGCGCCATTAGAGGTATTAAACCTGAACGATAAGCATCTATTTGTTCACATAATTCTTTTCGCTCGTTGGCCTGTAAGTGCTTTGAAAAGTATCCTTGAATATGGGCTAACGTATTTGCATGCTTTTTACGTGTGGCTTTAATCTTAAGCGCTGTCATTAAGCCCAAAATATATTCAGATGCCATTTGTTCAAGTGGTAAGTCTGCTCTTGCTAATAACTGTCCTAAATACTTATAAGCCACTAGATCATGACTCATCACTGTGTATTTATACTGGCTATGAAAACTTGTAAGCTTATGCTTTGTTAAACCTGATGCTTCAACATTTTGCCAGTGCTTGTAGGCATATATGCGGGCTACATAGTTTTCTCTAATAAGAGGATCATTTAAACGACCATTTTCTTCGCAAGGCAATAACGGGTTAGCAGCCATTATTTCTCTTGCAAAAAGGCCAATACCGTCTGATTTAAGTGAATTACCTTCTGGGCTATACACTTTTACTCGTTCCATACCGCAACTAGGGCTTTTAGCACAAAATATATAGCCACTTAGGTTTTTAGTCATTTTTGCTATTTTTTTCCCATACGCTTGAAGTGCTTCGGTTACATCTCCGGTGCCATCACGTTGAGAAACTTGTATTAAATCATTATGTTTTATTTGTCGTATGGTTGGCCTTGGAATAGGTAAACCAATAGCGACCTCAGGACAATATGTTTTGTAGGTAACATGCTGACCAAGTTCGTGAATACAAAAATTAGAAGGCTTATTACTCGCGTCAAATCTAACTTTTTCACCAACTAGACATGCACTGATACCTATTTGAAGATCTTTTTTATCAACTGAATGGATCATGCTAATTTCTCTTTAAAATTAAACCTTTGTACCTAGTATTAATAAATGCTATTCAATGTCAATAAAATTTCATTCGATGTTAATAAATAAAAGTACCTATAGGGTTAAGTAATTTATTAATGCCTTGAGTAAAATGCAACGAGTCGTTAGCTACAGTGAAACACAAGCAGCCTTTTTCAGACACAGGATGATGCTGATGTTTTTTATCTAGCATAATAAAATCACCCGGAACATATTCACCTTCTTCATCACTAAATTTACCTGCTATTAAAACCGTTAGTTCAAAACCATTATGAGTATGTTCAGGAACAGAGCCACCCGGTTCAATGTGTAATAAACTACTGTGTATTTCATTTTCATCCAGTTGAATACGTGCTCTAGCCAATTTCCCTACATTTGCCGTTTTACCTAGTACCATGTTATTTAATACCGGCGGTAACGAATACACTTGGTCTTTAAAAGTAATGCTTTTTTCAACTTTTGCCTTAATGATATCAATATCATTAGATTCAGTTATCGCAGCAATTGCTTTTTCAAAATCTACATTACCAACATTATCTACTTCCTGTGACTCATCTACGATGAATCTATCAAGGTAAACCTCTTCAAAGCTGGCGTATGATAGTTGTTCTGTTAGTTGTGCTATTTGCTGTTGGCACTCAGGGCACATATCAGCATGTATCGCTATACCAGCCGATAAAGATGCTGGTAGCTCGCCATTAACAAAACTTTGTATTAGTTCAAATTTAGGGTGATGTTTAATCATGGCTTTCTCCTAATTGCGCTTTAAGTTTACCCAAAGCTAGACGTAAACGAGATTTGATAGTACCTAGCGGTAAGTTTAGGTGAATAGCAAGTTGATCCTGAGACATTTCCATAAAATAATACGCTTTAATGACTTGTTGTTGATTTTCTGGAAGATTATCAATAACAGAGCGTAATTTTTTATTGGCTAAATGATCAGTAAAATCAGTTTCTTGACTATTTTCAGCTTCAGCGAGTGGCCAAATGTCATCACTAAGGGTGTCTTCTCTATTGGATTTAACTTTACGCAGCATATCGAAAGTGACATTACGCATTATGGTGTATACCCAAGTAGTTACTGCACCTTTGTTGCCATCAAAAAGGTGTGCTTTTCTCCAGACATTACCCATGGTTTCTTGTACTACTTCATTTGCTTGGGCGTCTGTATTTACTTTAACTTTAGCAATACGCTGTATTTTAGGTGAAAAAAAATGAAACAAATGAGTAAATGCTTGTTTGTCACGGTGCGTTGCAACGGCAGTTAGCCATTGGCACAATTCTGTGTGGTTTATTTGATTAGACATCCTGCTAGAAGTAGCATTTATCGAATCATTTGGCAAATATATTGATGCGACTTGCATATCCACTGTGCTCCATTATAAGTTATATCTATACATACGATACGGATTAACTTTGGATCACTTTTATTTATTCTATTGCTTTTTATTGTTTTTTATTTGATAAAACAATTGAGTGAACAAACTCTTGGGCTGTTTGAAATGAATCATCTTTTGAAAATAATGTTTTAACTTCAAGATTAATGGGTAATATTTCTAACCAACGAGCAATCACCCAGTGGGTATTAGCTGTCATGTCATCTTTATACAAACTTTCTAACAAGGGGCTTTGTTCAAATACTGAGACTAAACTGTGAAATAAAGAAATATTTTCAGTCTTTATTTCACTTTGAGACCAATGAGAACTTATTTTAACCTCACCAAAATGCAAGTTGTCTTCATCTTTATCAATAGATAAAAGTTGCACTAAATTTTTACACTTAACATCAACCTCTAAAACACCATCATCTCCTTGATCAAAATTAATGATATCCACCCAACTGCCCCACTCATCATCTGGTGTTGCTACTGTAGATTCTTTAGATTCTTTAGTTGAATTAATGCTATTTGATACGATCACAAAACCACTACCTTTGGATGCGATTTGGATCATTTTTAAATACCGCTGCTCAAAAATTCTTAAACGAGTTATACCTCCAGGTAAAAGAAATACAGGTAGTGGAAAAATGGGTAAATGTGGATTTATATTGAGAGTATTCATTAATTATATGCTTGATGAGTTATGTAAATATATACGTAGCAAAGTGCAAATGTGATCATAGTTAGCATAAAAAAAGCCCCTAAATAAGGGGCAAAGTACGAGTAAAAATTCAATGTGGTTATATATTTTCATCATACTATTGTAAAAATTAATCCAGTATTACTGTATCAATCACATGGATAACACCATTGGTAGTATAAATATCAGAGATAACAACATTAGCGCCACCAATAATTAACTGGCCTGTGTCTGTATCAATCATCACACTAATTTTTTTATCTGAAGCTGTCATGAGCATTTTGCCATTAGCAGCAAAGGCATCTAAAGAGCCAATAGCAGAACCATTCACCACATGGGTTAGTAATACTTCTGTTAACGCTGTTGTATCCTCTAATAAAGCTGACAAGTCATTTGCCGCAATTTTTTCAAAGGCTGCATTGGTTGGAGCAAAGACAGTAAAAGTCGACTCTTCATTTGAAAGTGTTGTAACAAGGTCTGCAGCAGTTAACGCTTCAACTAATGTAGAAAAGTTATCTGGATCGGCTAAGGCGACTTCAACAATATTCTGTGTTGGCATGCCCATTTTGGCAGGAGGAAGAATGACGTTATCAACCACATGAATAACACCATTTGCGGCCATAACATTAGCTGTACTCACTTTTGATCCATTAATAAATAATGTTGAGTCTACAAATGACAATGAAATATTATCTTTGTTGGCTGTCTCTGTATTATTTTCAGTGGATTGAGCAAGTCTAATAACTGCATCGGCCATCACTTGTTCAGAAACAACATGGTAAAGTAAAATATCAGTTAGTTGTTCAACCGTTAAATTTTCTAAAGTACTTTCAGGTAGCTTATCAAATGCGGCATCTGACGGTGCAAAAACAGTAAAGTTATTGCTAAGGTCGGCTAATGTTGCTGCTAACCCTGTAGACTGTAATGCAGAAACAAGAGTAGTAAAGCCACCATTAGCCATTGCTACATCAACTAAACTAGTTAATGGAGCGGGGATCTCAACATCACCAACAATCACCACATCGATAACGTGAATAATGCCGTTAGTTGTATAAATATCTTTTATGACAACATTAGCACCACCGAACATAATACTATTTGTTGTTGAGTTGATTTTTAACCCTACTTTTGCCATTGATGCGGTATCAACCATTGCACCATTTAATGAGTATGCGTTAATAGAGTTAACCGAGTTATCAGCTAGGACATGTTGTAGTAATATACGCGAAAGAACTTCCGGATTATCAAGCAAGGTGGTAATTGTTGCTTCGCTAATGAATTTAAACGCATCATCTGTTGGCGCAAAAACTGTAAATTCTCGGGTTTCATCCGCTAGAACAAGATCTAAATCGGTTGCTTTTAAAGCCGCAATTAACGTGGTGAAATTGCCATTGTCTACAGCTGTTTCAACAATGTTCATTGTGGCTTCGCCCTTGTCTGCTGGCGGAAGAAGTACGGCATCAATCACATGAATAATACCATTATCTGTTTGAATATCTGCAGTGATTACTGTTGCTGTATTCACAAGTAGATTATCACCATCTAAAGACAAGGCTAATGCATCGCCGTTGTACATAGCCACGGTTGTGCCTGCTAAAGAGACAGCCATGGCGGCATCAACTTCACCACTAATCACATGATAGGTAAGAATATCTGATAATTTTTCTTTATCAGCCAGTAAAGCATCGATAGTTTCTTGTCCAAGTAATGCAAATGCAGCATCAGTAGGAGCAAATACAGTGAAAGTACTATTGGCATCATCTAGCGTTGAAACCAGTCCTGCGGCATCAAGTGCAGCAACTAATGTTGTGAAGTTACCATTACTTATTGCCGTATCGACAATTGTATTGGGCTCTGCTATGGGAGTGGTTACATTATCGTCATTATCATTACAAGCTTGCAAGAATATTACACTTGAAAGTGTGATACCTAATATTTTAAAATATTTCATTTTGCTTCCTTCATTGATTAATACCAAGTAGATTACCAAATGACTTACGGTCAATAAATCATCAAAGATCATAAATAATCAAAAAAAACATATATAAATATCTCAGTGATCTTAAAATAAGAAACAACGTATTGAATGAGTTAAAACACTAATAAAGGATTGATTATGAATTATCTAATAACTGGCGGTACAGGATTGATAGGAAAGGCTTTTATTGATGAATTACCTAAGGAAACCTCAAGAATAACCGTACTTACCAGAAATAAAATAAATGCTAAAAAATTGTTAGGTAGTGAGATAAATTGTGTTGATGAGTTATCAATTATAGATATAGAGAACAGTGATGTTATTTTAAATTTAGCTGGTGAAGCTATCGCAGATAAACGCTGGTCTGCCCCCCAAAAAGACAAAATATGCCAAAGCCGTTGGCGTATTACCCAACACCTAGTTGATCTGATTAATCAGGCAAAAAACCCACCGAGTGTGTTTATTTCAGGCAGTGCTATTGGTATTTATGGAAGACAAAATAAACAGCCAATAAATGAAAACTTTGAAGACTTTCATCACGAATTCACCCACCATGTCTGTTCAGAATGGGAAAACATTGCCTTAGCCGCGGTAACAAAAAAAACAAGGGTCGCTATTTTACGCACCGGTATTGTATTGGCCAAAAAGAGTGGTGCTTTAGGTAAAATGATACCGCCTTTTAAATTGGGCTTGGGTGGTAAAATAGGTGACGGAGAGCAAATGATGTCTTGGATTCATTTAGAAGATATGGTTGCTGGAATATCGCATATAGAAAAAAATGAAACGTTACATGGCGCTATAAACTTAACCGCGCCAAATCCTGTTAACAACTACCACTTTACTCATGCTTTGGCCTCTACATTAAATCGTCCTTGTCTTTTATCAACACCGGCATGGCTATTAAAAATACTGTTAGGCGAAATGTCAGATCTATTATTATTTGGTCAAAATGTTGTACCTGACAAGTTAATAGATTCTGGTTTTTCGTTTAAATATTCAAAAGTTGAAGAAGCACTAACAAATTTAATAACGTAAGTTGAGGTACTAATTACGTTGTTGAGGTATTTGACACTGTTTTGATGGTGTGTTTTTATCAAAAAACAACGTAATCTCAGCTACTTTTACTCCAAACTTATTCATTGTAGTGCGATTAAAAACGCGATTCTCATCAATTTGATACATCCAATCGTCCATATCAAAACTGTACGCTTCACCCTCTATTGGAACTAATAACTCATACTGCCAGTGAAATGCAAAACCTGATTGTTTCCCTTTTGCTATGCCAACAACATCTTCTGCTGAGCCGGTATATTCATCATTTAATTGCTTAGTTAACTGCCAAGTTCTATAACTCACTTCACCATCATCAAAATAAAACACTTCTGCAAGTTGACCTTGGTTATTATTCCATGTGCCATTTAACTCAACACAGAATCGACGAGTCACTTGGTTAGAATAGTCTTGCACCATTCCAAATGCGATAAACTCACCAGTGAAGTAATTTTTAATATCAAATTTAGGATCAGTCTTTTGATAATCAGAGATCTCAGAACTACAACTGGTAACTAAAGTGACAAATATAGATAGCGATATAATTTTAAATATTTTTAGCATTATTCTATTTCTCCGAGTAATTGATTTCTTAATTTTGTTTCGCTAGTTTTGGGTGAAAGCCATATATCTAGAAATAATTTGCTGAACTCTTTTGCTTCAATATTCCCTACCCTTATATCATTAAAATAAAATACCGACTGATTGTTTTGTAATAGCAAAGCCAATTTATCACCTGACGAAATATCGGGCCATATTGCTTTTAATGTTGGGACAAATTGACTGTATTCTGACTCTGCAATCTCTAGATACTTCCATTGCTCTATCGTACGGTCAACTAAATCATTGCTGGTAATATCCCTTAGATACTCTATTTCAAAAAAAAGCGAATCGGGTGAACTATTATGTAAGTAGCTACCAGATTTTGTATAGAGTGTACTGTTATAGATATCCCAAAATAACACCGAAAATTTAGCGCTACCAACCTCTTTAAAATTTAACTCACTAAAGTAATGAGGTAACGTGTCTATTGGTAACTTACCTACCACTAAACTGTTTCCATTATTCTCATTTGCTACAACATCTAATGAACTAATCCATAAAAAGGTAATAAAAAACAACTTAATCATTTGCTGCCTCCTGAGTTTCTTGAATCTCTTGAAAATAGAACCTTTCTTTCAAAGAAAAAAACAACACTATTAAGCCCCCCCAAATAGACGCTAATATAAAATAAGTTACTAATAGGTTATAGCCAAACTCAACTGCGGATAAAGAGGCACCACCTATATAACTTAACGGAGGGAATATAAAGCCAATAGTGAATTGTAATATTTTTGAATTTGCTAAAAATTTTAAGCTGTGGGCTATTGTCGCAGCAAAAGTAGCCCACAATGTTATTAGCCAAAATGGAATAATCATTCTATCGTGAAACTGTAAAACATCTAAAAACAGCAATGTTGAATCAACTAGGGTACCAATAAGTGTTATCGATAAAATTAATTTAAATTCGGCTAGGGGCTTTTTGCAAAAGTACAAATGCAATCCTAACCAAAATAAGGCGAACGGAATAAAAGTTTTTCCTAGAAGGACCAAGCCAAACCAAGATATGTTAAAACCAATTAAATTGAACAGCATAAGAATAATAATTAAGAACTTTATACTTACTACGTTTTAAATCTTATTTTAGATTACTAGCAAGTGTTAAAAATTTCTGGTGTATAAAAGCCTGAAAGTTAAATTAGAATGATCTTCAACTAACGGGCTGTCAGTGATTGCTGAATCAAACCAAGTACGCTGTATGTTAATTTGGGTATAGCCTCCCCAAAAGATAGGGGTGGACATTAAAAGGCCAATACCTGTATTTAAGGCACTTTCACCGGAATATTCTGTTCTATTGGCATTAACTTCATATTGACTAACGCCGTAGTAATAATCGACATGATTGCTGTCTAAATAGCTAAATGTCACTTTAGGCTCTATAAAAAAAGGACCAAAACGGAAGGTATGGCCAATGGATGAAGTCAGTTCAAATCCATTTGATCGATCTAGCACATCAAACATCGATGAAAAATTAATTTTCCAATCATTTTTTTGATAATTTAATCCTATACCAGCGTCCATGGAGAACTTTCTGTCAGCCATCCCCTCAAAAATATAACTATCAGTGTCATCGTACCCTTGAAATCTAGGTGCTGCTTGAACTAAAATTTTGATACCTGCAAACTTTTGAACTTCATAACTAACGAATGGTCCAAAAACATTAAGCTTTTCGCCTCTATAGCCTATTATAGGTAAAAACAGATTACGTCTGTCATAGCCTTTGTAAATTTCTTTATCGGTACTTAAACCAAGGCCATATAAAAAGCCTGACGTATCTTTAGGTTTGTCAGCGAAGGAGGAAAAAGACAGTAAAATAGTTAGACCGAATATAAGTTTTTTGATCATAATTTTTTTGTGTGTCGTATTAATTAAGTACCGTCTTCACTATACGTTACAAGTAGCTTTTTGGATTAATTATAAACTTAAATATTATTACGTAATTGTGGGCTAAATACATTGAAATAACGTACTAATCTTTTATCCTAATAGATGTCGTTTGTATTTACTCACAAGGAATTTTTAATGAGACTTTTACTTATCTGCTTTTTTGCTTTCTTAACCCTAGGCTGCAGCACCAATTATGTTAACCAATCTATCACAGGTAAGCCCTTTCCTTCTATTAGCGGCAAAAGCCTTGAAGAAAAAATGGTTAATATTCCGGAAGATTTTAAAGGTAGTACCACCTTATTATTAATTGGTTATAAACAAAATTCACAATTTGATATTGATAGATGGTTAATTGGTTTAGATATGACAAATACTGTAGTCGATGTTTATGAAATACCGACTATTCAGGGAATGTTTCCACAGATGTTTAGCACCATAATCGACAATGGCATGCGTGCAGGGAGCCCTAAATCACTATGGAAAGGCGTTATCACGGTTTACGGAGACGGTGAAAAAGTACAAGCATACACGGGTAATGAAAATCCAAATAGTGCCAGGGTGGTACTGTTAAATGAAAAGGGAATAGTTATATATATGTATGATGAGGGTTTTTCCGTAGAAGCGCTTAACCAAGTCAGAAGTTTATTACCTAATAGTAAATAAACCCTCGGGCTCATAGCAAACAGATATACTTTGCGCGAAGAGTTTGGTTTGACCCAAGCATGGCTACTGAGTCTACCCTACCACCGTTCACCCTGAGCTAGTCGAAGGGTTAAAGCACACAGCAAAAAGCCCGTCACTTACGTAACGGGCTTCTCTGAATAGATGGTTGTCCCTATCCCCGTTCATCCTGAGCTTGTCGAAGGGTCACATGGGCTTACCTTATATAAGTCACACTACCCTTGGCGTTATTTTTAAATGGCGCACAGCAAAAAGCCCGTCACTTACGTAACGGGCTTCTCTGAATAGAAGCTTAGCAATGTCCTACTCTCACATGGGAACTCCCACACTACCATCGGCGCTACTGCATTTCACTTCTGAGTTCGGAATG
>JBLIEW010000073.1:0-23845 GCA_047633255.1 Colwellia sp.
CATCACTGCAGGTATTCTTTTAGCGGGCAGCGCACAAGCAAATTATATTGACCCAGTCACTGAAAGCAAATTAGTCAAAGTATGTGAAGCCATAAAAAGTGACAGACTAATTAAAGTGAATATTGCGATAAAAAATAGCGGCGTAAGTATTAAACAAATTGCTAACGGTTTAGTGTGCAATGGTCTTGACCCAGTCAGTTTTGCTTTGGCCAACGATGCCCAAAAAACGGCTAAATTCATGGCTAAAAGAAGCAATGTTAATGGCCAAGAGTTTTTGGCTAAGTTATAGGCTGCCAACATTCCGTTAGATAAAGAGTGTGAGCTAAGCATGGTAGTCATATCATCTTTGCTCAAAGACTTTCCACAGTAACCCAATCAGTTGACTTTGTTTCACAGTGAATACAAGCGAGTATTGACATTCTCACTAATGTTCATTATTTTTCGCTGAGATAAAGTCCTTTGTAACAAACCATCATCTCCTTAATAGAGTCGTGTTAACTCCTAATTTACGTTTGGACATTAGAGGGCATGATAATACACAAAATGATACATAAAATGATGTTAAACATGGGGTTAAGAGTTGTTCAAAAGGCGCCTCCCTTGTATTATTTGATAAATACTTCTTCTTAAAGAGACTTGAAAATTAGTGATATTAGATAGTTTCAAACATGTAACTGACATTGATCAGACCCCCATGCTACTTTTTTGAATATTATACAAATGCAGCGAATGGCCTCCAATCAAATTAATAATTTTTGTCCTTAGTTTATCCAATCCATCTAAGTAAATATTTGTTTTATCATAGGTTTCTTCAGTCTGAACGAAGTTAATTCCTTCGAAGCATTGAAACACCCAGCGCAAGGTGGGCGTGGCGGTGGGTATATTAATTTGGTTCGGGATGGTCTTATTGGCTTTTTCCATGCTCGCTCGCATACGTCGTTGCGCGATTGAGTAAACCAGTAAAGATAAGGTCATAATCATTAACAACGCGTCTATGCGACTCGGCTTTTTTATGAACAATGATGAAACAAAAAACAGCGGGTCTTTTAGGAATCTGAATCCTCTTTCTACCGCAGACTGTGCCTTGTAATGATGCAGGATTTCCTCAGGCGTGAGGGCTTTCTTGTCTGCATTCGTGGCTAATATAAAACACGATTTTTGTTCGATAGCATGTTGAATTGCTTCGTCTTTCTGCTCAACATTAGCACTCGTTTGCCACACAATTTGCTTCACGGGCGCATCTTTTTTAGGGCGGCCTTTTCCTTCATATACCTTATGCGCAATGCAATCAAGCGTGGTCAGTTGGTGATATTTTTGACGCTTGCTGAGTGCCGCTAATGTCTTTAGCGCGTCTTCTTTACAAATAAAACGCTGGGCTTGTAAATGAAACAAGTCTTTATCAAGCTTCTCCTTGGCTCGGTCGGTTTGCCTACCCATTGTTTTTGTTGCGCGCTCACCAGCGGCTTTTGAATTCACCACTATCCACCGCTGCTTTATATCCATGTGCTCAACCTCATTGACTCTGTACTGATAATTGTCGTCAATGGTCGTCCATTGTTGTGCCGCTAGCGCTTCGCTAATGAGTGTTTTTTCCAGTTTGATAGTGGATGGGATAAGCGTAATAAATGTTAGTTGCGATAAAAATTCAGCGTTATCTTTATGATAAAGCTTACAGTCAGCCACTAAATAGTTAGGCTTTGGCGCTGTTTTAACCATCTTGACTAATGCCTTGGCGCGCTCTTTAAACACTTTCGTATCAGCGCTATTACCATCCCAATTCTTACAGGCCAAAGGTATTCCGCCATCTTGACTAACAATCATTTCTTGAACAACTTGTTTTAAATCAGGACGATGCGCTTTGCTGTGACCGTGCGTTATTCTAATAACATGCTCATCACAACCTTCATCATCTGCATACTCGCCTGTTAGCGAATGACTCGTGGTATCAAGCGATTTGAATTGGCAGTCTACAGCCTCTATTTCACAGGCCTGATGCGATACCAATGAAAACAAGCTTTCACAACCAAAGTCATAACACTGATCGAGGGTTCGTCCTAACTTGTGACGGTTAAAGTGAGATGCATCAACACCTTCGCGAAATAAATGCTCTATGGGAAGGTTGGTAAAAAACTGAGGGCTAAGTGACAAAGGGCGATTTGAAAACCCTAAACCATTCATTATCATGCCCTTAATCGCCTCGCCAGGGGGGATTTCCTGCTTATCATCTTGTGGCAAGTGCTTATCTAATAAGGACACCATATTTAAGTCGTCGATAACGCCGGCAACAATGCCATGATGGTCTAACCGCTTGATTTTTATTGTCATATCGCCCTCGAAAGTTGAGGTGATATTGTACTAAACTGGGGATCTTGTAGGAAATATTATAAATAGAAATAATTCAATTTTGTCTGATCAATGTGAGATGTAAGACGGTTGAATGAAAATCAAGACTTTCCACTATTGCTAATTATTTAATATCATATATTGAATTCATATTTACACTCTAGTATAAGTACGTAATATGACCTTGAAGAAAGCAAGGGTATTGATAATTAACCTTAAAATAAAAGTGCTAAGTATTGTTACCTTCACTTTACTGATTTTACTCTGGGTTAACAACCTGTAAGGTAAAGTTAGAGTTATACGGGTAATATAGTTGACAGCAAAAGAGGAATATAAAGAATGGAAGAATCAAAATCCAAGAATGGATCTATTGCTGATGATGTACAAGAAACATCAAAAGTTGTACGTAACACGCAGAAACAAAAACGCGTGATTGTTGACTTTCCTGGATGGATGTTGGAATCTCTTGACAGGGAAGCTAATCGAGTTGGCGTTACTAGGCAATCTATTATAAAACTTTGGTTGGCTGAAAGGTTGGCGGGTGAAACTAGTGATTTCATAGAAAAAAACAGGGCAAAATAGGTAATGGTTAGCCTTAGATATCCCGAGGGTGTACTAGGTTTTGTGTAACTGACGTTAGTTAAATCTGTACATCAAGCCTAGACATAAATTCAATCATAAATGGTAACATTCCCTGTCGGCAGATTCTGAGCAGCATGGTCCAGTTCTTTTTGCATCTATGAAAACAGCATAAAGCATCTTCTTGGCTGAATAATCAACTGAGACTCCCTTACGTTTTTCAACGCCTTTCGAATATTACCGTTGATCGACTCTAACGCATTGGTGGTGTAAATCATTTTGCGTACGTCATCAGGGTAATTGAATAGGGTGTTGAAGTTGTCCCAATGAGCCATAATTTGCGGATATTGAAAATCCTATGTGTCCCATCTTAGAATAAATTAACAATATTTAAGCCAGCGATTATCGCAGGCTTTTTATTATATGCACTTTGTTAGGTGTTTTCATATCTAAACTCAAATGTGGCCGCATCTCGTTGTAAATGCTTATCAATTCGCTTAGCCAATATTATTAGGTTATCTAGTATATTGCATTGATAAAGTAAGAATTCTTGTTTAAGTCTCCAGATCATTCGTTCATCGTGTGCGTTTTGATAGTAATCATAGCCATATTGAGCACTTTAACGACACCAGACGCCTTTATTAGAGCTTAAATAGTTTTATATCACTGACGAAGACTTCTTCGGGTATTGTGGGCGTTGAGGCTGTGGGTAGATTAGGGTGCTTTTTCATCCAATGTTTCCTGAGCCATATTAAATCCGTATTCCTTCATTGTATGCCGAAGTGATTTTGAGCTTGTCTGTAGGTAAATACGCCTTTTTCTCCTAGCTCAAAACACTTAATTTAAACCCTAATATGTCATTTCGTTGCGTAATAACATGAAACCGATCGGTCAATAACATTGAAGACGATCACTTTTTTGTCTTCCAGTAGAACTCAGTAAAATCTAACTTGTGTGATCGGCTTCAGTCAAGGAATTTAGTTTTTTTCGCATGGATTCGCCTTTTAATTCTAACTTAATTGCCCCGTGAACAAGCCGATCTAGGATCGCATCTGCATGCGTGGATTCCCCGATCATATCGTACCAATTTTCTATCGGTAATTGACTCGCAATCAGTGTCGATTTTGTGTCATACCTCGCATCTATTAACTCAAGTAAATCACTGCGTTGTTGCGGCGTTAATGGCTCTAATCCCCAATCATCTAAGATCAGTAAATTCGCCGACGTGAGTTTGTTAATAAACTTTCGATAACTGCCATCCGCTTGTGCCATAAACATCTTTTCAAGCAATTCTTTGAGCCTGAAGTAGTAAACGTTCTTTCCCTGCTGGCAGTGGTTATGGCCCAACGCACAAGCAAGGTAGGTTTTACCGCAACCTGTTGCTCCTGTGATCAGTATGTTTTGGTGAAGACGAAGCCATTCACCTTGCGCTAATGAGCGGATCTGCGTTTTGTTTAACTGCCTCGACGCACCATAATCCAACTGTGCTAATGTCCCGTTCACTCTAAATTTGGCTTGGCGGGTCAGTCGGTCAATTTTACGTTGATCTCGCTGGGTTATTTCATGGTCAAGCAATAAACATAACCGCTCTTCGAAGCTTTGTTCGACGTATAGATTGGGTTGTTCACTTTGTTGTGATAACGCATCACGTATGCCGCTTAGCTTTAGCATGACTAATTGAGTATTGATTTGTTGCGTCACTGATTGCATGTTGTTTCCTTAGGTTTTATTAGTGGTAATAATGATTGCCACGGATATTTTGATGGTCTATCTCACTTAAAAGATCCAGCTGTTTTTCCGGTAGAGGTTGGCTATCTAACCCTTTCTCTAAGATAGCTTTCACTTGGTTTACTCGCGTAACACCTGTTGCTAACGCTCGGTAGCAGGCGGCTTCAAGTCGTTTGTCTGTGAACTTTTTTCCTAAACTCAATACGCCCATACAGGCACGGTAACTTTGCTCGGGGTGTTTTTTGGTTTGCATGAGTTGAATGACAAATTGCTCGGTTGATTTTCCGAATTTTCTTGCCCAACTTTCAAATCGTTCGGGGGTCCATTGCTGCTGTTTTTGATGGGCGATGGGCATATGGATATCCAGAGTGCTGTGACCTCCCACGCGGTATGATCTTGGATGAACGGCCACTTGTACCCCTTGATGATAAAGTGTGACCAGTTGCCCCGTAGCATGTGCTTCTAGCTTTTTCTTGATCAAGGCGTGTGGCACCGAGTAGTAATGTTTTTCAATCTCGATGTGATAATCAATATGCACTTTGACCTGTTTCACTAAGGTGTAGCGATAAGGTTGTGACGGCAAAGGTTTCAGTGCGGGTTTATCTATCGCTTCAAATTGGGATAGCCTTGAGCCTGGATGCTTTTTCATTTGCCTTTGATTCAAATCGGTTAAAAGTGTCTGTATTTTTAGATTTAACTGTCGCAAGCTAAAAAAGCTTTCCTTGCGAAGTCGCGCCATTATCCAACGTTCAACGATTTGAACACCCACCTCAGCTTTCGATTTATCCTTGGGTTTATAAGGTCTGGCAGGCACGATAACGGTATCGTAATGGGCGGCGAGTTGTTGGTAGGTTGGGTTCAGATCCGGCTCGTAACGACACGCTTTTGTCACGGCACTTTTTAAGTTATCTGGGATGACCAATTCAGGTACGCCACCCAGAAATTCAAAGCATCGTGCATGACTCATCACCCAGTCTTCGAGTTTTTGGCTAAACGTAGCCTCTGCAAAGGTGTAGTTAGATGCGCCCATGACTGCCACAAAAACCTGTGCTGTGCGGCATTCACCCGTTGTTGAGTCCACAATATTCATAGTGGGTCCACAATAATCAACAAACAGTTTTTCACCTGCTTTATGGTTTTGACGCATGGACGGTTTTTGACATGTTAGCCATGTTTTATATAGACGACAGAAGTGGTTGTAGCTGTAAAAACCTTCTGGATACCGCTCACCATATTCTTCCCACAATAACTGCAATGTCATCGTTTTCGGCCTCAGCTCTTGCTGGACGACAGACCAATTAGGGATGATGTAGCCCTTGCTCTTAGGTTTGGTTTTGAAGAATGCTCGTTGAAGCGTCTCATCATTCCATTTTTCATCAAGCGGCCAACTAGTGATCCCAAGAGAGGTGGCACGAATGGCATAAATAGACACGATTGACGCTGAAACAGATAAGCTTTTGGCTATTTTTCGATGGCTGAGCAAACAGCCGTATTTGAGTCTTAAAATCTCTTTTAACTTACGCATTGAAATAGGTGCCATTGGCATAGTTATTCTCACCATCAAAAATGAAAAGAATAACGGTTAAAAACACCTACTGGACAGACAAAAAAGAGTAAAAGTTGGGCAATAACATTAAGCCGGTCACTGAATAACATTTTAACCAAAAAGTGATCGGCTTCGATGTTATTGAGTGATCGGGATGGATGTTATTAGGTGATCGGCATCAATGTTATTAGGTGATCGGGTTGGATGTTAATATGCAATTTCGTTGTGAGCGTCTAGTGATTTTATTGCATGAGACTTCCATTAAGAAGTTTTCTTTATGGAAGTCTGTCTTAGGAGGGGAAACACAGACGTGTACATAAAATCTTCCTCACATTTGGCTCTTCTTTACCAACTGTTGATAATCATTTATTTGACATTGAGCTGTTCATATCAGCGATCATTGTTCAATACGTCCCAAACAACGTACCACAAATTGTTGCCTTTTCTTCCAATTGGTGTACCGATTCTCGTTTAAATCCATTGGTTATTTTTATTTATAATATTTTTACCTTGCTTTGGTTACTAAGTAAAAGTGACTACAAATTTAGTGGGGAGATCAGTATTTGTCACAAATAAAATCAAGTTTTATTAGAACAATAAAATAGCTTATTGATCTGGAATAGGACCATCCATTTATTTGGTGGGGTTAGATTCGGTAACACAGTTGTTATATGCGCTTAAAAGATAAAGGAAGATTTAACAGAAGAATAACGCTGGGTAGTTTTGTTGGCCACATAATCGGTTTAAGAACACCTATTTAGATATAATTTGAAGAGTGACTTTAATCACTTAGTATCTACAACGAGATCTTTATGGTAGGGTCTGTACTTATTGAAGGTGGGCTTATATGACACTTACGTGGCATTCATATGACACATTAATAACACTTTAAGTCGCATTTATAATTGGTTGCTTATTGATTACGTAATTTCGTTATTTAGCGTAAAAAGCCAGAGAAGGTAGAAATATGCAAAAAATAAGCGGTGTGAGTGCTGTACTGCCTTCAGGGATAGTAAGTTTAATAGCTCTAACAATAGTGGCCTTTAGTGACTCTTTAATTGTTTTGGCAGTTGCCTTTAGTTTGGTAATAGCTGAATTTTATTTGGGTTTTCTGAAGAAAAATATGCTCGCTGCAACCAGTAAGGATAATGAAGCGCTCAGATTAGTTATATCTGAATTAGAAAATGACCTGCAAACACTGAAGGTTTCAATTAACTCATTTGAGTCTATGGGTAAAGATTGTTTGCCAATTTTGTCTCACCAAATAGGCAATTGTATTGACATATCTACCCATGAAATGAATGAGCTCGCTGAACGATTTGTGGGGATGGTTAATGATTTAAATAATATAGTGAATAAACGCGATGATGTTGATGCACTATCCTCTTCGCAAATACAAGATCGATTAGATACTGTTTCCCAGACATTATCTCATCTACTCGATGTGAGAGTAAAATCCCAAGAGCAAATTTTCGAACTTGCTAGTTTTACCGAAAGTTTGGAAAACATGGCCCGTGATGTAGGCGGCATAGCCTCTCAAACCAATCTTTTATCACTAAACGCTGCTATTGAAGCTGCTAGAGCGGGTGAAAGAGGGCGTGGATTTGCTGTGGTTGCTGATGAAGTGCGCAGCCTAGCCAACCGTTCAGGTCAAATAGCCGCTAATATCATTACTACTGTGAGCGATGTGAATGCTCAGTTTAATCAGATAAGAGAGAGCTTTAGTATTGATAGTGATAGCGGAAATAAACTGACTATTACTGCCAATGAAAATATTAAAACCGTTATTGCGCAATATAATGAGACCAAAGCGGCCCGTGATAATCATGCTAAAAACCTAGAAGAATTATCTTCAGGTGTTCGCAAGAAAATAGAAGACACGTTGGTGTCCCTTCAGTTTCAAGATCGAGTATCACAAATTTTGGGACATGTAAAAGGAAATCTATCACAGTTATCTGAGGATATCCCAAATCACGAAAATCTTAATATTCAAAATTTTTTAGAGCAAATGTCGGCTAATTATACCACCACAAGTGAACGTGAATTTCATCGTAAATTTTCACATGAAGTTGCTTATGACATTGATGAAGAAACGTCTAACGATAGCGAAGTTGTATTTTTTTAGAGGATAAATAAACATGTCAAAAACCATACTGATTGTCGATGATTCAGCTTCTGTTCGAAGCGTTGTCGGAATTGCATTACGAGGAGCCGGCTATGATGTTATCGAGGCTTGTGATGGCCAAAACGCTTTAGATAAGCTAACGGGAAACAAGGTTCATCTCATCGTAAGTGATGTCAATATGCCTATTATGGATGGCATTACCTTCGTCAAAGAGGTCAAAAAGCTACCAGAGTATAAATTCACACCTATATGCATGTTAACCACTGAAGCCGGCCAAACAATGATGCAAGAAGGTAAAGCCGCTGGTGCAAAAGCGTGGATTGTCAAACCTTTTCAGCCACCTAAATTATTAGATGTCGTATCGAAATTAGTCTCATGAAAAATCCATTAAACTTGAACGCTTTATTAATTTAATAAAAGATAAATAGGAAAACAAATGACGCTTAAAATAAGTCAAGACAGCAATGTTGAAGGGTTATGTAAGTTGACTATTGAAGACGATATGACCATTTATTCGATTAATGAGATTAAAAGCGCCATAAGTCACGAGATTGAACTCTATCAAAAATTTGAGCTTGATTTGAGGGGAGTTGAAGAAATTGATACCGCGGGTATTCAATTGATATTAGCGTTAAGGCGTGAGCTTATTTCAAAAAGCAAGGAGCTCAAGATTTCTGCTGTCAGTGGCGTGGTCACTAAATTATTCAAAAGTTATAGTATTAATAGTCTTTTTGATCTGGGAGATAACGTATGACCGATGAAGGATTACAAGTATTCTCAGATGAGGCAGAAGATTTATTACTGGTTGCTGAGAAAGCCTTACTGGGCTTAGATGATTTAAGTAATAAAGAGGAAACAGCAGAAGGGGTTAATGATTTATTTAGGACCTTTCATACTATTAAAGGTGCTGCAGGGCTCTTTGCATTAAACAGTGTTGTTGAATTTACGCATGTGGTTGAAAGTGTATTAGGTGATATTAGAGAGGGGACCCTTCCCCTTGATAAAGAATTGGTTTCGCTATTTTTGTTAAGTAGGGACCATTTGGAAGTGCTAGTTGACAGTGCCTTAAATGGTGTTGTTGAGATCAGTGGAGCACTAAAAACAACTGATGACGCACTTATAGAGCGGTTAAACTATTATTTGGGCCTTGATTCTGTTTTAGGTAATTCAACAACTCCCACCATTGAAAACACAGAGCAGAGCGGCAAAGATGAGGTTGAGAATCAAAACTGGCATATATCATTGCGCTATGGAATTCATGCTTTACGTAATGGAATGGATCCCATTTCATTTATCTCATACCTCAATAAAATAGGCGACATTAAAAGTATCATTATCATGGGTGATGCTATCCCCATATGGTCTGAGTTTGAGGCTGAGAACTGTTACTTGGGTTTTGAGATAGCATTGTACGCTCCCAACAGCAATAAGGCTGAAATAGAGGACGTATTTGAATTTGTACAAGATGATTGCAAAATCCGGATCCTTCCACCTCATAGCTATATAGAAAGATATATACAATTGATTGAGCAACTGCCAGAAAAAGATTTACGTCTTGGGGATATTTTACTGGCCTGTGGTGCGTTGACAAAATTAGAAATAGACGGTGTTTTAAATATTCAAGATGTGATGATCGATGCTGTCACTGTGAGTGGTGAAAACACAGCAATATCTCGATTAGGGAACATTGCCGTTGAACAAAAAGTGGTGGACCAAACCATCATTGATGCTGCAATAAATAAGCAGACTACAAACAAACTTAGTCGTAATAATGAACAACAAACCATTCGAGTTAACGCAGGTAAACTTGAAAATTTAGTGAACTTAGTGGGCGAATTGGTTATTGGTACGGCGAATGCCGAAATAAGTGCCATACGACTTGCTGATCCTAAGATGAATGAGGCAATGGAAAACTTATTACGCTTAGTTGAAGAAGTACGGGATACGGCATTGGGATTACGAATGATGCCCATTGGTGAAACGTTTTCCCGCTTTAATCGTGTTGTTCGTGAAGTCAGTCGCGACCTTGGCAAAGAGATTGACCTGTGTATTAGCGGTGAAGATACCGAATTAGATAAAACCCTAATAGAAAAAATTGGCGACCCATTAATGCATTTAGTTAGAAATGCCATTGACCATGGTATTGAATTGCCTGAAGAGCGAATAGCTTCGGGTAAACCTGCTAAGGGTATCGTCAATTTAGATGCTTTTCATGAATCGGGCAGTATTGTCATCCGGATAAAAGATGATGGGCGAGGTCTGCAAAAAGAGAAATTACTCAGTAAAGCGCTTCAAAATGGGTTAATTCAAGAAGGCCAACAATTAACCGATCAGGAAATATATCAGCTTATATTTACGGCTGGTTTTTCTACCGCAGATCAGGTGAGTAATCTATCAGGTCGTGGCGTCGGTATGGATGTGGTTCGAACAAATATTGAATCACTGCGAGGTACGATTGAGATAACCAGTGAAGAAGGTGTAGGCAGCAGTATCACCATTCGGTTACCACTGACTTTGGCAATCATCGATGGTTTTCAAATACGTGTAGGGGATGGAAAATATATTGTGCCATTGGACATCATAGAGGAATGTCTTGAATTAGATAAATCTTTAGATGGTGAAAGCAAAGGGGCAAATTATTTGAATTTGCGCGGTGAAATTCTGCCCTTTATGTATTTAAGTGACTTATTTGGTGAACAAAGAAGTACATCTGAGGGGCATAGGGACGATATTATTGTCGTCCAATGTGGGGGTAAAAAAGCCGGTTTTGTTGTTGATGAATTATTAGGCGAACATCAAACGGTTATTAAGCCGCTGGGTGAAATATTTAAAAATCTGAAGGGCATCAGTGGTGCAACCATTTTAGGTAGCGGTGAAGTGGCTATGGTAATTGACACCCCGGCAATGATCAATCTAGTGATTAACGCTGGAAATGATCAATCTGTAACTTCTACGTTGTGACTTAAATGAAAAAATAGGCGGATAAAAGGATGCAAGAACAAATACAGAGCATCGAAGTGACTGAAGGTTTATCACAAACTGAACAGTATTTAACGTTCCAGATGATCGATAAATCATATGGTCTTGAAATTCTTAATATTAAGGAAATTATTGAATACTCAGAGGTAACAGAAGTACCTATGACCCCTGATTTTATTTTAGGCGTTATCAATCTTCGGGGCAGGGTAGTTCCTGTAATTGATTTGGGCCTTCTTTTTGCAGGACAACCGGTAATACTGACAAGGCGCACCAGTATTATTATTCTTGAAGTGAAAAACAGTGATTTGCAACTCGATATTGGCATCGCAGTAGATGTAGTGAATGAGGTGATTGACATTAACGGTAATGATATTGAACCCAGCCCCTCATTAGGCGATAAAATAAATACAGCATTTATCAGTGGGATGGCAAAAGTAGATGAAGAATTCTTAATTTTACTGAATGTTGAAAAAGTAATGTCGGTAGATGAATTTACCATCATTAGCTCTATTCAATCTTAGATGATTGTTAGGACCAATGTATGAACATATGAAATGTACATACTAGCAAACTTCTTTAATGAATGACGTTTTAACCGACGGGTTGAAGCTATCTTTTACATTGAATCAACAAAACTAAACTATTCGGAAGTAAGTTATGGATATACAACCATATTTATCCATAAAAATATCAAGTGTGTGTTTAGCTTTTTATGCAGCGCAATACTCAAAAATAATTTTCTAAAAATATTAAGAGAGCTTAGGTCATGTTAAAAAATTTAAATTTAAAAACCTTGTTAATAGCAGGTTTTGGGTTGGTTATATTATTACTGTTAGTAGTATCGACAAGTGCGTTACTAGGAATAGGCAGTTCAGGCACGGGTTTTAGCGACTATCGTGGATTAGCAAATGACTCTAACCTAGCAAGGAACCTGCAAACCAATATGATAGGCACCCGTATGCAGGTAAAAGATTTTATTATCAGTAAAGACGACAAGGATATACGTCAATTCCAAGAATACGGTGATGCGACAACAGAATTAGTTGATAGAGCAAAAATAGCTTTACTAGAGCCAAAAAGATCTCAACTCATTAGAACGATTGAATCAGAGCTTGGTGCTTATAAGAAAGATTTTGATAACGTTGTCAAATTAAACGAGGAAAGAGAAGACGAGGTTAACAATCGATTATATGTTCAGGCCATCAAAACACGTGAGATAATGGGCTCTATTATTAATAGATCCTACGGTGAGAAAGAGATCACCTCGACGTTCCTTTCTAATGAAGCTCAAAAGCGGCTGCTATTAGGCCGTCTGTATGTTGTCAAGTATCTCCAAAGTAGCGACGACAAGGATTATAATCGCGCTATATTAGAGCTCTCAACCAAACTTCCTAAAGATGTGATTGCGTTGGAAGCGGCCCTTTCAAATGCAAAAAGTAGCGATGAGTTAAGAAAGTTCAGTGACGAACTGGATCTTTATGTTAATTCCATTAATGCCACTTATGAATTAATAAAAGATAGCGACGAGATTATTCAAGTTATGTTAGATGAGCGGGGTCCACTGATCGCTAAAAATACAGATGCGGTAAAAGAATCTCTTAAAGACAGCCAAGTGCTTCTTGGTGAAGACGTTCAAGAAAACAATCAAACTACAGAAAGTATCGTAACCTGGGTGTCATTAGTGGCAGTGCTATTGGGCATAGTGACGGTAATCATTATTATCCGAGATGTGTTACACAAAGTAGGCGGAGAGCCTAATGTCGTATCCGAGATAGCACGAAATATTGCATTAGGTAGACTGGATGTTGAACTTGATATGGATGAGACAAAAACCACGGGTATTTTGGCTCAAATCATTACCATGCGGAATAAATTAACCGAGGTGGTTGAGCAGATATTATCTAATTCAGAACAAATATCAGCCGCCGCTACTCAGGTGAGTAATACTGCGTCATCGCTAAGTGGAGCCGCTAGTGAGCAAGCCGCAAGTGTTGAGGAAACGGGTGCCTCAATAGAGCAAATGGGCGCATCTATTGCACAAAACAATGAAAATGCACGAAACACGGATACTATTGCTACTGTGTCAGCAGATGCCGCCAAACAAGGTGGCGATGCTGTTAGCGACACTGTCGTTGCAATGAAACAAATAGCCGATAAAATTACGATCATAGAAGATATCGCCTATCAAACCAATATGCTGGCCCTGAATGCTGCCATTGAAGGCGCTCGAGCGGGTGAGCATGGTAAAGGATTTGCTGTAGTGGCCGCCGAGGTAAGGAAGTTGGCTGAGCGCAGTCAGATAGCCGCTTCTGAAATTAGTAGTCTAACCAAAGACAGTGTGTCCATTGCGGAAACTGCTGGCACATTACTTGAAAAAATGGTGCCGGATATTATTCAAACGGCAGGATTGGTTCAAGAAATAAGTGCTGCATCAGAAGAGCAATCAGCGGGTGTATCTCAAATTAATAAAGCGATGCAGCAGCTCGACGTAGTGACACAGCAAAATGCGTCAGGCTCAGAAGAACTAGCGGCAACAGCTGAAGAAATGCAGACCCAGTCTAAAAACTTGACCAGTGCAGTCTCATTTTTTAGTATGAAAAAGTCTGACTCATCTAACTCTGGACAATATAAGCATTCACCCGACAAAAACGCCTCATTTGATAAGTATGATAATTCAGGGGTTGATAATAAAGCGGTTGATAAATCAAAATTTGAACGTTTTTAACAGAGGCTTATGGTTCAGTTATGGAAAAAAATATATCTCAGCCAACACCCTTGAAATCGGGTGCGGGCAACAATAGCCGGAAATTTTTAACCTTTGTGTTAAACAATGAGATTTATGGGATAGACATTCTTTCAATTAAAGAAATAACCGATTTTAGTAATATTACTCGAGTACCTATGGTGCCGGGTTATATTGCGGGGATGGTTAATCTTCGTGGCAATGTTGTACCTGTGATCGATTTGGCGCAGCGCTTCTCGGAACAACCTTCCGAGCGTACTAGGCGAAGCAGTATTGTTATCGTTGATATAAAGAACAATGAACAAAGTATGGTCCTTGGTATTATTGTTGATGAAGTCAGTGAGGTGATTGATGTTTCTTTATTGGAAATTGTGCCTGCACCTGAATTTGGTACCAAGATCCGTGCTGACTTTATTCATGGAATGGGAAAAGTAGACCAACGGCTATTAGTGTTACTGAATATTGAAAATATTCTAGCGATAGATGAGCTTTCTTCATTTTAAGATGCGAGTCGATTGATTTATGCCACAGGACACTTTGATAAAAATACGTGTCCTGTGCAAATATTCTCTGCTAGCTAGCATTATGAGGGGCGACGGTACCTGTCTTGTCGCTTTTTTGGGGATACAATAAACAATATAGCTCAACAGTGTAAATCATTCGTTATCATTGATTTTAATTTTAAGGTTAATCACATCCACACCATCTTAATTAAATCACAAGTGTGATGTTGAATGGTAGTTCTACCCTTCAGCATCACACTTATATCGAAAGTATTTAGGTGATCATAAAGGTTCATATGTTGCAAGAAAGAATATCAGATGCAGAATTCAATCGATTTAAAGATTTTATCTATGATCGTGCAGGAATTAGGCTAAGCGATGAAAAAAAAACCTTAGTGACTTCTCGTTTAAGTAAACGGTTACGGCATTATTCTATGACTAGTTTTGGCACTTATTTTGATTTAATGACTGAGTTAGGGCGCGAGAAGGAGCAGCAAATTGTTATTGACCTGTTAACCACGAATGAAACCTTTTTTTTTAGGGAGCCTAAACATTTCGAATTCTTAGCCAATGAAATTATCCCTAAAATAAACAGAAATAAAAGGTTTAGGGTGTGGAGTGCAGCGTCATCAACAGGCAAAGAAGCCTATAGTGTAGCGATGTTGTTAGATGATAAATTAAATAATAATCTCTGGGAAATATTGGGTTCTGATATTAACCACACGGTTCTTCAAGAAGCAGCGCTTGGCCTTTACCAACAGGACAGGATTGATGGTATACCAACGGATTATTTAAAAAAGTATTGTTTTAAAGGGAAGGATGAATTCGAAGGCAAATTACTAATAGATAAAGGCTTAATCGACAGAGTTAAATTCATCTATGTTAATTTAACGTTACCCTTGGATGAGTTTGGGACTTTCCAGCTAATATTACTCCGTAATGTATTGATATATTTTGATAACGAAACTAGAAGCCAAATTATGAAAAAGGTAGTACTTAAATTGGAATCTGGAGGCTTCTTATTTATTGGTCATGCTGAGTCTTTAAAGGGATTCACCCATGGTTTAATTCGAATATCATCATCTATTTATAAAAAGCCATAATCTTAACTTGAGGTAACCCAAAAAGTATTTTGATGACATCTTAGTTGGTTTTCAATTTTGCCAACCGTATAAATGTTCACGGATGGTGTAAAGTTTAAGGAATGCAAGGACGTGGTTGTAGAGGATCCAATCAAACGACAAACTCATTTAAACGTAGACAGAAAATGATGTGAGCCCTTTAACAGAGGTGCTTGTATCGATTCATAACCATTAAGCTCTCGCGGCCTCGCAGCGACGGTAATCTAAGGCGACACGGCATTCAACTGCGTTAGAGTGTCGCCGCTTAAATAGCTTACAGAAATGGATGTCAATTTATCACGTGCCCGGAGGGCAAGATCAGTGCACCAGTTAAATCTCAAATGCATGACATTATTTAACTGAACTAGAGTATGTTGTTCACCATCTGAATTGACCAACAACTGTCTATTACGAGTAAAATTAATGGTATTAAGTCTCATATATAATAAATATGATGCCAGCGTTAATACCAATGTGTGGTTAAAATTTGTTGACCACTTCGCTAAGAGTATATAAACGTCTTTAGCTTTATAACGATTTTTGATATTTACCTAATGGAGTATACATGAGCATACGCGTCTTTATTATTGACGATTCAGCTGTTGTCAGGAAAGTACTGACTGATATCTTGACTGCGGCAGCAGGTATTGAAGTGATTGGTAGTGCACAAGACCCAATATTTGCCCTAGCACATATGGAGAAAAATTGGCCGGATGTCATCACCCTCGATATCGAAATGCCTAGGATGGATGGCATTACCTTTTTAAAAAAAATAATGGTAGAGCGACCAACACCGATAGTAATGTGCTCTACCTTGACTGAAAAGGGCTCACAAGCCTCACTTGATGCCCTTCGTTTTGGTGCTATTGATGTTGTAGCTAAACCTAAATCGGATGTTAAAACATCACTGCCTGAATCTTCACGAGATTTGGTCAATGCTATTAAGGTAGCAGCAAAAGCAAATATGGCCGTTTTAAAGCCAATGCCCATTGCTCGTATCAGTCCAAACAGAAACAAGTTTACTGCTGATGCTATGTTAGACAAAGGGCATAAACTTGGATTAAAAAAAGCCGGTCCATTAATTGCTATCGGGGCATCTACCGGAGGTACACAAGCGATAGCCGCTGTCTTAGCGGCATTGCCTAGTAATACTTTACCCATTCTTATCGTGCAACATATGCCAGCCCATTTTACCCACGCTTTTGCAAAAAGATTAAATGAAGTGAGCAGGCTCGAAGTTAAAGAAGCCCAAGACAATGATGCATTATTACCTGGTCTGGTGTTGGTTGCACCAGGAGGCAAACATATGATGCTCCAAGTTACACAGTTTGGATCATCAGTAAAAATAAAAGATGGTCCACCGGTAAACCGTCACAAGCCTTCTGTTGACGTACTGTTTCGTTCAGTTGCCAAATACGCAGGAGCCAACGCATTAGGTATTATTATGACAGGTATGGGTGATGATGGGGCAGTAGGCATGAAAGAAATGCGTGATGCTGGAGCCAAGACCATAGCTCAAAATGTAGAAACATGTGTTGTGTATGGTATGCCTGCTGTAGCAGTAAAATTAGGTGGGGTAGACCATGTCCTTGCACTAAGCAAAATCCCACAAATGATTGTTCAGCATAGGAGAGTGTAAACGATTCTGGGTAGGTGACTGCTTTACACTTTACCCTTATATCAGCCTTCAAATCAGTTTTCACGGACTCATTGCTGCTCTCCAAGTAGATCATAGCCCCTGGCAACCACAGTATTTGTTGTTCACTTAATTTGATGTGTGTCAGACCGTTTAATGTAGGCCATTTATACTTTTACGGAAGTCAACGAAGCCGCTATGCAGATAAATATCGTTAGGCTCAACAAACATGCCTATGAGGCTAGCGCCTTGATAACATACGCTAACCATTTGGCTTCAAAGGTTTGCTCTACATTCAGTGTAACGCCATGATAAACACTGTCAGCGGTGGTGCAGATATCGATGCTGATTTGGGTTTAACGACTTTGACCAAATTGGGGGTTGGTTGTGTTGTCCTGTCTTTTTGTCGATAACGCTCTCTACGTATAATGCACTAGACTGATTATCAAAAAAGACATTGTGGGGTGAGGAGAAGGCCTTTGCTAGACGCTAACTTTCATATGCCATATAAATAACATATAGTCAAAAACATCATGTATATATATATTATTATGTCGTATGTGTGTCGTATTGGGGGTGTATGTATGTCACACTTGTGTATCAAGGTCTTCGGGTTAGATAATCAATTGCATATTAATATCAAAAATAATCAGAGGCTTTATAGAATGCCGTTGATATTATTATTCCTTCTAATACTACTTTTATTACTTCGTTATTATCTGATTCAAGTGCAAGTAGTTCAGCGATTGGCCTTAGTGACTAGCGAGGCAAAAAAAATTACTAATGCATTTAAAGTTTTTTCAGGTGACAGAATACGTGTACTAAATGATGTGGCTATTTTATGGCCAGATAGGGATCTAAATTTATTAGATTGGTTTCATTTCATTTCATTTCATACTTAAACAGCGAAAGGACCTTAGACTTAATTGATGAAATTATTTCGAATTATTTTCCCGTTATTTATCACTGCTACCATTCTTGTTAGTACGAACATTAGTATGTTTTTAAACGCTGCTGACAAAAGTGAGCAGGCTGCATTTGAACGCAAACAATCTCTGCTGGCAATGGACATGTCAAGTATCCTCCTCTCTAGTGTAAAAGACGCGGAAACAGGGCTGAGGGGCTACCTTCTTACCAAAGATAATAGGTATCTGGAACCTTATTGGACTGCCAAAGATAGCATTAAATTACAGCTACGTAAGCTTAAAAAGCTTACGCAACATGATGGCCATAAAAAAGATTTAAACGAACTTCAACCTACCATTGTCGCTCTAATGGCATCCCTTCATACCTCCGTTGAGTTCATAAGCAAAGAACAATCCACTGAAGCATATGCAAAGTTAAAAACAGGTTCAGACAAAAAATTAATGGATAATATTCGTGACTTGATAGGGGTGTTTAAAATAAACGAAACGGTGAAGTTAGACCAGTTAGATAAAACACTTAATCATTCATTACGTAGAGTATCGATTATTAACACCTTGTCGAGTGCTATGATTACGTTGATGGCCATCATTTCTTCATTATTTATTTATTACGGGTCACGTCAGCAATTATTGTTACACAAAAAAACCAATAAAAAATTACAGCAGTCGAACTATGATCTTACTAATGAAGTTGAGATGCGTCACAAAGCTGAAAGTGAATTACGTATCGTGGCTTCCACTTTTGAAGTAAAAAACGGTATATTAGTCACGGATGCTGATGGCGTTATTCTACGAGTCAACACGGGATTTACCCAGACGACTGGCTATAGTCCGCAAGAAGTGATTGGCAAAACACCTTATCTATTATCCTCTAACAAGCATGACAAAGCTTTTTACGCTAACATGTGGCATCAAGTTACCCATACCGGTGCCTGGGAAGGTGACACATGGAATCGTCGTAAAAATGGCACAGTTCATCCAGAGTATCTCACCATCACAGCCATCAAAAATAATGACGGACTCGTTGTTAACTATGTTGCCTCGTTGATTGATATTTCTCATCGTCTTGCGGCAGAAGACGAAATTAAGCAGCTCGCATTTTATGACCATTTGACACAGTTACCCAATCGAAGATTGTTGATTAAAAGACTAACTCAGGCGTTGGATAAGGGCATTGGTAGCGGTAAACAAGGGGCGTTATTCTTTATTGACTTGGATAATTTCAAGTCGATAAACGATACCTTGGGGCATGATATAGGCGATGTATTGTTGCAACAAGTGGCTAAACGATTGACCGAGTGTGTTCGAAAAAATGATACTGTTGCCCGACTTGGTGGTGATGAGTTTGTCGTCATGTTGATGGAAGTGACTGAGTCGTCAATAAAGACGGCAGCGCAACATGCTGAGACAAAAGGGCAACAAATTCTCAAGAGTCTGAACCAGACATTCGTCCTCGGCAATAAAAATTACTCTCGTAATATCAGCCCCAGCATAGGGGTAACACTATTTGGCAATCATGAGCAATCGATAGAAGAAATACTCAAGCAAGCAGATATCGCCATGTACAGGGCAAAAGAGGGTGGACGAAATATGATGCGATTTTTTGATCCAAAAATGCAAACTATAGTCGTTGCCAATGCCTCGCTGGAAATAGATCTGCGTGAGGCCCTATACAATAATCAGTTGGTGCTTTTCTATCAAATGCAAACAACCAATACTAAAACTATCGGTGCTGAGGCACTTATTCGATGGCATCATCCAAAGCGAGGCATGGTTATGCCAATGGAATTTATCGCACTGGCAGAAGAAACAGGGTTGATCATTCCTATCGGATATTGGGTACTTAGAACATCCTGTGAACAGCTTAAGAAATGGGCCTTGAATCCCTTGACACAACACTTATCACTATCAGTAAATGTGAGTGCACTACAGTTTCACCAACCTAACTTTATTGAACAGGTACAATCTATTATTGATGACAGTGGCCTTAATAATCTAAATAAATTAAAGTTCGAACTTACCGAAAGCGTTATCCTAGATGATGTAGATGACGTTATCTTAAAAATGAACCAACTCAAAGCAATGGGCATACTTTTCTCAATGGATGATTTTGGTACGGGCTACTCTTCATTGTCTTATTTGACACGTTTACCCCTTGATCAAATTAAAATTGACAAATCATTTGTAGAATATATAGGTAAAAAGCACCTTGATAATATCATGGTGCAGAGCATTATCAGTTTGGCTAAAGAATTAAATCTGGACATCATCGCAGAAGGTGTAGAAACTGAAAAACAGCGCCTATTCCTAGAGCGACATGGTTGCTTTAGCTGCCAAGGCTATTTATTTAGTAAGCCGTTACCGTTGAGAGAATTTGAACTGCTTATCACGTAAATAAGTGCGTGACAGATACTAAACCTTACGTTGGTGTTCGATTCCTGTAAGGAAGCGTCCATCTCATCACTCATTGTTAAGGAAAAAATGAGGCAGGTTAAGGGAGCCATTGTGGCTTACAGAGAACTGATTGTAAGAGGCAATACTGCGCGGTGGCATGTTGTATGCGTTAAAAACTGCGCAACAATGAGGGAGCACTCACCTCCAGCTCAGGATTAAAATATTCCTCACGGCATAATATTCGCGTGACTTCAAAACTATTGGGCTCATTTTCAAGCCAGGCACAGGCTTGTTTTAAAGCTTTTTACAACGCCAATACTGTATTTGGGGTCGTGGTACTGGTGCCCTCCACTTTACAGTCAGCACCGCGTGACAATAATGCCGTCTTTAAGAAATAAGGCTAAACAAGCATTGCCGACAGGGCAGGAAAAAAAACGTGCAAAAAAGCACCAATCAATGACCTGAGCGCAAAGACTTAAACGGGTTTTGAAATAGAAATAGAAACCCGTGAGCAATGGGGTGTGCGGTTAAGGTTATATGAGCATCGAAGACCCATTGGCGATCTAAAAGATACTCAGTCAACTGAATATAATAAATGACAAAGTCATCGAATTATTGCCCCCACAAAGCCGAGAGCCGTCTCAGATAAGTCTCTTTGAATAGAAGCCGTTCATCATCATACACAAAAGCAATATTCAAAATTGGCTTGCACGACTTTTGGGGCGCTTGTTTTGCATGTTGAACATTGTGAAAACGGCTGAGTAATAGACGAAAAATCGCCGACTTTAATCCCTCAAGGATGCAAAAAGATAAAAATGGCGACATTGAACGACGAACGGCGATAATTCAAGCTCATATTCAATGATGACTAAAAGGCCATTTATACTTATACCTAAGTCAACGAAGCCGCTATGCAGATAAATATCGTTAGGCTCAACAAACATAATCATGAGGCTAGCGCCTTGATAACATACGCTAACCATCTGGCTTCAACGGCTTGCTCTACATTCAGTGTAACGCCATGATAAACCACTGTCAGCGGTGGTGCAGATATCGATGCTGATTTGGGTTTAACGACTTTGACCAAATTGCGGGTTGGCTGTGCTGTCTTGTCCTGTCCTTTTATCGATTTCGCTTTTACGCGCAGAAAAAGTATTCACGAGCTGTGACGCCGCTTGATTACTGGGCGATTATAGCTGTCTATTCTTATATGGTTCGACGCCCCTACGTATAATGCACTCGACTGATTATCAAAAAAGACTTTGTGCGGTGAGGAGAAGGCCTTTGCTAGACGCTAACTTTCATTTGCTATATAAATAACATATATTCCAAAATGCATAATTTACGCATATTATAGTGTTGTTTATGTGTCGTGTTGGTTATGTATGTATGTCACACTGATGTATAGAAGTGTTTAGGTTAGGTAATCAATTGCATATTAATATCAAAAATAATCAGAGGCTTTATAGAATGCCGTTGATATTATTATTCCTTCTAATACTACTTTTATTACTTCGTTATTATCTGATTCAAGTGCAAGTAGTTCAGCGATTGGCCTTAGTGACTAGCGAGGCAAAAAAAATTACTAATGCATTTAAAGTTTTTTCAGGTGACAGAATACGTGTACTAAATGATGTGGCTATTTTATGGCCAGATAGGGATCTAAATTTATTAGATTGGTTTCATACTCAGGCTGCCAATATGAGAGAGGTGCATACTGACATTGCTGATATAGGGTGGATAAATTCAGAGTTCACTGTCCGTCGGTCCTTCGCCTCTAGAGAGCACGTTTTGGTACTGGATAAAAATATCACTGAATTTGGTATCAATACTGATGAACTTAAGCTTATTGGTCAAGCTTCCAGTCTATATCAAGCTAATAATTCATTAGTTTTCTTCGTAATTAGAATCGATCCCGATAATCCTAAGCTAGGATATCTGTTAGCAAGCTTTGACTTAGAAAAAACTTTATCTCTATTAATGATAGCAAAACCTCATTGTTGGAACACAGTGACTTTGCGGATGACGAGTCAGTGGTGTATCAATCGTTCAATTTTGCCGGTCGCACTTGGATGTTAAAGCTACAATACGCTGATGCATATTTGAAAATAGATAATATGATGTTTTGGCTAGTCTCAATCGTTTCTGGCTTCGCTATTCTATTTTTATATTGGCTACTACTAATAAATGCTTTCAGAACTAGTAAAAACCAATTATACCATCAAGCTGCCAGTGAAGCCTCCCTCGACGGTATTCTTGTTTATGAGGCCTTGTGTGAGAAAAATTGCGATATAATCGAATTTGTGTTAGTTGACGCTAACAAAGCGGCCATTAAAATCTTGGATATTAAGCTGCCTGCAACACAACAGATTATGCTCAGTCATCAATTGCAGTTAATTCAAGCCCAGAATATTTTGCCTAATATTATTGATGTAAACCAAAGTGGCTTACCATTCGAGTATGAATTACACATACATTCATCCAACATCAATCAATGGTTTAAATTGCAACTTGTCAAAGCCGGTGATGGAGTTGCTCTGACATTCAGAGATGTCTCTCAACATCTACTTTCCCATCAGAACCTGCAACGCAGTGAGACCAAATTTCGACGTTTGATTGATGGCCTCAATGACCTTTATATTTACTCGAAAGACGTCTCAGGCCAATATACTTTTATTAGCCATAGTATTAAAAATATCCTAGGATATGAGGTGGCCGATTTCCAAAAGAATTACAATAATTATCTGATCTCTTTGCCAAAAAAAATGGAAGATTTATGCCTAAGTCAACAACAAGGCGAACGATCTCAATCTTACACAGTTGTCTATCTTGCTAAAAGTCAGCAGGAAGTGGTTATTGAATACCATGATTCACCGGTCTACGATGGGTCAGGTAACTTGATCGCAATAGAAGGCATTGGACGTGATGTCACTGCCGAGTTGATATTAAAGGAACAAATTTACTACCAAGCCAATCATGATAAGATCACTGGTTTACTCAACCGTCACGCCTTTGATTTTGAATTACAAACCCTCAATACTCGAATGAAGACAGCCAAAAAACATGCCACTTTATGTTATGTAGATATAGATAAATTGTAACTACTCAGCACATAATCTAGTTTATTTTTAACGATCAAAAATTAAAAAATGATCGACTTGCTTGATCATTTCTAAGCGTTATCATACTGTTTTATTTCGATAATTACGTGGCTAAATGAAA
>JBLIEW010000074.1:0-23611 GCA_047633255.1 Colwellia sp.
ATCAGGAAAAAAATGATGTTGACCGTGATCAGCTAAAGTTTGGTATTTAACGCGCCTTGGGCGCTTACTTTAGCCCTTTTAGGGCGTCATCTAATAAGCCTCCGGCTCTGCCGGAGGTCATTTAACTCATTGTAAAGTTTGGGATTGGTGCGGAATGACGGCTACAAAGTACTGAATTACTCGTGATGTGTGGTTCGAAATTAGTTTCTATTTCTTGTGCTGTATCCGCTGCTAACACCTTGCTTACTAAATGTTTACTACGATCAATGGAAAGTAATATAGCGACTTGCTCTTCCTTTGTTCTTTTATCAGCATCACCGCCGCGCTTCCTAGCTTTTCGCCCGCTAGTTAGCTGTTTAGATCCTTTTTCAGAATACGCCATAAAGAACTCATCGACTTCAATTATTCCTGATAAGGTATCTTGTGTTTTAGCGGCGTTAGCCATTAAAAAACGATGTCGCCATAAAAATGCAGTTTTAAGGTTAATATGGCAAATAGACGCAGCTTGAACAAGTGTTAACTTTAGCTCCATACAACGGGCATACTCTTCCCATAGATGGCATTTCCTTAATCTAGCTAACGGTGTTTTTGTTTTAATATTAAAGGTCTTAGCGCAATAGTTGCATCGATATCTTTGTGTTCCCCCTGACTTCCCCCATTTTCTTAAATGTGGTGAAGTACAATGAGGACAAGAAGGGGAAGTATCAAAAACAGGTTGAAACAGTTCATTGGTGGGTATTTCTACTTGAGATGTTCGAATTGATTGATGAACTACCTCTCTTTGTGCTGGTGTCATGGATAAAAGTGCTGTAATTATCTGGTTAAGCTTTAAGACGAACAATTTAGTATTCATAGTCTTTACTCTCAATACGTTATGAACATTTATAAGTATAGACAACAGTTAACTACAATAGAGCCTCCAAATTAGGCGAAGTAATAGCTAACAGTTCTAAGATGCATAACCTTGCTCGATGCTCAAGCAAGGACAGATGATTGACTCAGAAAATAAGACAGTATGGGAGCAATTTTATTCGCTTGCAGCATAGTTGTCTCTGAGGAAAGCGACACCTTCAATTAAGGCTACGGAATTTGAGTTTGCGACAGAACCACAAATAGCGATGGTGAGAATATTAATAAACGGATGTCGAACACTGGCAGAGTTTGTTGGATCTATAATCGATTTAAAGCTTGGCTGATTGTAGATTCTTTGATGTTTATTTCAGGCAAATACTATTATAAACCACGAACATTAGGATCGATCAAATGATTAAAACTGTTCGCTCATTTTTTTCCTGGTTATGTAACAGAATGCTCTTGTTTTATGGTGGTTCTATGCTAGTGTAGTATGGCTTTTTATGGCAGAACGCTATAAAAGTTGGCCTTGGTCACCGTGTATGTTATAGCCCACTGAATTTTGAGATGTAATCAAAGGAAAAATGGCTAAGGCCGGTCAGATCCGCTTCTTTTTAATAATAGCGGATAAAATCGAGGGAGCTGAAAGCTTGTGTTGTTATTTAATGCTTTAACTTAATGCGTTTTTTAATAAGAACAAAATACTTGAAGTATATTTCAATAAAGTTTCAGTATTTCCCTTGTAGAAAATAATATTAGCATGATTTATTAAGGGAATATAATGAATATAGAAACCACACTTCCATTAGAGCAGCAAGTTGTACAAAAAGTCACATCGACGTTCACGTTAGGCCAGTCGGTTAACCTGTTATACGGATATAATCCTGTTTGGAACCCGAATACCTCTAAAACCTATCCTTTCTTTTGTTCGCCAACAAAGTCAGTTGTAACCGTTGATAATCCTGATTGGGTTGCGCAGCAATATCCTGCGTGGAGCAATACACCGACCATAACCATTCATGAAAATTTAAGCTCGATACTCAGCACCTTGTATGCTTATAACGCAGAAAAAATGGTCAATGATAGCACCCGTGGTGTAAAAATACCCGTTGGGCCTTTAGCGCTAAACGATGCCGACAGCCAGGCAGCGGCGGCAGCGGCGGCCGAGTTTTTAGGTATCGATGTGAAGCCAGGTTTTGGTTATATGCTGGTAACAATGTCACGAATAGATGCTATTGCAACGCATCCATTTGCGAGCGGACAACTCTCTAAAGACAGAAGTGAATACCTCACGGCAGATGCAAAACAGATAATTTCTAAATTAACGCCTGCAGCCACAGCTTCGTCTGCCAACGTTTTATATAACCCCGATTTAACAACAGAAGAAGCAAAAGCTTATATAACATCTATTTATCAAATAGGTAGCCACTTTGTTAGTGAAATAGCATCCGGCGATAAAATTATTCAAGTATTTACTTTTGCTGAAAAAGACTTTCAAATAATAACGGAAAACTTTGCAAATGATGCAGTAATTCAAGCTGATGGCAGTATGGCGGTAACAGACGTCACAGCTTCTGGTTGGGAATACTATACATCTGCGCTGAGTAAAGGTTATTCAGGCGTTTCTCAATACGGTAAATTACTTTGCTTAAGCCGTGATCCAGCGCTGCAAACATCAATCGCCCAAAACGATTGGGAAAATAATTATGTACCAGCAGGTACGCCGAGTATTTTCGCTGCAACCCATCAATATAAAATAATATCAGGCATGACAGAGTCGGTGCCCGTTGCCCTGAATATGATGCCAATTGCTAATTTAATCTCTGCGTTAATGGTGGCAGCCCCCTGGGACAGATTGATTAAGGGCGGCTTATTGCAAAAATATGGTGATGCGGTTCAAATACCTTTAGATCGACCTTTAGACTATGACTGGCAAAAGATATTTCCGCAAACGGTAGACTCGTGGACATCAAGCTTGGTGACACCAACCATAGATATTTATCAAGAAAGGATAGATTTAGCAAAAGTAGAATTGTTGGGCGAGAGCATCGTCAGCAAAAACTTCGCTATGCAATCTTTTACCTCTTTTTCTCAGGTATTGCAGGCCACTACAGTAAGTAATCAAGCGCCTATCGATTTACCCAGTGACAATGTGTGTTTGATCGCCCAAATTATAGATATGACACAAGCGGTGCAAACACCCGTACTGAAAATGAGCGTCAAGGCTTTAAAGAATGTGAAAATATTCTGTGAGGTAATGTATGGCGCATTAATACTTGAAGACAGTAAGAAAAAACGGCAAGTGGCACTTGATGGTTTTTTGTTTGAAACCTTAGTGGCTATCGATCCAGGCACTGAGCGTAGTAAAGTCGACTTATCGGGTGTATTAGTGAGTACGCCTGATGCTGCAACGATAATGGAAAATAAACAAAGCATTGAATTTTCTGTTGTTGCCGGGCAAACGTTATTGCAGGCACAAGGGGCTAATTCTGAAGAAATTCGTGGTTTAGAACAATCTTATCTATTGTGGTTAGCTGGTATTATCCCCATAGATACTCCCGACATAGATTTAGCTAACAATAGAGCGAGAGCACTTTATTTGGCGAGAAATATCGCAGACATAGGAGGTGATGCCATTTATGTGCCCTATGTAACCTATGAAAGCTACAATAAGTATGTAGGTGACATGGTCGCTCAGGCTAAAACATTACAGGGACAGATACAAACCTACCAGATTCAAATTACCGATACCGTTAATGCCTATAAAACCTTAGATTCAATTGAAAATTTGAATGATAACGTGAAGCAAATTGGTGGCGTACTAACCTCTTACTTTGGTGTTTTAGCGGCGGGTCGCCAATCGATGAATGGTTATTATGATTCGATCATCGGGCAACTCGATGCAGAGCTACAGGAAACATTAAAAAATATCACCGACTTATCAACCAAGCTGCAAAGCCAGCAGGCTGTGATTAGTCATACGGGTAAACCGGTTGGTATTATTCAACAATTTGAGGACGACTATTCAGATTATTCAAGAGATTTAATTGCACAATGTGTCATGTCAGGTGTTGAGTCGCTATTTAGTTTAGGGATCGCCATGGCTGCGGTGCCTGGAGAGGCAGCAGGTGGCGTAGTAAAAGCCCTAAAAGCGATTGAAGATGTGTCGAAAAAGTTAAAAGCGGTGATGAAGGTGCTTGCTCAGCTGCAGGCTATTGAGGGTATTGCCAGTAAAGCCGGTGATATTAATACGTTATCCAATACCATTGGCGCATTAACTGAAAATCTTAAAATGCCAACGCAAGTCGAGTTGCAAACATTAAGTTTGAATGTGAAAGCGGCATTAGTGGGGGTACCTGATACGGGGAGTTTAAATCAAGATAAAGCGAACCTTATTGCCGCCGTGGATACCCTCGTTATTGTCGGCTCTGCTTTGCTTGATGCACAAGCGAAAGCGAGTCAAATTCAAGTTGAAATAGCCAATAATAATCGATTGAAAACCATCAATGGCCAGCAAGAGTATCAGTTGACAGGGTTAAAAAATCAACTTAACTTAAACAATTCAAGCAAAGCGCCTAATATTAATGATATAGATTTAATTGGTGTGTCAGGCCAATTGCAATATCAATTAAAGCAGGTACTGTCTCGTTTAGCGCAAGTATTGGTGTTGCAAAATGGTGCGATTGAGTATCAGTACTTTGGCAATCCAGTTGAGATCACTTCTTTTAGTTTGGTTAACTTGCAAAATGTTATTTCTGTGCAAGATAATCAAATTATTCATGCCCTGCAAAACTTAAATCCGCAGCCACAAAAAGTTAATAAACCGATTAAAATTACCGTTAAAGATGTTGTCTTTAGTAAGCTGATTAATGGCAATGTTTTTCAGTTACCGGTACATCTGTGTAATACCGAACTTTATAACTATGACATGGTGCGGATAGATCGGGTTATACCGAATATCATTGGTATTAAAAGTACCCTCAGTGATAGCTATGAAATTCACTTAAGCTCTCAAGCCAAGCCGTTTCAAGATAGAAACTATAGTCGCAATGCAATCACCTATGCGACAATGATGAGAAAATTTGGACCCTATGTATATGATGTTAGTTCAGGTGATGCCGAATTTGGTACAAATACAGGTTCATTTGCTGATCAAACCACACATATTACGCCTTTTACTATCTGGGAAATTAGTTTACCCGGGGATGTAAAAAACAATAAAGGCATCGAGTTCGACAGCTTATTAGTGGATATCGAATTAGAGTTTTATATTACCGCACATTACGATGATCCAGTTGAACATTATTTAGCCAAGGCGAAATCGCTTCAGTTAATGCAAAAAGGTCATTATCAAGATGATCTGGTTGCCCCTATGGCATTAATGGGGGTTTCTGAAACACCCATCTTAATGGCATCAAAATCAACAACAGCGCTAACCGCCTCATCGGCAACAACACCTTCATTAATTAATCTTGAAAGTCAGATGTATCAAAATGAGGCTGTTTTGCAAAATTGGGATGCTGTATTTAATGTACTGGAGGGGCCAGTCAATGCCTTTTTATATCAGCAATTTCAGCAGTATATTCAACAGATAAGCCCCGGTACTGACACTAATTTAATGGAAATTAGTGCCTACTTCTGCGATAACGTATCGCAATTCCAAGGTAAATGGTTTACCAATGTTACCCAAATGAAATTTCAGCTGAGTAATCCATTATTAAATTTTGTCGCGGGTAATAATAGTGCCACCGTGATACAAAATTTACTTTCAGGTACAATTAAAACGGGTACGATGTCGGTTACAGAAACTGATTTTGAGCCGGGTAAGTGCCTGCTTATTGATGGTGTTATTGACTTTACTGTGGATACTAGCAATAGCTTACTCACATTATCGGTAGGCCATGTGTTTGAAAAAAATATGCTGGTGCAATTAACAACCACGGGTACGTTACCGGCACCGCTTAAGGTGGATACAGATTATTGGATTGTTAATTGGGTAACTTCTGGCGATACGACAACCTTACAGTTAGCCGATATTGCTAAAGGCGAAGCGATCACCTTAACGGATGTCGGAACCGGTACGCAAACGATTACACCGCAAATATATTGGGGTGACCCGATGCAGGCTGATTTATCTAACTCCCCTTATATTAAAGCCAGTGTGCCATTAGCCAGTCTGTCGGGCATTGTCGAGCCACCCGCCGGGCAGGGTACAATAGATGATACCCATACGGTGTTTTTAGATTTTCCTACTGGTGCCTTTACCTTAAATCACTTTGAGGTTGATCCGCCAAATTGGGATCCAAGTCACCATGCAACGAACATCTCTAATTCATTAGCTAATTATTTTGCTACCCATGATATTAAATATCAGGTACAAACGATTAATTATAAAAATTTGAGTCAAGATGTTGCCTTGAAACCCACCGCATTTATGTTAAATGCCACAACAACCAATTCTGGCAATAATGTATTACAAATACTCATTGCGACCACGGGTGATATTCAACATGCCAATACCATACAATTGAATGAACCCGTTCCCTACGACCCAAGCAACCCGATTCCGGGGGTGAGTGATTTTAATGTTAGTTTAATGATTAGCACTAAAATAATGTTTAATAATATTTTTGTCGATAGCTTCAATCAAAGCGGCACCGATATACAAGTTGAAGCAATTGATCCGGGTAAAGATTTTGAGGCTTGGTCGGCAAAAATTACCACCGGCAATGCAAAGGCGACAGCGCAGTTTAAAAACCACTATGATGTAAGTGGCATAAAGGTTAAATATCGAATATCGGCAAGTAGCAACAGCCTTGATTGGCCATTAGACGGGCTTACCTTTACCCGATCCGAAGATGCGGGCCTGCTGCTAAATTACACCAATGGTACGGCAAACCCGATAAGTGGTGGTCGTGTAGTAAACTTTCAATATCAACAATATATATCGGGGCAAACAATCGGAGGAGCTTATATTCCAGGTCAATGGGGTAGTTGGCAGGACTCATCAGCCACTGCTTATATTACAATGACGGGGTCTTACCCGTTGGAGGTTAGCGGTTCAGGTGCGGCGCAACTGGTGAAATTTACCACCACTGAGCCTATAGTAGACTTTGATAAAGCTTCTGACTTAAAGCCAGCCAGTGGCTGTGAGTGTAATGATAATGCGATTAAGATAGCCTTACTTAATAGTTTGGGGGAAGCCGTACCGGCAACCTTGAAAGCGTATTTGGATAAAATTACATTTCAACCTATTTCAGTGTTTAGTTTGGAAAATCTGTTGTTTCCAGCGGATCAGTTAATTACTATGCAACAAGCTCGTGTGCCTGCAGATTTGTTGGTTGTTGGGAGTTTTCTCGCTAAGGTACGTAAAACAGCGACTGAATATGATGTCACCGTGAGTGCTTCATCGGGTGCTAAAGGTGTATTTTCAGGCATTAGCTTTCAAAATGGTGTAGGTACAGGCAGCGCAACGAAGCCTAATCTTCCTAAGAAATTTACCTTTACCTATGGGCCAATAGATCCAGTATTAGGTAATCCGGTAGATCACACTATCGATATTGAATCTGGTAGCATTTCACCACCTTTACTGGTGGTAGTCACCCAGCCTGATCCTGTGAATAACCCCGGTAAGGTGATTTTATTACCACCTGGTTTTCATTCTACAGCTAGCTAGGTTTTAAGTGGCTTGTATGGCCTGGCAGATTTTGCCAGGCCTTTTTATAATAACTAAGTAGGGTTACTTTATGTCTTTAAATACTGTCACCACAGAGCAATTGAGTAAACAAATGCATCAGCAGCAAGTTTGTCTCAATGGCTGGGATATGGTGTTAAGTGTTGCAGATGCTGTCGTGTCTGAACTTGTGTCTCATCATTGGAAAAATGCCTGTGATCAATGCCCATCAAGCATAAAAATAGGCGCAGCGAAATTAGTTAAACTAAATAATGCCCTTAAGTTGCATATTCCTATTCATGATGGCAGCCTGGACTCGCCGCCTGCCCATGTATTGGAAAGTCATGTCGATTCACGGGTGATGATAAAAAACGATTGTAATGGCGATTGGAGCTTTGGTCTGCAGATTGATAATGCTGTCAGTGATCAGAAAAACGACTGTGATTTAGTTTCAAATGCAAGACAGTGGCTTACCGGCAATGTTAGTCATTTGCCATTAATGGAAATAAAGGCCGAAAAGAATATTCTACTAAAAGGTGTGGATGTCGGATCGGCACAGGCACATTTTGTTGGTGAAAGTAATGGCTGTGATATGCAAGTATTACTTGCCGCTAAAGGCTCGCCAACTCCTGAGTCTACTGCCATTAAAATTGACCAGCCAATACCTGCTGCCAGCGGTGCAAACTTTAGCTTAATGGTCAGCTCTGGATTTTTTATAAAAGATGTGATTGTTGCCGGTTTTAATCATGGACCTGGCGACGTCAAGCTTGAATCCATTGCTCCGGGTGATGCTGAAAAAGAAGCTTGGTATGCTCAAGTCAGAAATCCAATGACCTATACCGGATCCATTACTTGGGGTGATTTAATGCCGCAGGTAAATAACAATGCAGTATTAGGTTTAACCTTTAAAGGCTCAGAAAGCCAAGGTTTGTTGTTAGATCACTTTACAGCACCCGGGTCAAACATTGCGTTGCAATTATCCGTTGCAGATAACTACCAGGCTGAAATATTAGGCTCTCCTGGTCATCAAATGATAAAGATCCAATCGGGCGTTGGCCAGGTATCCGCGACAGGACTTGTTGAAAATGTCATTAAAGATCAGTTAAATCTATTTATAAATAAAGATATAAAAACTGATATGGGAGATATAGATTTTAGCCCTGTTACCTCACTACTGCAGCAACAAATATCCATGGCGAACAAACAACTTGTTATGAGCCAAGCACAGGTACCTGCAGACTTTTTAATCACCGGCTCAATAGAAGATAAATAATAGGAATTTGTATGTCAGCGGCAACATTGAGTAATTTACTTGCACAAATGCATCAAAATCAAGAAGTGCTAAATGGCTGGGATGCCGTGATGAGTTTATTAGAAAGTTCGGTCAACGCATTTTTTGAGCAGCAATGGCAAGCGCAAACTTCAGGCGCTGGCGTTATGACCATCTCAGGTATGTGGTGTGATGGCGTTTCACCTATTTCAGGAACATTTATCACCAATGTAGTTGAATTTACTGTTACCTTAGGCACGCCATTATTTCAGTTTGCCGAGAATGAAAGTTCGGTAAAAGTGACGCAAAAAATCACCGGTGGCACCTTGAAACAAGGTAGCAAAGAAGTCTCTTCCTCATTTAGTCCACCTGCCTGTGGATGTACAGCGGCAGATCCTACCATTGAATGGGGCACACCAGTACAAATAGATCTCAGTAAAAATCCTAATGTATCGGGCGCTGTTCCATTGAGCCAAGTGCAGGGGAGTGTCGCGGCGGATCATTCATTAGTATTAGATTTTGCGCAAGGTAGCTTCACCTTAAATAATCTGGATGTAACCGGTGTTAATAATACCGACTTTGTTGCTCAAATTAAGAATTGGTATGTTAGCCATGATATTAAATACACCCTGGCTACCATCAACACTCAGAATATTTCGGGCCTAGCGTCTTTAACACCGAGTTCATTTCAATTTAATGTCGTGACCACCAATGCAGGTAATACCCTTATTCAGTTATTGATGACAACGGATGGTAACCAGCCAAGCATTAAAACCATTAATGTGAGTGAGCCCGTTCCAACAGCTGATAATCTAACCTGCAGTTTAATCGTGAGTTCCAGAATATTATATCAAAATATTTTAGTTGCAGGGTTTAATAAGACGAACCAAAATATTAATTTGTACCCGCGACAGCCTTCGACCAGTGCCGGGTCGTGGACAGCGTTTATGTCCCCAGAGCTTGTTTTTAAAGGTTCTTTTAGTTTTGGTAGTTGCTGTGACAGAACCACAGTGACTTATAGTATACCACTGGGTGGCACATATTCAGGCACCGCGACACAAGGCTTCCACCTATACCAAACAGAGTCAAGCCAAGGCAATGTGCATGTTGATATAACGGTGAATGCTTATTATCCAGCCAGTTTGTCTGGCTCAGGGGCAACTCAGTCAATAAAGATTACCGCCGGTACACCATCAGTAACCGTTACCGGAAGTGCCGAGGCTGAAATTAAGTCGACCTTAGAATCGATACTCAATAATAATTTCAAAAACGGTATGCAGGGAATTTCATTTGCACCGATAAGTTGTTTAGCGTTGGAAAACTTAGTTTTTCCTGAAAATTTAATCAGCATGGCTCAAGTGCAAGTACCAGCAGACTTATTAATAGTTGGTACCTTTACACCAACAAGGTGACTATGTTGTCAAAAATAAACCCCGGCGATAGTGCCAATCTATTATTGGGCTTAGATGCCTGTTGGTATGATGTTTCATCCGATAATTGTCCGTTTAGGCAAGCTGAACAGATTGCATTCAAAGCGAATGATGAAAGCTTGAACAATGGCGCTGTGCAAAAAAATGCCCGTTGGGGTGATTTGTCCTTAACCACACATGATGATTTGCCTGATCTGGTAAATGAGCTATTTGATTATAGTGTGTTACCTTTTTCTCCTCAGACTAAAAACTTCTCTGTTCCTACAAGTGCGCTGATGCTCTGTGATCCCTTATACGAAGAGAACACATCACGGCTATGTGAATACATCGGCGTAGATAAGGCACATCATCAAGAATTTGGCTATGTGCTAATAAAAGTAAAAAGGCAAGATCAAAGCCATGACTTTCAGGGGTTAGAAGGTGGGATAGCAAGACGCATCAAAATTGAAGACCACTGGCAACGAGAAGGGCTTCGTGCTGTTGGGCGCTTAAGAGTTAAAGAAAAAATAAATCGAGCAGGGTGCTTGGATGCTATTGTTAGTGCGAGACAGGCCGAGCGTTACCTCGATTATTTTTATAACTTTGGTACGCACCTGGTTTCATCTGTGACACAGGGCGACATAATTTTTCAAGTGTTTTCCTATCCTCTGCCAAGGTTTGCGCAATTAAAAAATAAAATGCTCGCTGACTTCGGGCAATTGCATTTGTCTGGTCTATCGGTGTTGAGCTTTCATTCATTGTTAACGATAGACTGGGATGTTAACTATGGTCATATACGTAGTGCCGCTAATGATGGCTTATTACAAGGCAGTATCGGGGATGGTCACTGGTATGAACATGCATTATTAAAGAAAAACATACTGCTTACGCCTTTTTTAAATTTTCAAGCAGAAAGTACAGCATTAACGGTATTAGAGCCGTTTACAGCGTCGACCGCAATTGCGATAAAGTTTTCTCCACAAAATAAATTAATGACCCAGTTTCGTGCCTGTGCTTGGGATCGCCTATTAAAAGCCGCTTTTTTTCAAAGTTTTGGCAACGCAATACAGATGCCCTGTACACCAATATTTGCAAAGCAGGAACATAGCTTACTGGGTTATCAAGCGAAGTATCTAAACAGCAAACAGTCGACATTTACATCAATGGTTAATGACTTAGATATCATTACCGTGAGAGAAGAATACAAGTTACTTTTGCTAAACAATAACTATTGTGCCATTAGAATTGAAATAGATGCAGATAAAACTATAAAGCTGGTTAATGATAAGTTAGATATATGCTGTTATCAATTGATGGTAAAAAATCAATCTAAGTCATTACCAGTTATCAGTGTTTCAGATACAGCGTTTGCCAGTAAGAAAATGCTTATTGCGACTATGCAGGGGGGATTTTTTCTACAAAATCATACGGGAGATCGACGTTTAACGGTATTTGAGGGGATGCAATTAGGCGATGGTGAACAATATAAGCATTCATGTTTTAAAAAAGTCGTCATAGATGATGACTTACAAGCTCCTAAGCCTGATTTTATTAGGCAGAATGTAACATCAATTTACGCGCTTTATCAATTGTCTAAAATTATTCAATTGGCCCCGTCTTTGTATCCAATAGAAGATGTTAGTCTCAGCGTTGATTATATAGATTGGATAACCCCGCATTTAGCTCAGCTTATGCAACTATTAATTGATGATGATCATCTGGACGTTTTTCAACAAAGCCGTTGTGATTTTTTAGAGGAGATAAAAGATGGTCGTATTTATGCACCGATAGATAGTAATATCTTACAAGGTTGTATAAACGAGTTGTTGCAGCTGATGACTGATATAAAACAGGCTGAGGTACAGGGTATTATGCTAAGCAAAACATTACATAATATTGATAGTCAAGGTATACGGTTAATAACCCAAACTGAGCAATTGAAAGAAAGCTTCAAGGCGATAGATGATCGCTTAACGAAGCTATTAGCCTTATTAAGCATCGAGTCTTTTAAGGACAATGCATTACTGCAAGCAATGGCCGACAGTTCAATGGTATTAGAGGATAATATTGGATTTTTAAGGCCGGCCATTTTAATGAAAATGACCGCGTTTTATTTAAGAATGTCGAAACCTATTGTTGAATCCGTTACTAATGTGGCGCAACAAAATTTGTCCTGTCTAGTGAGTTTGGCTGATGTGATTATGCAGCAGCTAACGCCATCACTCAGTTGCAGAAAAAAGCAATGACACATAATGTCCGCCAAACGCAAATGAGTTAGACATAGCCATATTCGCTCGCATTTTCAGTGCCGTGTTTGGGGTATAATTAAGATCACATTCTGGGTCGCCTTGTTCAAGATTAAGCGTAGGTGGCGCTAAGTTTTTTTGTAAAGCTAAAATCGTCGCGATACTTTCAATGGCACCCGACGCGCCCATGGCATGGCCATGGGCGGCTTTAGTTGAGCTGATCTGTAGATCTTTACTATGGTCTTGAAATACGTCTTTTATTGCCTGTGTTTCTAATTTATCGTTGATGGCTGTTGCGGTGCCATGTGCGTTTATATACTGGATGGCTTGTGCATTTACCTCAGCCGATGTAAGGGCTTTTGACATCGCAGAAGCCATGCCAGTAATGGATGGCATCGTAAGGCTTGGAGCATCAGAGCTAATACCGAAGCCTTTAAGTTCGGCGTATATTTTAGCACCTCGTTTTAACGCTCGTTGCTTTGATTCAAGCACAAGAATGCCAGCGCCTTCACCAATGACTAATCCACTGCGATTTTGGTCAAAAGGGCGCACAGCCTGTTTGCCAAGGGCATTATTGGTGGTCATTACATTGAGTGCATCCCAAGCTGAAAATAAGGCCCTTGACGGAAATGCATCAGCGCCACCAGATATGCAAATATCAATATCACCTTGTCTGATCGCGTTTGCTGCTTGTGCCAATGCATGCGACGAGGCCGCGCAAGCAGTCACATGAACGGCGGATAGTTCTTGGCAACGATAACGAGCACATAGGGCTGCACCCGGTGAATTCAACATGATTTTTAACAACGAGGTGGGTCTTAGTCGTTGATGGTTATTGACTTTTGTCACCATTTCTTCAATAGAAGACGAAGGACCTAAACCTGAACCTAAAATCACCCCTAATGATGAGCGATCTTTATCAAGTTCAATGCCGGCATTGGCAATAGCTTGATCAGCAGCAGCAATAGTTAATAAGCTTAAGCGGTCATATAAAATAAGCTCTTTCTTTTTAACATATTGAGTGAAATCTATATTGCTTATTTCTGCGCCTAACTGGCAGTTAAAATTATTGGCATCAAACGAGCTTATGCCCTTGATACCGGATACCCCTGAAAATAAATTGTGGCTGAAGTCTTGTATATTATTTCCAAGAGAGGACACTATACCCATGCCGGTAATAACGACTTGATGTTGGTTTGAAATCATGATGTGAACTTTTTTGAGTGTTAATTTCTATTATGACGGGTTATGGTTCTTGAGTTCAATAACCAACTCGACCATATCATTAATGCAATGGACCTTGTCTTTAATGTGGACAATTTCACCCAAGTGAATCTTATATTTTTCTTCTAGTTCAAAAATTATTTCAGTAAAATCTAAAGAATCCATATCTATTTCTGATAGCGATTTATGAGGTTCTAGTTGATTAACAGGTATGTCGAGATAATCGGCAATGAGTGCATACATTTCATTTTTCATAATATATTTTGTCCTTGAGTTATTGGACTTACCATCCTGATCCGTAGTAAAAAGAAGGATAAATTGTTATTCTAAATATCTAAGTATAATGCCTCTAACTCTACGTATCTGCAAGAGTTTAAAGGGTAGATAGTCAGAATAATATAGAAATAATGGCTAAGGATCGTTTTTGGTAAGACATGGCATAGAACTCACACGTGGTAACGGAGTTTTAGGCGTAAACACCAATAATTTTTGAGTCTTTCTTTTCTTAAAAAGAAATCCTACAGGCTCAGTAAGTGAATAGCTGTTGCCGCTGGAGTGACCCTTATCACAGTAGACTTAAACGTGGTGTAAACGCTTTTATGGTGTATCCACTAAGTACCTTTAACACTATCTAGTTTAGGTATAGTAGCAATATAAAAACAAACTGTTTGACGTTTAGCAACAGTTAACGGGGCCATAGCCAAAACTATAATAAATTAAAACAGTGTAAAGTTTATGATGAATAGAGATGTAAAAATTGCCATTGTTGGCATGGCCTGTCGTTTACCTGGAGGAGCAAATTCACCAGAGAAACTTTGGCAAATGTTAATCGAAGGAAAAGATGCAACAGTTGATATTCCTAGTGATCGCTGGAGTATTAAGAAGTTTTATGATCCTGACCCTTTAATACCAGGAAAGTCTTATGTAAAACGTGGTGGATTTCTACAGGAGAAAATAGATGAATTTGACGCGAATTTTTTTTCTATGTCTCCACGTGAAAGTAAAACATTAGACCCCCAGCAACGTTTATTGTTAGAGCTGTCGTGGGAGGTGTTAGAAGACGCTGGAATTGTGCCTTCATCGTTGAAAGGCTCTAATACGGCTGTGTTTATGGGGGGCTTTATGATGGATAATCAGACTCAGCTGATGAATGCCTATAATCGTCAGTTGATTGGTGCCCATACGGCCAGTAGCTCAACTGCGACGATGCTAGCAAATCGTATATCTTATGTATTTGATTTTCAAGGTCAAAGTGTAAGTATCGATACCGCCTGTTCATCATCATTAGTGGCCTTGCATCAGTCTTGTGAGGCGCTTAAGCAGGGCAGTACAGATTTAGTTTTATGCGGCGGCGTTAATATTATGCTGCGTCCAGAAACCATGATAGCCATGTGTAAAGGGGGGTTTTTAGCTAAAGATGGTCGCTGTAAATCTTTTGATGCCCGTGGTGATGGTTATGGTCGAGGAGAAGGCGGTGGTATTGTGCTGCTAAAACGATTACAAGATGCTGAAAGAGATGGTGATGTTATTCAAGCCGTAATTGCAGGCACGGCAGTTAATCAGGATGGTCGAAGTCAAAGTTTAACGGCACCTAGACAGTCTTCACAACGTTCCTTGATTAACAAGCTCTATAAAGCAGAGGGTATAGCGGCAGAGAATATTCAGTATGTTGAGGCTCATGGTACAGGCACACGAATTGGCGATTTATCTGAGGCTCATGCCATAGCAAAAGAAATTGCACATCATCGTGATGGACAATCACCATTATTAATCGGCTCAATTAAATCTAATATCGGTCATCTTGAGGCCGCGTCGGGTATTGCCGGTTTAATTAAGGCGGTTTTAGTGTTAAAGCATCAAGCCGTACCTGCAAATTTACACTTTAAGGTGCCTCACCCGGATATTGCATTTGATCAATTAGGACTTAAAGTTGTTACCAAAACGACAGCGCTGGAAAAGACTGGTGATCAGTGCGGCGTAGCGATTAACTCCTTTGGTTATGGAGGTACTAATGTACATGCCGTTTTATTTCCCGCAACGGCAAGTAACAATAACGTTTCTGTCGTAGAAGGTAGTCGTCACCGGTTTATACCGCTATCAGCAAAAACCCCGACTTCCCTTATGCGTTTAATGGGTCAATTAAAACAATTTATTGAAGAAGATAAACATTTATCAATCAATGATATAGCATATACCTTAGCGTGTAGAAGAGAGCATCATAACTGTAAACTATTACTATCAGTTGATTCATTAGATAATTTACATCAGCAATTAACGGAAAGTATCCATAGCACTCACGCTTTATCAACTACTGAACAATCGAATAATACACAGAAAAAACGTGTGTTTGTATACTCAGGTATGGGGGCACAATCATGGGGTATGGCGGTAGAGCTCTTAGAAACAAATACAATAGCTGAAGCTGTTCTGCAACAGTGTGATGACATCTGGCTGCCTTTATCTGGCTGGTCGTTGTTTGATTTATTTGTTAAAAAAGAGGTAGGCGCTGTTGCGATGACAGAGCCAAAATATGCTCAGGTGGCCAATTTTGTGCTTCAGGTGATGCTAACAAAAGTACTGTATGCTAACGGCGTCAAGCCAGATGCAATTGTCGGGCACAGTGTCGGTGAAATTACAGCAGCGTATGTTGCCGGAGTGTTGAGCCTGACAGAAGCATTGAGACTTACATTTATACGGAGTGACTTACAACAGCAGCTGATAAACCAAGGTATGATGATCGCGACGATACTTTCGGAAGATCAATTACAAAAATACCTTACCCTGATCGAGCCACACACCCTAAGTATTGCTGCGATTAATAGCGCCACACACATAACCCTGGCGGGAACAAAGAAAAGCATCACAAAACTTGCATCATTGCTTGATAAACTTGAGGTTTTTTATCGCCTATTATCTGTTGATGTGGCCTACCATAGCCAGCAAATGGAGTTGATTGCTGATGAGTTTGACCGGCGTTGCCAAACCATTGAGTGTGCCGAAGCTACTATCCCCTTGTATTCAACCGTGACCGGAAAAAAAGTATCTGAAGTTATGCATGATGTAGAGTATTGGCAGAAGAATATGCGTGAGCCGGTACTTTTTCAACATGTGATGAAAAACATGTTAAATGATGGCTATCAACTATTCATTGAATTGAGTGCACATCCCGTATTGTCTGCTCCTATTATCGAAATCTTGCAGCAACACAATATAAAAGCACATTATATTCCGACATTAAATAGAAAGAAAAGGGACGATGAAAGTCTACATTTAAGTTTATCTGAGCTGTATAAACAAGGCTGCAATTTGGATTGGCATCATTTAACAGCGCAGGCTAATGTTCTTAGCCTTTTACCCTATCCTTGGGACAGGCAAAACTTATGGCTTGAAAGCAAACAGTCAAGATGGGATAGATTAGGTGTAGAGAGCGAGAAACGACAGCATCCTTTGTTAGAAAAACTTGAAGATACGGCCTTACCCACATGGCAAGGTGAATTGAATATTTATCAGCATAGCTATTTAACTGATCATAAAATTAATGGTGAAATGATATTACCGGCCGCTGCCTATATTGATATTGCACAATATATTATTGAGCAAGAAGGTCTTTTAGCGACAATTGAAAATTTTGAATTCATACATTTTTTATCAATAAGTGACACGCCGATACTTCGTGTATGTGCAGATAGCAATCTGCACTATTTAGAGTTTTATAGTAATAATCGGCATCAAGATGATTCATGGGTGTTGAATGCCAAAGTCGCATTGTCAGCAATACAATCACCAATAAAAACGGCACCGTTAGATCGTAATCAAATATCATTTAGGCAAATGACTAAACTGGATGTGAATGCGTTTTACCGAAAAACTTTTGCGTTAGGCTTGCAATATGGACCAAACTTCAAACCCATTTTACAGGCTAAATATAATAAACTAGAAATTATTTCTGAGCTTGAACTTAATCTAAACCCTTTAGATGAATTCAACGATTATTGTATCCACCCAGTACTATTGGACGGATCCTTACAAACCTTACTTGCCTGGTATGTAAACTCATTGGCGGTAAATGATGCGTGCTATGTACCTAAGGTGATTCGGCAAATCAGGTATCATCAAAACCCTGGGGATAGAGTTTGGTGTCATGCCAGAATACAGCATGGTGCTGGCGACGAGATCAATGCAGATATCATTATATACAATCAGCAAGGCGAAGTTTGTATTGAAATGTTCAAACTTAAACTGGCAAAAATCAAGGCATTAAGTGACGAAAAAATCACACTAAGTCAATATTTATATCAGTCGGTCTGGCAGTCATCAAGATTGCAATTTAAGAAAATAGAACAACGGTTTTGGATTATATTCTCAACCCCATCTCCCTTGTCAGCGGTGTTACTGGATTATGTTAAGAAGACAAAACTACCCTTCGTTGAGGTACGCCATGGTAGCCGATTTAAGCAGATAAATGAGCATACCTATCAAGTCGCTAGAGAATCAAAAAAGGATATTAATCGTTTATTTGATAAGCTCAATATGGGGGGATTAACAACGATTATTTATCTATGGGGCTTAGACATACATGAGCATATCGATGTACCTAGAATATCAACCGGCCTCACGGATACGATAGACCTTGTGCATATATTACAAGCGATTGATGCAAACATCAAAGATACACCGCCTAATATCATTTTAGGCCTATGTAATGCGCATACAGTTTTACACGATGATCATGTTTCATCACCTGGGCAAATGGCTTTAATCGGTTTGGTCCAGGTTTTAGATGTGGAATACATTGATTACAACATCAAAACCCTTGACCTAGATGATGCGTCATCTATTCACTGTATCGATGAAATAATGAATGATTATAGCGAATTACATATTAGTTACAGGCAGGGACAGCGTTTTGTTAATAGAATAAAATCCGCTAGCGAAATTCCGTTATATGACGATTTTAATACGCGTAATATAACCTCAGAATTTCGTGAATATAAACTACTCGATGATGATGCTGAAATTGACATCGCTCACATTGTTGAAATTAACCATGCCACGAGTAAAAGGAAATATATTATTAGTGGCATGATTAATAGAAGAGGGAAGAATGTTAACTCGTTTAATACAGGACAAAAAGTAATAACCTTTACGGAGAAAAAAATAATACTGCCTTCTATCATCGTTTCGTCGCACACAGTTGTATCTAGCTTACAGCCCTATAGTTGGGCATTAAGTTTTAATATGGCTGAATGGATTCTCGCTTATATTGAGTTAGTTGATCTTGCCAAGATAAATAATCAAAGTGTCATACTTATTCATAACGCAGCGACAGATCGCCAGCTCGTTGCTACGCAATTAGCCTTATGTCTAGGTGCAACTATTTTTGTCACCGAGAATAGTGAAGAAAAAATAAACTATTTACATTCGCTGGGTGTTGAGCATGTTTATCGTAACGATTCCATGGCATGTTTGGATGCGATAGAAGCGTATGGCGATAAAGTGATTGATATTATAGTTGCGGATGAGATTGATGTTTTTATAAGCAAAAGTCTTTTGCTTATAAAAAACGATGGCAGGCTTATATCCTTTTCGTTCAATAGACATTCATTGTCTGAGGCATCATTTCTACAGCAATACTATACGAGTAGCAATACGGAAGATGATGACTTACTAAAAAAAATCCCTGTTATTATCAACGAAATTGAGGACTTATTAAGTGGCAGTTTATTCTTTGAGGCACAAGTTCCTTTTTTAAAAGAAAATATAGTTGATACAGCCTCTGATACAATGACGATTGATTCACTATCAAATATCGATAGTGAATCTCAGGATGACATCGACCGAGCAGTGAACCAGTACCGAGGTATTTTATCGACAGCGAGTTATATAATAACCGGAGGTTTTAGTGGCTTTGGACTGAAAACTTTACGTTGGTTAAGTGAACAAGGTGCTAAGCACATTATTGTAATCAGTCGTCGTGGTGCGCACTCTAACGAGGCGATAAATGTAATTGATAAGATGCAACTTAAAGGCGTTACTGTTTGGGTTGTGCGCCAAGATATTTCTGATTTAGTGTCTTTATCAGCATCGTTAGATGCAATTATAATGCAATGCCCACCCGTCAAAGGTGTATTTCATGCTGCGGCCGTACTCGATGACAGCTCACTTAAGAATGTTCAAAAAGATAATGTTGAAAATGTATTTTTGAGCAAGGCAATAGGCGCTTGGAATTTACATTATTATTTTTGTGAGGCTCAATTAGACTTTTTTATATTATACTCTTCCGTGGTTTCAATGCTGGGGAACGCAGGGCAGTCGGCCTATGCTGCAGCTAATGGCTATCTTGAAGGATTATCGTCTTATCGTAGGTCCAGAAACCTATCTTGTTTAAGTATTGCTTGGGGAGGTATTTCTGATACAGGAATAATCGCCAGAAATGACAAAATAGCGTCTAGCTTAAAACGAAAAGGTATGACGTTATTAGCATCGAATAGCGTATTGAAGGTGATCCATAGCGCGTTACTAAATGACATCTCTCATATCTCCGTGTGTCATATAGATTGGTCGATCTGGCAGTCGCAGATGTCGCCGAGAAGGCGACAGCAATTGTCACTGTTGCTGACACCGGCCAAACCTATTAATGACGAAGGCACAACTGATTTGGATGTTTTTTTTGCTCAGCTAACAGGGCAAGAAAGGCACATATATTTACATGATGAGCTTGTAACATTACTGTCTAAAATATTGTTACTGCCGCCAGCTAATATCGCTACTGATTGCCCTCTTGTTGACCTAGGTTTAGATTCATTAACCGCTATGGAATTATCTTCTGGTATTGTTGTTTTAAGCGGAATTAAGTTACGCCCTTCTTATTTTTTACGTACGGTGACCGTGACTTGTATCGTGAAAAAAGTATTAATGGAATTATCGGTTCTGTCGCAAATAGATGTAATAGTTTAAGATCCTACAATCACTTATTATGTTTACATTTATGCCTATCAATTTTTCAGGTCGACATTTTCCGTCAGCAATCATCATCCTAAGTTCAGCAGTTGAAAAATGTGATATAGTTATAACTATCTGAAATTCGGGAGTAAATGTATGTCTTTTCCGTCCCTACCCACTCACCCTGAGGGTGAAGGGGATTTACCTGCATTAGCCGAAATAAAATTGTCTATCGAAGTCGATACCTTTGATGGAAAAGTGCATTTTGAATGGGATCCTGATGCCAGCGTAACCACGTTGGGTCAGCTACCTTTCTTCTTACAATTTCTAAAGCTTGGTCAGCGCTTTGACCCTTGGGTTGACACTTGCCCTCTGGACTATACAAGCAATAACGGTATCCACTCTAAATCGCAGGGCAGCTTGTAACAGTGAGGCAATAATTTAGTAAATAACAAAAAACACCTTGACACCTTTTTTACTGAAAAAAGCAAATATCTACACCATCAACATTATCCCATCGGATCACTTTCATCACGCTTCACAACTAATGTAGTAGGATCTTTTTTACTTCCTCACTATCCGCTGAGGATAACAAAAATAAACCGCTTATATCGCCATACAACCAAGAAAAACAGACCTCAAAAAACCATGGTAGAATAGAGCCACTTAGCAAATAATTTAATCGTTGGTTATCCCTTTGGACAAAAAAGCTGTTAATGAAATCGTCGACTCTTTTAAAGAAGAAACTGCAACCATTAGTGATCCACAGATTAAAAAAATATTCACTGGATTATTTGATCTTGTCGAATTACTTGCCAGCGAAAATGAAAAACTCACGATTGAAAATCAGCAGCTAAAGAATGAAGTTAATCAATTAAAAGGCGAGCAAGGTAAGCCAGACGTTAAGCCGAATAAGCGCAATGCAACAGATATATCGTCAGAGAAAGAGCGAAAAGATGGCAAGCCAGGTGATGATGGTAAAGCACCAGAAGATAGCAGCAAGAAAAAGCGCAATCGCAAGCCTAAACTACCTGATATTAACATTGACCGAGAGCATAAATGCGAGATTGATCAATCTACCTTGCCGTCAGATGTGATCAACAAAGGGTTCACTGACACCATTATCGTGGATATCAAAATTGTCACTGATAATGTGAGATACCGACGTGAAACGTATTACTCGCCATCACAAGGGAAAACATTTATCGCACCGCTGCCGGTGGGCGTAGCGGGTAAAGGTGAGTTTGGCGTTGGTGTCCGCTCGCTGATCCCATTGTTTAAGTCGGAGTGTCATTTACCTGAAAGTGGCATATTAACGTTTTTCAAAAATTTTGGTATCCAAACATCGGCGGCTAACCTTTCAAAGCAGTGGACTGATGGCTATGAGAATTTCAATCAAGAAAAAGAAGATATTGTTACTGCCGGGATCGCGAATGGCAGCTACCAACAAATAGATGACACGGGTGCGCGTGTGAATGGGAATAATCATTACACTCATGTGCTTTGTAACCCGTATTACTCAGCTTTTTTTACCACCGAACGAAAAGACCGGCTCACGGTATTGGATATCTTCAGAAACTTTGCACCGCGAGAGTTTATTTACAATGATTATGCCATTGGTCTGTTGGAAGGGTTTAAGTTGCCACAAAAATGTAGAAAGCTTATTGATCAGCATTTTGATAAAAACAAGATGATTAACGCGCGTGATTTTGACACATCATTGATGCCCATTAAACTTGGGTCATTGCAACAACGCAGAGTAAAAGAAGCCTGTGCAATCGCCGCCTACAGGACTCAGACGGCAATACCTATCATTGGTACGTTGATCAGTGACGATGCGCCTCAGTTTAAATTATTGACCGAAACACTGGGGTTATGTTGGGTTCATGATGGTAGGCACTACAAGAAACTCAACCCTATTATCACCGATAACAAACGCATACTGGACGAGTTCCTAACGCAATACTGGGCATTTTACCGAAAATTAAACGACTATAAGACAACACAAAGTACTGACGAAAAAAAGGCGCTTGATACTTTATTTGCAACTAAGACAGAGTATGGGCAATTGAATGAACGTATTGCCAAAACATTAGTCAAGCGCGCAGAATTGCTCGTCAGCCTTGAGCAACCACAATTGCTTTTCATAATAATGCCTCTGAGTTGGCAGCGCGAGTACAGGCACGAGCAAGGGATGTTAGTTTGCATACAAAATCAGCCGCAGGCACTAAAATAAAAGACAGCCTGATGACCATCAGTCAAACGGCCAAAAAGCTGGGGGTGAACACCTACGAATATATTTTGGATAGGGTCAGTTGTGAATTCAAGCTGCCTTCACTGGCTGAGCTGATCCAACAAAAAAGCCAAGCAGATCGCGCGGCAAGTCCTTTCCCTTCATAACGAAAAACAGCGTTACCATTTTTAAATAATCAGTTGTCTCAGTTGTATCAATTATACGTTATGACTGAAGCGCTCTGCTGCCTGATACCCTGTGATTTAGAGGAGATACCAATAACGCTTCTGTCACAAGAGATATTTTAGGCTCCATCTTTCTCTCTGTGTTATCCGGTCATACACGCTATGCCCATATTTCCACTTTAATTCATGACACCGTGAATACACAATTGCTTGGTATGACAAAAATTGTCAGTGACGATACCGTCAGGCGTGCGCTTAAAAGCATAGATGAAGAGAAAGGTAATGCTTGGCTTCAATCACACCTAGTGCTTGCTGGGAGCCACTACTAAAGACGCCCTGGATTTTAGATGTTGATGTCACCGTCAAGCCACTCTATGGTCATCAAGAGGAGGCTGTTAATGGTTATAATCCCCATAAACCCGGAAGACCTTGCCATACATTCCATACTTAGGGTGTAGATCGATCTCTGACACCAAAATCAAAGACTTAAATCAAAGAATTGAACTGTATTAGATAAATATTTTGTTGAGGGGGGCGTAATGGGCAGACTCGAAGATCATAATATAGGTATCAAATC
>JBLIEW010000075.1:0-23229 GCA_047633255.1 Colwellia sp.
ATAAAAAAACGGCTTTATTGCCGTTTTTTTATTGGTTGAATAATTATTGTGCTGAAATTAGCTAGCATTGCTTTCTATTGGTAGACTTTTACTATCTTTAGAAATAGGGGCGTTAAATGGTGTGTTAAAATTTTCTGATAAGTCAAAATCACCATCAGCCGAAATTAATTTATTATCGGCGAATTTTATAGTGAAACTTTTCTGTGAATCTAATTCTGCATTACGACCTGATTTAAAACGATAAACATAATTCCAAGTGTCTTTATCAAAAGTATCAACGATAACTGGACTACCTAGAATAAATTTAACTTGTTCTTTGGTCATACCCACTTGTATTTTATCTATACTCTTTTGTTCAAGATAATTCCCTTGTGGGATGTCAATACGGTAAACCCAGCTTGAACAAGCAGAAAGTGATAGAGCAATGGTCATAATAGTGATACGGAGCAACATGAAATTTTACTTTCCTTTAATACAAGTTAATACAACTTAAGATTAATACTTTACGTAATAGCACTTAAAGTGTGAGCAGGGATAATAACTAAGCACGCGTATAGATACAAAACTATTTTTCATAATTTTGATATTATTTCAATTACTATTAGTTATTAACTTGCTAATAACTCCTGGGCATTAGCTAAGCTATGTTCTGATATTTTATCACCTGCGAGTAAGCGCGCTATCTCTTGGATGCGACTTTGCTCACTTAGTTCCGTTACTTTTGTTTCGGTGTGTTCACCATCGGTTAATTTACTAACGAATAGTTGTTGATGTCCTTTGCAAGCAACTTGGGGCAGATGGGTAACACAAATTACTTGAGTGTTTTGTGCTAGCTGTTGTAATTTCTTACCTACCATCGCAGCTGTTGGCCCACTTATCCCTACATCTACCTCATCAAAAATGAGGGTTGGAGTAACAACCTTGTCTGCTAAAATAACTTGCATTGCTAGGCTTATTCGAGATAGCTCACCACCAGAAGCGACTTTATTCATTGCCTCTAAGGCTTGTCCTGGGTTTATACTGACTTGAAAATCAATTTTATCAAATCCGTTTGCTGAAATATTCATTAATGCATTGTCAGAATTGTTATCAAAATCACTATTTTTTTGTTCTATTACAATATGAAACTTTCCATGTGGCATATTGAGCTCTTGCATACTTAGCGTTATTAGTTTGCTTAAGGCATTGGCTGCCTTAACTCTCGATGATGACAATATCACTGCTGCATCGTTATAGTAGTGCTGAGTTTTTGAAATTTCTTCTATTATTGAGTTTATTCTAGAGTCATCACCTGATATAGCGGTTAATTCTTGTTTTAGCTCTTGATGAAAAGTAACTAGGCTTTCAGGAGATAAACTGTGTTTTTTGGCGAGTTGCAACGCGGTAGAATAACGCTCTTCAATCAGAGTGAAAGCATTTGGATCTAGCTCAAGCTCTTGATAGTAATGTGTAAGATCTGTACTAGCTTCTTCAAGTTGAATATGAGAATCATTAAGAATATTGGCTACGTTTTTAAGCCTGGTATCAAGTTTAGCTAATATATTGATATTTTCACTACATTGTCTGAGCAAATCGAGTACGTTAAATTGCTCATTTTCGGCCAATGTTTGTAGTGATTGTAGTGTTGTATCAAGTAAATCTTGGGCATTAGCATGGCGCTTATAATCACTTTCAAGTTGTTGAAATTCGTTTTCTTGTAACGAAAACTCATCTAGTTCAATTACTTGGTAAGTTATAAGTTGTCGCTGTGCTTCTCGCTGCTGCTTATTTTGCTGTAACAAATTTAGTTCTTTGTTCAGTTTATGCCATTGCTGATAGTAGTGTTTTACCCCATCAATAAGTGGTTTGTGATCGGCATATTCATCTACAAGTTTACATTGCTGGCTTGATTTTACGATAAGTTGATGATCATGCTGCCCGTGAATGTTGATGAGTAACTGGCCAACTTCTTTGAGTTGAACTAAAGGAACCTGACTGCCATTGATATAAGATTTAGATCGCCCCTCAGCGGAAATAACTCGTCGTAATATACATTCACTGCTCGATTCAATTAATAGATCATGTTGTAGTAACCATTTTTGTGCGCAGATATTTTTTTGTATTTCAAAGGTGGCGGCTAACTCGGCTTTTTTACTCTTAGGACGCACTACATTAGTTGTTGCGCGCTCACCTAAACATAGGCCCAACGCATCTATTGCTATTGATTTACCCGCGCCTGTTTCGCCGGTGATCGTGGTCATGCCCGATTGCCAGTCAATATCTAGTGAACGAACAATGGCAAAATTTTGAATGTTTAGTTGTAAAAGCATAATGCGGCACCAATTACTGTATAAATAACTACCTGTTAATTTATACAGTAAAATGCTTTTTTGCAAGTTATTTATACGATATTATTTGTGAAAAATTGTATAAATTACTAACTAGTTAATTTGTCACTCTTTACTCGTCATTAGTGTTTAATAAAGTTTGTTACCCCAGCTAAGTTTGTTACGTAATACGGTAAAATAGTCATGATCAAGCGGGTGTACTAAACGAATAGTGCATTCACTTTTTCTAATGATAACTTCATCTCCCGGCATAACGGCTAAAATCACATGGCCATCACAGCTAACTTGTAAACTTTCCTGATTTTCATTGGCTAGTATCAGTTTAATCTCACTATCACCATCAACAACAATAGGTCGACTACTTAAGGTATGTGGAAACATAGGTACTAACGACAAGGCATTTAAATTTGGCGTTAAAATAGGACCACCAGCAGACATTGAGTAAGCGGTTGAGCCTGTGGGTGTTGAAATAATTAAGCCATCTGAACGCTGGCTAAACATAAAACAGTTATCAATATACACTTCAAACTCTATCATGCTAGCGACTTTACCCGCATGTAGTACGGCTTCATTAACGGCACTATTAGAGCTTTTTAGTTTACCGTGTCGGTAGACTTCGGCTTCTATAATAAAACGCTGCTCTGAACGTGATTTTCCAGCTAAAATTTGCGCTAACGGTTCAATAAGATCATCAGGTGAAATATCGGTTAAAAATCCTAAGTTTCCACGGTTTACGCCAATTACGCCTATTTTAAAGCAAGCTAGCACTCTGGCGGCACCTAACATATAGCCATCACCACCCACTACAATGGCTAAGTCTGCTTGTTCACCGATTTCAGTTAATGAGCCAAGGGTCATATTCTCAATCGTTATTGAACTAGCAACTGAGTTTTCCACCAATACCTGATAATCATTATCAATTAAATACTGATGTAAGGTGGTTATTGTAGCGCAAGTGCCCTGATGATAAGGCTTACCGATAAGTCCGATTGTTTTATAATGTTGAGCCATAACCAATATTTCGTCGTTTTAATCTCTATAGGGGCAAGTTTCCCTCTATTTGCATGGCTTGTAAAGTTCACTTTTGATAAAATGTTTTCAATTTAGTTTTAAATTCAACTTGAATCAAACAAGCTAGACCCCATAATTAGCAACAATGTTAAAGTTTACCTAGATTTAATCGGAGTTTTTCATGACAAAAGAGTCAACAACCAATAATGCAGACCAAGAAATCTCACCAGAGCAATTAGCAAATGAGATAGTACAAGAAGCTGAAGTACAAGTAGAAGCGCAACATGAAGTGATTAGTGAAGAGCAAGGGCGCATTAATGAATTAGAACTCGCTGTTGCTACTGCGCAATCTACGGTTAGTGATCAAAAAGACTCTGTAATTCGTGCTAAAGCAGAAGTTGATAATATTCGTCGCCGTGCAGCACAAGATGTGGAAAAAGCGCGTAAGTTTGCTCTAGAGAAATTTGCCGGTGAAATGTTAACTACTGTTGATAACTTAGAACGTGCTTTGCAAAGCATCGATAAAGATGATGAAAGTAAAAAAGGCGTTATCGAGGGGATTGAATTAACCCTACAAGGTTTAATTGCGTCATTAGATAAATTTGGTGTTAAAGCAGTAGATCCACAAGATCAACCGTTTAATCCTGAATTTCATCAAGCGATGTCAATGCAAGAAGTACCTGGCGTAGCGCCTAATACTGTTATAGCTGTAATGCAAAAAGGCTATGAATTAAATGGCCGATTGATTCGCCCAGCCATGGTTATGGTTTCTAAAGCAGCACCTGCGGTCGATACCTCGGCGTAATAGCAAATTCATCTTGTTGCTGTATTGACTACTATAGGTGTCAAAAGTACTCATTGCACCTGTAAATCAGGAGTTTTTAGGTACTTTTTCCTGTAAATTCAATCATACAGCACAAAGTTGGGTACTACTTTTATTCTTACTCGGTTAAAACGATGAACTCAAGATAAAATCTATTAATGAAAATTAGTGGGTTTTTTTTTGCTTTTAATACTTTGAATTTAGAATAAAAACACTTTTATTTACATTTTTCTATTGAAAAGTAATTTGCTGACCCCACTTACTATTTCAACAACAAATTAGATTTAACTCTTTACTTAAGCCGGAACAAACGGCGCAGTAATCAAACAATGATAGGAGCTCCCAAGATGGGCAAAATAATTGGTATTGACCTAGGAACAACTAACTCATGTGTGGCTGTTTTAGATGGCGGCACTGTACGTGTTATTGAAAATGCAGAAGGCGATCGCACAACACCTTCAATCATTGGTTATACAGCTGAAGGCGAAACATTAGTAGGGCAACCTGCTAAGCGTCAATCAGTAACAAACCCAACAAATACTTTATATGCTATAAAGCGTTTAATTGGTCGTCGTTTTGAAGACGAAGAAGTACAACGTGACATAAAAATTATGCCATTCGGTATTGTTAAAGCTGACAATGGTGATGCATGGGTAACAGCACGCGATAAAAACGTAGCTCCACCACAAGTGTCTGCTGAAGTGCTTAAGAAAATGAAAAAAACTGCCGAAGACTACTTAGGCGAAACCGTGTCTGAAGCGGTAATTACGGTTCCTGCTTATTTCAATGATTCACAACGTCAAGCAACTAAAGATGCTGGCCGTATTGCTGGCTTAGATGTTAAGCGTATTATCAACGAGCCAACGGCTGCTGCACTTGCTTATGGCATGGACAAGCAAGAAGGCGACAAAGTTGTTGCGGTTTACGATTTAGGTGGTGGTACATTTGATATTTCAATCATTGAAATTGATGAAGTTGACGGCGAACATACTTTTGAAGTATTAGCGACTAACGGTGATACTCATTTAGGTGGTGAAGATTTTGATAACCGTCTAATCAACTATCTTGTAGCTGAATTCAAAAAAGACCAAGGCATGGATTTAACCTCTGATCCACTTGCTATGCAACGTTTGAAAGAAGCAGCAGAAAAAGCTAAGTGTGAACTTTCTTCAGCACAACAAACAGATGTTAACTTACCTTACATCACTGCTGATGGTTCAGGCCCTAAGCACATGAACATTAAAGTAACTCGCGCTAAATTAGAGTCTTTGGTTGAAGATATGGTTAAAGCTACATTAATACCACTTAAGCAAGCACTTAAAGACGCAGACTTATCAGTAAGTGAAGTGAATGACGTTATCTTAGTTGGTGGTCAGTCACGTATGCCTATGGTACAAAAAGCGGTTACTGAATTTTTCGGTAAAGAGCCACGTAAAGACGTTAACCCTGATGAAGCAGTAGCTTCTGGTGCAGCGATTCAAGCAGGTGTTCTTTCTGGTGATGTAACTGACGTACTTCTTTTAGATGTAACGCCATTATCATTAGGTATTGAAACGATGGGCGGCGTGATGACGAAAGTTATCGACAAAAACACCACTATCCCAACTAAGCAATCACAAACGTTCTCTACTGCTGATGATAATCAAGCAGCGGTTACTGTACATGTTTGTCAAGGCGAGCGTAAGCAAGCTGCAGCTAACAAATCTTTAGGTCAATTTAACCTTGAAGGTATCGATGCAGCACCACGTGGTACGCCACAAATCGAAGTTACTTTCGATATTGATGCTGATGGTATTTTACATGTTACGGCTAAAGATAAAAATACAGGTAAAGAGCAAAAAATCACTATTAAAGCCTCTTCTGGTTTGTCTGATGAAGAAGTAGAAAAAATGGTACGTGATGCTGAAGCTAATGCTGATGAAGATGCGAAATTTGAAGAATTAGTTCAAACTCGTAACCAAGCTGACGGCATGGTTCATGCGACTCGCAAGCAAATTGAAGAAGCAGGCGATGATTTACCAGCAGAAGATAAAGAGAAAATTGAAGCGGCTATTGTAGAACTTGAAGAAGCCCTTAAAGGCGATGATAAAGAAGCGATTGATGCAAAATCTCAAGCGTTGATGGAAGCATCTGCTAAGTTAATGGAAATTGCTCAAGCTAAGCAAGAAGCTCAAAGCGCACCAGAAGGTTCAGCTTCTGAAGAAGGTGGCGCAGCGCCAGCAGATGATGTTGTTGATGCTGAGTTTGAAGAAGTTAAAGACGACAAGTAGTTTTGTATTCACTCAGGTTTGCTTTAGAACATTACCTGAGTGATTGAATTATTGCTTGTTAGTTAAGTAAATTAAAAGCGCTGATATTTATCGGCGTTTCTTACGTTATAGCTTTCGTTAAGTTAAGTGGTCAAATAAAAGAAGTCATATATGTCAAAACGTGATTATTATGAAACGCTTGGCGTTTCAAAAAGCGCAGAAGAAAAAGAAATTAAAAAAGCCTATAAAAAGTTAGCGATGAAATTTCATCCTGATCGTACTCAAGGTGATAAAGAAAAAGAAGAAACCTTTAAAGAAATTAAAGAAGCGTATGAAGTCTTAAAAGACGATCAAAAACGCGCCGCTTATGATCAATACGGTCATGCTGCTTTTGAACAAGGCGGTCAGGGTGGCGGCGGTGGTGGTCATGGCGACTTTGGTGATGCATTTGGTGATATCTTTGGTGATATCTTTGGTGGTGGTCGTGGCCGCGGTGGTCGTCAATCACGTGCGCAACGTGGTTCAGACTTACGCTACAACGTAGAGTTAAGCCTAGAAGATGCCGTTAAAGGTAAAAGCTTAGAAATTAAAGTTCCTACTTTTGTTAGCTGTGAGCCTTGTGATGGTTCAGGTGCTAAAAAAGGAACTAGTGCTAAAACATGTAGTACTTGTCATGGTCATGGCCAAGTGCAAATGCGCCAAGGTTTATTTGCTGTTCAACAAACCTGTCCTACGTGTAGTGGTAAAGGCAAGGTTATTTCAAGCCCTTGTCTCTCTTGTCGTGGTCAAGGCCGTGTTGAAAAAGATAAAACATTATCAGTTAAAATTCCACCAGGTGTAGATACCGGTGACAGAATTCGTTTATCTGGTGAAGGTGAAGCCGGTGAACATGGTGCTCCAGCAGGTGATTTATACGTACAGGTGAATGTACGTGATCATGAGATTTTTGTTCGTGATGAAAACCACTTGTATTGTGAAGTACCCATTAGTTTTGTTACTGCAGCGTTGGGTGGCGAAATTGAAGTGCCTACATTAGGCGGTAAAGTTAAACTTAAAGTACCAAAAGAAACGCAAACGGGCAAAATGTTCCGTTTACGTGGAAAAGGTGTTAAATCAGTTCGCAGTTCTATTACCGGTGATTTAATGTGTAAAGTGGTACTTGAAACGCCAATTAATTTATCTGGCGATCAATCTGATTTACTACGTCAACTAGAAGAAAAAATGGGTAAAAGCAGTAAAAAGCATAGCCCTAAAGAAACTGGTTTCTTTGATGGTGTAAAAAAGTTTTTTGATGATCTAAAAAGTTAACTGTTAATTTATAGTTGATAATATTTCAAAATAACCACAAAAAGGTAATACTTCTTGTGGTTTTTTGTTCTCTAAGAATCCATTTTTCTATTTCTTGTACGAAGTAAATACATCAGTAGAAGAAGTAATACTATGACGATTGAAAAACTTCCTCCGTGACTTATTTCAACAACTTCAATGTACGGTGCTTCGTATGGTTCGTCATAATCTGCGCTCTCCAGTGATAAAGCATACAACGCATTACTGTCGTCTGAACTATAACTTGCCACAATATCGCTATAACCTACTTGGTATAAATCAATTAATATATCGTAATGGTCGGTAGAATAACCGGATAAAAAGGTAGTGATCACTTCATATTCATCTAAATCAGTTTCGCCCTCTATGATGAAGTCATCGGTGGTGTAATAGTGTGTCCAAGGGCCACCATTGTTACTGATATACAATAAAGCATACACTTCACCCAACTCACTCTGGGTATAACTAACTATGTCAGCATCAAAGCTAACGCTAAACGTTTGGTAAAAGCCATCACTGTCATAATCATCTTGCAATAGCGTTGTTGCACCGTAAATAGCAAAATCTGTATAGTTGTTGTGGCTTCTGCTTTGCGCTAACACTTTGCCTTTTGAAAGGTTTTTCGACAGTTTGATTGAGTTTACTTTACTGTTGATAATTTCAGCTCTCGTTTTACCAGTCGCTTTACCAAGGTGTTGGTCAACAATAGAAGCTGTATTATTTTCTTCTGCAATAGTCAGCCTAAGATCGGTTGTCAGGTTTTTGGATAATACGCCAAATGAAACACTTGTTTGCTCCTGGGCAATGGTGTCGGTGCTAATAAGTAAATTCGCTAGTAATAATATAGCTACAATACTCATGTTGAAAAATTCTTTGCTTCTTAATCTGGTTATTAGTTTAGTCATCACATTGTCCTATTAAGGTTTGCTTGCTGTTGAGGCTATTAAAGCGCAATTAAGATGAATACAAGCTGAACACTTTAAGCATTCATAATTATTGAGTGAGTATTTGGTCAATGTTCAGCGAATGTTCAGTTGCGAAGGTGTATTATTTTAAATAAGCTATAGCTATTAATGTCAGCATTCGGAAATATGATGAAATTTGTTTTATCGTTAATTATTATTTTGTTAATTACTTTTATGAATACCTTTTCTGCGCAGGTTGTTGCTCAAGTTAATTTCGGCGCAGCAATAAGCACAATGAAAGTTAATCAGCAAAGTAATAAGCAGCAAGTACGTGTTAAAAGTTCTAACCAGGCTGCTCAAATGGCTCAAAGCCGCTATGGTGGTAAAGTACTTAAAGTACAAGCTAAAAAATCAGGTTACAGAGTTAAGCTGATTAAAAAAGATGGGTATATCATTGCTGTTTTTGTTGATGCCAAGTCTGGCCAAATTAGTGGGCGATAAAATGCGTTTATTATTAATAGAAGATGACATTGCCCTGCAGCAAAATCTAAATAAACACTTGTTAGCGGCAAATTACTTGGTTGATGTCGCTAGTGATGGTCAAACAGGTTTATTTCAAGGGTTAGAATACCCTTATGATGCAGCGGTAATTGATATTGGCTTACCCATTATTGATGGTATTAGTGTTATTAAATCTCTAAGGGAAAAAAATAAAACTTTTCCTATCCTAGTTCTTACTGCACGAAACAGTTGGCAAGACAAAGTCGCTGGGTTAGATGCAGGTGCTGATGATTACCTGACTAAGCCTTTTCATAGTGAAGAATTACTTGCACGATTAAATGCGCTTATTCGCCGATCAGCAGGGCAGGCAAGTCCCTTAATAAAAAATGGCCCATTAACACTCAATACTAAAAGCTTAAATGTTGAAGTGAATAATGAAGTAGTTAAATTAAGCAGTTCTGAATATAAGCTGCTTGAATATATGATGTTGCATCTTGATGAAGTGACATCAAAAGCGGTATTGACTGAGCATATTTATGATCAGGATTTTGACCTAGACTCTAACGTCATTGAAGTATTTATTCGTCGTTTACGTAAGAAGCTAGATCCTAACAATGACTATGGCTTTATCGAAACACTTCGCGGGCAAGGTTATAAATTAAAGCGCGTTAGTCAATAATGAAAACAAAGATGAAACCGTCTCATTTTTGGCAAATAAACTCATTAAAAGTTCGGGTACTCTTTAGTACGTTACTTATGACTATTGTGATGTTGCCTGTTATTGGCTTCACGTTAACTAATGCATTTGACCGACAGTTAAGTATCGCCATGAAAAACGAACTTATCGCCTACAGTTATTCAATTTTGACGGTTGCAGAAGTTGATGGTAATCAGTTAGAAATGCCTGAATATCTATTAGAAAATCAATTTAATATCAGTCAATCAGGCTTGTATGCACTGATCAATTCTCGACCTAAGAAAAGCTTTTCAGCTGAAACACTATGGCAATCACAATCGTTACTAACGTTACCATTACAGACATTATCAGTTGAGTTTATCCCGTCACCAAAAATAGGCGAAAATGTCTTTTCTGCTATTACCCTTGAAGGGAGAAAGCATTTACTTTATAGCTTTAGTGTTAGCTTTTCTGATAATGCACAGCCATTCCCCATCACGTTGCACTTAATTAAAGATCAAAAAGAATTTTTACTGGCGCTAAGTGATTTTAAACAGCAATTATGGAGCTGGCTTATTATTTTGATGTTAGTCTTTATAGTGATTCAAGTCGCTTGGCTGTTATGGACATTGAAACCCTTAAAAGTGTTGGCAAATGAGCTAACGATTATAGAGCAAGGTAAGAAAAATGCATTAGATGCCCATTACCCGCTTGAGTTACAACAAGTTACTTCTCAACTTAATACTTTGTTATTAACTGAGCAGAATCAACGTAAACGTTATCGTAACGCCTTAGCTGATTTGGCGCATAGTTTAAAGAACCCTCTGGCGGTTATGCAAAGCGAAACGAACTTATCAAAAGATGCTCACCAGCAAATTAGTGTGATTAATAATATTATTGAGCATCAATTAAAAAGAGCGCAAAGTGCAGGTGAGTCTTCATGGCATTTAGGCGTAGCGGTGAAACCACTATTAGATAAGCTTGTTGCCAGTTTGATGAAAGTTTATCAAGAAAAGCAATTACGCTTTACTGTTAATGTTGATAATGATGCTTTATTCAAAGGTGATGAGGCTGATTTGATGGAGATGTTAGGTAACTTAGCAGATAACGCCTGCAAAGCAGCAAAATCAACCGTTGCGGTTACGGTTAAGGTAAACAATAAACAATTAACGATAACCGTTGAAGATGACGGTGTTGGCATTGAACCATCACAGCAACAGACTATTTTAGCTCGAGGAACAAGAGCAGACACTTATCATGCTGGCCACGGTATTGGTTTAGCTATTGTGCGAGATTTGGTTAGTAGTTATCAAGGACAATTATCTATTACTACTTCTACATCACTGGGGGGCGCTGCTTTTAGTCTGGTTTTTTACTACTAATTTTTTCACCTCTTACTTCTCATTACTCACTTTTATATACTCTCTTTTCGATATAAGCTGTTCAGCTTGTGTTCAGTTTACGCTTGGTATTCTTATAACAAGTTATTGGTTATAAGGATTGTATAATGAAAAATATCATATTTTATTTAAGTCTACTCGTTAGTACCTTGGTAAGCTTTACCACTATAGCTGAGCAAGAAGCGCAAAGTTTTAGCGATGCAGAGCTAGCTCAAATGTTAGCACCTATTGCTTTATACCCCGACAGTTTATTAACACACATTTTAATTGCTTCAACCTACCCTATTGAAATTATAGAGGCCGACCGTTGGTTGAAAAAAAATGATAACGTAAATACCAATAAAAAAAGTCAGTTATTAGCGGATTTTGATTGGGATGCCAGTGTGAAAGCTTTAATTCCATTTGATCGCGTTTTGAGTAGATTAAGTGAAGATTTAAGTTGGACACAAGCACTTGGTGATGCTTTTTTACAAGACGAATCACGGTTGTTGTTAAGTATTCAAGCGTTACGAAAAAAAGCGAAGCTAGCGGGTAGTCTAAGAAAAATGGACAATATGGATGTTCGTTACGAAGATGAAAATATACTTATTTTACCCAGAGAAAAAGAAGTGGTTTATGTACCTTACTATGATTCACGTATGGTCTATGGCTCATGGTTTTGGGCCGCATATCCACCGGTTTATTGGCGCGCTAGTCGCCGAGTACAGTTAAGTCATTACCGTCCATTTCATTGGAATACCGGCGTTCACATCACCTTTAACTACTTTTTTAGTGCTTTTCATTGGCATAACCGTCATGTGGTCGTTGTTGCACCAAATCACGATCGTTATCGTTATTATAATCAACGTCCACGTCGTCTAATTGCTAATGGTGGTTATGCTAAGCGTTGGTCTCATAAACCTTCTCATCGAAAAGGCGTTGCTTATAGAACTAAACGAACTAGCGAAAAGTACTATAGTAAGCGTGTGGGTGTTCACCGTGCTAACAAGCAATTTAATAACAGTCATCGTAATTTTAAACAAAGATTACAGACTGCTAATCATTCATCGCACAAAGTTAAGCACAATGTCAGGCACGATAAAATTAAGTCTCAGCAACGGGATAAACGTGTAGCGTCACACCAGAAACCGCGTAGAACAAGTAAAAAAACAAGAAAACAACAACCCAACTCAAGTAAACGAGATACTTCGTCTGTAAGTAAACAACATCACAACGCTAATAGAGCCACAAACCATAAAAGGGTATCAACAAAAAGGCATCATGCAGGCAATACGAAAGAGAGAAAATAAATACCCTAGTATCAGTCTTGTTGAAAATCAGGCAACACACCACTGCGGCTATGTTCAAACACGAGGGAAGTTTCTACCGTGGTAACCGCTTCTCGTGATGTGATATTTTTAAAAACAAATTGACGTAAATGTTCACTGTCTTGTACTGACATGTGAATATAATAATCGTAACTGCCCCCCATATGATAAAGGTTTAGTATCTCGGGATATTTTAATAAATCATCTCTAAATTTATTTACAATTTCCTCAGAGTAAGGCTGCAAACGGATTGCGGCAATCGCTTCAATATTACCACCGATGGTTTTTAGATTAACATCAATAAAGGCGCCTTTAATGACCCCATTCTGTTTAAGGCGCTTTACTCGTTCCAAACAGGTTGACGGAGCAATACCTATTTTAGCGGCTAATTCTTTATTAGTGATATCAGCATCATTATATAAAAGAGTTAAAATACGAAGATCTATATTGTCGAGCTTTTTCATGACTTGCCTATTAAATAAAATTACTGCTAAACTTATTTAAATATTACACTTAATATAGGTTGTGACAATAGTAGAACGAGTGAAAATAACCGGTTTATTTGAATTTTTGACGTTAATGAATGAATAGTCCGAATTGTTTCTAGGCTTTCGATATTATTGTTGTTTTATTTCATAATAAAATCGTAACAAATTTTCATAGTAATAATGTTTGCCAGTACCATATGATTTGACATATTATGGCAACATCTTTAGATATATCTATATATCTTTACTTCTCTTTATAAAAATAAAAATAAAAAAGGTTTATTCTATGACTTTGCTTTGGATACCCTTGCTATCCTTACTTGGCAGTATTATTTCTTCAATGACGGGAAAATTAACACGTAATCAATCGACTGGTTTGACGTTATTGACACCGATCATTGGTTTATTAATAACAATTAGTTTAGCGCCAGCCATTTTTTCTGGTGAGGTTATTCGCGAAACTATTTCCTGGATCCCATTACTCGGTATCGATATCGCCTTTCGTTTAGATGGCTTAGCGCTGTTATTTGTTTTTATGATATTAGGGATTGGTATATTAGTTATCTTTTATGCCCGTTATTACCTAAGTAGTAATGACTCTATGCCGAAACTCTATGCTTATTTGATGTTATTTATGACGGCAATGCTTGGTATTGTTATGTCAAACAATGTCATTCAGCTCTGGTTTTTTTGGGAGCTTACCAGTATTAGCTCGTTTTTGTTAATTAGTTATTGGTGGCATAAGGCAGAAGCACGCAAAGGCGCTATAATGGCGTTAACCATAACGGGTGGTGGTGGTTTAGCATTACTTGCGGGTTTGCTTTTATTGGGTAATATTGTTGGTAGTTATAATTTAGATATTATTTTAGCTAGCAGAGAGATTATTCAATCACATGTCTGGTACGAAGTAACCTTAATATTAATACTACTTGGCGCTTTCACTAAATCAGCACAATTTCCTTTTCATTTTTGGTTGCCCCATGCAATGGCCGCGCCCACTCCGGTAAGTGCTTATCTGCATTCGGCTACAATGGTAAAGGCGGGGATCTTTTTATTAGCCCGTTTTTACCCTGCTTTAGCGGGTACTGAGATATGGTTTATCCTTGTCAGCTTAACCGGACTAGCCACATTGTTATTTGGCGCTTATGTGGCGTTATTTAAACATGATTTAAAAGGCTTATTAGCCTATTCAACCATCAGCCACTTAGGCTTGATCACCTTATTATTTGGTTTGGATACTCAGCTTGCGGCAGTCGCTGCTATTTTTCATATAATCAATCATGCAACATTTAAAGCCTCTTTATTTATGGCAACCGGTATTATTGACCATGAAACGGGTACCCGTGATATGCGAAAACTCAACGGTATGTGGCGATTTATGCCTTATACCGCAACATTGGCAATGGTGGCGGCGGCTGCGATGGCCGGTGTGCCATTATTAAATGGTTTCTTGTCTAAAGAAATGTTTTTTGCAGAGACGTTACATCAACAAATACTCGGGTCTATGTCTTGGCTTATTCCAGTATTAGCCACTGTTGCAGGGGCTTTCGCGGTGGCTTATTCAGCTCGTTTTATTCATGATGTTTTCTTTAATGGCGACCCCATTGATTTACCAAAACAACCCAGTGAACCGCCTCGTTATATGCGAGTGCCAATTGAAATACTTGTTGCTTTATGCCTAATCGTTGGGATATTTCCAAACGTTATTGTTAACGATATTTTAACAGCGGCGTCCTTTGCTGTACTCGGTGAATATGCACCAAAGTTTGAAGTTGCGCTATGGCATGGTTTTAATTTACCACTATTGATGAGTGCTATAGCGGTAAGTGGTGGTTTATTGATGTATTCACAGCGTCGTTATCTGTATCAATTTCAAGCTTCACTACCGTCTTTGAATGCTAAAAAAGCCTTCGACGAAACAATTTATGTCTTAATAAAGTGGTGTCAGCGTAAGATTAACGCCATAGAAAACGGCTCTTTACAGCGCTATTTAATGTTGATGTTTGTGGTTGTGTTATTTGCTGCAGGCTGGCCATTATTTGAAATGAGCCAGTTAGGTGGGCAAAAACAACTCACCCCAATTGATGCTCATAATGCCATGGGTGCTGCGTTATTAATTATTGGCGCAATAAGTACTGTTATTTGGTATCGCAAACGAGTGGTCTCATTGTTGATGCTTTCTGTCGTGGGCTTGATGGTGTCTGTTGCGTTTACTCGCTTCTCAGCACCTGATTTAGCGTTGACGCAATTAACCGTTGAAGTCGTTACCATCATTTTACTGATGCTGGCATTATTTTTCTTACCGCAGCACTCGCCCAAAGAGTCTAGCTCTATGCGTGTGTTGCGCGATTTAGGCATTTCAGCCGCTTTGGGTATTATTATTGCGAGTATTTGCTATGCATTAATTACCCGCCCACTTGACTCTATCTCTGATTTTTTCTTAGCGAATGCTAAAACAGGTGGCGGTGGTACTAACGTTGTTAATGTTATTTTAGTGGACTTTCGTGGCTTTGATACCTTGGGTGAAATTTGTGTACTGGGTATTGCCGCGTTAGGTATTTACAAGCTGTTAGTCAACTTACCGTTATTTATGCCAGTGAGTGATAGTGAAGGGCGGCCTTGGGCAAAAGAGCGTTACCCCATTTTATTAGCCAGTATTTCTCAGTCATTACTGCCTTTGGCACTATTGGTGTCGTTTTATATTTTCTTACGGGGACACAATCTCCCCGGTGGCGGATTTATCGCAGGCTTAGTGACGGCTGTCGCTTTCATTTTGCAGTATATCGCTCACGGTTCACAATGGATTACGGAACGCTTAACCATTAATTATAGAAAAATTATTGCATCAGGGATTGCTATTGCGTTATTTACTGGGGTTGGTAGTTGGTTCTTTGACAGGCCTTTCATGACAACGTGGTTTGATTACTTCGATATTCCATTTATTGGTGAAATTGAATTAGCCAGTGCCTTGGTATTTGATTTAGGTGTTTATATAACGGTAGTTGGTGCAACATTAATGATTTTGGCAAGTCTCGGTAAATTAACAACTAATGTGCCTAAAGAAGAGGTGAATGTTTAATGGAATTACTTTACGCATCCTGTGTTGGGGTTTTAGTCTCTTGTGGCGTGTTTTTAATATTACGTTCTAGAACGTTCACTGTTGTATTAGGGTTAACGATGCTTTCTTACGCGGTCAATTTATTTTTGTTCTCTTCAGGGCGGATTAGCCTTAACAAAGCAGCGGTACTTGGAACCAGCGCAGAATATGCTGATCCACTGCCGCAAGCTTTCGTGTTAACCGCGATTGTTATTGGTTTTGCAATGACTGCCTTTGTGGTTATTTTAGCAATCAGAGGGCGAGCAGATTTAGGAAATGACCATGTAGATGGTCAGTTTACTGATAAAAACACCGATAAAAATAAAAAGGTCAAAGTATGATCCAGAATTTGACTTTTTTACCCATTTTATTACCAATGTTAGCCGGTGTTATTTTATTGATGCCACCCTGTGGTAAAAACATAACTAGCAGAAGAATTACCTCTGTTGTCCTCAGTGCAGTTACATTTTTAGCGTCATTGTTTTTATTACTAAAAGTTCAGGCCGACGGCACTCAAGTTTATGCAATCGGTGATTGGAGCGCGCCTTTTGGTATTGTCTTAGTAGCGGATCCTTTATCTACCTTGTTAGTTTGTTTAACCACATTACTAGGCCTAGTATGCGCTTTATATGCAAGTGCAGGAGATGATGATAAAGGTAGTTTCTTCCATCCATTAGTACACTTTTTAATTTTAGGGGTGAACGGCGCATTTCTAACGGGCGATGCTTTTAATCTATTCGTATTTTTTGAAGTGTTACTTATCGCCTCCTATTCATTATTAATGCACGGTGGAGATAAAAAAAATACCCGCGCTGCTTTACAGTATGTGATTATGAACCTTGTAGGATCGGCTGTATTTTTGATTGCTCTGGGGGTTTTATATGGTGTGCTAGGCACACTGAATATGGCTGACATGGCTCAGAAAGTAGCACTTTTGCAAGGGAATGATGTTTATCTAGCTAAAATTGGTGGGCTGTTATTGCTGGTAGTATTTGCCTTAAAAGGTGCCTTGTTACCGCTACATTTATGGTTACCTAATACTTACGCTACCGCGATGCCAGTTGTGGCGGCATTATTTGCGATTATGACAAAAGTTGGCGTGTACTCAATGATGCGTGTTTATACGCTGATTTTTGGCGATAAAGCCGGTGAATTGAGTCATATGGCGCAAAGTTGGCTATGGTGGTTAGCACTTGCCACTATCGCTATGGGCGCCATTGGTGTTTTAGCCAGTAAAGATTTAAGAAAATTAACTGCAAATTTGGTGATTGTATCAGTAGGGACGTTAGTTGCGTTAGTTGCCGTACAGACAGTTGAAGCTAGCTCTGCGGCTATTTATTACTTAGTTCATTCAACATTAGTCACGGCAGCACTATTCCTCTTGGCTGATTTAATTGGCCGTCAACGTGGTAAAATTGCCGATCGCATTACTGCAGGTCCTCCCGTTTCTCAGCCAAGGTTACTTGGGGTTTGTTTTTTAATTGCAGCGGTTACTGTGATGGGAATGCCACCTTTATCTGGGTTCATTGGTAAAGTGTGGCTGCTTAAAGCAACATTAAATGCTGAATATACTGTCGTTTTTTGGCCACTTTATTTACTCGCAAGTTTAGCTGTATTAGTTGCGGTGTCTAAAGCAGGTAGTACTGTATTTTGGCATCATCAAGGTAAGGCAACAGAAAGTTCAAAGCAAGAGAGAGTTCATCCTGCACAGCTAGTGGCATTGATTATTCTTATTTCTGGCGCGCCATTGATGAGTGTTTTTGCTGGACCATTAAGCGAGTATGCAATTGGGGCAGCTACCCAATTACATGATTTTAACAACAATATTAACCTTATCCTTTCAGGAGGCGAGTAATGCGGTTAGAAACAAGATTTAAATGGCTACCTAGTCCTTTTATGAGTCTTTTACTATTTTTGGTATGGATATTATTAAATAATAGCGTATCAGCCGGACATATTGTATTGGCTGTTATTTTAGCCATAGTTATTCCATTAGTGACCAGTCCATTTAGATCAAGTCAGCCATTAGTCATAAAGCCAGGCTTAGCGTTACGCCATTTACTACTGGTTTTATATGACATTATTACGGCTAATTTCCAGGTTGCCATTTTGATATTAGGCCCGACTAAAAAATTAACCCCGGGGTTTGTTAAAGTGCCACTAGATTTAATACATAGTATGCCAATTACCATTTTGGCAAGCACGGTATCATTAACGCCAGGGACAGTTAGTGCTGAAGTTTACCCTTGGACAGAGTCTCTGACAGAAGGTGAAAAGTCGGAGCAAAAATTTTTACTGATACATGTGTTAAATCTTGAAGATGAAGAAGCCTTAATAAAGACAATTAAGCAACGTTATGAAGCGCCTCTTAAGGAGATATTTCAATGCTAGAAACTGTGATTTTAATTGTGTTTACTATGATCGGTGTGTCGTTATTATTAAACTTATGGCGCTTATTAATTGGTCCTTCTTTACCCGATAGGATACTTGCGCTCGATACGATGTATATCAATAGCATTGCATTGATTATTTTGTACGGCATGAGTATGGGGACGGCATTATATTTTGAAGCAGCACTGCTAATTGCCATGTTAGGCTTTGTAAGTACTGTTGCAGTATGTAAGTATTTGCTACGCGGCGATATTATCGAATAGAAAGTAGAATAAGGGTTATGTTATGACTGAATGGATTATTTCAATATTATTATTAATTGGCGGCTTCTTTGTACTCGTTGGCTCTATTGGTTTAGTGAAAATGCCTGATTTTTTTATGCGGCTTCATGGCCCAACTAAAGCGACAACACTAGGAATGGCATCGCTGTTAACTGCCGCGATGGTCTTTTTTAGCAACACACATACAGGGTTCAGTGTAAAAGAAATACTCATTTCTGTATTTCTATTACTAACGGCACCGATCAGTGGCTATATGATGATTAAATCTGCTATTCATCACAAGCTTGATAGTATCGAACGTACTAAAGGCAAAGATAATATCGAAGATGATGTTTAATATATACCCGCTCCACCTCAAGATGCAGGTTTCAGCGAGTCGAGAAAGGGTTAGGTACAAGGCATGGATTGAAGAGAATAGTTGTTCTATTGTCGTAATCCATAACGCAGGAGATGACCCTTTATCGGCTTGCCCGTAGGGAGCTAAGCTAGAAAACCAGTCCTGCGTTGCACTACTTGATAAGGGAACAACCATTATCTTCGTATCGCGCCTTGATCTGGTTTCCTAGCTTAACTCTGAAACTGCATCTTGAGGTAGAACGGGTATAGTTGATCTTATTTTGGCGATAGCTAGGTGAAATAGATGTCATTTTTCGTTACAATGGCGAAAATATTCTTAGCCCTTTTATACTAATTATGCACTATAAGTATCAAGATCTTATTCAACTGTTTAATGACACTTTTTTTGAAGAGTTTAATACTCGTTTGATTAAAGGGGGTGATGAGCCGCTTTACTTGCCGGCAAACAGCTTACCCGCGCAGAGTTCACTGACCAACAGTTTAACAGCAAATAGCTTACTTGAAACTACGGCTTCAGCGGATGAAGCTCGTGCATATCATCAAATAATATTTGCTCGAGGTTATTATGCTAGTGCTTTTCATGAGATATCGCATTGGTGCCAAGCAGGTGAAGCAAGGCGACTATTAGAAGATTTTGGCTATTGGTATAAACCTGATGGAAGAAATGAGCTAGAACAGCAAGAGTTTGAACAAGTTGAAGTGATTCCGCAAGCAATTGAGTGGGCGTTTAATATCGCGGCACAAAGAAAATTTCATGTGTCTTCTGATAATTTAAGTGGCTTTCAAGCGGATAGTAGCCGTTTTCAAAAAAGAGTGTTTCAGCAAGTACAGGTGTTTTTAACCCGTGGTTTTCCCATCAGAGCGAATCAGTTTATTACAGTCTTGGCTGAGTTTTATAATACGCCACTCCCTTTAACGATTGAAAACTTTTCTAAAATTAACCAAGAGAACGTATGTTTAAGTTAGGTTTAATTATTAACCCTGTTGCTGGCATTGGTGGCAGCGTTGCTTTAAAAGGCAGTGATGGGCTGGCTATGCATGCTATTGCTCTAGGTGGCGAGGCAAAAGCTAATGCCCGAGCAGAAACTGCATTAAAAGTTTTACAACCTTATCAAGATGAAATTACGGTATATACGGTGAATAACTTAATGGGTGAACAAGCAGCTAACGCGTTAGGTTTTCATGTTAATTTAGTGTATAAAACCGATAATGACACTACTCAAGCAACCGATACTGAGCAAGCAGTTGCCGCCTTACTTGCAGAACAAGTTGATATTATTCTTTTTGCTGGCGGTGACGGTACGGCGCGTAATATTGCCAAAGTAGTCACTGAACATGCCAACCAAAGAGAACAAGCGCAAATACCTGTTTTAGGTATCCCAGCGGGGTGTAAAATTCATTCTGGCGTTTATGCCATTACGCCAATAGCCGCAGGGCGAGTGGTGGAGTTAATGATTACTAAGCAGTTAGTCACATTAACCACAGGTGATATTATGGATATTGATGAATCCTTATTTCGCCAAGGTGTGGTTAAAGCAAAGCGATTTGGCGAAGTACAAATCCCTAGTGAGTTACGCTACGTACAAGCGGTAAAATCAGGGGGTAAAGAGTCAGATGAACTGGTCTTACACGATATTAGTGAAGATGTTATTGATAAAATGAGTGAGGCAGATGATAGCTTATTTATTATTGGATCAGGCTCAACTACCGCTTTTTTAATGACAGAGCTTAACCTAGAAAACACCTTGCTTGGGGTGGATTTAGTACAAAATAATACGTTGATTGCTAGTGACGTCACCGAAGAACAGTTGTGGGAACAGATGATACAAGCTCAAAAAAACAAACAAAGTGTGCATTTGATTATTACCTTGATTGGCGGCCAAGGACATCTGTTTGGACGCGGTAATCAACAAATAAGCCCACGTATTATCCGCACTATTATTGAGCAAAGAGGGGGTAAAGAAAATATAACTATTATCGCCACCAAAGCTAAATTAACCGCACTTGAAAATAGGGCATTAGTTAGTGATACCGGTGATAATGCGTTAGATCAAAACTTGTCTGGTTTTATGCCTGTTACCACTGGCTATAGAGATCAGGTATTATATCCAGTTGCTAGTCCTATTTAGGTTATTGGTATCATCACATCACTTATGCGTTAAATAACCACTTAATCAAATTAGATAAAATTTTAATAGTTAACAGAGAATTTCATGATAAAAAATTTACACACAATCGCTGATGTTTATCAGCATTTAGATAGTTTGTTTGATCAAGATATTGATAGTGATACCTTATTTGCTAGCAGTTATTTACGTGGTTTGTTTTCGTCAGCAGTTTCACAATTTACCGATGATAAGCAAGAAATATCGACAGCTATAATTGAAGGCGTCAGTGATAAATTAGCGCAAGCAAAAGCTGAGCTTAGCCCGCAAGATAATGCCATAGTGCAAAATTTTTGGTTGAATTTACAACAAGCAATGTAAAGACCAATCTCACTAACTATGTGATCATTTCTATTGGTTAAAACAACCAAAAAACGGCAGGAAATTTCATGAAAAACGAATCGTTTCCTGAAAAAAATAAAATACAGCAACGAGAACAACAGTTAATAATTAAGCTAAAAGCCAATCATGATGACGCCTTTGAACAACTAGTACGAGACTATAGTGAGCGTATGTATGCTATTTGTTGTCGCTATTTTTCTTGTCGTGATGATGCACAAGAGTGCTTACAAAAAGCCTTTGTTCAAGTTTTTCAATATATCCACACGTTCAAAGAAGAAAGCCAATTAACCACTTGGTTATATCGAATAACAGTAAATTGTGCGTTGATGCAGCTAAGATCGCAACAGCGACAACGTACGGTATCACTTGAATTTTTTTCAGTTGATAATACTCGCTTAAATGATTTCTCCCAACACTATAATAGTTTTGGCGAACGTACTGTATTTGCTGATAATGACAATAATAATATTGAAGCGTTATTTGAAAAAGAACAATTGAAAACTAGCCTATCCTCACTAATTTTCCAATTACCGGAAAAATACTGTAACGTTTTATTACTTCGCGACATCCAAGAGTTAAGTACTAAAGAAAGTGCTCATATATTGGCAATATCAGAATCGGCAGTAAAAACTCAGTTACATAGAGCGAGATTACTATTAAAAGCGATGTTAACAGCGAAATAAACGACTAATCACATCAGCAATAACCGTTAGGAGGGTATATTAATGATTAAACGACTTATGACTAAATACGTTCCAGGCATGTTGACATGCCAAGAGGTTGATAGTTTTTTGTATGATTTTCATCAGGGTAATTTATCTTTTAATCAACAACTGCAATTTAAACTGCATATCGCTATGTGCAGTGAATGTCAGGTTTATTTAGATGATTATCGAAATACAATTCGATTAGCCAAAGAAGCCTTTGTTATTGAAAATGAGTTAGTTACAACGTCGATAGATAAAGTGCCAGAAGATTTAATAAACGCTATTTTAAGTGTAAGAAAGTCAGTTGACTCAGCTAAAATAGTCAATAATGAACACAAGGACTAAGGCATGCTAACAAGCCAGTTAGAAATAATTAAACAAGGGCAAAATTACCTCAATGTCCTAATAAATAAAAACAGTAATGAGGATTACGGTAAGGTTTTCTCACCATTATTTATCAGCTCTGCTGGGGCGCATATGCGCCACATTATTGATCATTATTTAGCGCTTATTGCTGGTTTACAATCAGGTAAAGTTGATTATGATGTTAGACACCGCAACGCTAAAGTAGAGCAAGATCCAACGTTAGCCCTAGAAAAGTTAACACAAATTTCATGTTGGCTTAAGTCTTTATCTGGTTCGGATTTAACGCGAGTGTTAACATTATCCACAGAAATCTCAGTGCACGAACAGAAAGTGCAATCAGTGCCTACCTCACTAGCACGTGAACTGGTTTTTACCGGTAGTCATGCGGTACATCATTATGCAATGATTGCACAAATTGCTCAGCAACAAAAAATGGTGCTACCGAGTAGTTTTGGTATTGCACCAGCGACGGCAACGTACCTTAGAAAAACAATAAAATCCGCGTAAAAA
>JBLIEW010000076.1:0-21997 GCA_047633255.1 Colwellia sp.
ATATGCTCAGACAAGAAAAGACATGTAAAAAAGGGATAAAAGCAAAACGATTTAAAGCTGCTCTAGATAGCGACTATGCAGAAAAAGTAATGTCGACTGTTTTTTGAGCGTATATGTTCTTGCCCTGCTTTAAATTTAACCGACTATTTATCAGTTAATCAATGTCATTCGACTCAATGTTTTAATTAATATTATTAGGGCTTTACTCTCTGTAAAGACAATGAAAAATTACTGCCAAGACCTAGTTGACTATCAACAAATAATTCTGAATGTAAAATTCGACTTAACTTTTGACTAATTGCTAAACCTAATCCCGCGTGTGGGGTACTATCTTCAATGGCATTGCTAGCGCGGTATCTTGCATCAAAAATGTAGGCGATATCTTCTTTACTAATACCTGAACCATTATCGGTTACGGCAATTTTAACTTTATCGGTTAGTTGACTCACAATAATAGCGACTTCTCCGCCATCGTTGGTGTGTCTAAGCGCATTTTCCAACAAGTTAGTAATAATACGCTCTAATTTAGCTATATCAGAATAAACAATGTACTGACATTGTTGAGGCTGTAAGGTCAAATTGATCTGTCTACCTTTTGCTTTGAGGGCGAATTTAGCAATAATGTCGTGGAGTAACTCACCAATAGCAAAGGTTTCTAAGTTCACTGTGACTTGACCATCTTCGAGGTGTGCTAATTCAAATATTTGATCTATTAAGCGCTTTAATTGCATGCCATTTCGTTGGGCGGTGGCTAAGTACTCGGTTTGCTCTTGTGATGACAGTCGATCGCCTTTAATCACCATGGTTTCTAGGTAACCTTGCATTGTTGCTAATGGTGTACGTAAGTCATGAGATAAGTGGGTTAATAGTTCACGGCGAATACGATCATTTTCAGTTAACTGAGAAAACTGTAAGTTAATTTGTGAAACCATATCTTTAAAGGTAGCACCAAGCCTATGTACTTCGTTACTTTTGCTGTGCTGCCATTGACTTAAGCTCACTTTAGATTGGTCAAATTTTACTGCTTTAATGGCTTCCATTTCACTGACTAGCTGCTTGATAGGTGAGGTGAAATAGCGAAATAAAGCTAATAAAATGAGTAATAACAACACTAATGTGCCAATGAGTAATACGCTATATTGCTGTAAATATTCATCATTTTTTACTTGGTTAAAAATTGAATCATAAATTTCCCCACCAATAATAACGTAAAGATAGCCTTGTAGATTATCACCTCGGTATATAGGGGCAGCAGAAAATATTTTTTGTTTGTCTACATTACGAGGGTCATCACCAAAAATGGGTGCCGCATCTGGGTTAGCGATTAAAGCAACCAACGGACTTAGTTCAACTGATTGACGTTTTATTTTGTCTGTGTCAGCCGAGTAAGTAATAATATTACCTGCGGGATCGAGAAAGTAAAATTCAAAGGAAGGCCCTAATATCATTAAGGAATGAAATAAGTTTTCTAAGGCTTTTTTATCATAAACACCATCTTGTAGTAGCGGGTTGTCGTGGGCTAAATGTTCAGCAAGTTTTAAATGTAATTGTTGCTCTGCTCGAAACGTTGACTGCTCTGCTAAAGAGTTACTCCAATAGAAAAGTAATGACGCCATAATGATAAATGCGCAACAAATTGAAAAAGCGAGTCGGTGATAAAGTGAAAGCATTATTAATACACTCCGCTAGAATTTAATTTGTAGCCTACGCCCCATACGGTTTGAATTATTTTGGGATCAGCACAATCTTCTTCTAATTTATTGCGTAAACGGTTGATATGTGAATTGACCGTATGTTCATAACCACTATGGTTATAGCCCCAAACACCATCGAGTAATTGCGCACGAGAATAGACTTGATCGGGATTTTTACAGAAAAAACCTAATAGTTCGAATTCAGTCGAGGTTAAATTAATCGCCTTATCTTTATAGGTTACTTGATGATAACGATGGTCAACCAATAATTGTCCGATGCAAGTACTGTTATCACTGTTGGTGTTTTCATTTTGGTCACTATCACGCTGATTATCATTGTTTTGTATTAGGACTTCGTTTCGATTTCTATCATTTAATGCATGTACTCGCCTTAGCTGTGTGCGAACCCTCGCTTGCAGTTCACGAATACTAAAAGGTTTAGTCATGTAGTCATCAGCGCCTAATTCAAGGCCTAATACTCTATCCGTTTCAGATGTTTTTGAGGTTAACATTAAAATAGCCTGCAAAGGTTTTGTTTGACGAAGTTGCCGGCATATATCTAGGCCGTTAATTCCAGGTAACATGACATCAAGCATCACTAATTGATAATTTTGCTTTAGTGCTAATTCAAGTGCTTGTTGGCCATGGGCACAAATGTCACTGTCGATATCTAATTCTGTTAAATGGACTTGAATTAAGTTCGCAATATCACTTTCGTCTTCAACAATTAAAACTTTATCTTTCATATTATTACCTTAGTTTACCCAAGTGAATATTAACGTCACTTGGGTAGTATAAACAATCCTCCCTGAGTGTTTACTAGGGTAGATTGTTTATTTTGTTCTTGTTATGGTTAATTTTATCGCCGGGTTATCAAATCGATGTGCCTGCGTTAATACTGAGCTAGATAAACCATCATCTTGGCTAACGACTCCTGAATGATAGCCAACAAAGTCAACATCATCACGGCTTGCATCAAAACCAGTGCCACCATCTGCAGGGCCAGGGATAGTGCCCATTGCTTCACTGTTTAATTCAGTACCGGCATCATAAACGTTTAAATTCCATGATTTTTTGCCGTCTACTGCTATGGTTGATATATCTATACCAGTAAGACCTGAGAAAGCATCATTTGTATTCACTAACATAGTCGCAGCGGTGAAATAAGTTGCCATTCTATCGGTGGTGCTAATTTCAACGGTGCTAGCCGTGCCGGGTAATATTACGCCTGCACCAGAACTTGTTGCAAGGGCATTACTCTCGGCGAGAAAATCAATGTTATCACCACTTTCGGCGAGTTTTTCTAACGCTAATGAAGCCGCATCACCAACCAGCCACATTTTGCTATCACTATGTAATATAATCCCCAAAGGAGAAAGCGGTTGTGCGTAAGTTAAGTTGGTTACGGTAACCGTATAACTATACTCTGCTGGCTCGGGTGTCATTACTGTAGGGCCATCATTATCATTACACGCTGATAATAGTAATGCTAATGTTGTTATTAATGTGAGTTTACTTTTACATAGTGAGCGTGTTGTTACTACAGAAATAATCGACATGATTTGCTCCTTATTGAATAGTAACGGTTAATTTAGCAACAGGATTTAACCAGCGATGTATGCTGTTATTTAAATCACTTTTGCCACCATTTACATTATCATCACCAATACTGCCTCGGTGAATATGAACTATTGTATTACTTTCCAACTCAGTAACACCTGTACCATTTATACCCGAACCGCCACTCGGTGCTGCTGGAATACCTAGTACACCCGGAGCACCACCGCCATTAATTAGTTCATTGTTAGCTTCGGTTCCGGCATCATAAGCATTGAGCATGACGGTATATGTGCCGGCTTCGGTTGGAATTTCCCAGCCATCTAAACCGACAAAACCATCATTAGACGGCAGTATCATTGCTGTCATTGATAAGTGAGTGTTGGCACTGTCATTAGTTAACATATAAGTTGTTGACATGCCCGGCGCTAACAATCCGCCTGCCGGGTTGTCGCTAGTATTTGCATCCGCATTGGACAGCATGGTGACTAAGCTTGAAATATCACCACCTTCTGCCATTGCTTGTAATTCTGCAGTAGCAGTAGTACCAACCATAAAGATATGATTGTCACTGGTATGTGCAGACGTAATGATTGGCGTGAAGTGCAAACCTTGGGTTAAGTTGGTAACCGTAATAGATAAATCTTGTGCTTGTAATTGGGAGCTAGCCAAAATAAGTGCGCTAACGCTGAGCAAGGTATTCATTTTATTTAGATTGTTTTTTATATTGGTATTCATGATTGTGCTCACCTTCTCTAAAATGGGATTAGTTATAAAACTCAGAGAAAGTATGCAGTGGGGAGATTGTGACAATGTCACGAAGTTATCACTATTTGATTATTTAATTATCACAAAGTTATCACAAGTATGGAGAGTAGAGCGATAATCCTCTACTAATGCTCAGGATTACCGAACAGGGAGGACTGTCGCTCAGTCATTTGATGTGTGCCAATAGAAAGCATTAACGTTGTTTGTCTATCCTCACGGTACTGTTGGCTAAATAGATCATTCTGACTTTATCTTCAAAGTGAAAAACCATGCTGGGATCATAGTCTTGGATCACCATAAATTGCTCACCACTGTCCGTTTTGATCATTAACTCAACTAAGCGAGTGATTACTCTTTCAGGCTGATTACGATTATTATTAGCAATAGAGCCACCAATAATCGCGCCTAATATGGTTGCAACGTCTCGGCCACTTCCGCCGCCAAACTGGTTACCAATAACACCGCCTACAAGTGCCCCACCAAAAGTGTGCCACCCATTTTTTTTATCGCGTATTAATTCTTCATTACTAATATTACGAACAGATACCACACTGCCAAAAAGTACTTTTTCTACGGGCACCGCCTTGTTTCTGTCGTAATTAGCATAAACGCTTGTAGAATAAAAAAAGAAAGCGCACAACGCTAATATGCTTAATGATAGTGTTTTCATATCGCCTCCTTACCAACTAATAAATTTATTCTCTTTGGTTTTTCGTATTTCAGTTTCATCAGCCCATTCGACCAAACCACTTTGTAAATCCAATAAACGTAGAGTGAATTTATAGTAAACGTCAGACTTATCTTTGTTCGACTTTACAATACTTGCTAAATTGCCGTACAGCATATACTGCGCACCCACTTGCTTTCCAATTGCTATTGCTTTGCTATCATCGACCATACCGCTGTTTTGTTGATAATCAAGTTGCTCCTGTACGGCGGCAACACGAGCCATATCAACAAAACGGAACTTACCAGAGCGTAATAATTTAGTTGAAATTGAATCAGTAATCGACTCGGTATCAATATGCTCACTGGTTTTATTTTTGATACTTTCAACAAAAAGGATCGGACGCGTGTTTGCCGTTAAAGTGCCAACAACAGGTGATATTAATAATGAATCTGTCATTTGGCCAGCAACTGTTTGTAAGTCTGTTGAACCAAAGTTGACGTCGTTAGTTTCAACTGCAGTGGCATCACCATAGCTAACGACTGATTTATTTGTACAACCGCCTAATGCGATTAGGGCTAGGCTTATGCTAGCGGTGACGAGTAATTTATTCATAATATTGTCCTTTTATGCGAGTAATACATCATTTAATATAGTGTTTAATAGCGTGTTTAATAGCGTGTTTAATATTTAAAGAATTTTTTAGGCACTTCACGAACATAGAGACTAAATGTAGCCACTTGAGGCGTTGGTGCTAAATTTTCCACTGTTGTGGTTTGCATGCCGTGTAATTCAAGTGGCTGCCAAGGGCTTTTACCGGCTTCAATAACAAAACCGTCTTGATCAAACCACTGAAACTGATATTGCAGTTGTAGTGATTTTTTATAAGTACTGGTAAGGCTTAAATTGACTTGCAATAAATCATTTTGTTTACGTGATTTTATTTCACTGATATGAAGTCGGCCTGCAAGCTTCTTATTATCTATTTGTAACTGTTTACTGTATTTTTGTCCGGGATAAATTTGTTCACTACCAATACCAGAAGTAACGGGTGGTACGTTTACACAACCACCAATAAAAAAAATAGAGAGTACTAATAGCAAAAGTAAGGAGGGATTTTTTATGAACGACATAGTTTTTTTTCCTTGTATTAAGTATCGCATGTTATAAATTGAAAATATTATGGCCAACATAAGTGCCAATAGTGTTTAGTGTGACTAAGGTTTGTTTATTTTGATTAATGGAAACTTCTATTGGCTGGCTTACACCATTAATATGAAGGTTAAGTGTATGAGTGCCTGTTGATAAATTTAGTCGTAAAATATGGATACTATCAGGTAGGGTACTCCAGCTGCGAGTATCGGCTTTTTCGGTGGCAATATTATAGAGATTAGCGAAAATATTACCGATATCACCACCTTTTTTAACCAATGTCTGTCTAATTTCTTCTTTAGCGATTAGGCGTGTTATTTGCCTAGTGACAATAATCGGTAGTTCATCTTGTAGTTGCTTGGCGGCTAAAGACTGCAAACGCACAATTTCTTCTGCTTGGTAACTTTTACCCTGATACGTTAGTGTCAAAGGCGGGTAAACGGTTAACTGGTTTTGATAGCGAGGTAAAGCAACACTGTATAAGCGCATATCATTATGTCGAGTATAAATAGGTAAACTTAATGAGACTTCTTGCTTGGCTCCGACTATGCCATTTTCAATGATAATGACAACTTCACCCTGATTACTATCGCTATCACTAGCAGAAACTCTTTTACTCGTGATTTTTCGTGCTAAGCTTTCTCTAAATAGGCTTATATCGTTAGTCATTTGTAACGTATTTGCTAAGCGCCAGACATCTTGTTGCAAGTAGTGATTATCAGGATAAATTTCTAAGGCTTTTTTATAATCAATATAGGCATCATTTTTTTGATTTCCTGCTTCATAAAGTAACGCGGATAAATAAAAGGTATAGGCATTTTGAAAACCATTTTTAACTTTGCCAATCGCACTATTCATTGAGGGGTATTGTTGAGATAAGCTATCCATACTGAACTTTTCATCTGCTATGCTTTTTTTGGTCGCATCAATACTACTTGCATTGGCTTTTAACGCACGCTCTTGTACTTGATTAGCCCGTCTAACTTCGACTAAAGCGCCAGACAAATCTTGCTGAGCAAGATAATTTAATGCTTGATAACTATTTAACATGCTCTGTTCATACAGTGGAATGTCATACCGTATAGCATTGTCGTTACTCATTACCGCAGCAATATTTTCAATGCCTCGGCTAAGCTCTATTTTCGCACCTTGTTGGTTTTGTTGCACAAGCCCATAAGCTTGTTCAAAATCTTGTCTACTCTGCTTATTGTTATTCGCTAGGTATTCTAAACGTGCTTTTTCTAACAGCCCTAAATTATAGCTACCGTTATTAGGGCTGCGAGTGGGCAATAAGCTAATCGCTTGTTGGAAACTTCCTTGCTGTTGGGCTTGTTTTACGCCATTCATTTGTTGACTATAATTACTGAATAAGTCGCTAAATGAGTTGGCACTACAGCCGCTAAGTAAGGGTATAACAAGCCATAAAAGGCGAGTTTTGTAAAAAAAAATATGCATGTGACTAGCTTATCGTTTTTACAACAGATGGCAAGTTGGCTTTTGTTTAAAAAATGTAAGTAAATGCACTAGTCAGTAACTCGTTGCAATCAACCCAATGATCGTCGTAAACAAATGGGGGTTACTCATTTTGCTATTCTGTTACGTAGCTTGTTTACAAACGCTGTAAACAAGTCCTAACACCTCAGTAAAAGTTGTCTATATTACATAACCAATAAACATGATCTTGATCACAGAGTAATTTTGTTCTCAGCTTAAAGTAACCGTCAATAAAGGTTATTTAAAGGGGCGAAAATAATGTCATATGAGATGAGTTTTGGGAAAGAATATAATGAGAAGTTACCTACTTTAGGTGACAGCATGGCTAAGGTGATCCAATTTTTTGGTGGTAAACATATTTATGGTGTTGGTGGTGATTTTGCGGCGAATATTATTGCCGCTTTAGATAATGACATTGATATTTGCCCATCAAGCAATGAAATGCATGCGGGGTTTTCAGCGTGTGCACAAGCTGAAATTGATGGCATGGGCTTTTGTTTAACTACCTATATGGTGGGGAGTTTACCTTGCATTAGTGCTGCAGCGTTGGCAGTAACTGAAGGATTACCCGTAGTCTTTATGTCGGGTGCGCCAGCAGAAAGCGAAGTGAATCAATTGGCTATTCATCACACTATTCATCCTAATGGCTCATGGAAGACTGAATATGATAATGCTTTAGAGACTTTTTCTGCTTTGGGTATGCGCGTAGAAAGATTACAAGGACAACGATTAGTCGGACACCCTAATCTTGCCGGTCAACGCTTTTATCAAATAGTCGCCGAGGCTTATAAAAATAAACAACCCGTTTTTATAGAGATACCTCGTGATCAAGTTTTTGCTAAAACTCAGCCAATTCAATTACCAAGCTCTATCGATAATATGTGTTGTGGCGAAAATGTCTTGGGTGGAAGTGAACTGGTGGTCGCCAATATAGTAACCAAACTCAAGCAGGCTCAAAATCCTTTGTTATATCTTGGCGATAAACTTAAACATAATACTCAGTTGAAGCAGCTTATTATCGCGTTTGCTAATAAGTTTAACATTCCTTATGCAACCACTTGGTTTGCTAAGGGCTTGTTTGATGAATATGCGCCATTATGTTTAGGGGCTTATAACGGGGTATTTACTCAAACGGTAGGACGAGATTACATAGAGCAAGACGTTGACTATGTTATTGACGTTGCCACCAGCATATTTTCGCAAGACTGCAATATAGCTTTTGCTACTGGTACCCATAAAATTGAAACGTTTGAAAATAAAACGTTATTGAAAGGCGGTTCCTTACTAGAAAAAGATCTAATTGAAATTTTTGAAAAGTTACTCAATAGTGATATTTCAGTTTTTGAATTTGACACACTTATTGAAACAATAACACCAGTACCCACAAGTGAAAAAATAGATTTTAATAACCTGGCAGCAACATTAAATGAATTACAGGCCGCTGAACAAAGCGCTTATGTTTATTTACCTGAGGTAGGTAACTCCTATTTTACTAGTTATAGTTTGAAAATAAGACAATCAGCCTTAGGGCGATCTTGGCTGACTAACCCTTGGTATGGCGCAATGGGAACCGCTTTACCTTATGCACGAGTTGTTGCGCAACGCATTAAAGAGCAAAATATTACTAAGATGAATCAGCAAGAACGTGCGGTAGTTATTATTGGCGATGGCGGATTTCATTTTCAACTAAATGAATTAATTCATTTTTTAAAAGATCAAACCGACGTCACTATTATTTATATGCGTAATAATATTTTCCATTTAGGAAAAAGCGGTAATGGAAAAATTTATCACTGTAATGACGACGACTTTAATGTGCATCATATTATTTCAGCTTATCAAGGTCAGTCAAAAACATGTACCACAGTAGGGGATTTTAAAGAGAGTTTTACTGCTTTTAGCCAAATGCCTGGGATATCGTTAATTGAAGTATTGGCTGAGCCAATTGAAGAGAAACAATGTCATGAATTGAAACTGTTAAATTTATATATTAAATCTAAAAATGGTCAAGCCGATGCACTAATGAAATGGCAGGAGTTAACCCAAGCGATATAAAACATAAAATAGCTAATTTTAATGAAGCTAGTGTAGAATACTGACATTAGCACCATTTTATAGAATTTGATATGACCACTCTGCGTAAACAACATGAATCAAACTTGGTTCAAGCCTTTAAACGTTTATTAAAAGAACAATGCCATGGTTCGCAAGGGCAGTTAGCTGAAGCTTTGTCAGAACAAGGCTTTGATAATATGTCGCAAGCAAAAATATCACGCTTACTTTCAAAATTAGGTGCGGTGAAAACCCGTAATGCTAATAATGAGATGATCTATATTTTACCCGATGAGTTAGCCGTACCCAAGTCAAAACAATCTATAGAATCTGTTGTGTTAAGTGTTAAACACAACAGAATGCAAATTATCTTGAAAACAGGAATTGGCGGCGCACCTTTAATTTCTAGAATGTTAGACAGTATGGGCGAGTCAGTAGGTATTTTAGGCACTTTAGCCGGTGATGATACTATTTTTATCGCTCCTATAGACGTCAATCGCATTGAAGAAATAGCGCAAGTCATTCGTGATTTATTAGGCGTTAAAGGCAGTCTGTAAACTAAGTTCTGCGAGCATAAAGGGTGGAGTGACGAGCAATCTCAAAACAACACTGATACAGGAGACAATGGTGTTAAATGGAGAGTACAAAATTTAGATGGCTCATGGCCTGAAAAATATAGTCGAGGTGAATTAACTGCCGGTGTTAATGTTCAATTTCGCTTCACAGTTAAACGTTCTAATGAAGGAAATCATGAATTTGACCAATTAAAATCTTGGTCTGATTGGAACGGTAACGGTATCTTCGAAGACTCTGAAAACCTTCTTTAACATCTCCCAATAGAGTTAACGCCCAATCCGTGGTATCAAAAAACGCAGGTATAGTATTGGTTATTTCTATCGCTTGTTTCGCTTGTGTTACCGCTAATTTATAGTCTTTCTTTATTATATGAATTGTCGCTAAATTATTTAATGCTATTGCTCGTTGAACTACAGGTAACGGTTTAGTTAACAACAACTCTGCTAATATTTTTCTCTTGAAGATAGAGTCAGGTTTTTTATTTACTAACGAAGTTAAGTACTGAATAAATGGCTTTGTTAAGCTACCGCTATAACTTATGTGTGCTAATTTGATTAAAGCGATGACATTATTTTCATCTTTTTTTAATGCTTGTTCAGCTAAGTGAGGTGATTTTTTTGCAATATAGACTTCAGCGAGTAAAAGTTTAGCTGGTAAGTTTTTAGGATTGTCTTTTAGGGCATTTTTTAAGTGGATTTCAGCGGTACTAATATCTTTTTACTTATATGACTTTAGTGCTAATTCATAAAAATTATCAGCGGAGTGAGCTGGCATTATAATTAAAGAAGCAATTAGGTATAAAAAAATTGGAATACGGTTCATTTATAAAACCTTTAATCAAAGAAAAATACAATAATAAATTGATTCTAAGATAGATTTTTCTTTAGTCATAGGAAAAATTATAATTATTTTTTGTTTTTTAAAACGTTATCTAAATGAGTGAAGTTGGATTGACCTTTTACTTCTAAGTAACCTTGGATATTTACTTAAGAAGCTTTGTAAATGGTAATTAATGTAGAGAAGAGTCTATGCTGGACCTTGCAGGTTTAAATTGATTTTTGGGTCTTTTAACACGATCCCTTTTTTTAACAGTAATTTATGTAAACGTTTTTGTAATTTTGTTTCAACCTGGCTGTTCTGTGCATCATGCAATTTTTGTACTTCACTAAAATGACAATGCACTAATAAACTGCTGGGGAAGCAATCAAACTGAACGGTATGAGTTAAATGGCTAAAGCCATTGATTTGTATTGCCTCTTCATTGACTTGGGCTAATACAGCCAATAATTTTTGGTTCAAACGTTGGCATATTTTACTCATTTTCATGTGTAGATTCACTCAGTAGGTACTTAATTAGGAAGATTATAACTTTTTTAATATACATTTACTGCATTGACGATTTTATAACAATGAAACTAACCAAGTGATATTTTTAAATGGTCTAACTATCCAATAACATCGTTGCTTTCAATCACAATAACATGTCATGGATAGGTAAAATCTAATGGCTACTATTGGCGCATAGTGTTTTACATAAAGCGTTAACGTTGTGCTTTATGAGTTTACTGTTTATTTTTTATTTTCTCAAAACTAAACTTTTGTCCACCTAACGCTGCTTCATACATTAAACCCCCTTTTATATAGGTAAAAGTAGCCATGCCATTTTGATATATTCCTTGTTGTTCATTTCTGTCTGGGCTAGTTGCTGCGCCAGCAGATGTACCTGTGGTGCTTGTTTGAACATTTGCTCCAGCGTTGATCGCAACGGCTGATGCTTGTGCGCTAAACTCAAAATTACCATTGGTAAAGTTGTCATAAGCTTTCTTGTTTTCAAAAAAAATAATTTCACTAAAAGCTTGCCCACCTAACTGAAAGCCTATGGTAACTTGAACCATAGTTGTAGAGCCTGTTTTTCTACCTTGCTTATATACGCTACCTTCACCATAAGAGCCACCTACGCCAAAGCCCGCTTTACCTATAGTTGGAAAAATAGCATAACCATATGCTTTATCAAAAAACGTGTTAACCTGTGCGGATTTTTTGAAGTTTGCAACTGTTTTTGAATTATCATCAGCTAATGTTACATTTGAAAAAATGAATACGATTAGCGCTAAAAAAATTTTTATCATGGAAAGCCTACATAGAAGTTAATAATAATTATTACCGACAATAATACCTTTATTTACCTGCAAACTTAACTGTTCAGTTTTTATTTTGTACTTTTTTATTTAAATATGTTTTTACTAAATTTTCAAGTCGTTCTTTATTGCAGGTCAAAGCATTTTTTAGAGGTTTGGTTAAAATCGGCTATAACTTTTTATAACTTTTTATAACTGGATTTCCCATGACCTCTATCCCCGAATTTATGACCACTAAACACCGTGAATGTGATGAGATTTTTACCGACGCTGAAGCGGCAGTAGCAAAAGCTGATTGGTCACTAGCAATAACAAAATGGCAAAGCTTTGCATTAGAGTTAACCCAACATTTTAGCCAAGAAGAAGACGTTTTATTTCCTAAATTTGAACAAGCAACAGGTATGACGGCTGGCCCAACCCAAGTTATGCGAATGGAACATCAACAAATGCGTGCTTTGGTACAAGATTTAGATAACGCGTTAGCTGCTCAAGATAAAGATGAATATTTAGGTTTGTCTGAAACACTTATGGTGATGATGCAGCAGCATAATATGAAAGAAGAAATGATGCTTTATCCGATGATGGCGCAAAATATTGCTGACGGTGAGCAAGTAATTGCGCAATTTCAAGTGAGCTAGTCATTGGTAACTATTCTTTATGCAAGCAAATTTAACCTTTATAATGGTTGATGTTAGCCCATTAACACCACCTGAACCGATGACAGTTATTTTAACGCATCTATCAACGTTAACTACGCAAGAATGTTTGTTAATAAAGCATAGACGACAACCTTTTCCACTTTATGAAAAACTCAATGATGCGGGTTTTTCATACCATTGTGTAGTGCATTCACAAGATGATATAACCTTGTATATTTTTCATCAAAAAATACAGACCGTATTTGATAAATGGTTGGCGACAAGTGATTTAGCAATCAGTCACTTAGCAACAAATGACTTGGTAAAAGGTAAAAGCTAATGAATATGCATGGTTTATCTTTTAATGCGCTCCCCCCAATTGATTTACCTTTTCGTTTTTTTCTTACTGCGCCTATTTTTATTATTCTATGTGCTTTGCTGATACTTTTTTCAGGCGAGACTTTATGGGATAGTCGTTGGCAACCTAACATGTTAGCGCTTACTCATGGTTTTACGCTGGGTTTTCTTACCATGGTGATGATGGGCGCATTATTGCAATTACTGCCCGTTATTGGCGGGGTGGGTATTGCCAAGCCAAGGATTATTGTTGGTGTTTGCCATAGTACTTTGGTTATCGGCACATTGAGCTTAATGGCTAATTTTATTTGGTCATCGGCACTATTAGCGATTAGTTCACTGATATTTCTTGTCTGTAGCATAGGTGTATATTTTTTCGCACTTATTTGGGTGCTAGTAAAGAAGCTGAGCCAAGGTGATTCTATTATCGGTTTTCGATTGGCAATGATTGCTTTATTGGCTGTGTTACTTTTAGGCGTAGGCTTACTGAGTCAGCGTATTGGTTTGATTAGTATAAACAGCATGGGTAAAATGCTAACAAATAACCATGCTTTGTTTGGCTTGGCGGGCTGGGGAAGTTTACTGATTATTTCAGTCAGCTTTCAAGTGATCCCTATGTTTCATGTAGCGCCAAGTTTTCCTAAAGTAATTAGTCGATATTTACCTAGTACACTGTTTTTTTTATTGGTACTTGCGGTTTTTAAACCCGTATTTATTGTGCCTTTTATTGTTTTAATACACGGTGTTTTTGCTTTAAGCTTATTATGGGTTATTTCGAAGCGAAAACGAAAAATACCCGACAGTACCATTCGTTTTTGGCAATTAGCCGCTGTAACCTTGATTGGACTCAATGTTTTTTATTTTGTACCAAACAAGTATTTATCCCCGCTTGTTAGCCAACAAAAAATATTGCTTATTACTGCGATCTATTTTTATTTTTATCTTATGGCTGTGATCCAAGGTATGTTGTTAAAAATATTACCTTTTCTAAGCTATACCCATTTACAGCAAAAGTGTTTTATCAATTTTTCTGCTATGCAAAAGATCCCCCATATGCATGAATTTTTGCATAAAAAGCACGGTCAATGGCTGTTTTATTTACACCTTATGACAGGGAGTGCTTTGTTTTATACCCTTGTCATTCCAAGTGCTTATTGGCTGTTGTCACTGTTATTGTTAATTGAATTTTCTTGGCTGCTTCATTTGATTATAAAAGCAATGCGTTTGTATTTTTTTACACTGACTAAAATTAATTCATCTGTTAATGAATAGCTTGTATATAAATGGTAGTTTTGACCGCTAAAATTTTAATTTTTTGCTATAATGCAAGGAGATTAATAATAGACTTTCAAGCAAAATGAAGTGGTAAACTTATGGAATATGAATTTATACATGATGCAATAACAGGTGAGGCCAAAGCGCGCTTTTCTCTAGAGCATGAAGTTGTTGGTCCGTGGATTGAAGTTGAGCTTGGTCATGATAGCGCTAAGTTAGCACAACTGTTGACCGCCATTGATAATGTGGAAAAAGGTCATCAAAGTGAAGTTGTTATCACGGGCCATGAATATTCAGTTGCTATTAGTCGAGGTGACGTAGAAATTCATTCAAATGCTAGCTTAAACGATAATGATGAGCCTTTGTCAGAAATGTTAACCGTTGATCATATTCATTACGATGACAATGAAAGTGCTGCCTGCGGTATTGAAGACTTCAGAACGTTATTACTGTCATGGTCAAGATTTACCAATCACTTAACCTAGTAAATAATTAAGTTGAGTTTAACTTTATAAATGTACTGTGAATTTGGCAGATAACATCTGCCAACTCTTCTTTATTTATTCTTTATTAATAGTCGAAATAGACCGCACTGTTGCTTGAATATAGCCCCGACTCATATCATCTACTTATTTTGATTAGCCATAAGCACAATGGATAACTTTACAAGCAACACTTTACAACAAGCATTGCTAATCAATATTGAAGCTTATTAATAGGTTTTACTTAATAGTAAGGCTATTTATTGGTAACAAAAATCATCATCACCAAAAATAAGATAAATACAGTATTAAAAGTTAAGATATAAATAAAACCTTTTAATCCCTCTTTTAAGCTATAGCCTTTATCATCTAAATACCACCACCAAATACCGCACATAATTATGGGTAAAAGAAAGAACAGTTTGATCATTTTATACTCCTATTTTTGTTTCTATTACTTTTTGTTCATTTTTATCGCTCCAAGGAGCAACTTTAAATAGCATTAACATACCTGGAACCGCTAGGGCGGTACATAAAAAGTAAAACTGAGTCCAACCTATTTGTTCAACAATAAAGCCAGTTGTGGCATTAGCAAATGTTCTAGGTAAAACCGCTATTGCAGTAAAAAGAGCTATTTGTGTGGCGGCAAAAGCAGGATTTGTTGTGCGGGCGATAAAGGCGGTAAAAGCTGCTGTACCTAAACCTACACCAAGGTATTCAAATCCCATTGCTATCGCTAAAGCATAGTTGTTATGGCCAATTTCAGCCAGTGCAGCAAAACCTAAAATACTAGCGATTTGTACAAAGCCAAAAAGCCATAATGCGCGGTTTATACTCAGTTTTATCATAACGATACCACCAACAACTATGCCTATTGTCATGGCAATCATTGAGGAAGTTTTGGCAATAACACCAATCTCCGTTTTGCTAAATCCCAGATCAATAAAAAAGGGGGTTTGTAATGCGGTGGCCATATTGTCACCCAGCTTATATAACACTAAAAATATTAAGGTAAAACCTGCTGATTTTAAGCCATTACTTTGGATGAAATCTTTAAAAGGTAAAACAATCGCGTCTCGTAATGATTTAGGTGCGTTGTGTTCAGTCTCTAACTCTTTAATAGAGAGTGTTAGTACAATACCTAAAACCATAAAGGCGGCTACAACCATAAAAACTGATTGCCAGCTGATGTGATCAGCAAGAATAAAACCTAATGAGCCTGGCACTAAACCAGAAAATCGATAAGCCTGTACATGAATAGAGTTACCTAAACCTAATTCATTATCAGGTAGTAATTCTCGTCGATAAGCATCAAGTACTATGTCTTGACTAGCACTGAAAAAAGCAACTGCCGCGGCAAGGTAGGCAACTGACCAGATATTCTCCACTGGATTTACCATACCAAAGGCGGCAATGGAAATTAGTAATAATATTTGTGTGGCTAACATCCAGCTGCGTCTTCTTCCTAGGCCTCCTAAGGAGTATCTGTCCATTAATGGTGACCAAAGAAACTTCCATACATAAGGAATACCAATTAACGAAAATAAACCTATCTCAGCTAAAGAAACACCTTGATCTCTCAGCCAGCCTGGCACCAATTGGTAAAGAACAAACAAGGGTAATCCTGAGCTAAAGCCTGTAAAGATACAGATCAGCATACGCTTGTTTAGAATTGCTTGTTTAAAAGAAGAGGGCATTCACAGGTTGCTTGTTTTACAGGTGGTTTATGTCTTTCAGCTTATCAGAATGCTGTACTTAGCAGAAGCGTGTTATTGCATTTGTAATTGTTTACTTACACTTATTTTCTTTTGATGAACTTATAACTGCTCTTCACCCGTTCAATAAACATGAGAAAAATAATTTATACATCAATAACCTGACAGTTTCTTAATAAACCTATTACTAAATCAGTAGACAATCACATTTAAGCAATAGGTCGCCAACCGATGCAATCGATAGGGTAACTACCAATGCCATTGAAAAAATCTATACAGGTATTCATTTCGCTTTTAAAAAACAAATTTTGTTGTAAGGCTTGACCTCCATGCAGGCTCACTTCATGAATTAAATGCCAAAATACTCGCTCTTGTGCTGTATCGGGTGTTTCATCGATGACATTTAAATACGTCCACTCTTCCATCGTATCAACGATGAATTGGTCTAACTCAGTATAATGTAATTTCTGATTACTGACTGCGCTAATATAAGCACTCATTTGTTTTGTTTTTTCACTGATAAAGCGTTCTATCATCATGAATAATTCCTTGGATGCTGTCCTTGTTTCCTAAATAAAAAATGTTAGCTGAAATATTTATTAGGTTAGCAGAGTGATTTTATTATTTATCTTCTGTAGAAAGGAGATTAATATATCACTACACGCTAAAACGACTACCTTTATTTATCGGTGACAATCGGCTTTTTGTCAAAAAAATAATGATTTTTGATAAAATTGTAAGCGGTTTAAACATCATTACTTTGCTTGTTAAGCAATTTTTATTTGATATTTGAGTTTTAAATGGCTCAGTTATTCTGCAGGTAATAGTGTTGCCTTGAGCAACATGACTGGGTCTATTGGTACATTTTCCCAACCAATAGTTTCGTTGTAATCTGTTTTTACTTTTGCTATTGCTTCAAGTACTTCTTCACCCTCAACAATGGCGCCAAAAACAGCATAGCCCCATTGTCTGCCTGGATCTAAGCTAGTATTGTTATTAAGGTTAAAAAAGAACTGACGATTTGCCGTATGAGGGCGTCTTTCTTTTGCCATAGCAATGGTGCCACTTTCATTCTTTAAACCATTACCTGACTCATTAACGATAGCTTTATTTAATTTCTTTGTTGTGAAATCAACATCATAACCGCCGCCTTGTACAATGAAATTTTCAATTATGCGATGAAAAATAGTGTTGTTATATTCGCCAGTGATCACGTAGGTTAAAAAGTTATCAACAGTAATTGGCGCTTTAATTCGATCGAGTTCAACAATAATAATGCCCATTGATGTCTCTAACTTTACCTTTGGAAAAATATTATTTGGATCTATGGCAATGTTTTTAGCGTGAATCGGCGTATTAAATAACATTAAGGTAAAAAATATAGCCGCTATTATCAGGTTTTTCATTGGATAATCTCGATGGAATTAATTGGTTTAATTAATAGGGTTATTTCAAAAAATTGTTGATTTTTTCATTGGCTAAAATTTGCTGTAGTAAATTAGCTAAGCGTTGGTTGAAATTGCGCTCTAATACGGCAATGTCAGCTTTAAAAGGTCCTTCACTATTGCCACGGTTATTAAAGGTACTTGTAAGTGTTTGTATGCCATTATTAATGGTTACTTTTAGTACTATTTCGGTTTGTACTTCATAACTTAACGTTTCTTGTGTAACACTTATCACCGCTTTTTCGATAACGATATTAATTGAATTAACTGCCGCGGTTTGAATGGCTAAACCTTGTTGTTGCCAATGCTTACTCAAACTAGTTTTGATAATATCTTCAAGTCGTTCTTGAGCAGAAAATAATGTTGCAGCTTCACCTTCGCGTAATATTTGAACGACGTGAACCGCAGTACGCATATCGACGACATTGAGTGATGCTTGTTGATTCGTATGTTGATTGACTGAGGTTGACATTATTTCAGGCGCAATAATTAAATGGCTTGGTGCACTAGTACAACCGCTTAATATAACAGTGATTATTAACGAGGTAATGAGTAGTAAATTTTTTTTAGATTTCATTTCAATAGTTCGCTTGTTGTGTTTGAAAATAAATTATTTAATCGCAGATTGTGTAACAAATTTGTCATTACTGGCAATGAGTTTTTCATTACCAAAAATACGTTTTAATTTAATGTGATAAGCCAGTTGTCGATTACCAATAATGCGCAACTCCCCCCCCTTTTTTAGTACTCTATGGCTGTCTTTAAACATCTGCCATGCAATATGATCTGTAGTGGCTGTTTGTTGATGAAAAGGCGGATTACATAAAATTAAGTCAACACTGTTACTTGCTATATTAGTTAGGCAATCATTTAGGTGGAATTGGCATTGCGTTACTAATGTGGGCAGATTTGTTTCAATATTGATTTGAGCACTAGAGATAGCCATATGTGATTCATCAACAAACTGAATACATGCGGTTGGTTGGTTGGCTAATACAGTTAAACCAATAACGCCATTACCACAACCTAAGTCGATAACTTGACTATTTTGAGCAACATCAGGTAAGTTTTCAATAAAATAGCGGGCACCAATATCAAGCTTCTCTCTCGCATAAACATTGGCATGGTTACTAATGACAAAATCACGATGTAAGGTTTTGTTCATTAATGGCCAAACGGTTGGAAATGGCGACTGATGTGTTTGTTTTTGGTCAAATTGGCAAAAAACTAAACGGGCTTTTTTTACTGCTAACGATGTTGTGGTCGTTCCTAAATGTTTTTCAAACAATACTAATGTGGAGCGATGAATTTCTTTGGCACGATCAGCGGCGATAAAAACCGTGTTTTTATCGATACTATTTTTCTTTATACTCTTTTTTATTTCGATTAACTGGGCAATTAATAATGATTTGCTTTTAGGTATTTTAAATAAAATGACATCAATATTAGTCGGTAATGACTCTAAGCTATTTAACTGAGTAATATTACTATTATTAAGCTGATTTTGACCTATATTATAAGCGATACCTTGACTACTGATATAGGAGTCATTGATACAATACACTTCAGTTTTATTATCTAATGAATTATCTTGCAAATTAGCCGGTAAATCACTCGATAAGTTGTCAGGTAAAGCCAAATCTAATGGTGTACAAAAACTTGTGGCTAGTGCGCCAAAGGCATCATTAAAAATAAGCACCCGCGAAGTCGCTGAAATTAACTGCTCACTTTTAATATAATTAAGTGCATATTCATCACTTGCATCCCAAGCTTGTAAACTACGGTTCACTTGGGCTAGAGGAAAACGAGAAAGTTTTAGTTGTTTATCATTTACAAAGAAAGGGCTTAGCATAGTAACGGTATGAGTGCTCAGAAATGGAATTAAGCTATTGTGACATAATTATACTCTCATCGCGTTAACTTTTGTTGCCTCTAGCAACTAAATTTTATTAAAATAAAAGTCTAATCACACCATTAACTTAGCTTAAAATAGAGTGCTTTTGTCTTTACATACGTAGCATATCACCGTAAGTTAGCTAAAATTACTAGTGTCTCTACTTTTTCGAGAAAAATAATGTCCATAGCCTCAGCCATTGAAACAAAACTTTTGTCCGCATTTTCACCGCTACACCTTGATGTGGTTAACGAGAGCAATAATCATAACGTCCCACCGGGTAGCGAATCTCATTTTAAAGTAATCATCGTCTCAAATCATTTTGAAGAGGAACGACTGATCAAACGTCACCGCGCTGTTAATGCTGTACTGGCAGAAGAGTTAGCTGAAAAAATTCATGCCTTATCTCTACATACCTATACAGAAAAAGAATGGCATGATTATTATGCAGCAAATACTCCTTTGTCGCCAAATTGTGTAGGTGGCGGAAAGTAACTCCGGTTAAGTAAATTGTTATATAGCGTGATTTATTGCGACTTAACGTATTGCTTTCAACACTATACTCATTCTACTTCACGATGTAGAATGAGTATATCAACTGCTCGTACCTCTTTAATCTGATAGCAAGGTACAATAGCGAAAATTTTTATTCTTTATAAAAACAATCTAAAAAGGTTTTCTTATGGTAATCAAGCCAAAAATTCGTGGTTTTATTTGCACTAACGCTCATCCAGCTGGCTGTGAAGCACATGTGAAAGAACAAATTTCTTATGTTAAAAGTCAAGCGAATAGTGAGACAGGACCAAAAAATGTTTTGGTCATAGGTGCTTCTACTGGTTATGGTTTGGCTTCACGTATTAACGCTGCTTTTGCTCATAATGCGAGTACGTTAGGCATTTTCTTTGAGAAACCACCGACAGAAAGAAAAACTGGCTCAGCAGGTTGGTATAATACTGCTGCTTTTCAACAAGCGGCTGACGACGCCGGTGTTTATTCAAAAAATATTAACGGCGATGCTTTTTCTCATGCAATTAAAGCCCAAGCAATTGAAACCATTAAAGCCGATATGGGTAAAATTGATTTAGTGATTTATTCATTGGCTTCGCCACGCAGAACAAATCCAGATACGGGTGAAGTTTATACGTCAGTATTAAAGCCAATTGGTCAAAGTGTTACCACTAAAAACTTGAATACGACAAAACGCACTATTGATTCAATAACTGTTGAAGCAGCTAATGACGCTGAAATTCAAGGGACTATTGATGTAATGGGCGGCGCTGACTGGGAATTATGGTTAAACGCATTGAAAGAGGCTGATGTATTAGCGCAAGGCGTCAAAACCGTTGCTTATACTTATATTGGTAAAGAGCTGACATGGCCTATTTACGGTAAAGCGACTATTGGTAAAGCGAAAGACGATTTAGATCGTGCTGCAACCGCTATTAATGCCGCTACAGCTAGTCTTGACGGGTTAGCTCGAGTTACCTCGCTAAATGCGGTAGTAACACAAGCAAGCTCTGCCATTCCAATTATGCCACTTTATATCTCTACTATGTTTAAAGTAATGAAAGCTGATGGCACTTATGAAGGTTGTATTGAACAAATAAGTAATTTATTTAAAGAGAACCTTTATAGTGATAGCCCACGCCTTGATGAATATGGACGCTTTAGTCAAAACTATAAAGAGTTAGAAGACGGTGTTCAAAAACGTATAACTGATATTTGGCATAGTGTTGAGACTGACACTATAGATGATCTAACGGATTATATTGGCTATCATAATGAATTTTTAAAACTGTTTGGTTTTGGTGTTGACGGTGTTGACTATGATGAAGATCTTAGTCCAGAAGTTGAAATCAACAATCTGATTTAATTTATTTATACTCGTTCCACTTGAATATGCCGTTTCATAGTTAAACCATTAAATGACATTTAAAAAAACCGATACTTTGTTATCGGTTTTTTTATGCTCTTTTTTTACGCACTGATCAGAGACTATCGAAAGATGGTTAGGTGTTTAATGGGTATTACTATCAATGCCACTAACTCGCTATTGGTCAATTAAGCGCTTTGCCTATATAGAGGATGGTAGA
>JBLIEW010000077.1:0-21806 GCA_047633255.1 Colwellia sp.
AAGTAATTTGATCACAATTTGCCATGAAGGTCGATCCCCTAATCATCTATTTTTATGATTATATTTCGAGGGGATTCGTCAGTACCCGTTCTACCTCAAGATGCAGTTTCAGAGTTAAGCTAGGAAATCAGATCAAGGGTCATCTCCTGCGTTATGGATTTCGATAATAGAACAACTATTCTCTTCAATCCATGCCTTGTACCTAACCCTTTCTCGACTGGCTGAAAGCCGCATATTGAGGTGGAGCGGGTATAGATACCAGAGAAGATCTTCTTAACTGGTATAATCGTTAGTTGGCCGCGTTTAATATTTGATCAAACTTTAATCCTGTTAACTTCATCACACTTTTTACAACATAAAACATAATCGCACCGAGCATTACCATCGAAGGTATGGCAATGACGGGATAACTTAACATGGTCATTTCACCAAGCTGTTCATTAAACTTTGTCGTACCGGCAGGGCTAACGACAATCCATTTAGCTAATAGATAATTCATCGTTGCAGAAAAAACAAATGTTACGGATAAAAGATGATTTGCCCACTGAATTTTGGCTTTAAACACATCAGTTTTACCATGATTTGATAGGGTCTGATAGATTAGATCTAAATTAAATAAAACAGGATTTAACAAAATTTTGGCAATTAATGGTTTGCCCCAGAAGCCAGATATTAGTACAACCAGCCCTATTACCGATGGAATTGCTGCTTCTTTAATGGCCAACCATTGTACATCCAACTCAAATAATCCAATACCACCGGTTAATAGCGTACTTAAAAACCCAAGTAATGAAATAAAGTTCATCGACTTGTTTTTAATAAAATCATATAAGCCGTAACTCAGCGGGAATAATAACGCCACAACTAATGCGTATACCGATCCTAAATATTCTGGCCCCGATAATTTCATTAAAATCACGGACGGGATAACAATATTAAAAATAAGTTCTAAAAAGGTATTATTAGGACGTTTAGCTTGTGTTTCAATTGACATTATATTTTCATTCTAATGAGAACTAACAATAGTTAGTCTATTTAAGTATTTACGCATTTTATCTAATAACAGATCAAAAGTCAGTTTCATTATTGTATCGCTAACTATTTTTATCGTTAGAGTGGAACAATATTCTTTTGTGATCATGCGTGAGTAATTCAGCTTTTACTATGTCTTTGTCCTTTGTCAAGGTGATTAAACCGATACCACTTTGGTTTACCAAGGTGTTTTTTTCACTTGGCTCTGGCCTGCGAACTTTAATTTTCATTCGACGCCTTTTAGTAAACCAATTAAGAGGAGAGTAGGTGGCGTATAAATATCGGTTTAACCGTTCCAACCATTTAAGTAATCCTGTGGGAAATTGATTTTTAATACCACTTGATGTGATTTGAAATATTATTGAGTCACTCCTTCTAAATCGATGCGTCACTTCATAAAAAAAGGAGTAATGAACATCACCAGACAGAATAATAAAATGAGGGGGCGTTTTATGGTGTCTAAAAATATTAAGCATCACATTAGCCGTACCTGAATGTGCCATCCAGTTTTCAGCATCAACCATTAGCGGTAAACCGATAAAAGTAAAAAACCGTTGAATAGTTTCTATCATTTTCACCCCATAAATAGGCGCAGCAGAGACGAGTATTACTTCAGTTTGATTAATTAGCTCTTGTTGTAATTCAGACAATGCCTCCCAATCCATTAAGCCTGAGGGCTTACTTGAACTGCTTTCTGAACGCCATCGCTGAGTTCTGGTATCTAACACAATGATTTTAGGTGTGGTTGCTAAACTGAAATGCCATTGGTGAAATGCGAATATTTCATCTATCAGTTTATCTTGCTGTTTATAACATGTACCAGGAAAGTATTGAAGCGTATCGCTATTAAGCTCAGTAAACTTTTCTGATGCATTTCCCCAGCCTTGGCATAACCAATATCCGACTAACGCATTCCCTATTATTCGCTTAGAAAAGGGGTTGGTGTATGCGGCTTCTTCCCAACCTCTAGTTAAGTTCCAATCATCAGTTATATCGTGATCATCAAAAATCATGTACACAGGTATGTGGGCCAAGGCTCTTGATACTTTAGGTAGATCATTAACAAAGCTATTGATGATTTTTGTTTCTTTTCTATACTGTGCTTGAAAACCTGATGTAATGCTGTTTGAGTGTAAATTGACTAATCGCCACAGTGTTGGAGACCAAACCAAAAGGTACATTGCAAAAACTTCTGCCAAGGTAACTAAGTGATTTTTAGCGGTATCAGAAGTAAAAACGGGTTGTTGACTCATCGATAAAATTTTTCTCAATAAAGATTGGTTTGCTGTGTTTTTTGGCAGTAAAGCATCTCGCTGATAATAACAAAAACGGTGCTTAAACAGTTCATCACTTGAGTTAGTAATGTTATCACCAGTCCATTTCTCATCAAATAATCCCAACAGTTGAATGACTTGATGGATAGCAACGAGTGTCGGGCCAGCGACATCATCAGCATAAATTTGATCCCCAGACATGATTAACATTGAAGGGCGTGATGCGGCATTATTACTGTTTTTGTTTAGCACATTATCCACCTGCACCAATCCATCAGGTGATTCAAAGTGGGGTTTGCGGCAAGAGCCATGAAAAATTTGTTGTATGTCAGGTTTTATTGCGAAGTTAAAAAAGTTATGTGATGGGTAACGTAATTCAGGTAATAAATTAGCTAATGAATGTTTTATTTTTCCATCATCTAAAATGAAATCATATGCGTATAATGTATTTTTTTTTAATAATGGATTAAAGGGAATTGAGATCAAATTAATGACCGCATGCTCACCAATAGTAATTTGTTGTGCGCTTTGGGATGAAAGAGATGTTTCGTTGAGTAACGTGACTTCATCATCGTTATATAATTCAAAACTTAAAGAGTAACTTTTATTGGTAACCAACCAAAATGTTAGCTGACTTTGACTAACATGCCTAATAATAGGACCTGCTATAACAAGTGGTATCTCTGCAACCATATTGATAACAACTCCTAAATATTATTTTTACATTGAGTTAGTTTAATTAAATTTTGTCTAACATTAATATTAAATTGTTAAAAAGTTTGTCACAAATTGTATTCGAATAATAAGTATAAAGGAGGTGGATGAATTACCCGATGCTCATTTTAATCTTCTTGGAAAAAGAAAGCACCGCCTTTGTTTGATGCTTTAGCTCGATACATGGCACGATCAGAATTCATCATCAGTTTTTCAGCCGTAAGACCGTCTTCTGGAAACATCGCAATACCAATGCTGCTTCCAATGGTTAGTGTTTGGCCTTGATGGGAATAACTTTCGGCCACTTGCTGTGAAATACGCTGTACAACATTACTAACATATTCTTCATTTTCAGGCGCAAAGAGTAAGACGACAAACTCATCGCCACCAAATCGGGCAACTGTATCGCCTTTACGGATAACGCTTTGGATTTTTTTTGCTGTTTCTTGAATCAATCGGTCACCCGTATTGTGACCATAGTTATCATTAACAGCTTTAAAATTATCCAAATCAATGAAAAGCAAAGAGAGTAGTTGTTTATCCCGGGTGGCATGCGCAATGGCCTGGTTTAGGCGATCCATCAGTAAATTTCGAGTTGCTAGACCTGTTAAAGCATCATGATTGGCTTGAAATTCTAATTTTGCTTCATATTTTTTTTGATTACTGACATCTTGTAATGTTTCTATCGCACCAATTATGTTGCCTTCTTGGTTCTGCAGTGGGGCAGCGGTAAAATAGAGCCACTTTTCCCCTGCATTAAAGTTAGGGAAATGATCGGTGGCTTCCCAGCCATTTTCAATTAAAGTTGAAGGTGCCCATCGCTCAGGATAATAATCTGTTAACTCTGATAGCTTGTTATCCATTACCAGATCGGCAAGTACGGGGCGTTGTTCAGAATAGAACGCTTTCCATTGATCTTTTGTTCCGATAACATCTAATGATTTTGTGCCAATAATTGCTTCACAAGCACGATTCCAGTGGGTAACCTTGTGATCATCGTCAATAACGAACATAGGAACTGGGCAGCCATCAATAATCTGACTAAGTAGATGTTCTTTTTCTTTTAGTTCAGCTTCAAATAGTTTTTGTTGGGTAATATCTCTTAACGTTTCCATCGCTCCAATAACAAAACCATCTTTGTCTTTTAAAACGGTTGCGCTAAAAGAAAGCCATTTTCCACTAACGGGAAAATGAGGAAAATAGTCTTCAACTTCCCATGTCTCCTTAAAAAGCATTGACCTGTTGAATTTTCCGGCATAAAGATCTTTCATATCGTCTATGCGATCATCAATAATCAGATCAGCCATTGAAGGACGTTCTTCAGGATAAAAAGGGTACCAAGCTCTATTTGTTCCAATCGCTTCGCTAGCCATTACGCCCGTTACATCTTCACATGCAGCGTTCCAATAGATGATCTGATGGTCCATATTTATCACAAACGTAGCGACAGGTATCTTATCTATTACTTGAGCAAGAAGCTGTTGTCCATTTTCTGAACTTTTAAGGTTTTTTATTTGACCCGGCAATTTAATAGCTCATTTTGTGATGATGATTAAGATAATCATGCTAAATCTCTGCACTGAGTACAAGCCCCTATTTAGCCATAATAGTAGCGGTTTTTGTTTGTTCTTATTTTTTATAGTGTTAGAGATTAATATATTTAACATTTAAATGCTTTTATGTTTTGTTTACTAAAAACAAGCTTAAATTTTAGACTTTATAAGTGGGTATATACTTGGTGAAGCCTATGGTTTCTTCAAGTACATTCGCGATACCGCAGGCCAATGCAGCCTTTTCATTGGTTTAAAAATAAAAATCATCTCCATTTAGACACATCTCCTAGCAGACATTTCTTATAACAATGTAAACTTATGTAATTTCGCTATTCTCACGGCTAATCTTTGATTACACTGATAACAAAGTTACTTTTAACATGAGATACACGTTTTATGATGCGTCGATTTCGACCTCTATTTCCATTATTTGCCAGTATATTTTTATTAGCTTGTAGTAGCACTTCAGAAGTAGATGAAAAACTAAAAGACTTGCCTCTTCCTCAAAACTGGCATAACAGCACACAAGCATTAGCCGTTGAACATAATTGGTTATCTCAACTTGATAACCCACAAGTTCAGCAATTGGTAAAAAAAGCCTTAGCGGCTAACCAGCAATTTGCTATGCAAGCCTATGCACTGGAAATTACAGAACAGCAACTCATTGTTTCAGGTAGTCAACTATGGCCTGAGCTTGATTTGGCTTTTCGCAGTGGCCGCACTAAAGATAATCAAACCAGCAGTTATGCAAACAGTAACTCTGTTAATTTGAATTTAAGTTATGAAGTTGATATTTGGGGAAAATTGTCTGACGCCGATCGCCTTAGTAATTATAATTACCTTGCGCAAAAGTCCTCATTTGAGCAGTACAAACAGCAGTTAATTGTTAATGTAGTAACCACTTGGTTTAGTGTGATTGAGGCAGAAAAGCTATTGACACTTTATCGCAGCAGGGTTGAGAACTCCCAACAAAATTTAGCAATTATTGAAGCAAGCTATAGTTCAGGGTTAACCCCTGCACTTGATGTCTATTTAACGCGTAATGATTTGAATAACGAGTTAACCAGAGTTTCAGAACAAGAGACGGTAAAAATCAAATTAATTAGACAATTAGAACACCTTATCGGTGAGTACCCCAAAGGTGAGTTATTGGTTAATGCTAACTTACCACTACTTACCAATAATATTCCTGTTGGCTTACCATCGGAATTAATCAGTCGAAAACCCGCGTTAAAAGCCAGTTGGTATCAATTATTATCGCAAGATTCGGGTTTGGCTTATGCACATAAACAACGTTTTCCTAGCATTGTATTATCAGGCTCACTTGGTGACTCTACCGCCGATATTGGTGATTTACTTTCAGGATCTTCGCTAGCATGGTCATTACTGAGCAGTGTTTCAGCACCTATTTTTAATGCAGGTCGACTGAAGGCGAATGAAGAAAAAGCACGATTAGAACTAAAACAAGGTGAACAGTTATATCTTGATACCTTGTACGGCGCTTTTAGTGATGTTGAAAATGCCATCACCACAGAAAAAAACTTGAAACAAAGCTATTACACCATGTTGGCGGCACAAGAAAATGCCAAAATTGCATCCACTCTATCTTTCGAACAATATCAAAGTGGCTTAGTCTCTTATACCACGGTACTTGATGCACAAACGCGCTATTTTGAAGCGCAAACAACGTTAATCAAAATAAAAAATCAACTTATCGCTAATCGTATTAATTTGCATTTTTCATTGGGTGGCGACTTCACCACACCATCACTTGAAAATGAGGCTAAATAAACATGTCGAAGACTATCAACTATAAAAAAATACTCCTACCGATTGTTATTATTGTGGTGACTATCGCGTTAATGATGATTATTTTCAAAAATCCTCCGACTACCAAAAAAGCTAGACCGTCTAAAGCGGCGCAAATAACGGTAGTTACCAGCACACTTTCACCACAACATTATCAAGTGATAGTACAAAGTTTTGGTACGGTCAAACCCAGAACACAAAGTGTACTTTTTGCCCAAGTGTCTGGACAAATCAATAAGGTGAGCGAGCAATTTAGGGCCGGCGGTTTTTTTGAACAAGGCGATATGTTACTCCAGCTTGATGATAGAGATTATCGCGCTGAAGTGAAAATTGCCCAAGCAAGCTTAATGTCTGCTAAGCAAAATATGCAAGAAGAAGGCGCACGGGTAAAACAAGCCAAGGCTGATTGGAAAAGGCTTGGTAATGGCCAAACGCCAAACGCACTAGTATTACGTCAACCCCAATACCAAGCCGCGAAAGCACAGGTACTCTCTGCCCAAGCATCCCTTGATAAAGTAAATCTGTCGCTAGAACGTACAAAAATTGTAGCGCCCTACGCTGGCAGAATATTAAGTAAGAGTGTCGATATTGGTCAAGTGATTTCAAGTAATACCCAACTCGCTACTATTTTTGCCGTTGATTACGTCGAGATACGGTTACCAATAAAAAATAAAGATTTACCGCTAATGAAGCTACCTGAGGAGTATAGAAATACCCATGTTCAATCTAAAGGCCAAGGTAGTGATAGTTCGATGATCAGTAATGTTGTTATTTCATCGAATTTAATGGGTGAACAAGTTTGGCAAGGACAAATTGTTAGAACTGAAAGCGCCATTGATGAAATGTCTCAACAGCTTTATGTGGTTGCCCAAATTATCCGTCCATACGATAGTGAATATAACCCAGGCGCACAGATTAAAATGGGTCAATATGTTACGGCTAATATTACCGGTCGTAAGGTTGAAAATGCCTTAGTGATCCCAAACAGTGCTATTTACCAGGGCAGCTATGTCTATATTGTTCAAAATAATCTATTAATGCGTAAAGACATTGAATTAGGTTGGAAAAATGGTACTGAATCTATTGTCACACAAGGATTAAATATCGGTGACGAACTTGTATTAACCTCACTAGGTCAAGTGAGTTCAGGTACGCCCGTAGCTATTGCGGGGCAAGCGCCGACAAAAAAACCGAGTGAAAAGCTAGCAAATTTAGGCACTTCATCTAAGGTGAATAACTAATGATTGCTTGGTTTGCACGAAATCATGTTGCCGCCAACCTGTTATTAATTTCCATTTTAATCGCAGGTTTATTTAGTTTATCTAACCGAATTCCGTTAGAGGTTTTCCCCTCATTTGCCACTGACCGTATAAACGTAAACGTGTCATTACGAGGCGCGACACCTGAAGATGTTGAAAAAAGTATTTCTATTCGCATTGAAGAGGCTGTTCAGGATTTAGAAGGGGTTAAACAAATTGCGAGTCGTTCACAAGAAGGTACTTCGTCAGTAAATATTGAAGTTGATTCGGGTTATGATCCGCGAGAAATGCTGGCTGATATTAAAAGTCGTATTGATGCAATTAATACTTTTCCTGCCGACGCTGAAAAGCCGGTGGTGTCGTTAGCAACACGCAAACGCGAAGTCATTGCTGTTACTATTGCCAGTATTTATAGCGAAAAAGAAACCCGTGAATATGCTGAAAAAGTGAGAGATGATTTATTAAAGATTCCTGCTATTACTCAAGTAGAGCTCAGCGGTGTGCGCGATTATGAAATATCTATTGAAGTGCCCCAAGACAAATTACGCCAATATGATTTAACCATCGCACAAATATCGTCTGCCATATCAGCGTCAAGTACTGATATTTCTGCGGGTAATTTAAAAACCCAAGGCGGGGACATATTACTACGATCAAAAGGCCAAGCTTACCGTAAAAATGAATTTGAAAAAATTGTGATAAAAACCAATGTAAATGGCTCAATAATTCGTTTAAGTGATATTGCGTTAATTAAAGACGACTTTGAAGAAACACCGGTACGTACTCGCTTTAATGGTAAACAAGCTGCTTTTATCGATGTTTATCGAATAGGGCAGCAAAGCGCGATTGATGTTGCTGACGCAGTAAAAATTTATATAAATGATCAACAAAGTAAATTACCTGTGGGTGTTGAATTAAGTTTTTGGGATGATGATTCACAAGTCGTTAAAAACCGTATTTCCACGTTGACTACCAGCGCCTTACAAGGCGGTATTTTAGTGTTAGCGTTATTAAGTTTGTTCCTCAGACCTTCCATCGCCTTTTGGGTGTTTATTGGTATCCCTGTATCTTTTATGGGCGCCTTTATCATGATGCCTGTATTTGACATTACCTTAAATGTCATCAGTTTATTTGGCTTTATCTTGGTACTGGGAATTGTTGTCGATGATGCCATTGTTACCGGTGAGAATATTTACACGCATTTAAAAACGTCTGAATCAGGTGAAATGGCTGCTATTAGAGGAACTCAAGAAGTTGCCACACCAGTTACCTTTGGTGTGTTAACAACTATTGCCGCATTTTTACCGTTGGCTTTTATTGAAGGGGCACGTGGCGCAATATTTGCGCAAATTCCGGTTATTGTTATTCCTGTCCTTATTTTCTCACTAATAGAGTCAAAGTTTGTTTTACCTTCGCATTTAAAGAATTTAAAGCTGCGCTCCGACACGGCAAAACAATCAAAATTTAGTCGGCTGCAACAAGCGTTTGCAGATGGTTTTGAACGGGCTATTATTCGCTTTTACCAACCCTTATTAAAGCGGGCAATTAATAACAAAACCACGACCTTAATTGGCTTTATTGGTGTTTTTTTAGTTATTCTTGCGCTCATTATGAGCGGCTGGACAAAGTTTATTTTCTTCCCACGTATCCCAAGTGAGACGGTACGAGCGACTCTAACTTTACCCGCGGGCACACCGTTTGAAGTGACCAATAAATATATTATTAAGATGGCTGAAAAAGCGGATGTATTAAGGCAAAAGTACATTGAACCATCAACCAAAAAAAGCGTTATTATTAATATATTAGCGAGTACCGGTGGGCGTGGTGGTACGTCAAACAAAGGCAGTGTCCGTTTTGAAATTACCCCTCCTGAATCTCGTGAGCTTGCCATTACTTCTCGTGAACTGGTGAGTGAATGGCGAAATTTAATTGGCCCTATTCCAGGTGCGGAAAGCATTACTTTTAGAGCTGAAATTGGCCGCTCTTCGGATCCTATCCAAGTACAGTTTAAAGCGAGCTCATTAGATACGCTTAAAGAAATAACGGATAAAGTCAAAGTACATTTAGCCAGTTATCCCACCTTATTTGATATCGAAGATAGCCTTTCTAATGGTAAGGAAGAGTTACAAATTGAGTTAACCAAGCAAGGCAAAGCATTGGGGTTAACGCGGGTGAGTATTTCAAACCAAGTGCGTAGTTCGTTCTTTGGCTCACAGGTACAACGTGTTCAGCGAGGGCGAGATGATGTTCGTGTAATGGTACGATTACCTCTTAGTGAGCGCCGTACTATTGCTGATTTAGAAGGTATTCTTGTCACCACACCTAATGGTGGCTCAGTGCCACTGTCACATGTGGCTAAGTTAATACCAGGAAAAAGCCCATCAACTATTTCAAGAATTGATCGCTATCGTACAGCGAATGTTAGTGCTGATGTGGAAAAATCGAATACCAACATGACGGTGCTACAAGCGGATTTAAAAAAATACTTAGATGAACTCATGTTGCAATATCCAGGGGTAAGTCATTCACTCGAAGGTGAAGCTAAAGAACAACGAGAATCATTTGGCTCGCTTGCTTGGGCATTATTATTTGTCTTTTTCATTATTTATGCGCTGTTAGCGATCCCTTTTAAATCTTATATACAACCCATCATTGTGATGAGTATTATTCCGTTTGGTATGATTGGGGCGGTTATTGGTCACTGGATTATGGGCATGGAATTAACCATCATGAGCTTACTTGGTATGTTGGCGTTAATCGGGGTAGTGGTAAATGACTCACTTGTTTTGGTGGATTTTATCAATAAAAAATGCAGTGAAGGTGGGGAGCTAATGGAGGCGGTATTAACAGCAGGTGCCGCTCGATTTAGACCTGTTATGCTAACCAGTCTGACTACCTTCATTGGTTTAATGCCGTTATTGTTTGAGCAATCTACCCAAGCCCAATTTTTAATACCTATGGCGGTATCCTTAGGTTTTGGTATTTTATTTGCCACGATTATCACTTTAATACTGGTACCAGTGAACTATTTAATCATTGAGCGTTTAAAGGTAATACTTTCGGTAAAGAGTGGAGAGACTGAGCAAGATAAGCCGCAGCGAGCGTAATGGTAAATAGTCTAGTGATGTTACTCATCGTGCTAGGTTAAACAGATTATCAAAAATAAAAAAGAGCTGCCAACGTTAATTAGTCAGCTCTTTTCTTCAAGTGGAACGGGTATATATATTCGACTAGGCGTCTTTATGTAGGTGAACATCCATTTGTGGAAAAGGAATATTTAATCCTTCACTGGCAAAGGTTTTATATACTTTCTCATTCAATTCAAAGTATACACCCCAATAGTCAGGTGCATTAACCCAGGCTCTAACGGCAAAATTTACGGAGCTATCTGCTAGTGCTGAAACTGCAATAAATACTTCAGGATCTTTTTTGATACGTGAATCTTCATCGCATAATCGCTTTATTACTGCTCGGGCTTTGTCCAGGTCATCACCATAAGCAACACCAATGGTCCAATCAACACGCCTTGTTGCTTCAGTTGAATAATTAATCATTGATGAGGTTGATAATCCCCCATTAGGAATAATGATCGTTTTATTGTCAGGCGTTTTCATTATGGTGTTAAAAATCTGTATCTGAGAAACTGAGCCAACATAGCCTTGTGCTTCTATGACATCACCCACTTTGAACGGTTTGAAGATGAGAATCATCACGCCGCCAGCAAAATTTTGTAATGTGCCCGACAATGCCATACCCACAGCTAAACCAGCAGCACCAAGGATCGCAATAAAGGAGGTCATTTCGATACCTAACATACCAAGCACAGTGATAATTAACATAACCCTTAACAGGCCGTTAACAATACCGGTTAAGAAAGGCATTAATGATGGATCCGTTTTACCTTTCTTTAAAGCACTTTCTGCGCCGCGACAGATCATTTTTACTATCCATCCACCAATGAGCCATACCGCTATTGCTCCAATCAATTTCGGACCATAGTGTAGTGTCATTTCCGTTATTTGCTTAATTACTTCTTCTGTATCCATAATATTTTCCTGATTCATTGGTAACGGTTAAAATGTGCCTAACGGCTCGTATGTTTCGCTCTATTTGAGCGTTTCTTAATCCTAATGACAAAAGCGCCATATGAAAAATTGCTAAAAGTTGATATCGACAATACCGTAAGTATCGATAATATCAATGATAACAGCTATAATGAATAGACGCTAAAAATGATGTGTATACCCAAACCACCTCAAGATGCGAGTTTTAGGATGTCGAGGGGAACAGGATCAAAGCGCATCTTTTTATTAAGGATTATGCCATTAAAAACAGATGTAACGCAGCGTATGATTTGCTCAACCGTCGCCGCAGGGCTTGTTTAGAAACGTTTTATATGAAGAGAATAGCTATTTTATTTTCAACATTAATACGTCACAGATTACCATTTATCGGTTACCCGTGGGGAATTAAGCTAGAAAACCAGTCCAGTGTTGAGCTACTTAATAAGGACGCTATAGGGGTAGCTTATGATAGCCTTTGTGTTTATAAAAATAGAGTTCTTCCGTGCTGAGTACTTAATAGTGCTAACTCAATAACTTTCATCACTTTCACCGCATCATCTGCGCAGACAGGAAGTGGTGCGTTGTTCTTTATTGCCTGGGCTATTTCGGTATAGTACTGACCATAATCTCCCCTCTCTGTAGAGATGGACTTAGTGCTTGATTCAGTAAACAATACGCCATGTTGATTTTCATTTTCCCGACCAAATTCAATGGAACTAGGCTTAAGTCCATCTTTAAGTTGCTGTTCTTGTGAATCAACGCCCTGTTTTACAAACTGTCCTTTTGTTCCCTGAATATTAAAACGTGGCTTTTCACTGGCAGTATAAGGACTTGAAGACAAAATCACCTCAAAATCTTCATAATGAAGCTGTACATTAAAATAGTCGATAGCCTCAGCATTGTCTCTTAACGCCAAGCACCTACCTGTCAACGAATGAGGTAAGCCAAAGAGTACCAAGACTTGATCAACTAAGTGAGAACCTAAGTCATGCCACACGCCGGTACCATTACCTTTGTTTTCCTTCCATTTTTGGCCAACCACAGGGCGAAAACGGTCAAAACGAGATTCAAATATTTTAACGTCCCCTAACACGTTATTATCAAGTAACTTTTTGACTGTTAAAAAGTCGCCATCCCAACGTCGATTATGAAAAACAGATAACAACAATGCTTTTTCTTCAGCAAGAGCGGCTAATTTTTCCGCCTCTGTCTGCGTTACTGTTATTGGCTTTTCTACAATGACATGAAGGTTGTTTTTTAGGCATAGCTGAGCTAAAGAAAAATGCACATCGTTAGGTGCTGTGATCACCACTAAATCAATTTTTTTGCTAGTAATTAATGCCTCAGGTGTTGTAAAAATAAGTGGTTTTGAATCTTTCTCCTCATATGTGTAGCTGGCTATACTTTTAGGCTCACGAGTGCTGATGGCGGTAAATTCAAACTCATTTGAAGCACAAATAAAAGGTAAATGAAATGTTTTTGCAGAAAAACCATGTCCGATAATGCCTACTTTAATCATAATTTCACGCGCTTTGAGTCCTTTATTCATAATATATTGGGTTGGTTTTTAAGAAATATAAATAAAACTACTAATCGTCAAGCGTCCTTTACGTGGGTCACTAGACAAGCCTTGTTTCGGCTGAATATTTCCCGAATGTAGTAAGTTACTAGGATAAATTATCACTCTATTTTTGCGTGCCTCAACGCAATGGATACGTTCAAACAACGCTGAGTCATTGGCAATGTAAGCAGGGGTCAAATGAAGCTGCTCTGCTGTTGCTTGTTGTTTTAACAGTGTTGCGTATTGAGGAAAACGCGTTTGAGTGATCCGTTCAAAACCGGTTTGTTTATGTCGATAAAAAGAGGTGCCACCTTGATCAACATCACATAAGTAGTGAACCAAAGCAAATTGATTACTTTTTGTAGTATCAAAATGCGGCAACATTTGAATAGGACGAAGTTGATTTGGCGGCGTGGTAGAAATCGAAAAGGCAGACAATAAAGTTGTTGCCGTAACGGCTTCTTTAAGCTGATAGGTACTTCTTAATAACGTGAACAATTGACTACAGATGAGTTCACCATAGCTTGGTGGTAAAGGCTTTCTGATCCCAGGATAATAATCTGTGGATTGTATATGGTAAGGCGCATCGTCACAAGCGAGTGAGATAAGCATTTCAGGTTCAGTAACAAAATTATCCATGATTATCAGCGGTGTTCTTTCTTGGCCAATAAAAAGCACTTCAATATTGTTATGTAAATTAATCTTCATAGGAAAAGTCAAATTAACGGCTTAAGCGTTTATTTTTTTTATCAATCAGTGAATACATTTGTCCGACTGAAATTACCATAGCATATATGGCTTGTAGGTAGTTATTTGCATGTAATTGACTGAGCTGTTCGCTATTCAGTTTAGCTAAAGCGGTTTGTTTGATTGTGTATAAACCATTTAAGCGAGTTGACTCATCATTAACAAACTTAATTTCTATCGCCATAGATTCCAATAAATCCATCGATAATAATGTCTCTATAAACGCCTTATTCTCAGTTTCGCCTCTTAGTAACTCTGCCAGTTTTGCTTTAGCTTCTTGAAAATAGTCAGTCTCTTCGCCATTTTCAGTGTAAATTGCCTCTCCTTGGTCGCCGACACTTGGGCTTTGTGAATCTAAGCAAACCACATATTGTGGTGATTGATTTGCTGTGTCTTTTGCTGTGTCATCACCCAAAAAGAAAGGCTGTCTTCTTACTTGTAACGGAACGTAAATCGCTTGCCATTGGTTGTTATCCCAAAACAGGTTTTCTCCTGCTTGAAACCCTAACATGGCAGAGCAGACAAATTGGCCAGTATTACCATCTTTAGCAACTACAATAGGGTAATGAGTTGCCAAATGGGCAAATTCTGACACCACCACAGGCGCTAGATGCATAGTGGCACCATGCGCTTCTATTTTGTTGATATCTATTTTGATTTTTCGATGGTTAATATTATCTACGGCCACTAATTTACTCATATTTTGTCTCTTTGTTATTATTATTTTAAGGTGAAACTGCTTATAGTGCGGCGAAGCCATATTGTTTGATTTTATCTAAGAGCTCTCTATTACTTGGCAACTGCTTTATCGCTTGTTGGATCATTTTTTCGGTCATTGAAAATTGCTTATTAGCAAAATCCCAGTCGTTTAATAAATGTTGTGTGTATTTATAGTCACTTTTAAATCCCATGCCATAGAGAACATATTGATAACTTGCCGCGGGAAATACTTCGTTATTACTGGTAAAATCAAAATCAGCAGGGGAGCGGTAGCGCCATAATTCCATCATTTCTTTTAAACTGTCAGGAATAGACTGCGGGTCTCTGTTATCAATCCAAAATTTATTATCGGTACGTTTACTTAAAAGGTAATGTAATTTTAAGAAGTCGATAATTTTTTGCCAGCGATATAAAAAGGTCTCATTGAAACGCTTAGCGACAACATCCATTACCTTGCGTGTTTGCGGCAGTTGTTCACTAATAAATTCAGCAGATAATTCCACTAATACTAATGCCGACGCTTCAAGCGGCTCTAAAAAACCAGCGGATAGTCCAACGGCAACACAGTTTTTATGCCAAAACTTTTCTCTATGACCACTATGAATAGGTATTTTACGGATAGATAAATTTTTAATTGCGGGCCCTACATAGTCAGCCAAGCGCTGTGTCGCTTCATCTTCACTGGTGTGATTACTTGAATAGACATGACCAACGCCGCGCCTATGATATAAGCCTATATCCCAAATCCAACCGGCTTCCTGCGCGGTTGAAATAGTATGAGATGCAATAGGATCATTTTCATGTGCATAGGGCACTTGCACAGCTAGCGCGTTATTAATAAATAAAACGTCATTGCACTCAATAAATGGGGTTTGGTAGTGCTTACCTAGTAATAGGGAAGCAAAACCGGTGCAATCGACAAACAGGTCTCCATTTATTTTGCCATTTTTTGCGGTTGCTACCGAAGCAATATCGCCGTTGTCATGATTAATCACGTCGACAACATCATCGACAACATGGGTGATACCTAGTTTTTCAAGGCAATGTTTTTGTAAAAACTTGGAAAATTTACCCGAATCTAAATGATAGGCATAATTAGCAATATCGCTGTATTCTTCGCTCCTTATCGTTTTAGGCGCGAGGCCTTGTTCACAAATACTTTCTTGAAAACAAACTGAATTAGAAAATGACGTTCCGGCATCTTTTCCTTGTTGCCTAGCATGCCAATAGGGCGATAAGTCACCTTTAATAAAACCTTGTGGCAATACTAAGGGATGGTAATAAAAGTCTTTGTCAGAGCCATCCACCCAACGAGCAAATTTTGCCCCTTGTTTAAATGAGCCATCGCATTCACGAATAAAGTCAGTTTCTCGAATACCTAACGCAATTAACGTTTTTCGCATAGTGGGCCAAGTCCCTTCGCCAACATTAATGGTGGGAACTTTTGCCGACTCAACTAAGACTACCTTGACAGTCGTTGTTGAATTAGATTGATGTTTTGCTGCTATTCTACCTGCTGTTATCCAGCCTGCGGTGCCTCCACCAACAATGACTACCGTTTGTATCGAGTTACTCATATTAAGACTGCCTACAATAAGAAAATTAAATTGATGAATTGAAGCGATAAAAAATAAATTTACAGTAAATAACTTTTGTATAAAAATAGTAAGTTGAATAAAAGGCTTTTACCTCTAGGGAAAGTAAAAGCCTTTATTTTCTATGCTTTAAAGGTCACAATAATTAGAAACTACCACGAACACCAAAGGCAAAACGACGGCCACTGTCTTCAACTAGTAATAGTTGATTGGCAAAGCGGCCACGTTTGTGAACATATTCTTCAGTTAAGTTAATTCCTTCAAAGAAAATGGTAATGTTGTCATTAATATCATAACTACCACTGGCATCTACCTGCGCATACTCTTCAACAATAGTGACACCGTCGCCATTTGATTGGGTTAACGATTGCACAAAGCTGTCACGCCAGTTATAGGCTAAACGCACTTGTACTGGGCCATTTTCATAGAAGCCCACTAAGTTATATGAATCACTTAACCCCGTTAAAGCAAATACTTGGGTAATATCTGCGGCATCAAGCTTTGCATCACTATCGACTAGTGTCGCATTCGCCATGATACCAAAACCGCTATCAAAGGTATGTTGCAGGGCAATTTCCCAACCATCGACAATAGCTGATTCACTGTTGTTAGGTAAGGTGTTGGTAAATACCGCTGTGCTATCAGCCGCATCTGGGTTATCAACATCACTACCGGTTGATGGATCCGTTAATAGGCTACCATTAGCTAATTCAAAGGTGAGATCCTCTGTGGTATTAATAATGAAATTTGCCACGTTCTTTCTAAAATAACCGGCAGAGACGTAACTGGCGTCAGCGTAGTACCACTCTAATGATAAATCTAAATTATCAGAAGTAAACGGCTCTAATTCTGGATTTCCTGAGCTAGACGTTAAATTACCCCCTTGACGGGTTGTGCCGATAACGGTTACAGGTGACATACTATCAAGCGTAGGACGGGTAATTGTTTGAGAGGCAGCAAAACGCGCAACTAAGTCATCGTTAATTTCTAATTTGACACTTAAGTTAGGCAATAATGCTTCATAATCAGAACTTTTAGAGATTGAATCAGCGGTGCCATAACTGGGTAACATTTCTGTTTTATCAAGAATAACAAGCTGTGTAACGGGCTCATCAGTACCCTTTACATCGACATCACTAGCTTCATAACGAAAACCAGCTGAAGCAGAAAGAGGCATACCTGCCAATTCAGTTTCAAAGTCGAATTCAACATATAATGAAATAGTCTCTTCGGTGATCTCAAAAGACTTATTACGTTTTACCGCATCAAAACTGATGTCGTTACCATTAGCGGCAGAAATACCTTCCAAGAAAGCAAAGTTTGCTTCGCCGTCATGGGCTAACCATGAAGTAGGCATACGACCACTACCGCTGACGTCACCTAAAAAGTCATTACCGGCGTCAAAGACATATTGAGAAAACGCATCCATATTTGGCGAGTCAGGATAACCACAATAGGCACAATGAATGCCTTCACCTTCGTTATCCCAACGGTCTAGGTTTTTGGTTTCAGATGAGTACATCGCACCAAATTTAACCGCAGCTAAGCCACTATCGGCGTCATCAAGCCAGGTACTGTCCCAACGAAATTGATCAACAGTATCTTCAACTGCCCAACCACGACGCAACATAACATGTGCTCGGCTATTGGCAGAGTCTAAATGATTGGAAACGCCATCGGGTGTAAATGCTGGATCATAAGCATCACCATCAATTTCTTGTTGTCCACTGTAAATATCAGCATTGGCGCTAGCAAACTCACTGGCGTAAGGTAAAATGTTATCGTCTAGTTGAAAACGTACTCGGTTAGCATAACCAATCAGGGACAACTGATCGCCTCGGCCATTATTTGCGTCACGTTCTGCACTGGAATGACTGATATCAAATTGCATATTAAGATTATCATTCACATCCCAATCAAAATTTAAGCCTAAAGCACTTGATTCCGTTAAACGGTCAAACTTCTTAGCATGCATATCGGTGGCTAAACCCACTTCTTGATATAAATCGATAACGGTGCCGTTAGCATCGACTGTTGCGCCGGCATCACTACCAAAACCTTCAATGTTGGGTGCGGTAAACCAATGACCATATGACGTGGTGTCAGTTTCAACATCAAAGTCTGAATACAAGGCATCAGCAGTAACAATCAGATTATCAGTTGGAGCATATTGAATAACTAAATTAGCATTGGTACGGGTACGATCTTCAGTGGTTACTTTATGATCATAATTACGTGGAGAAAAAATATTACCCGTATAGGCCTGGCCACTTTCTGTTTGTGGGTTAGGCACACCAACATTTTCTAACCAACCATCTGTTTGTGCTTGGTTTAAACGCGTTTTACGCTCTTGATGTGATAAAGCAAATAACACGCCTAAGCTATCATCGTTAAAGGTATTACTGATTAAGGCTGACACTTGTGGAGTGGTTTCTTCACTGTTTTCATCATAAACACCCTTGACGCTACCGGCAAATTTAAAGCCGCTAATAGCAAAAGGACGCGCGGTAGAAATATTAACAGTAGAGCCGATACCACCGGATTGCATGGTCGCTGTAGATGTTTTGTGGACATCTAAACTCTTAACTAGCTCAGAAGCAATCGTGTCAAAACTAAACGCACGACTTTGGTTTTCTGAAGCCATTTGACGACCGTTTACCAATACCGTATTAAATTGAGGGCCAAAGCCACGGACTGTGATTAATTGCCCTTCACCGCCTGAGCGGTCAATTGAAACACCGGTGATACGTTGTAATGATTCCGCTAAGTTGGTATCAGGAAATTTACCAATATCTTCAGCAGAAATAGAATCAACGACTCCACCGGCTTCTCTTTTTGCATCCATGGCACGACCTAATGCACCTCTAATCCCCCTAACTTCAATAATCTCTGTTTCTTGTGTATTAGTTTCAGCTATTGCAGGTAATGCTGTAACAGTGCTAAGTACTAATAGTACCGCGCTTGAAACCTTATTTTTTTTATAATTAGCCATGTCGTTATTTCTCTCAAAACTTGGATCTATTAAAATAGATAACTGCCCACTTTCACTAATATCAGTTTTCAAGCCGGTATTTTTAAGCATCAATTGAATAGCTTTCATAATTGAATACTGTCCATATACTGGATTAGTTTGCTTTCCTTCCATTGTATCTAATGGGAAAAGCAAGGTTATATCCGCTTGCTCGGCAAAATTTATTAGTGATAAGTCGGCCCTTTGTCTGGGAATATTAAACTTCACTTTTTCAACTCGTTCTTCTGCAATAACCCAACCGCTTGATAGGCCAAAAATCAGAATAAAAGAGATAAATTGTAAATGTAATTTTTGATATTCCCTGTGTATAGTTTTTCGCCATACATTAAACAAAGACGACTGGCCTTTTATTTTCCTCCATATCTTTTTTTTAATTTTTAAAATTAAATTTTTTGGGTGATTAATCATGTTTATTTTTAATGATGCCTTTATCTTTATATTTTTTGACATTTGTTTTTTAGTGTAAAGCGATTGAACGCTACTGTGATGAAGTTATTAACCGATTGTTATTTATAGATAATAATTGTAGTGAATGAGACGTGCTCATTGATAAACAATCTGAAAATTTCATTGTTATTAAAAACCTTATTACATTTCTCGTTCGGATTACAAGCTTTCACCGTGAGCATAATTTAAAAAATGGCCTATAAAACAATAATAGCTTAGAAAATGAGCTAAAATTAATTTAAATAGAATTAGCGGATTTTTATAGCTCAATCGTCCTTTTAACATGCGAGTTAAATTGTTAGCTCGAATAAAAAATATAACAGTTATTGAGTGGGGCTTAATGTCGAACGATACATTATTTTATAAAGCATATTTAAGTTCGAGAAAAAGTATTTCTCGGCTAGTTGCTCGCATTGTGCCACCACATGAAATTGAAGATATTGTTCAAGAAACTTACGTTCGTATTTGCCAAATAGAAAATAAAGAAGACATTACTTCTCCTAAATCTTTTATGTATAAAACCGCACGAAATTTGGCGCTAGATTATCAAAAACAAGCGAATGTTCGACTTGTTGATGGTATAGAAAACATGGAAACTTTAGAGCAATTATTATCAAATCATCCTAAAGATGAAATGTATGAAAGTACCTTAACCCAAATTGAGTTTTCTCATTTTTGTGAAGCCGTTAGGCTATTGCCATTACAATGCCGTAAAGTATTCGTATTAAAAAAAGTTTATGGTTATTCGCAGCGTGAAATCGCTGCTCAATTAAATCTTAGTGAAAGTACCGTGGAAAAACATATATCAACCGGCATGAAACGTTGCACTTTGTTCATGCGTAAAACAAAAAATAAAGTGATTAAAGAAAAGGCGACATCTCCGCATGCGTCGACAGGAGCAACTTATGAGTAATATTCATCACATTCATAAGCACAGTATCGTTGATGATGAAGAAAAGCGTTTAGACGAGGCGAGTGATTGGATAGCAAAAATTGATAGAACCCTTACGGAGCAGGAAAAATTAGCGTTACAAACTTGGCTATTGTTAAACAATAAAAATACTGAAGTATTATTAGAAGTGGCTCATCTATGGGACAAAATGGATGATTTAAGTCGATTATCAGATTTATTTCCACAAACGACGCCAACTAACACTAAAAAGCCCGCAGCATGGCTAGGCGGAATTGCCGCTTCTGTCATTTTTATTATCAGCATGGGTTTTTACCACAGTAATGTTAATTTTTCTTCATTTGGTCAAGCAGAGCAACCGGCTGTTGTCGCTATGCAAATGAATTATCAAACAGGTATTGGCGAAAGTAATACTATTCACTTGCCTGATAACAGTGAAATTATTTTAAATACTAATAGCTTCGTGCAAGTCCGTTATACCTCTTCGGCAAGAATTATTGATTTGCAACGGGGTGAAATTCATATTGATGTTGCTCATGATAAGTCTAGACCATTAAGTGTCATCGCCAGTGGTAAAGTGATTCAAGCCGTCGGCACCGCATTTAATGTTGAGGTTCGTAATGACTTAGTTGAGCTTATCGTTACCGATGGAAAAGTATTAGTCGCAGCAAAAAACAATGGGGCTGTGAAAGCTGATATTGATGAAATGGCGAAAAGGTTACCGGAAAATTCTATGGCTATATCACAAGGTGAAAAAGTTGATTTAGCACTAACTGGAAAAATCATTGCGAAGGTTGTTAAAGTTGATCCCATTGAAGTGGCAGCACGTTTATCTTGGCGTCAAGGAAATTTGATATTTAGAGGTGAATCTTTGGCTGAGGCGATGGCTGAAATTAGTCGCTATACTGACATAACATTTGAATTATCAGATGATGAGCATCTTAGAAAAGTTCAAGTTGCTGGCATGTTTAAAACCGGCGATGTAACTGGTTTACTTGAAGTATTAAGTAACAACTTCAAGATTAGTCATAAACGAATTGGTAACCATAGAATTATTCTCAATTATGCGGGCTAGTTGTTAATTATTTTA
>JBLIEW010000078.1:0-21740 GCA_047633255.1 Colwellia sp.
TACGTGAATCCGTACGGATGCAAGAACAGCTCGAAATTAAAAAGTTAGCCAACCAACTTCGCCGAGATCTGGCCACTCGTGGGGTATCAAAAGATGGTTTAAACATTAATTATTCCGAAGCGCAGTTGATGTTAACCGACTTAGAAAATATAAAAGCGGTAGGCCGATTAGTGGTAGATTTAAATGCGCTTAAGTTAGGCATTAAAGAGGCTGACCTGCAACTGGAAGACAGCGACGTATTGTACGTGCCAACCATTAAGCAAACCGTTGCCGTTATGGGTGAGGTTCAACACCCTACAACGCATCGATTTAAAGAAGGCTTAACCCTAGACGATTATTTAGTGATGTCTGGTGGCTCAAGAGAACGTGGCGATGAAGATAGAGTATATGTCATCAAGGCCAATGGTTCGGTAATGATGCCGACTCACAGTAGTTGGTTTAGCAATGAATCAAAAATCTCAGCCGGTGATACGGTGATTATTCCTTTAGACACAGAATATAAAGATAACTTAACCCTTTGGTCGCAAGTCACCCAGATTATTTATAACACCGCCGTAGCATTTGCTGCTGTTTCAGGGATCTAGGTTTCTAGGGCGTGACTTCGTCACTGCTAGGATCGCTTCGCTTCTAGGACAGCTACGCTGCTAAGATTTTATAGCAGGCCGTAGGCCGATCTAGCCGCAAAGCGCCCTAGAATCTAGGCTTTTGCTTTTATGACATCTAGAAGCGAAGCGAGCTAACCAGTAAAAACTCAAAACTTAGCAGATATCTGCTGACATCTTTTGACCTTATAGCAGCGAAGCGATCTAGCCGCGAAGCGCCCTAGAATCTAGGCTTTGCTTGTATAGCAGCGTAGCGCCCTAGCCGCGAAGCGTCCTAGAATCTAGAAGCGAAGCGCACTGCTTCCCAACAGACAAGAAATGATGAATAACAAAAACAAACAATTAAATCCAGATGCACAATTTCAACCCTATGCCACCCAACCAATGGGAAGCGCGCAAGACGACGAAATCGATCTTCGTGAGCTTTTTTCTGTTATTTGGCAAGGTAAGTGGTTAATTATTGCCATCACCGCAGTGTTTGCTATTGGCTCAGTTATTTTTGCCATTAATCAGCCGAATATTTATAAGTCAGAAGCGCTATTAGCGCCAGCCGATACTGAGCAAGGTAGCGGTGGCTTAGGGGCATTAGCGGGCCAGTTTGGTGGTCTAGCCAGTATGGCTGGGATTAACTTAAGTGGCGGTGGTGGTGTCGATAAAACACAAATGGCAATCGAGGTGATGAAATCACGTCAATTTACCAGTGACTTTATTCAAAATCACAATATTTTGCCTGACTTAATGGCGGCTAAAAAATGGAACTTGGCAGATAACAGTATCAGTTATGATGACGATTTATACCAAGCAGCTGAAAGTAACTGGGTTCGTGAAGCCAAACTGCCATATAAACCTGAGCCATCAATGCAAGAAGCTTACAAAGAGTTCAGTAAAATTATTGCCATTAATGCGGCAAAAGATACTGGCATGGTTAATGTGTCAGTAGAGCATCTATCCCCTCAAGTAGCACAGCAATGGGTTAGTTGGTTAGTTGCGGACATCAATAACGAAATGAAGCAACGCGATGTTGCTGAAGCCAATCGAAGTAAAGCTTTTTTACAAACACAGATACAACAAACGAATGTCGCGGATATACGCACAATTTTGTACAAATTAATCGAAGAGCAAACAAAAACAATCATGTTTGCAGAAGTGCGTGATGAGTATGTGTTTAAAACCATCGATCCTGCGTTTGTTCCTGAAGAAAAAGCTAAACCGAAGCGCGTATTAATCTGTGTACTAGGCACTATGCTAGGCGGAATGTTAGCCATAATGTTGGTGTTAATTCGGTATTTTGTTAAAAAAGAAGATTAAAAATGCCGCCTATTGGGACTGTTTTAAAGAAAACCGTAAAACCTAGGTTCTATGCGGGTTAGCGAAGGTTGACCTGTCTCAAAATGGATAAAATGTGTCTCACTACATGATATATACCTGAGCTTTAATATTGAAAATTCTCAGCCTTATTTAACCATATCTTACAAGACTATATTTTATGTTACCTTTTGAAACCTTTAAAACGATCATCAAAAATACTCCATTAATCTCTATTGACCTGATAGTTTCTAACCAAGTAGGCCAAATTCTGCTTGGTAAACGAAATAACCGTCCAGCACAAGGCTATTGGTTTGTTCCTGGTGGTCGGATCCTAAAAGATGAATCAATGTCAGTTGCATTTAAGCGATTAACATTGAACGAATTAGGCGTTGAGTTTGACTTTGAGAATGCGGAACTTATCGGACCGTTCGAACATTTTTATAAAGACAATGTGAGTGTCGAAGATTTTAGTACACATTATATTGCACTTGGTTATAGATTAATGGTCGATGAAAATTCATTAGAACTACCAACAGAACAACACGATCAATATAAGTGGATGTCAGAAGAACAATTACTCAATGACTCTTATGTGCATAAGCACAGTCGATGGTATTTCGACTCTTCAGCAACATAAGTGAACGATAAAAAATACAGTAATCTGAAGCAATAATTTAGGAACGAATTATGATTTTACCCGTTATTATGGCCGGCGGAAAAGGCAGTCGTTTATGGCCACTTTCTCGTGAGCTGTATCCGAAACAGTTTTTAACTGTTTCTGGTGAACTCTCAATGCTTCAACAAACAGTCGCACGCTTAACTGGTATGGATCATAGTGATCCATTACTTATTTGTAATGAGGAACATCGTTTTATTGCAGCAGAACAACTTCGTTTAGGTGGTTTTTCCCACAGTGGGATTATATTAGAACCTGTTGGCCGTAATACTGCACCTGCAATAGCGTTAGCTGCCTTGCAAGCGTTAAAAAATGCTAAGCAAGATGAAGACCCTATTTTATTGGTGTTGGCTGCAGATCATTTGATTGATGATACGTCAGCATTTCAAACATCAGTCAGTAAAGCATTACCTTTTGCTAAAGACGGCAAATTAGTGACCTTTGGTATTGTACCAATCACCCCAGAAACGGGTTATGGTTATATTAAAGGTGGTGAGTCTCAGGGGAATGCATTTACTGTTGAAAAATTCGTAGAAAAGCCAGATTTGATTACTGCTCAGGAGTATCTTGCTAGCGGGGATTACTATTGGAATAGTGGTATGTTCTTATTCAAAGCTTCTCGCTATCTCGAAGAACTAGAAAAATACAGTCCTGAAATATTGCTTGCTTGTGAAAAATCAATGCAAGATAGTGCACCTGATATGGATTTTATACGAGTAGATAAAGAGGTATTTCAATGTTGTCCAGATGACTCGATAGATTATGCTGTGATGGAAAGAACAACATCTTCGATAGTAATCCCAATGGATGCTGGTTGGAATGATATTGGTTCTTGGTCTGCTTTATGGGAAGTATCAACGAAAGATGAAAATAATAATGTCATTAAAGGTGATGTGATAGCCGTTAGTTCAACAAACAATTATTTGCATTCTGACAATAAGCTTATTGCAGTTGTTGGTCTTGATAACTTGGTTGTGGTTGAAACGAAAGATGCTATTTTAGTTGCTCATAAAGAACAAGTTCAAAATGTGAAAGCAATTGTGAATCATCTAAAAGCAGTAGGGCGTACAGAACATAGGATACACCGTGAAGTATATCGCCCTTGGGGGAAATATGACTCATTGGATGTTGGTCATCGCGATCAGGTTAAACGAATTACAGTTAAACCTGGTGCCAAATTATCTATTCAAATGCATCATCATCGAGCTGAACACTGGATTGTCGTTTCTGGCACCGCGAGAGTGACTAATGGTGAGCAAATAATTTTGCTAACTGAAAATCAGTCGACGTATATCCCTATTGGTCAAGTACATTCTTTAGAAAATCCAGGAGTACTCCCGCTGGAATTGATTGAAGTTCAATCCGGATCGTATCTTGGTGAAGATGATATTGTTCGGTTTGAAGATCGTTACGGGCGAATATAAGGGTTAACATGTCAACCAATTCAAATTTAACCAGCTCTTCAGTTATTGCTCAAAGTGGAATTGCGTTTGGCACCAGTGGTGCTCGTGGCTTAGTGTCACAATTCACACCTGATGTATGTGCAGCATTTTCCCTTGCATTTATAACAGGTATGCAGCGCGACTTTACTTTTAAACAGGTGGCGATAGCCATCGATAATCGACCAAGTAGTTTTGCTATGGCTATGGCATGTGCCACGGCAATAAAAAAAATTGGTATTGAAGTAATTTATTATGGCGTAGTTCCGACTCCTGCATTAGCTTATGTTGCACAAGAAGATGGTATTCCTGCCATTATGGTAACAGGAAGTCATATACCTTTTGATCGAAATGGTCTTAAGTTTTATCGACCTGATGGTGAAATCAGTAAAGCCGATGAGCAAGTGATCAATAGCGAAAAAGTTGAATTTACTAAGTTAGCAATACTTTTAGAATTAACCGTAAATGATCGTGCTGCTGAAGATTATATAAAACGTTATACTTCATTGTTTGATACTACATGTCTTACTGGGAAACGTATCGGTATTTATGAGCATTCAAGTGCTGGTCGCGATCTTTACTATCAGATCTTTAAAAAATTGGGTGCTGAAGTTATTTCACTAGAGCGAAGTGACATTTTTGTCCCAATTGATACAGAAGCAGTTTCAGAAGAAGATAAACTTAAGGCAATTAATTGGTCTAAAGAACATAATTTAGATGCTATTTTTTCAACTGATGGAGATGGTGACCGCCCATTAGTCACAGATGAACATGGAAACTGGCTACGAGGTGATATTTTAGGTTTATTAAGTGCTGATGCACTTAATATTGAAGCCTTAGTTGTACCTGTAAGTTGTAATACCGGAATTGAAAAAAGTAATAAATTCAAATATGTGAAAAGAACAAAGATTGGGTCCCCTTTTGTAATAGCCGAATTTGATACCTTAAAAACTAAATTCAATTCAGTAGCCGGTTTTGAAGCCAATGGCGGTTTCTTACTGGGAAGTGAAGTAAAGTTAAATGGTAAAATATTAAAAGAGTTACCTACTCGTGATGCCGTCCTTCCTGCAATATTATTATTAGTCACAGCTAGGAATACATCAATTTCTTCACTCATAAATTCACTCCCCCAACGTTTTACACATAGCAACCGAATTCAAAATTTTGCAGTAGATAAAAGTTTCCAGTTATTAGAATATGGTCTTAATAATCCAGAACAGTTTTTACAAAAATTTGATTTAGGTGATGTTAATGTAATAAGTGTTGATGATACAGATGGATTACGTCTAACGCTTTCAGATAGCACTATTATTCATCTTCGGCAGTCAGGCAATGCTCCAGAACTTCGTTGTTATTCAGAATCTAATACAGCTGAAAAATCGGAATGGTTAATAAATAAGATTCTAACTAAAATAGTATATTTTTAGTAAATATAAATTACATTAAGGAAAGCAGATGAAGAACAATGTCGTAGCTATAATTCCTGCTAGAGGGGGGTCAAAAGGCGTCCCAAAGAAGAATATAAAGTACTTACTTGACAAACCTTTGATCGCCTATTCTATAGAACATGCTTTAAAAACGAAAAATATAGATCGAGTTATTGTGAGTACTGATTGTGATGAAATAGCTACAGTATCTGAGAGATATGGTGCAGAAATAATAAAACGGCCGGAAAATATTAGCGGAGACTTCGCCTCTTCAGAAGACGCTTTAATCCATAGTGTTAATTTACTGAAGGCAAGTAATTATGATGTATCACACGTTGTCTTTCTTCAATGCACAAGTCCAATTCGAAGTGAAACAGATGTTTCTGACTGTCTGAATTTAGTATTGTCACAAAAATTTGATAGTGCGTTAAGTGTTGTTAAAAATCATAAATTTTTATGGCGAACAGATTTTGAAGGGGTTGCTACGCCAATTAATTACGAACCTCATAAGCGTAAAATGCGACAAGAAATATCTGAGTTTCAAGAAAATGGGTCCATATACGTGATGAAGGCTGAAGATCTTTTAAATACAAAATGTCGTTTAAATGGAAAAATCGGAATTCATGTGATGGAAGAAGAAACTGGGTATGAGATTGATACGCAATTCGATTTTGGAATTATTGAAAGTTTAATGGAAAAATAATATGTATATAGACAGAGATATTGAAGCTTATAAGATAAATTATCGTTCTACAGTATTAGATACATTAAAATTGATGTCTAAAAGAACGTCAAAGATCTTATTTGTTGTCGACAATCATGATGTTGTAATTGGTTCCGTTACTGATGGTGATATTAGAAGAAGTCTAGTTGTAAATCCTTCAACATTAGATCTATTAATTACAGAGGTTTGTAATAAAAATTTTATAAATATTTCTAAGCAGCAACCAACAGCACATGCTTATAATTTACTGTCGAATAAAATTAAATTAGTACCTATACTAACAACTTTTGGAAAATTAGATGGTTTAGTGACTAAATCTGAGCCTACTATAAATATTGCCGGAAAGAAAATTGGTTCCGGCGAGAAAACTTTTATTATTGCTGAAATTGGAAATAACCATAACGGCTCTTTAAAATTAGCAAAAGAGTTAGTTGATCTTGCAAATAACTCAGGTGCTGATTGCGTTAAGTTTCAAATGCGTGACATGGCTTCAATGTATAATAATGAAGGGAATGATGATGATGCTTCACAAGACTTAGGAGCACAATATGTACTTGATTTGCTCAAGCGTTTTCAACTTTCTGATGAAGAGTTTATTGAACTATTTGATTACTGTAAAGAAAAAAATATTCTTGCCCTGTGTACACCTTTTGATGAGACTAGTGCAGATAAATTAGAAAAAATAGGAATAGCAGGATTTAAAGTTGCATCTGCAGACTTGACTAATCATCGTTTACTCAAACATTTAGCTACAAAAAAATTGCCTTTGATATTATCTACTGGAATGAGTGTTGAGCAAGAGATCATTTCTGCTGTAGATTTACTTGAGAGTAACTCAGTTTCATTCGCATTGTTACATTGCAATTCTACTTATCCTGCACCTTTTAAAGATGTTAATTTGAAATATCTTGAAAGATTAAGAACTCTAGGGCGTACTGTTGTGGGATATTCTGGTCATGAAAGAGGTATTGCCATTCCAATTGCTAGCATACCGCTAGGTGCAAAGATTGTTGAGAAACACTTTACTATTGATAAAACTATGGAGGGGAATGATCATAAAGTTAGTTTGCTACCTGAAGAATTTAAAAAAATGGTTAAAGGAATAAGAGCAGTTGAGGAATCGCTCGGGAGCCCTGATATTGCAAAGGCTATTACCCAAGGTGAGATGATGAATCGTGAAATATTAGCAAAAAGTATAGTCGCGAGTTCAAATATAAAAAAGGGTGATGTCATCACTGAAGATAAATTAGCAATTAAATCTCCAGGTAAAGGTCTTCCTCCATATAAATTATCTGAATTGGTTAATCGAGTGGCAGTTCGTGACATTTCAATGAATGATTTTTTCTACCAAAGTGATATCGATGGAAATGTAATAGAAGCTAAAAAATATAAACTTCCATTAAAGTATGGAATCCCTGTTAGGTATCATGATTTTGCTTCGATTTGTAACGGTGGGGAGTTGCGAATGGTTGAATTTCACTTAAGTTATAAAGACCTTAGTGTTGATATTAAGAAGTATCTTTCTGGTAGTTACAATATGGATGTTGCTATACATGCACCTGAACTATTCGAAAATGATCATATTCTAGATTTATGTTCATCAGATGAAGAATATCGTCAGCTATCAATAAAACATATGCAACGCGTGATTGATATGGCGCGAACTGTGAAACAATACTTCCTGAATAAAAATCAAAAGGTTTGCATTGTTGTGAATTGTGGAGGTTTTACTTCTGAAGGTTTTTTACCTTTGGAAAAACGAAAAAAATTATATGCTAAAGTCGCCGAAAGTTTTTCAATGCTCGATACGGAAGGCGTGGAGTTAATTCCACAGACTATGCCTCCATTTCCTTGGCACTTTGGTGGGCAACAGTATCATAACCTTTTTGTTGAGCAAAGTGAGTTAATAGAATTCTGCGAAAATTATGGGTATAGAATATGTTTTGATCTATCTCATTCAGCTTTAGCATGTAATTATTATGGATGGGATCTGTATAATTTTACTGAGTCTGTTGCCAAATATTCAGCACATCATCATATATCAGATGCTAAAGGTGAAGATGGTGAAGGCTTACAGATTGGTGATGGAGATGTAGATTTCATTAAAATATTCGGAGCCTTGAAAAAAGATGCGCCTCAAAGTACTTGGATTCCTGAAATATGGCAAGGGCATAAGAATAATGGCGAAGGTTTCTGGCGCTGTCTTACTTCATTAGAAAAAATATTAAATTAATATTTAATATGATGAAGTGTTACTTTGCATTTATCCCTGTTAGGAGTGTCCTAAATGAAAAAAATTCTACACATTGCATCATTCGATGGAAATATCGGTGATAATGCAAGCCATATAGGATTTGATAATATACTTTCATTATTAGATCTTGACGTATCTATAGACAGATTAGAAATAAGAAAAGCTTATAATAATTATAAAGATAATGATAAGATTTTATTTGACGACAAATTCGCTGAAAAAGCAAATAAATATGACTATGTGATTTTTGGAGGTGGAGGATTCCTTGATTACTGGGTTGAAAATAGTTCAACGGGCACAACTATTTCGCTAACAGAAGCTGCTATAAACAAGTTAACTACAAATGTTCTAATTACAAGTGTTGGTGCTCATCCAAATAAAAAAGTCCCAGAAAAAAATTATGAATTATTCAGAAGTTTTATTGATAAAATTGTAAAAAAAGATAATTTCACAGTAGCTTTGCGTAATGATGGTTCAAAAGAGTCATTATGTTTAGTATTTGATAACAAGTTTGCCTCTAATTTTAATGAGGTTTTAGACCATGGGTTTTATTATAAGCCTAAGATTGAAGATAGGCTAAAAATTGAAGGCGATTATATTTGTTTTAATGTAACAAAAGATCAAGTAAATATGTATAATAATGGAAATAAAATTGAAGATTTTACATCATATTTCCATGAGCTTTCGTCACTAGTTATATCCATAATTAATGATTACGGTTATAAAGTAGTGTTTATGCCTCATATATATTCTGATATATCTGCAATATCGGAGCTATTTGATTATTTACCTGATTGGGCTCTCCGTAATGAAATTATAGTTGCGCCTTATATTCAAGGTGATGAAGGTTGTGATTTTATTTTTAATACTTATGCAAAGTCATCCGGAGTAGTAGCATCAAGGTATCACGCAAATGTGGTTGCATTAGATAATGGAATCAATTGTTTCGGTTTGTCACCTTTATCAAGAATAAAAAGTTTAAATGAGGGGCTAGTTAATAATTTGGGGTATGCATTTCCTACTCCAGGTTTTTCAAAGAAAGTAATAAACTTTTTATTTGAGTCAAAAGTTGATAACAGGAATGCCATTATGAAGAGTCTAATTTGTAAAAAGGAAAATACACTTGAATTTTATAGAAAATATTTTTCTGTTGAGTCTATTAATTGTAAGAACAACTAAGTTATGGTTGCCCTTATTGTAGTTTATTATTTAAAATTATTCTTGTTCTGTTTTTTATTCAAGTTTTACATTAGGTTTTAATAATTTCTTTTGAAATGTTGTTGGCTAATGCTTTAGTTTAAATTGCTCATGTTTTATTATATGAGCTTGATTAATACCATTAATCTTCGCTATTCATATTTTACAATACTGTGGACTTAAAGTTTAATAAGTTTTTTATTGAACGATTAACTGATATTTATTATGGAAAAAATATTTAAATTCTAATTAAGAGTAATACTATGAATATTCTAGTAACTGGCGGCGCTGGTTTCATTGGTTCAGCAGTCATTCGCCATATTATTAAAAATACAACTGATAGCGTTGTAAATGTGGATAAATTAACATATGCAGGAAATTTAGAGTCACTGAGAGAAGTCGATAATCATGTGCGTTATAGTTTCGAAGCGGTAGATATTTGTGACCGTGGAGAAGTGGACAGAGTTTTCAAAGAGTACAAACCTGATGCTGTAATGCACCTTGCTGCGGAATCTCATGTTGATCGTTCTATAGATGGTCCCGCAACGTTTATTGAAACCAATATTGTCGGCACATATACCTTGCTTGAAGCCACTCGTTCTTATTGGAATACTTTGTCTGATGAAAAAAGGCAAGCATTTCGATTTCATCATATCTCAACGGATGAAGTCTACGGTGACTTAGAAGGTACTGTAGATTTGTTCACAGAGACAACATCTTATGACCCATCAAGTCCATATTCAGCATCCAAAGCAGCTTCTGATCATTTAGTTCGAGCGTGGTTGCGAACTTATGGTTTGCCGACTATTGTGACGAATTGTTCAAATAACTATGGCCCTTATCATTTTCCTGAAAAACTAATTCCATTAATCATTTTAAATGCTTTAGATGGTAAGTCATTGCCTGTTTATGGTAATGGTATGCAAATTCGGGATTGGTTATTTGTTGAAGACCATGCTCGCGCTTTATATAAGGTAGTTACTAAAGGTGTCGTAGGTAAAACCTATAACATAGGGGGTCATAACGAGAAAACCAATATTGATGTAATTAAAAGCATCTGTTTATTGCTCGAAGAGTTAGCACCAAATAAGCCTAAAGGTATTAATCAATATCTTGACTTAATTACTTATGTCACAGACAGACCCGGACATGATGTTCGCTATGCTATTGATGCATCAAAAATTGAGCTAGAATTGTGCTGGAAGCCCAAAGAGACATTTGAATCTGGTATTCGCAAAACCGTGGAATGGTATTTAGATAATAAGAATTGGTGGTCACGCGTGCTTGATGGGTCTTATGCTGGTGAGCGCTTAGGTGTATCAAGTAAGTCCACTGTAGAGAGCGAGGTAGCAAAGTAATGAAAGGGATTGTTCTCGCAGGCGGTTCAGGAACGCGTTTATATCCACTCACAAGAGGTGTATCAAAACAGTTATTGCCAGTATACGACAAACCAATGATCTATTATCCACTGTCAACATTAATGCTTGCGGGCATTAGAGATATATTGGTTATTACAACACCAGAAGACAATGAAAGTTTTAAGCGTTTATTAGGTGATGGTTCCGATTTTGGGATCAATCTAACGTATGCAGTACAACCAACACCAGATGGCCTAGCGCAAGCCTTTATCATTGGTGAAGAGTTTATCGATAACGACAGTGTTTGTTTGGTCTTGGGTGATAATATTTTTTATGGTCAATCCTTTAGTAAAACATTGAAGAATGCTGCGAATAGGGACGATGGTGCCACAGTATTTGGTTATCAAGTCAAAGATCCAGAAAGATTTGGTGTGGTTAAGTTTGATAAAGATATGAAAGCGATATCGATCGAAGAAAAGCCAACGAAGCCGAAATCAAATTATGCTGTAACCGGTTTGTACTTCTATGACAACAATGTTGTCGAAATGGCAAAACAAGTTAAACCGTCACATCGCGGCGAATTGGAAATTACCACGTTAAACGAAATGTATTTGAACCAAGGTAACTTGAATGTTGAGTTACTCGGTCGCGGTTTTGCATGGTTAGATACCGGTACCCATGAAAGTTTGCATGAAGCGTCATCATTTGTGCAGACTATTGAGAATGTGCAAGGTCTTAAGGTCGCTTGTTTAGAAGAAATAGCCTGGCGGCATGGATGGTTAAGTTCCGAACAACTCGCTGAATTGGCCAAGCCAATGATGAAAAATAATTATGGTCAATACTTGGAGCGTTTAGCTAGCGAAACTACAGTATGAAAATATTAATTGCGGGTAAAAATGGTCAAGTAGGTAGTTGCTTAGTCGATCTGCTCGAAGAACAGACTGAGCTAACGTTCTTAGCATTAGACCGTGAAGAACTTGATATCACCGACCCAATCCAAGTTGATAAAATAGTTAGCGAGTTTCGGCCTAACATAATCGTTAATGCCGCTGCATATACCGCTGTAGATAAAGCGGAACAAGAATGTGAATTAGCCAATGCTATCAATAGGGACGGCCCACAAAACCTTGCGCTAGCGGCAAATAAAATCAATGCAGCCATCATTCATATATCAACGGATTATGTGTTCGATGGCGATAGAGCAGAGAGCTATACTGAGCTTGATGTGACTGCACCTCAAGGTGAGTACGGTCGTAGTAAGTTAGCTGGTGAACAAGCGGTTGCTCTGGCTTGTCCTAAACATATTATATTAAGAACAGCATGGGTCTTTAGTGAACACGGTAATAACTTTGTTAAAACCATGCTACGCGTTGCTAAAACGAGAGATACGTTAGATGTTGTCGCTGATCAGTTTGGTGGCCCAACTTATGCCGGTGATATAGCAAAGACTATACTCACAATCTCAAAGCAGATAGCACTTGATGATGATGTTTATGGTATCTATCATTTCTCTGGTTTTCCCCATGTAAGTTGGCATACTTTTGCAGAAAAAATATTCGACATGGCATTAGAGCAAGACTTACTTGTCCAGCCCATGAAAGTTAATCTAATAACGACACTAGATTATCCAACCCCAGCCAAACGCCCTGCAAACTCACGGTTAAATTGTGACAAGATTTATAATGCATTTGACATTAAACAGAGCGACTGGCAAGCAGCATTAGTGCGAATTAAAGAGTATTCATAAATGAAAGTCATTGATACATCCATCCCGGAAGTCAAAATCATCGAACCTAGAGTATTTGGTGATCAACGCGGTTTTTTTATGGAAACCTGGAACCAACAAAAGTTTGAAGAACTTGTGACGGGTAAAAAAACAAATTTTGTGCAGGATAATCACTCAAAGTCAAACAAAGGAATTCTAAGAGGGCTTCATTATCAAATTGAAAATACTCAGGGGAAATTAGTGAGAGTTGTCACTGGTGAAGTATTTGACGTTGCAGTTGATATTAGAAAAGGCTCTCCAACTTTTGGCCAATGGGTCGGAGAGTATCTCTCCGCGGGAAATAAGCGCCAACTTTGGATACCAGAAGGCTTTGCTCATGGTTTTTATGTTACTAGTAATGAAGCTGAGTTTGTCTATAAATGTACCGATTATTATAATCCACTAGCTGAACGTTCGATAATATGGAATGATCCGGAAATTAAAGTGAAATGGCCAATAACTACTTTTCCTATTCTCTCTGAAAAAGATAAAAATGGAATACGGTTAGATAGTTTTATGCAATTTAAAAATTAAAATTGGTGGACGCTTGAATCGACAATTAGTTTACACATTTTCAAATATTCTACAATCATCACTTCCTTTTTTATTAATTCCATTTCTAGCAAAAAATTTGACTGTGGAAGGCTATGGTACAATTGGTTTATTTCAATCAGTTGCTGGTTTATTCATAACCCTATTTGGTCTTGGTTCAGTATCATTATTAATACGGGAGTATGTATCAAAGTATGATAAATATACAATACTAATAACAGCATCATTCATTATAACTATTGTAAACTCTCTTTTGATGATCTTTGTATGTTATTTTTTTAAAAGCAGTTTGGTCGAGTTATTAAGTATTGATATTTTTATTGTGTATTTAGCTGTTAGTTATTCAATACCAATAATTTTTATTAATATTACCCTTGTACAGCTTCATCTAAAAGATGATGTTGTTAAGTACGTTGTTATTCAGTTATCGCATAGTGTGTTAACCGTTTTATTGAGTGTTTTATTAGTTGAATTTACCAGTCTTGATTATTTAGGCCGGATTATAGGTATGATTATGGGTGCAGCTTCTATTAGTGTAATATCTCTATTCATATTGATTAAGTTTAAGTTAATTTGTTTCGGTAAGGTTCAAGATATAAAAAATGAAATCAGATACATTTTAAAGTATGGATGTCCACTATTACCGCATATAATAATTTCATTCTTTATTGGTTCACTTGATAAGTTTTATATAAATAGTCAATACACTAGTTTGATTCTTGGGTCATATATGATTTCTTTTCAAATTAGTAATATAATAAATGTGGTAAGTTTATCCATAAGTAAAATTTATCAACCATGGTTCTTTAACCAATTACATAATGGTACAAAAATTACAGAGTTGAGAGTTTATTTATTTTTAGGACTTTTGTTTATACTTCTGTTTTTACTAAATTTAACACTTCAAGATTTTTATAACTATGGTATCACCTTCTTAGCTGGGGATAAATATTCAGATGTTGGCCTATTGATACAACTTATGGTTGTTGGTCAGCTTTTAGGGGGGCTATATCAACTATTAATGGCTAAACTTCTTTTTTTAAAGAAAACATCTATATTATCGAAAATATCAATTTTTACACTTATTTTTTATATGTCTATGCTTTATTTTTTGCCGGAACATTATGGTGTAATTGGAGTGATATTAAGCTTTTTATTTACATGGATTTTTAGAATTGTGTTAGTTTTTTATAATATTATGCCAATTGGAATTGAAGGCTTGAAAAATGGAAAACGTAGCAGTAGCATATAGATTTACGACAGAGTATCATTTAATTAATTTTTTCTCTTATATTTATAAAAAAAACGACATTGATAAAATAATTTTTTTTGTGGATGAACATTGGGGACATAAGACATTAACTTTGTCGAAGTTAAAAGAATACACTGATATACCAGTAGTTATAAAGCTCGTAAGTGATTTTGACTTGAGATCACTAGTTTCTGTAAATTGTATTTATTTCGCCTCTATCTCAGATATATCTTATAAGCCTTATTTTTATTTAAGGAAAACCGTTAAGAAATTTCTAATTGTTGAAGATGGATTAGGCACATATGCTGGCAGGTTACATTGGACAAAAGTAATTTATAGGGAAAGAGGTATATATTTATCAACTAGATATTTTTTATCTTCGTTTTTTAAACGGTTATTATTTTTATTCGTTAGAAAGAAAAAAATAAAATTTCTTACATTATTCAATCTGAAATCACTCTCCCAAAATTCTATGTTTATTAAGGAATTGAGAAGCTATTACTTATTTAAAAATAAAACAAAATTAATTTCTATTTTTAAACCTACTGTGATTTTTGTTTCTGGTCCTGTTATCGAAAGAGGGATTCTTAATGAGGATGAATATAATATTGTTCTAAATAGTTTAAGGGATTCATGTTCAGATAAAGAACTTGATTTCGTAATTAAAAAGCATCCTGCAGAATATGCTTTTGATTATAATGATTTTGAATTATTAGAGGATGGTTCATTAGAGGATTTTGTTTTTATAAATAGTGAACATGTTGTAGAGTTAATTGGTTTTTTTTCAACAGCTTTGATTACTTGTAAAGTTTTATTTGATACAAAAAGTCATTACATCAATTATAACAGAGCAAGTGTGAATAATCGTCCTGCTAGAATAATTAAAATTATAAAAAACACTATAAATGAAATCGAGTTATAATATGATTGATGTCTTATTGGCTACATATAATGGAGAACTTTTTCTTAAAGAACAGATTGATTCTATTCTTAATCAAGAAATGGTTGAAGTGAGATTACTTGTTCGAGATGATGGGTCAACTGATTCAACTCTTGACATTCTCAATCAATATTCAGATGAACGATTGAGTATTATTACAGATGGATTAGGAAACTTAGGTGTCGCAGAAAATTTTAGAGTTTTAATGAAGAACTCAACTTCTGAATATATATTCTTTAGTGATCAAGATGATATTTGGCTACCTAATAAAGTTATTACTTTGATTGAAGAAATTTCAAAACATAATCAAGATGAGCCTTTATTATCTTACTCATTCGGGAATGTGGTGGATAAAAATTTAAATCAAATTAATGACTTCATAACAATCGAAAGCCATATTAAAACTATGAGTGATATATTATTTATTAATGGTGGTATACAAGGGTGTGCTATGGCAATAAATAAACAATTGTTAGATTTGTATCTTAGCAATAACATAAAGCCTTATATGCATGATCAATTAATAACTTTACTTGCAATTGGTTTTGGTCAAATATCTTTTGTTAATAAACCACTATTTTTATATAGGCAGCACGATAATAATGTTATAGGTAATAAAAAACGCACTTTAACAGATCGTTTTTTTAATTTTTTAAAAGATAGAAGTGAAGTTTATCTCCTAAGAGACGATTCTGTAGATACTATAAAAAAATTCAATACCCTCTATAATGGAAAATTATCTGATTATGATTTATCTGTAATAAAAAAGTTTATTTATTTAGCCGATAATGATGTTAATATTTTTATTATTGCTTTTTATGCTTTTTATTATAAATTTAATGTAAGAGGCAGTAAGTTTAACTTGATTTTTAAAGCCTTTTTTTGTAAATATAAAAAATGATTTATTTCAATCTCCTTTTAATATTGCCAGCATTTTCATTCTTAATTATTCAGTTTGATAATAGATTGAAAGTTACAGAGTTTTTTGTTTTCACATTTTTTTCATTTTTTATTGCAACAAGATTTGATTTTGGAGGGGATCAAGTAGCCTACTTTTCTAATTACCTTGATGCTCGTAATATGTTTTATGTGGAATTTATTAAAAGCTGGGAAGACTTCACCATATTGTATAATAGCTTTGTTTATATTTTATCTAACACAGGACTACCTTTTTCAATATATTTATGGCTAGTATTTTTATTATATTATTTATCTAATAGGTTTTTTTTAAAATCTATTAGTAAGGAAAACTTTTGGGTATCCATGGCCTTGATGTTTATCCTTTATTATGGAGTTTTTTTTAACCTTATTGCTTTAAGGCAATCGATTTCTCTTAGTTTTTTTTTGATAGCTTATGTTTTTTGGGTAAATAAAAAAAATAAACCTATTTCAATTTTATTTTTGTTATTTTCTTTATTTTTCCATCCTTTATCTTTAATATTGATATTGGTTTTATGTTTGTTAATTAAAGGTTTCACGAAGAACTATTTGTATTTTATTATTTTCTCTAGTTTTTTTGTACTAATACTATTCACAGATTTCCCTATGTTACCTGGTTTTAAATATTTTATGGTACAAGATTTCGACTTTGGAGGTCGATTTTTATTGAATTTAGCCGTTTTAGTAATATTATATTTTGTTGTTTTTTTGAATAGAAATAATGAAGATTCTTTTTATTATTATTCTCTGGCTTTTTTTGTATTAATATTATTCGCATCTATTAAGTTTTATTTTTTATACCGGGTTGCTTCTTTGTTAATACCTTTCTGTATCGTGGCTTTAAATTGCCTTTATAACAGAAATGGTTACTTTTTTAGGTTCGTTATTTTTTGTGGTTTGATATTTATTTTGAATTTTTCATTATATTCTAATTCTAATTTGTATTTTTACGAAACTTATCGTAGTATACTTTTTACTGATGGTTATCATTCAAAAAGTCATATTGATTTTGATTTCAGAGTATACAGGAGATCTATGTAATGAATATAGCCTTCATTGTTCCAAAGTTAATAAAGACTGGTCCTATCTTAGTTGTTGAAGAATTATGCTATGAACTGGTATCCACAGGGCATAATGTAAAAGTGTTCTTTTTTTCTAATGCGGATGAACCGTATGGGTTTTATAATATTCCGTCAAAAAAAATTGAAATAAAAGATATTAAAAAATTCTCTAAATTCGATATTGTTCATTCTCATTGCTTTATTCCCGACTTATTTGTGTCTATTTTCAGAAGTTTTATCGGTAAGGAAAAAATAATTTCTACGTTACATAACTATGTAGCTGATGATCCATATCTTGATTATGTTCCTATTAAAGCAATGATTATTTCGAAAATCTGGATTTTCAATCTTAGGAGAATAAACAATCTAGTAGCTCTTTCTGAAGGAGCGGTAAGCTACTATTCAAAAATACTACCTAATGCTAATCTTAGTTTTTGCTACAATGGACTTAATTTTAATAAAATATCTAATCTTTCGTTTATTGATAATGATAATGATAATGATATTGCTCTTTTAAAAAAATTGAAAAATGATAGTACAATACTAGGTACTTGTTGTAATCTGACATATAGAAAAGGTGTAGACCTATCAATTAAAGCACTTTCTATTTTACCTAGTTCTTTTGTGTTGGTTATTATTGGTGATGGAGTAGAGCGAGTTCGTTTGGAGGCTTTAGTTACCACATTAAAACTTGATGACAGAGTTTTCTTTTTAGGTCAGAAAAGGAATCCATTTCCGTATTTTACTTTTTTTGATAATTACTTAATGCCTTCAAGGAGTGAAGGTTTTGGTTTAGCAGTTGTAGAAGCTTGTTCTTTGGTCAATAAGGTTGTTATTTCTGATATTACTACTTTTAGAGAATTATTTTCTTCATATAATGGGAAAGGATTTTATTTTTTTGAGAGTGATTGTTCAGTTTCTTTATCTGAAAGTATTTTGGCATCGAGTAAAGATGATGCTATTCCAAAAATCAATGATGACATGTTAAACTTTGTTAGAATAAATTTTTCAAGTAACAATTTGGCTCGAAATTATTTATCTACTTATGAGCGTTTACTCAATATTGTTTAATTCTAGGTTGTACTTATTATGCATGAAAAATTTAGTGTTTTACTATCCCTTTATTCCAAGGAATCACCAGTATACTTCGATCTTTCCTTAGATAGTATCAGTAAACAGAAATTGTTGCCAGATGAGGTCGTTATTATACTTGATGGTCCTATTACTGCTGATTTAAACAAAGTTATTTATAGTTGGGTTGATATTTTAAACATAAAAATTTACTCATTAGATATTAATGTTGGTTTGTCTGCCGCATTAAATTATGGTCTGTCTAAATGTAAGTTTGAACTTGTTGCAAGAATGGACACTGATGATATTTGTTTACCGGATCGTTTTCTAAAACAGGTTGATTTAATGTCTAATAATCCTTCAATTGACATTTGTGGTTCTTGGGCAAATGATATCGATGAGTATGGCACATTCTTAAGGTTAAGGACCGTTCCTTGCGATAACAGAACAATCATTAGATTAATTTGGAGCTGTCCAATTATCCATCCCTCTGTAATTTTTAGGAAGAGCAAAATTGAAAGAATTGGAAGTTACAATGTTGATGCTCCTCTTAGACAAGATGATTATGAATTGTGGTTGAGAGCCGCTTCAAATGGGCTTGTTTTTTCAAATATTCCGGAAGCATTAATAAATTATCGTTATCCAATATCTTATTACGGAAAGAATACAATTAGAGTTGGATTAAATCGATTCAAATTAGGTGTTCCTTACGTTTGGAAATATGATCGACGTTTTTTTTCCGTTATCGCAATATTTTACCCTATTGTAAGACCTTTAATTCCTATATTCATAATAAATATTATCTCAAAATTTGATCCGAGGCGAAAATGATCTGTATAACTGGTGCAACAGGTTTTCTAGGAAAGCATTTGGTTGATGTGTTAAAAAATAATCTGGTATTGACTAGTAGGTCTTCTTTCGCTGTTGATGGTAATTCGTGTTTTATTAAAAATGTAAATCAGCATACTAACTACTCAGACATGTTAACTAATGTTAGTTGTATAATCCATTGTGCTGGTCGAGTTCATATTTTGAACGATAAGTCCACGAACTCTCTTCAGAAGTACCGCGAAGTTAATACCAAAGGTACATTAAACTTAGCTAAGCAAGCTGTTAAGGCAGGAGTTAAGCGTTTTATTTTTATTAGTTCAATTAAAGTAAATGGTGAATCAACAAAACCAGATAAAGCATTTACGGCTTTTGATAATCTTAATCCTGAAGACTTTTATAGTCGGTCAAAAGCTGAAGCTGAAGTACAATTATTACATTTAGCTGCAAACACAGAATTAGAAGTCGTAATTATCCGACCTACTTTGGTTTATGGGCCAGGTGTTAAGGCAAACTTTTCATCTTTGTTAAATCTAGTTTATAAAGGCATACCATTGCCATTTGGATGTATAACAAAAAATACACGAAGCTTAGTTTCTGTTACTAATTTAGTTGACTTGATTGTAACATGTATAGAACATACCAAAGCTGTCAATCAAGTATTTCTAGTATCAGATGATAACGATGTATCTACTGCCTCAATGGTAAACCAAATGTCTAAAGCTCTGGGTAAGCGTAATCGCATGCTGCCGGTCCCTTTATGGTGTTATCGTTTAGTCGGTAAAGCATTTGGTAAGCAGGACGTGGTAAATCGTTTGTTAGGGTCACTACAAGTTGATATATCACATACCAAGAAAACACTTGGCTGGGTGCCACCACAAACAATTGAAGAAGGTTTCAAAGAAACTGCAGAAGCTTTTCTTCTTAATAAAAAATAAATTGAGTATTTACATGATCCGTCTTATAGATTTTTTTGCTGCCTTCTTCGGCTTATTATTACTATGGCCTATTCTACTTATCGTTACTATTATTGGTATTTTTGATACTGGTTCCCCCATTTTCATTCAAAGTCGAGTCGGTAAAAACCAAAAAGCTTTTAAACTAATTAAATTTCGAACTATGTCAGTAGAAACTAAATCCGTTGCAAGTCATTTAGCCCGTAATGCTTCTATTACTAAGTTGGGGAGTTTTCTACGAAAGACTAAAATTGATGAGCTGCCACAATTAATCAACGTTCTTAAAGGTGAGATGAGTTTGGTCGGTCCACGTCCAAATCTTTTTAACCAAGAAGAGTTAATTAAAGAACGTGATACGTTAGGCGTTTATGGTGTGTTACCAGGTGTTACGGGTTTAGCTCAAGTTCAAAATATCGATATGTCGACGCCAAAGCTTTTAGCAGAAACTGATAAGCACATGATAGATACGCTTAACATTAGAAATTATTTTAAGTACATCTTAATGACAGTTACGGGTAGTGGTTCTGGTGACGCAGTAAAGTAGTCCTATCTATTGGTGAATGCTCGATTTGGTTTGGCGTCTATTATGATCATTTTGTCTCAATATATCCTACTTACTAGGTAATTTGTCTCACCAATTTTTCATGTTTCTTGCTTTCTCATTATCAAGCCAACATCAGCCAACTTCTAATTGGATATTGTGCTGATGTTGTCTTTTTAAGTTTCACATAACTTATTATCAATAACGCACACTCATGTTAAACTCGATGTTTGACAGGTTAGACTGCCTTTTTAATGTAGATAAGATTTTATTATTATGAATGTTATTAATTTGGAGCGCGAAATGGATTTTTTGCAACGTGTATTCTCTTTACCTCGTCCTCAAAAACGGTTGGTAAGCCTCTTTGTAGATTCACTTTTTTTAGTTTTTGCTTTTTGGGGTGCATTATTAGTTCGACTTGATGATATCAGTGTGCTAAGCAATGGCACCTTTTGGATGGTCATAGCAATCGTTCTCCCCATAAGTTTAGTTTTATTTGCCAAATTAGGTCTTTATCGAGCAGTGCTTCGTTACATGGGTTTACAAGCGCTTGTTGCCATTGTCATTGGGGTGACGGTTTCAACCATTACATTAGTGTTAGTCTCTTTTTATGCAGAAGCCAATATCCCCCGCACTGTTCCATTAATCTATGCTGCTTTTGCACTTGTTTTTGTGGGTGGTTCAAGAACGATTGTTCGCTCTATTGTCGGTTCTGGAATGAAACGCAGTGGTGAGCCGGTGATTATTTATGGCGCCGGCGTGAGTGGACGTCAATTATTGACGTCATTAGTGCAAAGCCATGAATACTATCCTTTTGCCTTTGTTGATGATGATGTGTCTTTGCATGGCA
>JBLIEW010000079.1:0-21431 GCA_047633255.1 Colwellia sp.
ATGACTAAAACAGGGAACGTTGCTCACGGAAGGCATCTTCCTGCTTTACCCACCTCATTTTGTAAATCGAATACGCAAACCTTGAGCACTTTGAATTGTCAATAAGGTGGTTGGTTTGGAGCTTACACTTTATTGATTAAACCCCACCTATTTACTATGGTTAAAAAAATGAAAACATTGGGACACCCAAACTTTATTGATTAAACCCCACCTATTTACTATGGTTAAATAATCAACAGTGAAGAGGTGTTCAACATGACTCAAGCACGCAGCGAACAAGTATCCCTGCAAGATACCCGTTATTATCACTTAATCTCTCGCTGTGTAGTAAAACATTGGGACACCCAAACTTTATTGATTAAACCCCACCTATTTACTATGGTTAAGTAATCAACAGTGAAGAGGTGTTCAACATGACTCAAGCACGCAGCAAACAAGTATCCCTGCAAGATACCCGTTATTATCACTTAATCTCTCGCTGTGTACGACGTGCCTATTTATGCGGCGAAGATAATCACACCAAACAAAGCTTTGAACACCGCAGACAATGGATGGTCGACCGTATTCGCTTTTTAACCTCAGTTTTTGCTATTGATGTTGCGGCTTATGCGGTGATGTCGAATCACTATCACCTTGTTGTGTATATTGATGAAAGTGAAGCAGTGGCATGGAGTGACGATGAGGTTTGTCAGCGTTGGCAGCAGCTTTACCATAGCCATCCATTAGTTGAGCGATTACAAAAAGGTGAAAGCAGTTGCCAAGCTGAAATTGATAAAGCGCAAGAGGTTATCAATCAATGGCGAAGTCGCTTAAGTGATTTATCTTGGCTGATGCGTAACTTAAATGAATATATCGCCCGTAAAGCCAATACAGAAGATAACTGCAAAGGTAGGTTTTGGGAAGGGCGGTTTAAGTCACAAGCGCTGCTTGATGAAAAAGCAGTACTTGCCTGCATGGCCTATGTCGACTTAAACCCCATAAGAGCTAAAATGGCTGATTCGGTACAAACCGCGCAATACACGTCTATTTTTGAACGCATTCATGACAAAGCAAGTGATGTTGATAACAAATCACAATTGCCGTTTACCCCTAAACCTTTACTGGGATTTATTGGTAATGAAGATAAAAACTCAGCAAAAGGTATCGCGTTCTCCTTGCTTGATTATTTAACCCTTGTAGAAGAAACAGGAAAAGTTATCAGAGCAGATAAGCGCGGTAATATTAATAAGAATACCTGCGCGCTACTAACTCATCTAGGTATCAATAGTGAGGATTGGTTACAACTTGCCGAGCATTTTGGTAAAAAACATCATCAAGCGGTTGGCTCGTTAGTAGCGCTCAATGCTTTTGCTGCGCACACAGGTAAGCAATGGATTGGCGGTCATCGACAGCAAACCTCAATATTTCACTGAAACTTCTAAGTAGATTATAAATCCCCCTAAACAGCATCTCGCTGGTATTCGTGTCGGTGTAATTCATTGGTTTGTCGTTTCACAAGCTAAACTAACTTAATAAGTTCATAGAAAAACGCAATATCTACCATCGTCTGTTTTTGGTAAAGCTATTTATGTACGGTATTGCCTATTATTTAAATTATTGGATGTCCTGATCTATTTTGATCTATTTTCATGTTGATAACAAATCACAATTGCCGTTTACCCCTAAACCTTTACTGGGATTTATTGGTAATGAAGATAAAAACTCAGCAAAAGGTATCGCGTTCTCCTTGCTTGATTATTTAACCCTTGTAGAAGAAACAGGAAAAGTTATCAGAGCAGATAAGCGCGGTAATATTAATAAGAATACCTGCGCGCTACTAACTCATCTAGGTATCAATAGTGAGGATTGGTTACAACTTGCCGAGCATTTTGGTAAAAAACATCATCAAGCGGTTGGCTCGTTAGTAGCGCTCAATGCTTTTGCTGCGCACACAGGTAAGCAATGGATTGGCGGTCATCGACAGCAAACCTCAATATTTCACTGAAACTTCTAAGTAGATTATAAATCCCCCTAAACAGCATCTCGCTGGTATTCGTGTCGGTGTAATTCATTGGTTTGTCGTTTCACAAGCTAAACTAACTTAATAAGTTCATAGAAAAACGCAATATCTACCATCGTTGTTTTTGGTAAAGCTATTTATGTACGGTATTGTCTATTATTAAAATTATTGGATGTCCTGATCTATTTCTGATCTATTTTTTTAAATTATTGGATGTCCTGATCTATTTTTTTGATCTGTTTTTTGATCTATTTTTCACTACTTACTCACAAATACCAACAAAAACAGTGTTTTGATAAGCCGGGGGACTACTATTTTAAGAACCAATCATTCAACTTATCGGTATAAGGTTGAATATCACCGATGTGTTCTTTAACCCACATTTGGTCATAATATGAGTCTAAATACCTTTCACCGCTATCACACATCAAGGTTACAATTGAGCCCTGTTCTTTGTTAGCCTCCATCTCTTGAGCAAGACATAAGGCACCCCATATATTAGTTCCTGTTGAAGCACCTACTTTTCTACCAATAATTTTTTCCAACCATAACATTGTTGCTACGCTTGCTGCATCAGGCACTTGTATCATTTGGTCTATAACATTAGGTTGAAAAGAATGTTCAACTTTAGGTCGGCCAATACCTTCAATACGGCTTGATTTATTGTTTGTCAGTGTGCGGTCACCCGATTTAAAACAATCGTAGAAAACTGAGTTTTGAGGATCTACTACTATAAGTTTTGTATCAAAGCCTCTATAAAGAATATACCTACCTAACGTTGCTGAAGTGCCGCCAGTACCAGCACTCATCACAATAGCGCTAGGTATACTGTAAGGCTCTTTTTTCATTTGGTCATAAATACTCTCGGCAATATTGTTATTGCCACGCCAATCTGTCGCTCGTTCAGCATAGGTAAATTGATCCATAAAGTATCCGTTAATTTCTGTTGCAAGCCTTGTTGCAGCGTCATGCATTTTTGGTGCAGAATCAACAAAGTGACATTTCCCGCCATAAAATTCGATTTCATTTATTTTGCTCTTCGCTGTTGATTTAGGTACAACAGCAATAAAGGGGACGCCGATCATTTTTGCAAAATAGGCCTCAGATACAGCAGTACTACCAGATGATGCTTCGACAATGGTAGTGCCTTCTTTAATTCGTCCATTACACAGAGCGTATAAAAAAAGTGAACGGGCCAACCGATGTTTAAGGCTGCCTGTAGGATGAGTACTTTCATCTTTAAGGTATAGGTGAATAGCAGGGGTTTTAGGAATATCTATTTTTAAAAGGTGAGTATCTGCCGAACGATTATAGTCAGCTTCAATTTTTTGCACACTCTGCTTTATCCAGTTTTTCATAAGAGATTCTCTTGGCTTTTAAAAATAAATATTTTTAAGGTATTTATGGGGTGTAAAATTATAATGTTGATGAGACTAATCTTAATATTTATCTATGACAACAAGAAACCCATAATGCTGTCCTAATTCAACAGATGGGTATTGCAACGTTGGCATCAATTATTGCTTGTAGTTATCATTATAGTGAATGATCGTGGTGCTTGGCAGAAGTGGATCGCCCCCTTATTTCCCTTTGGGGAAAACTAGGGATTTAAGGTGAGCAATTGAAGAGGCACTGTTCTTTATTCTTTATTCTTTATTATCTATTCGTATCTTAAGTCTCATTTGTTACTTTTATTTTTTCAACTAAAAAGTCTACTGCCGCTTTTACTTTTGGTACTAAGTAGCGCTGTTTTTGATACAACAAATAAACGGCCATATCAGAATTTTGAGTTATAGCCAACTCATGCTCAAACTTAAGTTCTTGTAACTTCCCTGACTCAAGATATGAAGCTAACGCCCATCGAGTTGACATTAAAATACCTTCACCGTCACAGGCTTTTTTCGCCAGCCATGATCCGTTATTTGAAATCGCTACCGCTGGCCCTGAGACATCATGCCATTGACCGTTCATATTACATAACCAAGGCGTTGGCCCTGATGGCGCTTTAAAATAAAGACCATTATGTTCCTTTAACTCCATCACATTGTTAGGCACTCCGTGTTTATCTAAATAACTTGGTGAAGCGACAGGAATAAAACCATTGTCCATTAGCCTTATCGCTAACACGCGTTCATTTGGGGCGTAACCACCGCGAATAGCAATATCGACATCGTCACGTCCGAGTGTTGATAACTCGTCACTTAAACTGACGTCTAAGACAATTTCAGGGTATAACACGCTGAATTCATCTAACAAAGGAAGTAATATCTTGTCACCAAAACCCACCATTGAACTTATACGTAAACGGCCCATTGGTGTTGTTTGGTAACTACGAACAGTTTCATTGCTTTGCTCTAATTGATTCAATATTTGTTGTACATCGTTATAATAAATTTGTCCCACTTCTGTCAGTTTAACGATTCGGGTTGAACGCTTTAACAATGTTGCCCCCAAGCTTTTTTCTAAATCAGCAACTCGTCTTGACAACGATGATGGCGGCACATTAAACGCACGAGCAGCTTTGGTAAAACTGCTCGTTTCGACTACTTTACTGAAATACCGTATTGCACGTAGTTGGTCCAACTAACTTCTCCATTAAATGAATATCTGAGTATTTTTACTTTACTATTGTCTTAAAGACAATAGTGATTCGCATTTAATCCTATATATAACCGAATTAAAACAAGTAATAATGTGCTTAACTTAAACATTGCAACCTCTACCTTGTTGTAGCGTGATAAAAACAGGGACTTTAATTGTCTTTTGTCAGCAATTAAAACAAACGTCACATTTTAATGGAAACTGATTTATGATTACTTTGCACGGTTTTGCCGCTAGCAACTATTACAACCTAGTGAAACATGTACTTTTATACAAAAAACTGTCATTCCAAGAAAACCTTATTTACGGTGGTAGTGACGAGTTACTGACCATCAGTCCGGCTGGCAAAGTACCTGTTATCACAACGCCTGAAGGCCTTCATATTTCAGAGTCGAGTGTTATTTGTGACTTTATCGAAGAGACTTACCCTGCAACTCCGCTATACCCTAAAAGTTCTGCAGAACGCGCTGTTGTGCGTCAAATTATGAAAATAGCAGAGCTTTATTTTGAATTGCCAAGCAGACGACTTATACCTTATGCATTTTCAGGCACTGAAGCGCCTGAATCGGTTACCGCTGAAGTACGCCAAGTATTAAACCGTGGCATTACCGCCTTAAGTCGCTTGTGCCAGTTTTCACCTTGGGTTGCAGGTGAACAATTCACGATGGCTGACATCTACGTTTATTACGTAAACACCATTGTTAGCTCTTTTGGCTCTAGCCAACTAGGCTGGGATGTACTTGCAGAGATACCAGGGATGAAAGAGTGGAACGATTCCATGAGCCAATCTGCCATTGCCCAAAACGTGGAGGCAGATCGTCTGGCAAATATGCCCGAGTTTATCCAAAAGGTGAAAGTTCAGATTCAAGCAGCGAAAGCTGCATAGCACTTAGCTATATAAACAACCAATACGAAAATTATTATTACGAACAAAGTATAACCAATACAATAAAGCTATTGGTTCAATAAATTTAATTATTTGCAGGAGCAAAACCTTATGACAGATACTAATATCCAGCTTATTTCAACAATCAGCAAAGACAATAAATTAACACTTGCTTTACAAGACATCGAAATGCCACAACCTGGCGCTGATGAAGTCGTTATTCGCATTGAAGCTGCGCCATTAAACCCGTCGGACATAGCAGTTATGTTCAGCGCAGCTAATATGTCAACAGCGACACAATCAGGTACTGAACAAAACCCAATCATTACTGCTGATGTTCCAGCTCAGTTTATGCCAGCGGTTAACACTCGTGTTGGTAAAGCAATTCCTGTTGGTAATGAAGGTGCAGGAACCGTTGTAGCAACGGGCTCATCACCTGCAGCACAAGCATTAATGGGTAAAACCGTTGCTGTGATTGGCGGTGGAACTTATCGTCAATATATATCTGCCAATGTACAAAGCTGTTTAGAATTAAAGCAAGGCACTACGGCTAAACAAGGCGCATCGTCATTTATTAACCCGCTTACCGCATTAGCTATGGTTGAAACAATGCGTGCTGAAGGTCATAAAGCCATCATTCATGCCGCAGCGGCGTCTAGCCTTGGCCAAATGTTAAACCGTATTTGTATTGCCGACGGCATCGACTTAATTAACATTGTACGTAAAGCAGAACAAGAAACGCTGTTACGTGACATGGGGGCAAAATATGTTGTTAACTCAAGTAGTGATACTTTCCTTGCTCAATTAACGGCAGCGATTATTGAAACTGGTGCAACTATTGCCTTTGACCCAATTGGTGGCGGTCAATTAACAAGTGACATTCTTAACTGTATGGAAGTTGCTGCGGCTCGTGATATCAAAGAATACAGCGTATATGGCTCTGACACTTTCAAACAAGTTTACATTTATGGCGGATTAAATCGTGGTCCTATTACTCTAAATCGTAACTTCGGGTTTGCTTGGGGTGTAAATGGATTCTTATTATTCAACATGCTAGGCAAACTAGGTACTAAAACTTTAATGGCGATGCGCAAACGTGTTGCAGATGAAATCACCACAACGTTTGCTAGCCACTACACAAATGAAGTGTCATTGGCAGAAGTATTGCATTTACAATCGATAGCTGCTTATTCTAAGCAAGCTACAGGTGAGAAGTACTTAATTACACCTCAAAGGTAATTACTTCTTAACGGGTTGAATAAAAAGTAGATAATAATTATTGGTGTCTGCTTTTTTATTAAGATCAGCTTTCGTTATGGTAGCGTTTTTAGACGTATAACTTTATGTTGAATTGAAGTGGCATAGTTAAAAGTTTTACGTACTCCTGCATCACGTATTTACCGCCTATATTAGCTCAAAATTATGAAATATTCTTAATATAAGTTTTATTCAATAACTGTTATATATGTTAGAATTTAACAATATTATTATTTGAAATTATTAGGCGTATTTCATGTCTGAACACTCAATTTTCGACATTTGTGTTGAACCTATAGAACTTTATAAATTACTCAAAATTGCCAATATGGTTGGCGGTGGTGGCGAAGCTAAAACTATGATCAGTGAAGGTAATGTTTTAGTAAATAGTAAAGTTGAAGTTCAAAAGCGTAAAAAAATTCGTAACGGCGATATTATCGAATATAACGGTGTAATTATTAAGGTCGCTTATAATCCCACCAAAAAATCAGCAGAGTTTATTAGTACAGTCGTTTCAGCGAATAAAAATTCAAAAAAGAAAAAAAGAGCTAAAAGTAAAGCACCGGTTATTTCATCAGAGTCTGTTACAAAACCATCGATCTAACGCTCGACAATAAAGTCTACTTCACTTTAATTAGTCGTTAAATTTTCACAGTAATTTAAAATAAATCGCGGTTTTTTAATTGGCGAAAGTTTAATTTTCTGTGGATTTAAAAATGGTAGTGTGAAGTGGTCAAGTAATATTGGCCACGAGTTTGTAAGTTTTCTGACAATTTGGTTTTAGTTACTGAACTACGCGCCTATGTCACACTAACAAACGACGACACCCTATTTTGTCAAAACGAAGCCTGTTCAGCGCATTTTGATCGCGCGATATGGTTTGATAGTCAAATATCTATCGGGCTTGCTTACAGTTTTTGAAGTAGAAACAATGAAAAATATTGCTGATTACTTATTTAGATCAAAGTAACAAAATATATAACTGATATCTTAGCCTGAATTTTGACCTTAAGCGAAGTGAATAAGTATGACATCAACATGCCAACAATTAATATCTGTTACTGATCTTAATGGTCAATTCATTTATGTGAATGAGCAGTATTGTAATGCAACAGGTTATAATTTATCTGAATTACAGACAAAAAACATTAAGCAATTAACTCATTCTGACATGCCAAACATTGTTATTGATGAATTATCTAGCACTTTATCCAAAGGCTTTTCATGGCATGGGGTAATGCGTATAAATAACAAGAAAAAACAAGATGTCTGGCTTGATACCTTTACCACACCACAATATGAAAATGGTCAAGTCACAGGTTATCAATCTATTAGCAAAGTCGCTGATACAACCTTACAAAAGAATGCGAGTAATATATATCACTCGCTCAATAAAAAAAACAAATGGGCAACTTTTGAGTTCACTAAAAATCATAAATTCTTATTTTTAGTATTGCTTTCAACTATAGCCCAAGGATTTATTTATTATTTACTCGGTTTAACCGCATCAATTATTGCTGCTGTTAGTGCAGTAACTCCTATCCTTATTTTTTGGTCTGATATCATCCCTACTGCGCAAAGAGCTCAAAAAATGCAGAATATGTTCGACTCTATTTCTAGAAAAATATATTTTGGTAAAGGAACTGCTAGTGTTTTTGATTTTAATTTTTCTATGATGAAAACTAAAATCAAAGCTATTTTAGAACGAACACTTGATGCGGCAACGCCTATAAAAAAAGTCATGATCAAAGTGTCTCAAGGGCTTGATAAAAGCAGAGATATATTAGCCGAGCAAAAAAAGGGCATTGAACAACTCAATACCTCTATGGCTCAAATGCAAGCATCAACAATAGAAATTGCACAAAATATCACAGTTGCTGCCAGCGATTTAGAAAGCACTTTTACCCAATGTGAACAAGCACAACAAGATATTTATCAAACAACAAATAAAATACAAAGTTTAGCGAAAGCAGTTGAAAGCGCTTCAAGTTCGGCGGATAGTTTAACTCAATCAGCTAATGGTGTTGGTGAACTAATGGCAGATATTCAGTCCATTGCCGATCAAACTAATTTATTAGCCTTGAATGCCGCTATTGAAGCAGCCCGTGCTGGTGAACATGGGCGAGGTTTTGCGGTAGTTGCCGATGAAGTAAGAAACCTATCTTCTCGCACTCAAGACTCAGCAAAAGAAATTCATCAACGCTTAACCTCTATGCTCAACACCATAGATCAATGGGTTGATTTAATGAATAAAAATAAAGATGAAGCAAACTTTTGTGTTGAAAGCGCACACGCATCGCACAGCAAAATAGATTCTGTTGTTAATAGAGTACAAAACATTAGCCATGCTGCAACACAGATAGCCACCGCAGCAGAAGAGCAAAGTGTGGTATCGTCTCAAATAACAAACCATCTTGATGATATTAGTCAAACAACAGATAAAACGCTGTCTGAAACTGAAAACGTTGCCCAACAAATGCAATTACTTGCCAAAAGTGTTGAAGGTATTACTGATTTAGCGAACACTTTTATTCCAAAAAATAAAAGCTAATATCGTGATGGGGTCAGGTCTTTTATTTTGCACTTTTCATGTTTATTAACGGTCTCTCATTAGATTAGACGAACTACGACAAGGAAGGCTTTGGTTGCAGCCAAAGCTTGGGTCTCAATTTACCCGAACTTGGTAATAATTAATAATTAATAATTGTTATGGCTGTATTATCCATACAAGCTGTTAGGTGAATATGCGTTTAACTCAATCTTCTGATGAAAATTTTATTGAATTAATGTCTTGGTTTTCGAACGAGGATGAATTAAGTATTTGGTCTGGCCCAAATTTTAGGTATCCTTTTGATTTAAATACTTTTAAGAGTGACTTAAATCTTAATGCCTTGAAGTCATTTTCGCTAATTTCCAGCGAAGGCGATCTGTTAGCATTTGGACAATATTATTTAAGGCTTGGGAAGTGCCATCTTGGAAGGTTAGTTGTAAGTCCTAGTCGTCGTGGGCAAGGTATCGCTTCACACTTAATAAGCCAATTAAGTATTTTGGGTAAATCAGATTTAAGCACTAAGTCATGTTCACTCTTTGTATTGGGGCATAATAAAAGTGCAATTCAAGCTTATAAAAAACTTGGTTTTTCCATGGCAGATTACCCAGAAAAAATACCATTGGAGAATTGTTTTTATATGGTGCAAGTATAATTCACTTAACAACATGCCCTGAGGTGGACAACAACCTTAGAGGCATGACCTTATGGGTATGAAGAAACAAGATAATGCAAGACTTGACCCCATCGGTCTCTTAAACCACCAGTTATTCTCTTGATTTTAGTGGTGGCTGTTATAAAACCCGCTTAACGTTAAGTAATGTGTCCGGTATTTTTACATATTCTAAAAACATAAAAAGTAATAACTCTTAACTCATTGTATTTATAATATTTTCATATTGAGGCGTGATTTTTGCTTGACCGTAAGGATTACTATTACGATGGTTATAAATGTAGTGAGTTACATATTTTTATGCGCAGTATTGAGTTTTATCAAGCCATGCTGTTAGTGCGAGTATGATGTCAACGTTATAGGGCTTTGACCCCAATGTAGTTCTCTAATTACGAAGGAATATATATGAAATTTACAAAACCCATTCTTTTTAAAGTATTTGTGTTGGGGCTACTTGCGCTTGCAAGAGGGATCTCGGTCGAGAATGCAACGCCGGGTAAAGTATGGAGAGGGAGATCATTCAGGCAAAAAGGACGGCTAAAATTCTTATTCATAATTTTATTTAAGAGGAGATTATCATGAAAAAACCATGGTTAGTGGGTGCGATGTGCGCCAGTGTCTTGTTCGTCTACCTGCCGTTGGCCCAAGCGAACGTTGTAGACGAGGTAGAGACCGTAATGAATAAAAACGTGTTTGGTCAGTCGGTCTTTGCCAGCTCTTATGCAACCCTGAGTGCAAATTCAACGATCAATGGCGACGTTTCGTCTGGGGCCGCGACTACGCTTGGCGCGGGTGCAATCGTCCATGGCAGTACTCTGGCCGGAGCCGCCACCACGCTCGGCGCGAATGTACTCGTCAATGGCCATGTTGACTCTGGGGCCGCCACCACGCTTGGCGCTGATTCTACCGTCGATGGCGCTGTTTCGTCTGGGGCCGCCACCACGTATGGTGCGGGTGCAAATGTCAATTGGCTTAATATTAATAGCTTTACTTTGGCTACTTATGCAACGCCGTCGCCGGTGACACAAGACATTATCGATGCCCAAGCTTTTCTGAGTGGTCTGGATCCGGACACAGTACTCCTTCCTGGCAATATTGGCGCGGACATGACTTTTATTCATGGAGTCTATGAAGTCGCAGGTCCACTGTCGGTGAGTGCGGGCACAACAATCACGCTTGATGCTCAAAACCAGTCCGGTGTGTTTATTTTCAATATCAGTGATTTCTTAAGCTTTGGTGCGGGCGTGAATGTCGTCATGATCAATGATACAGAAGACACCCGTGTTATCTGGAACATTACTGGCACCTACATTAGCGTAGGCGCGGATGCGAATATTATAGGTGATCTATTGGCGAAGACGTACGTCAGCACTGGCGAAAACTCTACTGCCGGCGGCGCTTATTCGGCAACTTCGTACGTTACTGTTGGCGCAGGTTCAGAAATCAACGAGCCGTCGTTGGGCGGGGGGGATAACACCCCTCCCGTTGCGTCTAACGGCCCTACAGGGTTCCTACCGAGGGATCTGAATGATCAGCCGGATGAATCGAAACCTGGATTCAAGTTCCTCTTCGCGGAAGATGCCGACGGGGACAGCCTGACCTACAGACTCGTCGCTGACAGCCTAGGTCCATTAGGGAACAACGTGAAGTACTTTGAGTTCGACCAGGTAACGGGGAAGTGGATAGTCGATTGCATCGGCGTCTACGGCGGGCATGACTCGTTTCAGTGGGTGGCCAATGACGGGCAAGCCGACAGCAATGTCGCCACGCAGTACTTCTTGTGTGCGATTTGATGTGAATATTCGGACGAATCTGTAAAGTGTATAGGTAGGAGGCCACCAGCGCCCCACAGGGGGCCTCCTGCAACTTGAACGTTAACTTGCCACCCATAATAGATTTTAATAAGCCAATTAAGTATTTTGGGTAAATCAGATTTAAGCACTAAGTCATGTTCACTCTTTGTATTGGGGCATAATAAAAGTGCAATTCAAGCTTATAAAAAACTTGGTTTTTCCGTGGCAGATTACCCAGAAAAAATACCATTGGAGAATTGTTTTTATATGGTGTAAGTATAATTCACCTAACAACATGCCCTGAGGTGGACAACAACCTTAGAGGCATGACCTTATGGGTATGAAGAAACAAGATGACCTGACCCCATTGGTCCTTGAATGATTCTTATAAGCAATCAAGGTATTACTTTTAGTTATATTAATTTATTGGTCATCATTGATTATTTCGTTTATTTTTTTCCATCGTTTAGGGTCATTTTCATCAGGCTTTTCTTTTTGTACAATAACTTTAATTCGTCCTAATATCAGACTTAGACCTAGTATTTTTGCGGGTTGCTCAGCAATTTGAATTAAAACATCTGTATTCTCTAAATCGGTATAGGCCGAAGTTATGGTCACAGTGGTCTTTTCTCTTTTACCAGAACTTGTATTTGTTATAACAACTCTATCACCAGCGTTAAATCTTGTCCCTCCAATATGGGCTGTATTTAGTAGTGCAACATCTTTATTAGACGGGGCAGATGTCGTTAAATGTGCGTAAGCTTCATATTGTCTTTCTCGGCTAGCAGTGACGACTTTGTCTGCTTGCATTGTCCAATATCGAAGTGCCTTGATGAGTTTTTTATTATTTTCCAATGAATCACTTAATTTTTTATCTAGCAACTTCAGCTTTATACTATATTCATTTTTTGCTTGTACAAATTCAGAACGTAATTTAACTACTGATAATACACCAGAAGCTTCCTCCCATTGAGGGCCGTGATGCGCGGAAATAATCTTTTCAATATTATCAATCTTCGTTGCAAAATTACCAAATGTCCAACTAACTATCCCTATTAAAAATGTGCCGATAACTCCAGCTATGATAACTTCTATATATTTTTTGTACCAAGATTCTGTTGGTCTACTATCAACATTTAATGACGGAGAAGTATTAGCACTTATTGGTGTTTTCATCGAATCCTTCCTATATATAATATAATTCTAAAAACATGAATTTATTTAATTGATAGGAAGTTATATGTGGTTTAACAGCTAAAATAATCTAATCCAGATTGATAGCTTCCAAGCGTTCTAATTTCTGTTTATATTTTATTGACAGCTTTTTAATACTAGACGCTCATTAAAAAAAGGTCAAATAATCAGTTAGTGAAGAAAACCCTTGTTTTTAGCGGTATTAGCGCCCTAATAAGTTTTGATTTTTTTTACTCTCATCGCATGTGAGGGGGCAATTGGTGAATCTATTTCTTAGTCCCTTATTTCATTGCTAGGGCGTTTGCGCAAGGGAAGAGTAAAAATGATTTTAGCTGTTATGCAGATGACAGCTGAAAAAAATAAAGGGGTAGGTGAACTACAGCTAGAGGCAAATACTCGAGACAGTTATAAGAGGTTTAAATGAAGTCGGCTAAATTTAAATGCAGAGCTTTGTTATAGCTAAGTATGTGGTGGCTTCTCTATGTTTAACCTAACGCGAACAACGTGCGCTTTGACGTTAACCTAAAAATATTAGCCATATATTTTCCAATGAATTTTTCCTCTGAAGTTACTGGACGTCTTAGTAACAAACCTCAACCAGTATTCTTTCCATATAACCAACTGAAATAACGTTAATTAATCTATTTTTACGGTAGCTTATTACAGATACCTCCTAGTGATCTCTAACTATTTATTAACTTTTAATTTTCATGGTTTATAATTGTTTGATATTTTGGGGTATTAATAAAAATTAAATAAGTATTATGGGAGGCTCATTACTGATGCGTATCCATAATATACTATTAGGCGATTATCTATTCCATCACACATGAGGGTTACTATGTTAATAGGTCGTGTTTCTGAACTGACGGGAGCAACTCGTAAAGCTATTAGGCACTATGAGTCAATTGGTTTGATAACGCCTCCGGACAGAAAAGGTAGCTATCGTATTTATAACGACCATGATGTAATGGTCATAAGTATGATTTGTCGCGCCAAGACACTTGGGTTTAGCCTCTTTGAAATCAAAGATATAGTGTCTAAAAAAACGAAGGAAAAGAAACTTCCTATTGATTTAGTTTATCGACTAATAGATAAAAAAACATCAGATCTAAAACAAGAAGCTGAGGAGCTTTTACTCAAAGTGGATAGTTTGAAGGAATTTAAAGTAGATTTAGTTAAAAAATTCACTTGACCTTCCCCTTAAGGGGAAGGGTTACAGTTAGTTTTTAATTAGCTGACTGGATGATTTATAATGAAAAAACTGAATTTTGAAAACACAACCATATTAATAACAGGCGCATCTTCTGGTATTGGGAAAGAGTTTGCGACACAACTTGCTAGTAAAGGGGCTAATTTAATCCTAACAGCTAGAACGCATAGCGACCTAATAAAGTTAGCGGAAGAGCTAGAGTCTGAATATACAAATATTTGGATTAAAACTATTCCTGCCGACCTAAGTGAATTAAATGGATCTAGAAAATTATTTGAAAAAATAAATGATTTAGACCTGTCGGTTGATTATTTGATTAATAATGCGGGTTTTGGAAAGTTTTGTGAGTTTTCTGGTGAAAGCTTTGAAACGTATCATAAAATGTTGATGTTAAATATTAATGCATTAGTAGAGCTTACTCATTTATGTCTACCTACTATGATAAATAAAAATAGTGGTGGGGTTATTAACGTAGCTTCTATTGGTTCTTTTCAACCGCTACCATACCAAACGGTTTATGGTGCATCTAAAGCTTTTGTATTAAGCTTTTCAGAGGCTCTTACGGGGGAATTATTAGATACAAATATTCGCGTTATGGCCTTGTGTCCAGGAACTACAGAGTCTCGTTTTATGGAAAATGCTAATGCTGACACATCCAATATGAACTTAGCTCCTGCAAGCAAGGTAGTTAGCTCCGCACTTACAGCTTACACAAAAAATAGAATGTATACAGTATCGGGAACAATTAATTACTTAGTCTCTCTAATACCCCGATTAGTTTCACGTAAAAGGACAGTCAAAATAGTTGCGAACATGTTCAAGAATAATGTACTAGGAAAATCTACTTAGTTTTAAGAATCGCCTAAAAAATTGCTCAAACCGGCAATAATAGTTAGTTTTTGCTCAATGGTATAGACTCCTCACCTTTGGCCAAAATAGGTTAAGGTGAAGACGCCAATAAACAGGAGCCCAAACCATGAAAAATTCTACCACTATCAGTATCGATTTAGCTAAAACTGTTTTCCAAGTTGCCTTATTTAATAAATATAGTGTTCTAAAATCCAATAATAAAATGAGCCAAGCCAAAATGCCGTTAACTTGCCACCCATAATAGATTGGTTATATTTTCAACATGAGTAGCTATTTTAATAAGCCATAAAAACCGGTAAGTTGTTTACAATTACTTTTTGAAGTTATCATGGGTGGCAATTTAATCTATGGCAATTTAATCCTTTACGAATGAATTATACCGAGCTGGCGGAAAAATAGTAGCATTGAGATAAGTAATAATTTAGTCTGTGTTGCTCGATTAAGCATCACAATCATAAAAGTTAACGCATTGAGCACGGCCATTATTTTTTGCGACATATAAAGCAGTATCAGCTTCATTAATAAGTTTTTCGTGATTATTAATTGTTGTACTAGAGCTGGTAAAACCAATACTGGCTGATATAGATACAGCGAGTGATTTATAATAGACAGGTGTATCAGCAATAATATTCTTTAGCTTTTCAGCTATATGGGCTGCGCTAGCTAAATTAGTCTCAGGTAAAAATATACAGAATTCTTCACCGCCATAACGCCCTATAACATCAGCTGAACGTAATGATTCAGTACAGCGTTTCGCAGTTTGCCTCAGTACTTCATCGCCACACAAATGGCCATAGACATCATTAATTTTTTTAAAAAAGTCCATGTCCAGCATAATAAGGGATACTGGATGTTTATATCGGTTAACCCGATCAACTTCATTTTTAAAACATTTTTCCCAATGAAATCGGTTATACACTTGTGTTAAACCATCCACGCTACTTATACGTTCTAATTCCGTCACGGTCTTTTTCAGTTTCATGGTTGCTATTGCTATATCGGTAACATCTTTAATGGTAACGCAAGCATACTCAACGTTATTGTCTTGACCAATTATTGGTGTAAAACAACAATTCTGATACATAAAATCAACCCCACCAGTTACGGAGCGGCCATGTGGAAACTCAAATAAATAAGTCCTTTGTTCCCATGCAGAATAAGAGGGACTATTCAAAATGAAAACACTTTTAATTTTTCTTTCAAACCACTTTTGAGGTAATTCAGGAAAGCAATCAAAGAGATTTAAACCAACAATATCATCAGACGAGAACTGACAACGAATAGCCATATAGTCATTCCACAGATGCACAGTGAAATTTTTATCTATAACAAAAACGCCGCTGTCAACACAATCAATAACATTATTAGTATAAGGGAATCTATTAATCATAATATTTACACCTCATCAATAAGCCGGTTTAAAACATTTTGTAAGAATTTAACCGAGGAGTCAGGCATCAACAGTAATAAATCACACTGAAACGAATACTTATCGACACTGTATTGTATTTTTATAGAAAGAGCATGGTCCCATATTAAGTGTTCTTTATTGAGTAAATTCTCTATTATTATTGATTGCCCTATTATTGATGGCGGTGTACTAAAAAAATGTTCTGATATTTGATCCGCAATACCTGATAAACAAGCACCATTAATAATATTTGAAATTTCAAGCAACATTTCCTGCTCAACTTCAAACGTTACGTCTTCATCTAAATCGATTAATTGTGCCAACTGTACGAAGTCGGTATTACTGAAAATCGTAATGGATTCACCACAAATATTAGGATCAATTACATGAGTATAAAAGCCCTGACGTACAGCCGATATTCTTTCGGCAGGTATCAATCGTTTTAATGTCGTAATTAAATTTTTAGCTGAAATAATTTCAATTGAAGGGACAGATAAAGTAACGTATTGCTCAAATAGAACAGAAAGCGATTGCCCTGCCTGCCCCATACCAATATTACAAATTTCTTGTAAATAATCTTGTTGATCATAGGTAAAATTTATACCACTGTTCATAATAAATGATGCTTATTGAGAATTTCAATTAATGTGTCTTCAGAAACGGGCTTTCTAATAAAATCTAATGCTCCGGCTGCTTCAACTCTTTTTTTGGCTTCACTTTGAATATCAGCAGAAATAACAATTGTCTTAATACCCATAGCTTCAGCTTGCATTATCTCTAATACGCTAAAACCATCTAATACAGGCATTGTCAAATCTAGAAATAAAAGATCTATCTTCTCAGTGCGAAGCACGTCAAGTGCCTCCTGGCCGTTTTTTACTAATTGTGAGCTGTCAGCCCAACCTTGAGGAAGTACTCTTTTAAGCTGTTTTCGTGCCATATTTGAATCGTCACAAATTAATATAGAAATTGTCATTTTTATCCTATTGATTTAATAAACCTAAAAATGCAGAGAGTGATAGTAACTCCTACACCTAACACAAGGTTATCAAATAGTTAAATATCACTTAAAACAATGTAAAATTAATATGTAAGTGAGAAAATAGTCGTAATTAGCTTAGACCGCTAAAGGTTGAAAATCGGTGACTAGAATACCATTAAGCTTTGAAAACACGCAAATTTATTCGTTTTTAAAAATGAATGCGGCCAAACCAAGGTCTTTTAACGAACCTTAGCATACAGAAGGGCATCAATATTCAGGTTTTTTTTGTAGCAATTGATTCAACTTATCAATTTTTTCTTCAAGTATTAGCATATCTTCTTTAGTCGCTATCACTTGCTCAGGCTTGCCTTCCTCTTCATGCATGACTCGCATAGCATCAACAATAATTCCAATAAATAAATTAAGCACAGCTGACACATCGCATTTGCGGAACAACAGAAAGTAAACGCAATCCCCTTAATATTCTAAAGGCGCGAAGTACCGATAATGCACCGCTTGCTGGAGCCCAAGAAATAGCGACAATGATGAAGTCAAACCAATTCCAACTTGAGCGGAAAAAGTTACAATATTATGTCTATATAGCTAAAAGCAGATAAAAAGTTGTGTGTGATAAATTAGGAATATTAATTCATCGATGAAATTCCCAGCGACAAACACTAAGTTAACAAATTTGTTCACTGCGGAACTCGACTTTACTATCTGTTTTTCTGAATAAGTGATTTTTTGTTTTGTTGTGTAGTTCACTGGTACGACTTCGTTTACTACCAAAAGTTAAAATACACTCTGTTTTTTGATGGACTTAAGTTGTTTTTATAGGTAGCTTGATTTACTTCTTATACTTTAAGTGAGTAAGTGAAAAAATCTTCATTAACTTTATTATACCCAAGTTTTTCGTACAGATGCTGACCAGCTTTATTGTCTTTAGCGGTGAGTAAATCAATTCGCGCTGCACCTGATTGTTTCACAAATTCTGTAGCTTTGTTCATTAAAGCTTCACCAACGCCCAAGTTTCTAGCACACTTATCAACATAAAGATCGTATAAAATAAATATCTTAACAGCATCGACCGAGCAAAAAGAAGGATATAGCTGCACAAACCCTTTTGCATCTCCATCCTCACTAGCTAAAAATATTTCTGACTCTCCTTTATTCATACGATCAACAATAAATTCAGTTGCCAGAGTTAAATTAGATTCGCACCCATAGAATTGCCTATACAAATCAAACAAACGTGCAACTTCAGAAATGTGCTTTTGACTGGCTCTTACTATGTTCATTTATCAAATGCCTTACTGTAAAATCATTTCAAACGTCATCATAATACATATCAAGTTGAATACTATCCCCTTTAAGGGGGAGGGGGATAAATTCCTATTGGAAATTTGGTAGGAGTATGTGCACTTGAGACTGACAATTAATTTGATAGAGTTAACTAGAGAGTTAACCAAGTTATTTATTGGCAACCCACGAAAAAACATGCCGAAAGGTTTACCGTTTGAACTAAAAGACTATCTTGAGTTAATTGACTTGACTGGGCGTTGTCTTAGAGCAGATAAAGTTGGTTATATTGAAGCAAAGCAACCCCTCTTGCTAACGCGATTGAATATCAGCCCTGATAATTGGCTCACCTTAAGTAAAGGTTTTAGAAAGTTATTTCACGGTGCTATTGGTCGTCAAGCAGCACTAACCAATTACTGTCAAAACCAACACCTAAAGCGCCGACAAAACTTACGTTGCTGTGAAAAGTTATTAGCGTAACTCCTCCACTGGTTATCAATCTATTATTTTTTCAAGTTGTTGACGCTTTTTCATGCCTAAAAACCCACTAAATACATAACTTTCAGCATCCATCGAAAACTATTAGTAGCTTTTCCAATGTTTAATGATTATTAACGCCCGTCTGCCAAATAAGGCTATTGTGGAGAGATTTTTTAACGTGATTTAAAATGGGTGTCCTCGTTAAATTTTCTCTAGGATATGCATAAAAAGTAGGTGTTTTATAAAATATTGTCATTTATATTCCTCAAAGCGTATCATCGCCACGCTTTACGCGTTGCTCAACTTGGTAGCAAATTTTTTCAATAGTAGTACTGTCTAATTGCTTGCCTAATAACCTTGGAAAATTCTTATTTAAGTTATTCAGCGGTAACACGGGAATAATCGGTTTTTCTTTACGTTCAATGAACCAACCAGGAATAATTAAAACGGCGGCAGCATGAACTTCTTGTCCGGTAGATTTTGTTAACCAATTAGATACCCATTTCGATTGCCTTATAGCTTGTTCTACAGACTTAGAATCTTGCCACGTAGGGAACTCAAGTTGAGTCCCTTTGACTAAAACATTGAATTGTTTCTCTCTAGTTTTATTTTTACCCTTAACTAATGGTTTACTACGTCCTTTGGTTTCTATGGCAAATACGCCGTTGGCACCGACAACTAAATGGTCAATGTTAAAGTTATCGGCTTGAACATCATGAAATACGTTGTAACCTAATTGCTGTAATTCATTTAATTTAATACCAACAGCCCATTCAGCTTCTAGGCCAACTCTGAGCTGCTTTAGTTTGGAGAATTCTTTTAAGAATTTTACTCCAAAGAATATAAATATGCAGATAGAAATAAATATTGTTGTAGGCAGTGATGCTACAGGATTACCGGCATAAAAACTAAATCCGGCAATAGCAAAAGGAAGAACAAAAGAAAAGAAGATAAACATTATATTAAAAGCAACATTCCAAGTGCTATCAATAATTTGACTAATTAATGAATGGCCAGGTGTTCGAGCTGTTGTCGCTATATCAAAAGGAAAGACTCTACGCTTTTCATTGAATGATTTAATTAAATACATAACTCCTATGCATATCGACATAGGTATTATTAGAGTCACGATAAAAAAAATGCCTGCGGGTATTTCCATTGTTAAACCAAAAAGTCCATTTTCATTAATATATACAATTAGTAGGGATCAAGGCTAGATAATATTGTTACATTTAACTAATAGTTGAATATAACTTGATAACTTTGATTTTAATTGGCTTCTACGGTTTAAACATAAAGACAAGAACGTACATTTTAAGCATAGTCAAAATGTACGTTCATCATTAATTGCTATTGTGTTCATTTTAAGTTGATTTATATTAAGTGTACGTGTATCGTTGTGACATCTAAGACTTAAAGTGAACACTTTCCAAGGAATAAAGATGAGTGGTAAACAAATCGGGTATATTCGTGTTTCGACAATCGAACAAAACACGGAACGCCAATTAAATAAAATCCCACTAGATGAAACGTTCACTGATAGGTGTAGTGGTAAAGATACAAACCGACCTGCTCTGAAGGAACTTATAAAATTTGTAAGAAAGGACGATACTGTTCATGTGCATGATATCAGCCGAATGGCTCGTAATACCGAAAATCTTCTTACACTTGTTAAAGAGTTAACTGATAAAGGCGTAAAGCTTATATTTCACAAAGAATCACTAACGTTCACTGGTGAAAATAACCCAATGCAGCAACTAATGCTGACAATGTTAGGTGGTATCTATCAGTTTGAGCGTTCTATGATGCTTGAGCGTCAACGTGAAGGTATAGCGATAGCCAAGCTGAAAGGGAAATATAAAGGTAAGCCTGTCAATATAGAATTAAATGAAAATATCTGCGCACTTGCAAAATTAGGTACTAATAAATCTCAAATAGCTAAACAGCTCAACTGCTCTCGCACTACCGTTTATAAGGCTCTTTCTAACTAGTTCGGCGCAAGCCTAATACAAACTGCGAATCTTTACTGCGAATTGTAATTTTTCGCAGTTTCATAAAGTGCTAATTTACTGTTTTTCGCACTTTTAGTTAACCCCCTGTGTCACCCATTAGAAAACTCTTGTCAAGGGCAAAGCAATATTCCTTGATCTTTTAATCAATTATTTTAGCCCGTAGGCTTTATCAATTTGTTTGCTGTTATGCACCTAAAAATCTCTTAGTGTAGT
>JBLIEW010000080.1:0-19964 GCA_047633255.1 Colwellia sp.
CGTATCGCGCCTTGATCTGATTTCCTAGCTTCGCTCTGAAACTGCATCTTCAAGTGGAACGGGTATATAAGGATAAGTTAGGTTGGCTTACCACATCAGATCATCTGGAATTTGATAGTCAGCATAAGGATCATCTTCATCGACTTGCTCATCGAGTGCTTTATCATTTTGTACCAGCACAACATTCTTATCTAGTTCACTCAACTGTTCTGCCGTTTCGCGAGTCACTAAATAGGTAATATCATCTAAACCACACAATGCCAAACGACCATTGACCAATGCTTTATGAGTAATAGCATCTAAAGGCAGTTTTTTGATTGTGGTATCAAAGGTATAGTTGTAGTAATTATCACCACTAACATTTTTAATCTGGTGGTGCGTTAGGATCTGTTTAATACGCAACAATTGCTCTTTATCAGCGAGCTGTAACTGTTTCAACTCATTTAACGCATTATCTTTAGTTTGTTTATCGGTTTTGGCCTTGGCTAAATCCTGCTGCACTTGCTCTTGTAAACTAGCGCCGTGCTGGACACCACTGCGCTTTTGTTTATTTTTTTTACGCTTGTCTACATTGGCTTGGCGTGTTTTTTGTTTGGTGGTTAAACCTGCTTTAAGTAATTGATCTTGAAGTGATGCCATAGTAATTTTTAATCGAAAATTATTGGTGTGCTATTCTAACAATAAACAGCAATGAGACAAACTTTCTTTAGTTACAATCAATAGTATATACCCGCTCTACTTCAAGATGCAGGTTTCAGCAAGTCGAGAAAGGGTTAGTTACCAGGAATTGATTGAAGAGAATAGTTATTCTATTGTCGAAATCAATAACGCAGGAGATGACCCTTTATCGGCTTGCCCGTAGGGAGCTAAGTTAGAAAACCAGTCCTGCGTTGCACTACTCGATAAGGGAATAACCATTATTAGCGTATCGCGCCTTGATCTGATTTCCTAGCTTCGCTCTGAAACTGCATCTTCAAGTGGAACGGGTATAATAATGTTCTTAAGCAAGTTACTTAATAAGCCTTATAGGGGCTTCATTTTGCAGTTCTGTTTCTCTCATCGGGCTAATCATAACATCTTTAGTTTTTGACTGACCATTTTGGTAGCGATGATAAGAGCACTGTTTAAGTCCCATTATATAACAGAAATCATTAAAACTATTAAAGTCATCTTTAGTAAAAACTTGTTCGTTTTTAGTCATCAAACCATCAATATACATGACATCGCCATTGATATTACAATTTGCAATAGCCGAATAAGGTTTACCATATTCTGACACCTTTAATGCACGAACCATTTTCACTTCGAAAATCCATTCTCCAATTTTTACATGTTTTGACATTGTCTCTGTCACAATGAACCTCTTAAGCTTAGATAATTACAATTACAATTACAATTAAAGAAATTATACCATTGGATTTAGGTGAAAATCTAATCAAAAATAAGCTTTTTATTTTATCAAATAAAAACAAATGCTTCGCTAGTTAATCTTATTCAGTTACTCTTATTCGTATTACTACCTTAGTTAGTTGACCCATGATAAAAAGATTAATTATTTCCCTGCTACTAATTAGCTCATTATTCATCGCCTTCAGTGTTACCTGGCTTTACAGCAAGGTAGATAGTGCATTGCCTATACTCGAAGGGGAAAAAACTGTCTTTGGTTTACAAGATACCGCCGTGATTAAACGAGATAACCAAGGCATTGTCACAATTAAAGCTAAAAACCGTGTTGATATAGCCGTTGCTACGGGGTTTGTTCATGCCCAAGAGCGATTTTTTCAAATGGACTTACTTAGACGTAAATCAGCAGGTGAACTTGCAAGCTTGTTTGGTGCTTTAGCATTAGATTATGATAAATCAATTCGCCGTCATCGTTTTAGAGAGCGCGCAAGAACGATTGTTAATAATTTACCCAAATCTCAAAGAACATTATTGACCGCTTATACTCGTGGAGTAAATCAGGGTTTAATGTATTTAGCATCACAACCTTTTGAATACTTACTTTTGCAACAAGAGGCTGCACAGTGGAGTGAAGAAGATTCCATTTTAACCATTTTTAGTATGTACATAGACTTGCAGTATCATGATGGCCAGCGAGAGCGATCTTTAGGATTGATGAAAGCCATTCTTTCAGCAGATGTTTATGCTTTTTTAAACCCCAAAGGGAGTATTTGGGATGCTGCAATAGATAAGAGCCAATTCCAACCATCACCGTTACCCACTAACGCATGGCCTGCCGCCTCTGGTGATTATGATAAGTCTTTATCAACAATAGCTCCTTACAATGCTGACCTCGCAGTAAATAGGTATCAAGCTGATGAATTTCCCGGTTCAAACAACTGGGCTATTTCAGGTGAAATCAGTAGTACCGGCAGTGCTATTATTGCTAATGATATGCACTTAGGCATACGTGTACCTAATACTTGGTTTCGCGCAAGTTTTGAGTACCTAGCAAATAATAACCCGATAAAAGTCACCGGCGCTACCCTACCCGGCACACCCAATATAGTTGTGGGTAGTAATGGCAATATTGCTTGGGGATTTACTAATAGCTATGGCGATTATAGCGACGTTGTTATATTAAAAACCCTAAATGAGGGTAAACAATATCTAACGCCAAACGGCGCTAAAGACTTTAGTTACCATAAACAAATTATTGCAGTAAAAGATGAGCAGCCCGTAGAAATCATAATTAGAGAAACTATTTGGGGTCCTGTTATTGGTAAAAATCATCAAGGAAATTTATTAGCTTATCGCTGGGTTGCTCATGACAAACAAGCGGTAAATATCACAGCAACAGAACTAGAGTTAGCACAAACAGTTGAGCAAGCATTTACTATTGCGGCTCGAAGTGGAATTCCTTCGCAGAACATGGTAATAGGTGATAAAGCAGGTAATATTGGCTGGACAATTATGGGGCCTATTCCAGTAAAAGTTGGCGATATAGGTGAAACCCCCACCTATTGGCATAATACTAAAAACCATTGGCAAGGGTATTTAACACCGCAGCAATATCCAACGGTTATCAACCCTAAAAACAAACGTTTATGGACCGCAAACTCACGAGTTGTTGGCGGCGATATGTTACAAAAGATAGGTAACGGTGGTTATGCCCTTGGCGCCCGTGCCAAACAGATCAGAGATAATTTAAACTCCCTAATAGCGTTCGATGAAAAAGCGTTACTGGATATAGGCTTAGATGAACGAGCATTATTTTTAACTCGTTGGCAAGATTTTTTATTAAAAAACGTACTTAACCAAGCGACGTTAAATGAACATAAAGAATTTGTTGAAGTACGGAAATTATTATCAAAAGATGAAGCCTTAGTGGCGAGTGTCGATTCTGTCAATTATCGTTTAGTGAGAAATTTTCGTCTCAATACACGCGATTTAGTCTTTAGTGAATTAAACAATAGTTTTAGCCAATTAGATGACGGCTATAAGTTTCGAAGTATCCGCCATCAAATTGAAACGCCATTATGGGAGCTTATCAATCAACAGCCTGAAATTTTTTTAATGCGGCCATTAAAGAGCTGGTCTGCCTTATTTAACCAAGCGCTAAAACAAACAATTGATGACATGACCACAGTCAAATCAAATGAGCAACAAACATTAGCTGATGCAACATGGGGACAACAAAATACTACGGCGATTAAGCACCCATTAAGTGACGCGATACCTTTCATTGGTAAATGGCTAGATATGCCGTCAACACAACTCTCTGGTGATAGCTATATGCCTAAAGTTCAAGGCACCTCTTTTGGCGCTTCAGAGCGTATGGTAGTTTCACCCGGACATGAAGAAACTGGCATTTTTAATATGCCAACAAGCCAAGCAGGACACCCTTGGAGCCCTTATTATGGTAAAGGACACAGTGATTGGGAAAAAGGTAAGCCATCACCTTTTTTACCTGGCAAAACCCAATATACGCTAACGTTATTAAGTTATTAGTTTCAAAGCTAATATTCAAACAACAACAACAACAACAACAACAACAACAACAACAACAACAACAACAACAACAACAGAAAAAGAGGTAAATCCATGACAACCTTAATTTGGTGCTTATTTATTGCAACACTATTACCGTTTTTAGCAAAAGGACCGGTTGCTTATGCGATGAGTAAACTGGGCGGCTATAACAATAATCACCCACGAGAACAACAAAGTAAGTTAACCGGTTTTGGTGCGCGTGCATTAGCGGCACATCAAAATGCATTTGAATCATTAATTATTTTTGCTCCTGCGGTATTACTAGCAATAGCAACACAACATACTGGGACAAATGTAGGTTTACTTGCCATTTTACATGTATGTGCGCGCGTACTTTACAATGTTCTATATTTAGTCGACATAAACAAACTCCGTAGCTTGGTTTGGGGCGTAGCGACGCTAAGTAGTTTTACTATTATTTGGCAATGTATCCCCTAAAGTTGATAAGTAAATAAAAACAGTCTAAATAAACTGTTGACAGAATTCAGTAAAGCTAGATAGAGTAGCTGCTCTAGAGAAATCAAACCGTCTATATTGAAGGTTTTTTATTGACGAATCCACTCATAGCAATAACAGGAAATTACAGTGAGCGAAAAATTAGATTTAAACGAAATACGTAAACAAATAACTACTTTAGATCAAGATTTACTGACCTTATTTGCTAAGCGTCGCGCACTCACACTTAATGTAGCTAAGAGTAAGATACAACAAATTCGTCCTATTCGAGATCAACAACGCGAACAAGAGTTATTAATTCGCTTAATAAAACAAGGTAAAGTGTTAGGTTTAGATGCCCACTACGTTACCAGTATTTTTCAAACTATCATTGAAGATTCCGTATTAAATCAGCAAGCTTTTTTACAGAGTTTAGCTAACCCTGACATTCAAACACCATCGGTTAGCGTTGCTTTTCTAGGTGATAAAGGCTCATATAGTTATTTGGCAAGTCATCGATACTTCTCTCGACGTGCAGAAAAAATAATTGAATCTGGCTGTCAAAATTTCAGTGATATCTTACAACAAGTAGAGTCTGGTCAAGTAGATTACGGCATGTTGCCTATTGAAAACACTAGCTCGGGTAGTATCAACGAAGTTTATGACTTGTTACAACACACCAATTTATCTATTGTTGGTGAGATCACCCAACCAATAGAGCATTGTTTACTTACCGCAGTCGATACGAGCTTAGATAAAATAAAAACAATTTATGCTCATGGCCAACCGTTCACACAGTGTAGTAATTTTTTAGATAAACAAAATGATATACGCATAGAATATTGCGAAAGCACCGCAGATGCTATGGTGCAAGTATCTGCGTTACAAGACGATACTATTGCGGTAATTGGTAGTGAAGAAGGCGGGCAATTATATCAATTGCAAGCATTAGAAAAATCAATAGCTAATCAGAATGAAAACAAAACACGCTTTATTTTAGTAGCAAGAAAAGCGGTTGAAGTCGCTGAACAAATACCAGCGAAAACCGCTATTATATTAGCCACAGGACAAAAAGCAGGTGCATTAGTTGAATGCTTATTAGTACTAAAAGAAAAAGGTATTAACATGTGTAAGCTTGAGTCTCGCCCTATTCAAGGTCGCCCGTGGGAAGAAATGTTTTATATAGATGTAGAAGCTAATTTGAAAAATTTCGCGCTACAAGAAGCCATTAATCAAATTACCGAACACACTAACTTTGTAAAAGTACTTGGCTGTTATCCTATTGAGCATATAAGCCCAACTAGCGTTCCAAGTAGTGCAATAGTATAATACTTCGCAGGTAATAGCCCAAATGTGATACATCATAGGCAATACCTGCAACGTATTAAAAGCCGTTACCCAAAGCAGTAACGGCTTTTTTATAGCAAAAAATCATCAGTCATTTATCCCTTAGCAAGAAAGAGGCTTCCCCTTGAATAAACTAGCTGTTTTAGCTTTCACCCTATTAGTATTCCTTAGCTCCATGCTTTGGTTTTTAGCCAATGGATCGTTAAATGAATATATTAACAGTCAAATTCAATTACAAGGGCATTATTATAGTGACCAAAAGACCACGCTTGATTTGGCTGATTTCTCATCAAGTACAGGCACAGGTGAGTTTAAAAACTTAAGTTTGTTAAACTTAAGCGATTATCAAGCCGAGCATGCTGTTATTATTGATGCCGCGTATATTTCATTACTGAGACAACCTACCGAGCCGTTATTAACAACAATAAAAGAAATAACAATCAACAAACTAACCTTAAATAGTGAAACTATCCTAGGTAAAGCAAGTAATATCGATCAACTAATTGAGAGGGTCAATAATAAACTTGCCCATGACTTTCCTGAGTTATATCCTGATATAAGTGCCAAAATATACGCTAAGAACAATCCTCAACTTAATGCTGAAGAATATGCTCAAAATAACCCACAAGCGGGTCCAATTATTGAGCACACTAAAGCGAAGAAAAAACGAGGCAAACCAAAAGAAAAAATCAACATTTCAACAATCACTATCAAGACAGTAGAATTAAATATTATTAACAATGGTTTAGCTAAAAAAACACTGCTCCATGACGTAAAATTAACCACGATAGGTGGCAAACACGGCATTATAATAAACCAGTTGGGCGGTGAAGTGTTACTTGCTTTATTGAGTTTGACCGTTCAGAGTTAACCTACTAATTAATTTAATTAAAGACCTTAGAATACTTGTATTCTAAGGTCAGCAGAGTAAGCTTTAATACCAAACAGATTAATTTAGTGATCAATTTTAATGAGGATAAATTTTCAAGAACGAGGCGCTTGATTGAGCAATAGCTGGCTATTGGGATTGAAAGCAACGATGTTATTGAAGATTTAAACCATTTATAAAGATCACTTAATTAGTTTGATTGGTATAACTTATCAATAAAAACGATTAAACAAGATAAAGGAACATTCAACCATGCCCCCATTGACGTTTTTTTCTCGTTCTAACAACCTACTTATTGCACTGTGTTGCACGCAATTATTATCAATAAATGCACAAGCGGGTAATTTAGAAATAACGTCTATGCTGGGTTATAATTTTAGTCCTAAACTCACCAGTGCCGATAACACAATAGATATTGCAACGACCGATGAACCCAACGTTGCTTTAGCTTTTTCTTGGCAAGATTCCACCACCGGTCAAGGGCAAATTTTAGTTAATTATATCTCTCGTGATTTTACTGATAATGGCTCTGTTATCAATATAGGCCAATCAAGTCATTCTTTTGATACCTTATATGCTCACTTTAATGGTGTCACATTTTTAAAAAAGCGAAACTACATTACCACCGTAGGTATGGGGATTGGTGCGACTTATTTTAATAGTGACTTTGATAGTGCGATCTACCCGTCAGTAACCATTGCGGTTGGCACACGCCATGAATTTTCAAATAATTTATCTTTTATTACAGAACTTCGTGCTTATGCGACCTTAACAAAAGATGACGACACTATTTTTTGTCAAAATGGGACTTGTTTGGCACACTTCGATAATACGATCTGGATAGATGGTCAAATATCAATCGGCCTAGCTTACCGCTTCTAACCCCCCTTAAATAAAGCTATTTAGCGTTTCGAGCAACGTTATTTAACTAATCATCTATTACTTTATTAAAAACTAATGCTTTTTCAATTCATTAGCCTTTAATAACATCGTTTTACTTTCTGCCAAAAAGTCATTAGCATAATCACCAAACCAATCAGACACTTGCTTAAACATAGTGACAAAAGCCTCTTTATCACCCCTTTCAACATCTTCTAATAACTCAAGAAAACGATAGGCGAAACGTTTCATCATAGTGATGTTGTCAGGGTTAGCAAAAATAATATCTGAATACAAAATAGGATTTTGTGCAAATAATCGACCGACCATGATCAACTCTAATCGATAAATGGGTGAACTCATATTGACCAAATTCTCAATATCAGCCCCTTCTGCCATCAAATGGTATCCGTAAGCAATAGTAGAGAAATGTCGCATGACTTGCACCATAGACATAGCCTGATCATGCTCATGAGCAGGTACTTGGTAGATTTTAGCCCCCCACACTTGAAACTGTTTTAACAACCATTGATATTTTGACTCATCACGGCCATCACACACAATAATAGTTTGTTTAATTAAACCCGTTACATCTGGGCCGAACATAGGGTGTAAACCCACCACTGGCCCTGAATGCACTTTCATCATTTCATATAAAGGAGACTCTTTTACACTGGTAAAATCAGCCAAAATACAATCATCGGGTAAATTATTTAACTGATTAATAACCATTGACGTTAAACGAATGGGTACCGCAACAATCACCAAACTGGCATCAGCTAAAATAACATCACTCGTAGGCCAATCATCTTGCTCAATAATTGCCACTTGATAATTTGAGCGTTTAAATAAGTCAACAAAAACACCGCCTAACTGCCCTTCCCCCCCAACAACGACCACTTTTTTACAATCAGGATTAATACATTGATAACCGCTAGCATCTTGACTGACATAAGAGTCACGCATCAAGCGTCGCAGTACATCTTCAATTAAATCACCGCTTAAACCAACCTCTTGGGCTTGTTCTCTACGTTTACTAATTAAAGCAGCTTCACGTTCAGGTGCAAAAATAGGCACGCCTTCAAGGCTTTTAAGTGCGCCCACTTTTGTTGTTACCGCTAAACGTTTTGCTAATAAGGCAACTAACTGACTATCAATTTCGTCAATCTCATCACGTAAAACTTTAATATTGTCATCAAAATTACTCATGGTTTCTCTTATAAATAATGAACTTAACTGAACTGGACCTATTTTACACGCTGTTTCAGTTTATCACTAAGCATTGCATCCGCTTCAGCAAATAAAGTTTTTGTGCTGTCTAAATCAATACAAGCATCGGTTACCGAAACACCGTATTGCATCTCATCAAACGCGAGTTCACTACTTTGATTGCCTGCATTTATATTACTTTCTAGCATTATACCTATAATAGACTTATTGCCTTCACAGATTTGGTTAAAAACATTAGTCGCTACCAATGGTTGACGACGATAGTCTTTATTGGAGTTTCCGTGACTACAATCCACCACAATACCTGGCTCTAATTTGTTCTTAGCCAACACCTGCTCACATTCACTAATGTTAACACTGTCATAGTTAGGTTGTTTACCACCACGTAAAATAACATGACCATCAGGATTACCCGACGTTTTAATTAATGCCACCTGCCCTTGACGGTTAATGCCCATAAAGCGATGTGATGATGCAGCTGACTGCAAGGCATTAATCGCTACATCTAAACTCCCATTGGTACCATTTTTAAAGCCGATAGGCATAGACAAGCCACTGGCCATTTCTCTGTGAGTTTGTGACTCTGTAGTACGTGCGCCAATAGCAGACCAACTAAAGAGTTCGGCTAAATATTGCGGACTAATTGGATCAAGTGCTTCAGTGGCAAGCGGTAAACCAAGCTCAGTTAAATAAATAAGTAGTGCACGCGCTTTTCTCAAGCCCGATTCAACATCAAACGTGCCGTCCATGTGCGGATCATTAATTAACCCTTTCCAACCAACCGTAGTACGAGGTTTTTCAAAATACACACGCATAACAATATATAAAGAATCTTTATGTTTATCATGTAGCTTTTTCAGTTCACGGGCATATTCTTTGGCGGCATCAACATCATGTATAGAACAAGGGCCACTGATAACTAATAAACGCGGATCACGTTTGTGAATAATATCAGAAATAATAGTACGGGCAGATTTAACAAATTCACGACATGGCTCTTGTAACGGTAACTCATTTCTAAGTTGCTCAGGGGTGATTAATACATGTTCTTCATTAACATGGATATCATTTAAGGTACTTTTCTGGCTTATAGACGACATTGTTCATTCCTAAAAAACTAATTATTGAAAATGCGCAGATTAAAAATTGGATTTGCAGAAAATATTGAAAAGCACAAAATACAGTTTTAAAGGGCTGTAGCTTGACATAAAATAAAAACACAGAATCGTAAAGATTTAGTTACGCGATTTGTAAGGTTATTTTTACACATAACTTTAATCGAGTACAGTACCTTTTGTTAAAAAATAAAAGAGGCTGTCTTTTTTAGAATAATGTAAGTAAAAGTTCACTAGTCATTAAAGGTTATACCTCAATACTGATGCCCAAAACACTTTTACCATGATAAAAATTTCGTTGTCACATAAGTGTCATAAATCGTTCACCTAATTGTCACATAAAATTCCTACACTGCACACAGTTAAAAAATGAGCTTACACCTAGACACAATATTCAGTCTAAAAATTATTAATTCAATTAAAAATGAGAAATCATATGAACACTTTTACTAATAAAATGAATCTGAAGAAAACACTAATAAGCGTATCGCTTGTCACTGTTGCCTTAACCAGCAGCTTTGCCAATGCTCAAAGTAATCGTGACACTATTACTGCAGTTGGCTCATCAACTGTTTATCCTTTCTCAACAGTAGTTGCCGAACGTTTTGGTAAAAGTACTAACTTTAAAACCCCTAAAATTGAATCTACTGGCACAGGGGGCGGTATGAAGTTATTTTGTGCTAGTAACGCCATCGATACACCTGACCTTTCTAATGCATCACGTCGAATGAAAAAGAGTGAATTTGATATGTGTGCTAAAAATGGCGTAACAAGTATTACTGAAGTGCTATTAGGCTATGACGGTATTGTAGTTGCTAATTCAAATACCGTTGAGCAAATGAAAGTTACTCGCAAAGAGTTATTCTTAGCGTTAGCAAAAGAAGTCCCTGCTCAAAACGGCAGCGAAACATTAGTCGCTAACCCATACAAATTATGGAGTGATATTAACCCGGCATTGCCTGCTAATAAAATTGAAGTGTTAGGTCCACCACCCACATCAGGAACGCGTGATGCATTTGCAGAGTTAGTCTTAGAAGGCGGTTGTAAAAAATTCTCATGGATTAAAGCCATTAAAAAACAAAATAAATCTAAATACAAAGAAATTTGTCACAGCGTACGTGAAGATCACGCTTATATTGAAGCCGGTGAAAACGATAACCTAATCGTACAAAAATTATCAGCTAACCCTAAAGCATTTGGCATATTTGGTTTTAGCTTTTTAGACCAAAACAGTGACAAACTACAAGGGTCAATTATTGACGGTCATGGTCCTAGTTTTGATGCAATAGCTGACGGTTCTTACCCGGTATCACGTCCATTATACTTTTATGTTAAAAACGCACACGTAAACAAGGTTCCTGGTATTTTAGAATTTTTGAAAGAATTCACTAGCGAAGCGGCTATGGGTGAAGAAGGGTATTTAACAGACAAAGGTTTGATTCCATTAGGCTCAGAAAAACTAGCAAAAGTTCGCCAAAGTGTATTGTCTCTTTCCCCATTAGTGTTGAAATAACAATAACAATAACGGTTTAAAATAATACCCAATCGTTGCTAGCAATAAAGGCTGTCAACGGTTGGATTTCTTTTTCAAACATTATTTTTTCTAACAATAGTTTTTAAAATATGAATTCATCAATATTATTTTTTGTTTTACTTTGCCTAACACTGTTTAGTTATTGGTTTGGTGTGCAACGTTCATTAAAAGTGGCTGGAGGCGCCGGGCATAAAAAAGATCTGACTAGCCTACCGCAACAGTTTGGTCTATTAACCGCCATGGTTTGTGGTTTACCGGCATTAATTACTTTACTAATTTTCAATAGTGGTGAGCATATTGTTGTGGAACAATTGCTCATCTCAACAATGCCCGTGAATATTCAATCCTTATCAAACGTAGATATCGGCTTATACTTAAACAACATTCGTTCAATAGCAGGCTCAGAAACAGCCGCTAATATTTTACAATTATTAAGCCAAAGCAGTGACTTAAAAACTCAAACAGAATATAAAGCTGCATTTACTTTACAAGAATTAAACCAACAAGCCGCTTGGTTAAAAACAGCCTTAGTGTTAATTATTGCCTGTGTTAGTGTCACTGTTTTAGTTAGAAAATTTAGTCTGACTTACCCCGCTAGACAAAAGTCAGAACGTATTATACGCGCCTTATTAGTTGCGTCTTCTGGCGTTGCTATTTTAACCACTGTCGGCATTGTCGTTTCAGTGCTGTTTGAATCTATTCAATTCTTTAAAAGTGTTTCACCTATAGAGTTTATGTTTGGTACACAATGGAGTCCGCAAACAGCAATGCGTGTTGACCAAGTGGCCGGCTCAGGTGCTTTTGGCGCAATCCCTTTGTTTGCTGGCACCATGTTAATTACTTTTATTGCCATGTTATTAGCGGTACCCGTTGGCTTAATGATTGCCATCTACTTATCACAATACGCTTCAACAAAATTACGTGCTTTTGCCAAACCTATGCTAGAAGTTTTAGCGGGCATTCCCACCGTAGTTTACGGATTTTTTGCTGCGTTAACCGTCGCCCCCGTTATTCGTAACATGGGTGAATCCATAGGTTTAAGTGTCGCTTCTGAAAGCGCCTTAGCTGCGGGTTTAGTGATGGGTACTATGATCATTCCTTTTGTGTCATCACTCTCTGAAGATGCCATCAGTGCAGTGCCTAACTCATTAAAAGAAGCGTCTTTTGGTATGGGGGCAACAAAAAGTGAAACCGTCTTAAAGGTTTTATTACCGGCCGCATTACCCGGAATTGTTGGCGCTATATTATTGGCAGTCTCCCGTGCCATAGGTGAAACCATGATAGTAGTGATGGCAGCCGGTATGGCCGCCAATTTAACGGCCAACCCACTCGACTCAGTAACAACCGTAACCGTACAAATAGTAACGCTACTCACTGGCGATCAAGAATTCGATAGTCCAAAAACCCTAGCAGCCTTTGCCTTAGGTTTAATGCTATTTATCACTACGCTCGGTCTAAATGTTTTAGCACTGAAAGTCGTTAGAAAATATCGAGAACAATATGACTAATACAAACAAAAACTTAACTGAGGATGGGCCTAACACTGCAACACTTTCTACCACAGAAAGAGTTGCACTAGGCCTTAAAAAACGCCATCGCAAGGAAAAACGCTTCAAACGCGTTGGTCTTAGCGCGGTACTATTTGGCTTTCTACTTGTCATTATTTTAATTGGTGATATTACCTCAAAAGCCTTACCCGCTTTTAATCAAAATTGGGTTAAGCTTGACGTGAACTATAAGGCCTCTTGGCTTAATATCAGTGAGTCTTCAAACCTAGGGCTTAAAAATGAAGCGCTTACCGAGCAATTAAACCAAGCAAACTACCGCAATGTGCTGAGAAAATCACTGTATCAAATGTTTCCAGAGGTGAGTGGCCGTAGTAACAAACGTAACTTAACCAAGTTGTTCAGTAGTAATGCTGAATTCACCCTTAAAGATAACTTAATCGCTTCCCCTCTATTGTTTAATAAGCAAACACAGATATGGGTAAAACTTGATGATGATGTAGACAGTTACCTTAAAGAGGGATTTCCTGAAGGTGAAGCTGGGCTAAGACTTAACGAAAATCAAGCACAGTGGGTGGCAAAATTGACCTCTAGTGGTCGCATTGAAAGCCGATTTAACTTTAGCTTTTTTACGTCCAGTGATTCTAGAGAGCCAGAGCTTGCCGGTATTAAAGGTGCGCTAATGGGCACTTTACTCACCATGTTTGTTACCTTGTTGTTATCATTTCCACTCGGTGTTGCTGGTGCGCTTTATTTAGAAGAATTTGCACCTAAGAATCGTATTACCGATTTTATTGAAATTAATATTAATAATTTGGCTGCTGTACCCTCTATCGTATTTGGTCTTTTAGGTTTAGCTGTAATAATTAATTTATTTGGTTTACCCCGCTCTGCTCCTTTAGTTGGCGGCATTGTATTAACCTTAATGACCTTACCTACTATTATTATCGCCAGTCGCGCGGCAATCAAAGCGGTTCCGCCGTCAATAAGAGAAGCCGCCTTGGGTTTAGGTGCGTCAAAAATGCAAGTAACATTCTCTCATGTATTGCCACAAGCGATGCCCGGCATTATCACCGGCGCAATTATCGGTGTAGCACAAGCATTAGGTGAAACAGCGCCATTATTAATGATTGGTATGGTTGCATTTATTGTTGATGTACCCACCAGTATTGTTGATTCTGCCACCGTACTGCCCGTGCAAATATTTTTGTGGGCAGATAGTCCTGAAAGAGCCTTTTTAGCGAAAACCTCGGCAGCTATTTTAGTGTTATTGTCGTTATTATTAATAATAAACCTTAGCGCAACTATGCTGCGCAGTAAATTTGAAAAGAGATAGGAAGACATAATGAACGCGATAACTTTACCCAAGCAAGGGAATGTGAATAAAAAAGCGCAAACTGACTTGTCTCAAATTGAGATAAACGACACTGTTGGTAATATTTATGCTGCTGACGCAAAAATGTCTATTAGAAACGCTGATATTTATTATGGTGATAAACAAGCTATTGACAATATCAGTCTCGATTTAGCTAAAAACCAAGTAACAGCACTTATTGGCCCCTCAGGTTGTGGAAAATCAACATTCTTACGTAGTTTAAATCGTATGAACGATACTATAGAGATTTGTAAAATCACCGGGCAATTTACCCTCGATGGTGAAAATATTTATGCTAAAAATTTAGATCCCGTACTACTGCGTGCTCGCGTTGGTATGGTATTTCAAAAACCTAATCCTTTTCCTAAATCAATATACGAAAATGTTGCTTACGGAGCACGTATACATGGCTTAACAAACAACAAAGCCGAGTTAGATGAAATTGTTGAAACGAGTTTACAAAAAGCCGGTTTATTTAATGAAGTTAAAGACAGATTAAACGATCCAGGCACCGGTTTATCCGGCGGACAACAACAACGTTTGTGTATTGCGAGAACCATTGCGGTTAGCCCTGAAGTGATCCTAATGGATGAGCCCGCCTCAGCACTTGATCCTATCGCTACCGCTATCATTGAAGAGTTAATTGATGAGCTGAAAGAAAAATATACTATCGCTATCGTCACGCACTCTATGCAACAAGCGGCTCGAGTATCACAGCACACCGCTTATTTTCATATGGGTAAATTAGTCGAGATGGGTAAAACAGAAGATATCTTCACTCGCCCAAGTCACAAATTAACTGAAAACTATATCACTGGCCGCTTCGGTTAAATGGAGAAGAAAATGACGACTACAACAACAGAAAGTACTGATAACCCTTCAGGCTTCACCAAAAACTTGCATTTAGATAAACATATTTCTCGTCGTTTTAATGAAGAGTTAGAGCAAGTTAGAACATTGGTAATGGAAATGGGCGCTTTAGTTGAACAACAAGTTAACGATGGCTTAAGTGCCGTTTTAAATGCCGATGCTAAGCTCGCTGTAAAAGTGATTGAACGCGATAACAAAGTCAATAGTATGGAATTAGAGATTGACGAATACTGCACACAAATTCTAGCCCGCCGCCAACCTGCAGCAAGTGATTTACGTTTAATAGTCAGCATACTTAAAAGCATCACTGATCTGGAACGTATGGGTGATGAATCGGTTAAATTTGGTAGAAATGCCATCAAACTAGCCAAAGGAAATTTTGCCGAAGAAGAAGGATCAAGACCCTTAGTTGAACTGAGACATTTAGGTAAACATGTCAGTGACACCTTAAATAAAGCCTTAACAGCTTACGCTCAAATGGATGTTAAAGCCGCATTAGAAATCATCAAAAATGATAATATTGTTGATGAAGAATTTGATAATATTTCCCGTTTACTGGTTACCAAAATGATGGAAAACCCACGTGAAATTAAAAATGCTTTACGTGTGACTTGGTGTGCCAGAGCTTTAGAACGCATTAGCGATCACACCACTAACCTTTGTGAGTACATAGTTTACTTGGTCGAAGGTAAAGATGTTCGCCATTCAACTATTGAAGAAATTAAAGCCAGTATGTCGAGTTAGGTTAAGTTAAGTTGATTTTTTACAAATTATATTAACTAAAAGAGATATTTAACTGATAAATATTTGACCCTATTAGGCACAGAGAAGTTAATAAAGTACATCAAGGTGTATTGTCTCTTTCTCCATTAGTGTTGGAAGTAGTCATCAGAGTTACCTGATGACTACTTCATTGCAACATACCTAAGCTTTAACTAATTATATCCCCGCTTGAAGATGCTAATAACCACTGCCATTGATCAGTAAGTGAGCCCCTATGCTAGCCACATATCCAAGCGCAATAACGGGCGCCCATTTAAGATGAGAGGCAAAAGTATAGACGCCACGAGCTGTTCCAAGCAATGCGACACCTGCAGCTGAGCCTATTGCCAACATACTTCCACCAACACCTGCTGTGAGTGTTACGAGTTGCCATTGCTCTAAAGGCATATTCGGATTCATAGTTAACACGGCAAACATAACGGGGATGTTATCTACAATGGCAGATAATACACCTACAAGCGTATTAGCCCATGTAGGGCCCATATCGCTATACATTAATTCAGAAATGATAGCCATGTATCCAAACTGACTTAAGCCAGCAACACACATAATAACACCGTAGAAAAACAGCAAAGTATCCCATTCGGCGTGGGAAACTCGTTCCATTATATCGAATTCCTTCACGTCTGATCGGTTTCCAGTCATATCTTCAAACAATTCTACCGAGCCTATATTTTCACCGTTATCATCAGTAATAGGGGCAGCACTAAACATTAAATAAGCGCCCGAATCACCAATATTTTCAAAGTAATTAGCCGCATCATAAGACGATCCTTCTATCTCGTTATCACGATATTTCCCGCTGTAATGCTGTCGAACACCAACAGCAGATTTATCATCTAGCACAATATCTGCCAGAGTTGGGCGTTCATCTTTGTAAAATGCTTTCCATTGATCTTTAGTACCTATCATGTCCGCCGCTTTGTAGCCCGTCAATTCTTCTAAAGACGTATTCCAGTGACTAACTTTGTGATCATTGTCGAGAATAAAGGCAGGATATGGTTGATCGTTCAAATGAAGACCAATATTCTTACCATAAGATTGCAACACACTAAGAGGGTTGCTATGGGCTTCAGTACGTCCGCCAAATATTGAGTCAGCCATCATAGTTCGCCCTTCCACTCTTTTGAGATAAAACGAATACAATCCAAGATAACCTAAACCAAACATCATACCAGCCGCCGGTGGCAAATGGAGAAAGCTATGGAAGCACACAGCCGTGGCGATTGTGGCGAGAAAAAGCCCTATCATGACCTTTGCACCTAGCTTCATTTGAGACTTTTCTTGAGTAGCCTGAGGTGTACCTTTTGATATTGCAAAACTCATTATAACGGCGGGCACTAACCAGTTAACTAACGAAGGTATGAACAACGGTAAGAATTGTAAAAATTCCACCTTCCCCTTTTGCCAAACCATCAGAGTCGTAATATCACCAAAGGGTGAAAAGGCGCCACCAGCGTTAGCTGCAACAACTACATTGATGCACGAAATAGAAATAAACTTAACGTCTTTGCCGCCTACCGCCATTACAACAGCGCCCATCAACAGAGCAGTAGTTAAGTTATCGGCAATAGGCGAGATAACAAATGCCAAAGCTCCGGTTACCCAAAATACCTTTTTAAGTGAATAACCACGAGAAATAAGGTAGGAACGAAGTGCCTTAAATACTGCGCGTTCTTCAAGGGCATTGATATAGGTCATTGCCACCAATAAAAACAGGAATAATTCTGCATATTCAACAATAGCGTGACGAATAGCATTATGTGCTAACTCAGAAGCGCCGACACTTTTAAATGCTAGTGCAACTAAAATCCAAATCAAGCCAGCGGCAAACAAAACCGGTTTACTCTTAAGTAAATGAATTTTCTCTTCAAAAGGGACAAGTGAATAAGCTAAGATAAAAATAGCTATACTTGCATACCCATAAAAAGTGGCACTTAATTCAGGTATTTGGCTTATGGAAGCCGCCCCTCCGGGTTCCGCTAAGGCGGTGAAAGGAAACACCAATAAACCTATAAAGGTGATTAGAAATTTTAAGCTGAAAGGCTTTTTTATAGTGCAAATTAACAAGTGATTCATATCTATATCCAGTGAAAAATTTATCTTGCTCCGATTATGGTAGCAAAATAACACCATACACAGTTTTTTACTACTGCACTTTTGGCGTAGATAGGGTAGGAATAAAGGAGGATGAGTGCATTAATGGGTACGTTAATTACTATGTTTGTTAACTTATTCGCTACCATTATACTCAAACAACTAGACGATGTTTAAGTATAATGGTTTAGCGTTATAAGATTTAGCTCAAATCAAGCGCGTACGGCTTTAATAATTCCATCGGTACGATTTCAAGCGCTTTAATATGTGTTCTTCGCAAATAGACTCTTGGCGCTCTATTGTCTGCTACAGCTTCCTTCCACCTAGCCGCACACAAACACCAGCTATCACCCGCATTAACGCCCTTAAAACCAAACTCAGGCCTAGGTGTTGACAGGTCATTACCTTTAAAGCGTGAATATTCTAAAAACGCTTCTGAAGCTTCAATACATACGGTGTGCGAGCCAGTATCTTGCTCACAAGTATTACACTTACCATCACGATAAAAGCCTGTAACAGGATTTCCACCACAAATTTCTAGTGGTTCGCCAAATACATTAACTGATTCTTCCATTTTACTTCCTAGTTATTTAATCACATAGTCACGGTAGCTAAACTACAATAGGTATGCGATTTTTACTCAATGATTATTAATACCAATGGCAATAAGTTAGTGATCAAATATCAATGAGGATAAATTTTCAAGAACAAGGCGCTTGATTGAGCAATAGCTGGCTATTGGGATTGAAAGCAACGATGTTATTGGAATATTTAGTCCATTTAGAATGATCACATATTTATTGCCATTGGTATAAATTACGTATTGAGCCATGTATAAATATGGCCCGCTAGTTCTTTTGGTTTTTCAAGTGGTAGCATATGGCTTGCACCTGGAGTACAAATCATCACACAATTATCACTTGCTTTTTCTAATTTATTTAGCCACTTTATATTCATTAATACATCATATTTGCTGTAATAAAATACAAATGGCACTGGCCCGCTGGCAAGCTTTTCAAAAAGATCAATTCGTTTAGTGGTACAGCGAATTTGGCTTTCAAACTCTACCGATCCTAATTCAGCGTCCATACTAACCATTATTTCTATGAAATCTTTAAGCTGATCACCATTGCAAGTGCCGTTATCAAGTGATTGCTGGCAGTCAAATAATTGAGCAGCTCTGTTACTACTCATTCCTTTGTATCCAAAGCAATTTACAAACTCAACAATCTCTTGTCGTTGTCTTTGTTCTGCTAACGGTAATATACAAGGACTATTAGCAATAACAAAAACTTTACTTACCCGTTGTGGAAATGTTGTAGCAAAATGCGAAGCAATATATCCACCTAAAGAAAAGCCAATGATAATGACTTGCTCTTGAATAAAATAATCATTTAAATACGATGAGAGTTCAGAAAAGCATTTATCTCTGGGTATTTTGACATGAATAAATTCATAGTTGTCACCTAAAGCATGAACTAAAGACGGTAAAAAGTCCGACCATAATCGTTCGTGACACATGGTGCCGGGAATGAGATAAATTTTTTGTCGCATAGTTTGTCGCATATTGTCGCATAGTATTGGTAAACCTAGGTTATATCAGTTTTATTAATTAGGTGATCGACTTTATACGGAGGAAAAATAGCCTAGTACAATGCCTTTACTTTAATAACGAGTTGTTCGGACAATATGTTCCTGCATTGTCTAATAAGCTGCAGCTATGCAGCGTTAATTATTAAATAACGACGTAGTTGGTTATTTTAACGAGTAGAAATGATCACATAGTTAGTGATATTGGTATGGTTCCCTTAACAAGGATTTAATCACCTTATTTAATAACCAAAATAATACCCCATATATTTACATAATTACACCTAAGTTTTACTCACAGGCGATTAAATTTAGACAT
>JBLIEW010000081.1:0-19430 GCA_047633255.1 Colwellia sp.
GAAATTTTCTGCATAGCTCAATTCATTTTTAGGATAAACAAATGGCTGACCAATGTTGTACTTGTAACACATTGCAACCAAAGTGGGCATTTTAGCCACTAAACGATATGCGCTGCGTAATCTTTGCCCTTAGCAAGTATAAAAATTAAAAGGTATATTTGAGCCTGAGATTGATAAAGCACAAGGAAAGATAGCCTCGGTTAGAGCAAAGATTACAGAGTCAGGGGCTCCAGATATTGTTATCGATTTTATACTGCGAAAAGACACTAACACTTAACAGTAGAAAGCCTTTGATGTGGTAGCAGAGGGAATTAGCATGATTAGAAATAACCAGTCCGAAATTACTGCTCGGATAAGAGCATCGAGTCTTGCCACTATCACGGCTGAAATCAGAGGGTGTGGGTTTTATGCCAACCTCCAAAAGTTAGACTTGGTTGTTAAAAAATGTCCCAGTACTTTTGTCAGAAGAATAAAACGCTTCAATTCTCATCTCATCAATCGTGATGAATTAGGGTGTACCAAAGTTGAAATAGTTAAATTAACATTTACGCGGGATATTTTAGGCTTATTCCATTGTAAACTAAAGGCAGTGATTATTGGGCTTATAGATTAATATGGAATACGCGATTGTTTTAATTGTAAAAATCTAAGTAAAATGGTCGCATTAAACTAAAAAAAAATTGGTCGTTTTGATAGTAGATTTTTTAGTGAGTATTCCACTTCAATAACCAATTAGAAAACTCTTGAATTTTCAAATCACGTGCTTTGGTTTTGTGAGAAACAACATAATAGGCATCTTTGCATTTGAAGTGTTCTTTGCGGGCCAATACTAATTTATTTTCACTTAAATGATTAGATACTTGATAGTAAGGCACGATGGCGATGCCTAAACCATGCTCTGCCGCTTCAACTAATAATCTAAGACGCTCAAAACGGGCTCCTGGAATTTTGTCAACTTCTTGCTGTGTAAATCCTGCAGCTGTGAGCCATTCTACAGTACTAGATATATGGGCGGTGTGCTGAAGGAAGGGGTAATTTAATACGTCTTTAAGTTCATGTACCTCCCCATATTTTTCATACAATTTTGGGGTACAAACCGCAACCAAATGCTCATCCATTAAATATTGAGCTTTACACTCAGGCCAGTCAGCATCTCCATAAATAATACCAACATCAAACCCTTCTCGTTTTACGTATAGTTTATTTAGGTCTGTCATGATTTCAACTTCAATATCAGGAAATTTGTTTTTAAAATCATTCAATTTTGGAATCAACCAGGCAATGGTTAAAGAGTCTTCTACACCTATGATTAAACGCCCTGAAATATTTTTACTTATGTCTTGGGTTACGCTTTCTAATTGATGAAGTATTTCTTTAATTTTTTGCTCATATACTTTTCCTACATCTGTAAGGTAGAGCCTTTGTTTTACTCGCTCAAACAATAAACAACCGATAAACTCTTCTAGATTTTTAACTTGGCGACTTACGGCACTTTGCGTAAGGCATAGCTCTTCGGCAGCCTTAGTGAAACTTTCAGTTCTGGCTGCAACTTCAAAGCAATTCAAAGAGATAAAAGAGGGGAGTCTGCGTTGCATATAATTATCTCTGTTACTTCATGAATCTTTGGAATGAAGTGGTGAATATAAATCGCAAGCTAGTTAATTGCAAACAATTTAACCTATTGATAAATCTAATTTGTTTGATAGAAAAATCATTACTCGTGTATATGTTTTGATGTAATTATTTTTATTTAAAACATAAGTCTAATTTCAAAGAAGCGGCAATGTCGTTGGTGTTAAATTTAAGGTAGCCCATAATATGATTACAAATACTGCTCAATTGAATTTACAGTTTAAAGAGTCTGTAAAACATTGGATAGATGACAATAATGATAAAATATCCGATTGGCATCAGACCATTTGGCATTATGCAGAGCCTGCATTTCGTGAATATAAATCCGCGCGATGGTATGTAGATCTATTAAGAGAATATGGTTTTGAAGTAGAAGACGGCAGTGCCGAAATGCCCACCGCTTTTGCTGCTCGATGGTCTACAGGAAAAGGCCCTGTAATAGCTGCTTATGCGGAATATGATGCTGTGCCGGGCAATTGTCAAGCCGCTGAAACTCAACAGAAATCACGGAAAGGGCTATCGAGATTTGCTGCCGGTCATACCGATCCTCATTCCGCACTTGGTATTGGATCATTGAGTGGTTTGCTAGCAACACAGGCGGTGATGATTGAACACAATATTTCGGGTACCTTGGTTTATTTTGGCGAACCAGCTGAAAAGGTTCGTGCCAGCAAGCCTTACCATGCGGCAAAGGGATATTATGATGGTATAGATGCTTTCATTAGTTTTCATCCTTGTTATATGTTGCCTCTATCAAATACTACAAGGTGGGATACTCATTGTGGCCCTGCTTTTTCAGTGGTTTATAGTTTTGAATGTAAACATCCCGAAACGTGGTTAAATGCTGGTGAAGGAAGCCCAATAGCCGCCTCACATTCATCGGCTAGAGCTCCAGGTGCAATGACAGCGTTAACTATGATGCAAACATTAACCGAAAGTACTCGCGCTAATATGCAAGCTAATACTGGGCACTGGTCACTGAGCGAGGCAATATTAGCTTGTCCGCAAGCGACAGCAGATAATTTGCCGCATCACGTTGCCCAAATTCAATATTTGTGTCGAGTGCCTAATCTTGAGATGGGTGAAACTATCATGCAAGTACTTAACAATAATGCTCAACTTGCGGCTGAAGTTGCTCATTGTTCTGTTGAAAAAATTGGGGTTACTAAATCAAGGCCAGGTTTGGCTAACCATGTTATGGCACAATTAACGTACGATAACCTTGTTGAGGTGGGGGCGCCTAAAATGGGTGGTGCCGCAATAAAAGTGGCACAAGAGATACAAGGTAACTTGGGACTTGAACCAATGGAATTACCTTTTATGGAAGAAGTCAGTACTTGTATATCTCCTCAAGATGCAGAACGTGAACTTCGTAAAATGTTACCTGAATGGCAGACACATTTTACCTCTGATGATTATACCGAAATGTGTTGGCATGCCCCTACAGTTAGATTATATGTTGGTCGTCCTATGTTAAAAGCGCCAAAAGGAGTTACGTACCCTGCATGGGTACTGAATGCATTAGGTGGAATTCCTGCCTGTATTGACCCGATGATTTTTTCTGCAGGAAAAACCATTGCTGGCACTATGATTGATTTATTAACTCAGCCCTCGATATTAGCAGCAGCACAGGAAGAGTTTGAGCAAAGAACAGGCGGAGGTATAGGGGGGACTCAATGGATGCCGCCAATGTTACCGGCAGACTTTACGCCACCAACCTATTTGAAATGGCCTGAATATATCACTACAGCCAGAGGTGAAGAATGGTGTATTCCTACTGCGCCAAATGATCGCTCATAGCAACTCATCTATTTAATTATAGTGACTAGTTGAGTTATTTACGAGAATTAGCATATAAAAGCTTGTACGAAAATACCGATCCCGTTTTTGTTTCACTTTTTTGAATGAACCATTGCTAAAGGAGTTGAAACGGTAAGTAATAACTTTAATACCTCAGGTATGTTTCGAGCATCTCACAGCCGAGATTTGACTGATGTAGATATAGTTGGTTTGCTATGTGGTATTGGTGTACTCAATTTGCGTCCGGGCACACGTTAAGAGCCAGGGGCAGTGTGTTATTGGTCATCAGATCGAAAAACGGTTAATTATGCGACCAAAATGGGTCCTTTTGAAACTTGTAATGTTGTTGACTATGGCGACATTAAACCTAAAGAAGATACCTATAATCTCAAGTCATGGTTGAATGAATCTAAAAAACATTATTTGAAATTTAAAGAAAATAATATTTTACCGCTTACTATTGGTCGGGAGCATACTTATCCTATTTTAAAAGGGGCTGTCAAATAATGGTGCAGAACCTTTAGCACTTATTCACTTAGATGCTCATGCGGATACAGCGACTAATTTTGGTGGTACGTGTGTATCAGATGCCACGCTTTTTTAAGTGGCGGCAGTTGATGGTTTTATCGATGCAAGTAAAACTATTCAAATTGGTTTGAGAGGGAGAGGGGGCCTAGGGCTGATTTTCTTATAAATTTGGCATGGCAGTTATTTATGCCGATGATGTTCAAGAAAAAGGCGTACCTTGGGTGCTTGAACAAATTTAAAAAGTCATCGGTGATAGTTCTGTTTATTTATCAATCGATACTGATTTGCTTGATGTTAGTTGTATGCGGGGACTACATTGCATGAACCTTTTGGCTTAACTGGTGTTGAAGTGCGAGATATTATTTGCGGAACTCGTAATTTAGATGTGGTTGGTGCTGATTTGATTGAATTAAGTCCACCTTATGATCCTACAGGTATGTCCGCTTGTTTGGCTTCTGGTGTTGCTTTTGAATAATTTTGCGTATTGACCGAAGCGCACGCACGACGCACCAAGCAAAACAATAGAACACACTGGAAAAATTAGATTGTTAGAGCGTTATTATCGACGTCATTTGGGTAATGACTTAACTTGTAGACAGCTTGACAGTCATTGATATTATCGAGCTGTGCTAAATTGGAACTTGTGCTTTTAATTGTCAGTTTTAAAGCCATTTAATTGTTACCTCCTTCTTTTAAAGCTATCAAATTTTCTTTAAGTACCTCCCATATAGACTCTCCATTTAGCCAATAGTCATACACTTAACGTTATATGTTCTTTGCAAATTAATAATTGATGCGTTTTTGGAATGAAGTGGTGACTTTAAATCGCGAGCTAGTTTTTTATAAACAATATAGTCTGATTGCAAGTTGAATTTCTTATATAAAGGTAAATAAACCATGTCTACCTGTGGTGAAGTTTTAGTAAAAGTTCTTGAAAATTACGATGTAGATATCGTCTTTGGTATTCCTGGTTTCCATACTATCGAATTATATCGAGGGTTACCTAAAACAAACATTAAACATGTTACTCCTCGCCATGAACAAGGGGCTGGTTTTATGGCTGATGGCTACGCTAGGGTAACAGGCAAGCCAGGGGTTTGTTTTATTATCACCGGTCCTGGTATGACTAATATAGCAACAGCGATGGGTCAAGCACTGCAAGATTCTGTACCGATGTTAGTCATATCTTCAGTTAATTATACTGAGCAATTAGGTATGGGAGAAGGGCGCTTGCATGAGCTTCCAAATCAAAGTGCAATGATGGAAGGTGTATCCATTTTTAGTCATCGTGTTACTCATGTTGATCAACTCCCTAAAGTACTTGCACGTGCTTTTGCTGTTTTTAACAGTAAACGTCCTGGTCCAGTGCATATTGAGATACCTATTGATGTGATTACATCAGCAGCTGATCATCTTGATATTGGTGCGTTTGCCATTCCTGCAGCACCAGCACCAGCACCCAGTGTGGTTGATGAAGCGGTGCAATTACTTAAACATGCTAAACGCCCTTTAATTGTTGTTGGTGGTGGTGCTACGAAGGCATCAGAACATGTTATTGCCTTAGCCGAAAAGTTGAATGCTCCGGTGATAAATAGCGTAAATGGTAAAGGTGTTATTCCGTTCACACACCCACTAGCAGTAGGGTGCTCAGGTTCGTGCGCAATTATTCGTCAAGAAATGAAAGAAGCTGATGTGGTGTTAGCTATAGGCACAGAGTTTAGTGAAACTGATTATGACTTCTTTCTTGTTGGAGAAATTGAAATTGGCGGTAAGTTGATTCGTGTTGATATCGATACGAATCAACTTAGTAGAAATGTTAAGCCAGATCTCGCCATTCTCAGTGATGCTAGCCATGCATTAAGCGCAATTAATAATGCGTTAGTAGTTGATGTTCAAGCAGAGCATGGTCATCAACGTGCAAAAACTCTGACAGATATTGCACGTGCTGCTACAAAAAATAGCAAATATGATGATTTCTTTGACACGATTAAACAAGCATTACCCGATGCAATTATTGTAGGCGATTCTACTCAGCCAGTTTATTACGCCTTAGCCCATTATGAAACCGAAGCGCCACGTCGATATTTTCACTCGGCCAGCGGTTTTGGCACCTTAGGATACGCTATACCAGCAGCTATAGGTGCAAAGTTTGGTCAACCAGACAGTCCTGTTATTGCTCTAATTGGTGATGGTGCTGCGCAGTTTACTATAGGTGAATTAGCCAGTGCAGTAGAAACAAAAACAACTGTTATTTTTTTACTGTGGAATAACAATGGTTATAAAGAAATAGCTCACTTTATGGATGATGCCAATATAGAGCGTATAGGAGTAGATATTTATACGCCAGACTTTATCAAAATTGCTGAAGGCTTTGGCTGTGCAACAGCTAAAGCTAAGAACTTAAAAGAGTTAGAACTGGCATTGATTACGGCAAATGAATTGAACGGGCCAACGTTCATTGAAGTAGTAGAAAGTGATTTTGTAGATGGTTACCCCTACCCATAAATGATTATCCAAAGATAATGATGAAAATCAAAATATATAGAGGTTGAAAATTAGCAATGAAGTTATTTATAACACGCATTATACCTGATGCAGATTTCCATAAGTTAGAGTCGATGGGAATTGAAATTGACATTTATGAGCATGATAAAGAGTGTCCAAGAGAAATACTTCTGAAACGTGTTGTCGGTGTTGACGCTATTTTGTCCCAGACTGATGATGATATAGATGAAGCGCTCATGGAAGCTGCAGGTTCAAAATTAAAGGTTGTTGCTAATTACGGCGTTGGGTTTGAAAACATAGATTTAACAGCAGCAAAAAAACGCAATATTATTATTTCTAATACGCCAGTAGAAGACGCCTTTGATGCAACGGCTGAAGCAACAGTGGCTTTGCTAACGAGTGTTGCGAAACGTATTACATACTTACATTGGTATAAAAAAGTCAACAATGTTGATCCTGGCTTTTCGTTTGTGGGTGATATGGGCGTTTCTCTTCGTAATAAAACCTGTGGAATCATTGGTATGGGTAATATTGGTAGCCGTGTTGCTCGCATGATGCATAAAGGTTTCAACAACAAAATTTTATATTTTGATGTGCCTGTAAGAACAGAGTTAGAGCAAGAATTAAGTGCAACAAAATTATCATTAGCTGAAGTTATGCAAAAGTCAGACTTTATTTGTATCAACCTACCTTTACTTGACAGTACTAAGGGGCTGATTAATAAGGAGATGATAGATCTAATGCCTAACCATTCCACCATCGTTAGCATAGCTCGTACTGGTATTATCGATGATGCCGCTATTGTTGAACGGATCAATAAAGGTGAGCTACATGGCGCTGGTTTAGATATTTATACTGACGCTGTCGATAATTTTAATGAGCATGCCAATATTGCACTTACTTCTCATCTTGCGAATCTAGAAGTAGAGGCATTTTCTGCTATGGCTAGCTGCTGCGTGGCAAACTTACTAGCTGTATTAACAGGTAAAAACCCAATAAATGAAGTAAAGATTTATTGAAAAATCAATCATAAACTACGATCAATAATGGGAAATAATAATAATGATGTTTAGAAAAAACAAATTAGCGCTAATAGTTTCAGCGGCATATATAACTGCGCCCTTAGCAGTATTTGCAGAAGAGGTGCCACAAGTAGCAGAGGAAAAGTTTAAAGTAGAACGAATACAAGTAACGGCAAGTCGACGTTCTGAAAGTCTTTCATCCGTGCCTTATAACATAAGCGCACTCAATGGCGCAGACCTTGAGAAGGCAGGTATTACCGATTTTACTAAACTGACAAGAAATATCCCAGGGCTTGTTTTTAGTGATACCGGACCGCGTAACAATGGTATCAGTGGTGGCTTAATCATGAGAGGGATGAATGCTCAACCAGGTGGTTTTGAAGATTTTTATCGCTCATCTGATCCCGCAGTATCGACTTATATAGGTGAAACCCCGTTATTTGTTAACTTAAATATGCGTGATATTAACCGTGTGGAAGTGCTTCGTGGTCCGCAAGGAACATTATATGGCTCAGGTTCTTTAGGTGGCACCATACGTTATATTCAAAACGACGCTAGCCTTGATGGTTTTGATGCACACTTTTCAACTAAATTAGCTAAATCTCAAGAATCGGGTGGCTTTAATACCGATACTGAATTTATGGTTAATCTACCTTTAAGTGACAATTTGGCGGTTCGATTTGTCGGCGCCTATGTAGATAATGCCGGTTTTATTGATGCTGATCGTGTTGAGGCTCTAGACACTGAAGGGCAACCAACAGGTGAAACGTTTAGCAAAAAAGATATTAACGATAACCAAGTTAAATATGGTCGATTTGCGCTAAGTTGGGATGTTAGTGATGAAGTATTTGTCGACTTTAATTACCAAGTACAATCTGATGAGGTCGCAGGACGTCAAGCCGTATCTAGAAATATCGGTGATTATACTTCAGGCACAAAACAATTAGAGCCTTTCAGTGGTGATGTTCAAGTTGCTTCATTAGATATTGAGGCTGATTTAGGTTTTGCGACAATAACCTCATCAAGTTCACTCTATAAAAATGAGGCTGATAGTAGTTATGATCAAAGTTATAACTATCCAGCACAAGGGTTTTGGGCCTTTTATGCGGGGCTACCAAGAGATACTGTTACAGGGATTAAAACCTACAGAACTGATGCTTTTATTCAGGAGCTACGTTTAGTTTCAAATCATAGTGATGACTATGAATGGGTTGCTGGTCTTTACATGAATAGTTGGCATGGTAGCTCTACAGCTGAAGATTATACACGTGGATTAAATGCATTTTTGGGGACAACTAATCCCCAAGCAAAAGATCTCAACTATAGCAATGTGCAAAAAGATAGCTTTACCGATAAAGCTATCTTTGGTGAGCTTACCTATCATGTATCAGATGATTGGCAAATGACCTTTGGAGCACGCTTTTTTGATCAAGAATTTGAATCGTCACAACGCGTAACATTACCGACTTGCGGTGTTTATTGTGGTGAAGGAGATTTAGGTTTAAGTGAAGCATCAGTTAAACAGTCGTTTAAGGATCAAATCTTCAAATTTAACACGTCGTACAAAATGAATGATGATTTAATGGCTTATGCCACCGTTTCAGAAGGTTTCCGCCACGGTGGTTCTAATGGTTTACCTATTGATGACCCTTCAACACCTGCAAAAGAAGGGGGGGTTTATGCAAATGATGCTGTTTTAGGTACATATCAACCGGATAAAGCAACCAACTTTGAAACGGGTGTAAAAGGCTTTACATTTGATGAGCATTTAGAGTTTACCGCAGCAGTGTTCTTTATTGATTGGGAAGATAATCAAGTATTACAGCGCTCTCCAGAAGGTGGTTTCCCAATTGTATATAACTTGGGTAAATCAGAGACTACAGGGTTTGAATTTGAGTCAAAATGGCGTTTCACTCAAAATCTTTCGGTTTCTCTTGGCTATGCATACGTTTTAGCAGAAATTGCAGAAGACTTTGATGGCCTACCTAATATTAGCGGTGAGTCAACAATAAGTATTAAAAAAGGTGCAAGGTTACCTGGCGTCCCTGAACATACGCTAACTAGTGCACTGGATTATTCATTTGTAACAGAAAGTGATCTAGACTTTTCACTTCATTTGGGGGGATTTTACAAAGGTGGCTTTGAAACTGATTTAACGAAAGATTCATTATATTATGATGAAGTTGACTCTCAGGTGATTTTTGATGCTTCAGCAACCATGTTTGTTGGCCAGTGGCAGTTTTCATTCTTTATTGACAACTTGCTAAATACGGACGTATCAACACTTGAGTTAGGAGATGCTTACTACAAAAACTATGCTGGACAAGTTGACCCAGAAAAAAGGCTAGTTAATGGTGATGTTAGTTACATTGTTCGCCCGCGTACTGTTGGTTTAGGTGTGAAATACGTCTTTTAATTATTTATAGAAAGCTTTTATCAGACTGGCTAAATATGAAGATAACTCAAGTTTAGCTAGTCTTTTTTAAGTCTAATTTATAAAACATAAAAATTAATAGTACTGACAGTAATTGCTAATGAAGATGCTGCGAAGTTTTTAATTTCGCGAGTTTATCTATAAGGGTCAAACAAAGATGAAAGACGCAATAAATAGCGATAATAAGATTACATTAGGAGGTTTGGCTGGTTTTTTAATACCTTCCCTGTTAGGGATCCTTCTTTTTTTACTCCCTGTTGAGTACAACGGTAAAATGTCCGTTATTTTAGGAATAATGTCAGAGGAGTTGAATAACCTTTTAGGTAATAATATTGGGTATTTTACTACTTTCATATTTGTTACTTCCGCTACTTTTTCTTTAATTTATTCTTTACTGCCATCGAGCTGGGCAGAAAAAACACCTTATCTATATCATCTATTCAAAACAACACCAATTTGGTTGTTTTTACGAGTACTCGGTGGAATTGTAAGCACTTTTACTTTATTGCAAATTGGACCTGAGTGGTTAATTGGCAAAGACACTGGCATAACTGCTTTTATAGATGTTGCAGGCATTATTTTCTGCTTGATTGGTATTGGCTGCTTATTACTGCCTTTATTAACAGACTATGGTTTTCTTGAGTTTGTTGGCGTACTGTTTCGTAAGGGCTTTCAAAAGATATTTGGTTTACCTGGCCGTTCAACCATTGATGTATTAGCATCATGGGTAGGTTCTTCAAGCATCGCTTCTTTATTAACCATTAAACAGTATGAAACAGGCTTTTACACGACGCGTGAGTCCTCAGTTATCGTCACTAACTTTTCCGTGGTTTCTGTGCCTTTTGTGATTTTAACCGCTAATGTTGCCGGTATATCAGAGTATGTATTTCAACTTTACGGCTCCATGATCGCAATTTGTATTCTGTGCGCTATTATTACACCTAAATTACCCCCGCTTTCTAATCTACCTGATGAGTATTACCCGCCAGTAGGAAAGCAAATTCATGAAGCGGTAATTGATGGTGGTTCTACTTATAAGTGGGCGTTAGAGCAAGCGTTGAAAAGAGCTGCCTCTTCACCTAGCCCTATTCAAATGCTAAAAAATGGTTCTCATAGTTTAGTGGATCTCTTTTTTACTATGATGCCCGCTGCCATGACCATTGAATTTTTGGCACTGTCCATTTATCACCATACCAGTATTTTCCATATCATAGCTACGCCAGTAGTACCTGTGTTGGAATTGTTAGGTATTCCAATGGCCTACGAAGCAGCCCCAGGCGTACTTGTTGGCTTACTTGACCAATTTGTTCCTGCGATTATTGCTGGTGGTATTGATAACCCATTAACAAGCTTCGTGTTAGCTGGCTTATCGGTTACACAACTAATATTTTTCGCTGAAATTGGCATTTTAATCCTTCGCTCTAAAATTCCACTGAATGTTAAACAGCTTGTTGTTATTTTTTGTATTCGTACTTGTATTTCTTTGCCATTACTTGCGTTATTTGGGCATATGATTTTTTGATGGTGTTTTGCTAAATAGCTAATTTAGGATTATAACGCTGGCTATAAATAGATTATATATTCAATTTACTTGTTTATATTGTTAGAAAGGAATGAAAAATGTTTGACCAACTTGCCTATAATATAAGCGTTTCGCTAGTCGAAAGCGGTCGTATACAAGAGGCAGAGCAATCAATTATAACATTGATAAATAAAAGCGATAAGCAAGCACTGTACTGGTATTTGTATAGTGTTATTGCGTTACGCCTAAAGCGTCCAACATCAGCCATTGAATATGCTTTAAAAGCAACACAGTTAGAAGCCTCGCCTGAATTTTATATCCAATTAGCCATGGCGTATCAACATAATATCAACTTTTCAGAAGCACTAAGAGTAGCCGATCTCACGTCAAAAATGACAATTACCAGCGCATATCAATGGAATGCTTTGGGTAATGTCTATAGTTCTGCAAACAATACGACACAAGCTGAACTTATGTACGTAAAGTCAGTTGAATCGGCTCCAAATATTCATCACTTTCAATTTAATCTTGCAACAGCACTTAGAGCGAATGGAAAACTAGAACAGGCTGAGCAATGCTACGATAAAATAGTTGCACTAAAGCCTAATGATTATGAAGCCTTATACAATCGTAGCCAATTAAGAAAACAAACAATTCAAAAAAATCATATCAATGTATTAGACAAAGCACTGCAAAGTAAAATGAGCAAGTGGCGTGATGAAGTACACATATGTTTTGCCTTAGCAAAAGAACAAGAAGATGTTGCTGATTATGCTAATTCTTTCAGCCACTTAAAACGTGGATGTGATCTAAGACGAAAAAATAGTAACTATAATGTGGAAGGTGATTTACAAGCAATTAAGCAAATTATTAATACCTTTAATAGTCAATCATTTAATCAAAAATACGGTGGTTTTCAGTCAAAAGAGCCTATTTTTGTGCTCGGTTTGCCAAGGACAGGAACAACCTTAGTTGAGCGTATTTTAAGTAGTCATAGTGATATTGAATCTGCAGGTGAGTTGCAAAATTTTGCCACAAAAATGGTGTCGTTAATAAGCGTACATTGGTCAAAACAAAAGACTGCAAATAGTTTTCAAAAAAGCAATATGATATCGACGTCGTTCGACATAGATCATGCTGCTCTAGGAGAAGCTTATATTGATAGTACTCGTCCATTAACGGGTGGTAGCAAACACTTTATTGATAAAATGCCGCTGAATTACCTATATATAGGTCTAATCGCCAAAGCCTTGCCTAATGCCAAAATAATTCATTTAACTCGCCATCCATTAGATACCTGTTATGCAATTTATAAAACTCTATTTAAAGATGCTTATCCTTTTTCATATAGCTTAGAGGATTTAGGACGTTATTACCTTGAATACCAAAAACTGATGCAGCATTGGCACCAGGTTTTGCCAGGCAAAATACTGAATGTAAGTTATGAGAAATTAGTCAGTAACCAAGAGTATGAGAGCCGAAGGTTAATAGAGTTTTGTGATCTAGAGTGGCAATCACAATGTTTATCTTTTTATAATAATCCTCAACCAAGTACTACAGCAAGCTCTGTTCAAGTGCGTCAACCTATTTATAAAAGCTCAATTGAAAAATGGAAGCATTATGAACAATCATTGCAACCACTGATTGATATGTTCACGGATGAAGGTATTAAATTTTAATTTCTGTTTTTCAATAAATTAGCGCATAAATTTTTTAGCTAATCAATTTTTTGCATCCACACGAGATAATAACAGTGAACAACCAAATTAAAGAATTTATTAATCAATATGGTATTACTTTACAGACAGATGAATTTTTAACTCAAAAACAAGGCATGTATATTAATGGTGAATTTTGTGCAGCCAAAAACGAACAGTATTTTGATTTAATTGAACCTTGTACAAACAGTGTGTTAACTCAAGTGCCCTCGGCAGATTCAAGCGATGTCGATAGTGCTATTAACGCAGCAAAACAGGCATTCAAAGACAGTGAATGGTCAAGAATGAAGCCTAATGAAAGGGCAAGGGTTTTACTCAAACTTGCAGATTTAGTCGAAGAGAACCTACAAACCTTAGCTGAAATCGAATCATTGAATGCGGGCAAAGCTATTAGTGGTTGTAAAGCCGTTGATATTGCAAGTTCTGCTGATTTATTGCGTTATATGGCGGGCTGGGCTACAAAAATAGAGGGCTCAACTCGCAGTGTTTCAGCTGGAGGAGAACATTTTGCCTATACGCTAAAAGAAGCCGTTGGTGTTGTTGCGGCTATTGTGCCGTGGAATTGGCCATTTAGTATGTCGCTATGGAAACTTGCTGCACCGCTTGCGGTTGGTTGTACGGTAGTATTAAAGCCTTCTCCGTTAACCCCCTTAAGCATGCTGTACTTTGCTAAGCTATGTGAACAAGCTGGTATGCCAAATGGCGTGTTAAATATAATAACTGGCAGTAGCCCTGATGTTGGTAGCTACTTGGTTTCTCATCCTGAAGTCAACAAGGTTTCTTTTACCGGCTCTACTGCGGTAGGAGTGAAAGTAGGGACAGCAGCATTGAATAATGTTACCCCCGTTACCTTAGAGTTGGGGGGTAAATCACCCATGGTGGTCTTTGCGGATGCAAAGATCGAAAAAGTGGTTAATGCTACCCAGCAAAGTGTATTTTTTAATACCGGCCAAGTTTGTAGTGCAGGCTCACGTTTATACGTCCATCGTGATATTTATCAACAAACAGTTTCAGCTATCGTTGAACAAGCTAATAAAATGAAGATAGGCGCAACGCTAGATCCTGAAAGCGATATGGGACCGGCCATTTCAGCAGGGCATCTACAATCCGTGTGTAACTATATCGATAGTGGCATTGCAGAAGGAGCTGTAATGGAATGTGGAGGACCGATAAAAGATAAACAAGGTTTTTTTATTAAACCAACAGTATTCTCTGGCTGTACAAATGAGATGAAAATTGTACAAGAAGAAATTTTTGGACCTGTATTGGTTGTGATCCCGTTTGATACAGAGGATCAGGTAGTGGCGTTAGCGAATGATAATATCTATGGTTTAGCTGCAAGTGTTTTTACTCAAGATATTTCTCGTGCTCAGCGTATGGTATCGAAGCTCGATGCGGGTATTGTTTGGGTTAATACCCACGACCTTGTCGATAGTTGTATTCCTTTTGGTGGTTTTAAAAAATCAGGCTTTGGTAAAGATATGGGGCCAGAACAGCTAGATTGTTTTTTGAAAACAAAAGCCGTATGGATTGAGATTGATAGCGAATACTGAAGTCAATTTGATATTTAAATGATTACGCCACATAAATCGAATCTAATTGGGTCTATGTGGCGTTTTAGTTTTTCATTGGATTAATTTCAAGGTGAAAAAATAAATAATACAATTGGTATCATTTAACTATACAACTATCTAGTGCACTAGATATTGCCACTTTGTCTATTTCATCCCAGGCAATCATAACTAACTGGCTGCTAGGTTTTTCCGTTTGCCATTGAGGGCCCTTTTCAATGTTTGTTCGAATACCCACTAGATGCACTATACAGCTTCGTTCTTTTACCTCATTAAAGTAAACCAAACCTTTAGCACGATAAATAGTTTCGGGAAGTTCTTTTAATACTCGACGCAATTTTGCTAATGATAATGGTTGTTCACTTTGCCAGCTAAACGTTGAAAATTGCTTTTCATGCTGATGTTCGCTGTGATCGCAACTAGTACTAGCGCAGTGCATTTCCTTATTTTGTTCACGATTTTTAGGTTCATTTAATGGTGTTTTTTGCTGTTTATCCTGTTCTATGCCAAACAATAATTCTAGTGGAATATCTGCAAAATTTGTTTCAAAGGCTCTTGCTTTAGGAAACAACCATTGATTTTTTAGCGATGCAATTTGTTCTTTCTGTGCCAAATCAATTTTATTGATAATGACAATATCAGCAGCCGCTAATTGGCACATGGCGACTTGTTCTTGATCACCATCAAGTTGATGGAACTGGTCGGCATCTAACATGGCTATAACGGCATCTATACTCAGTTTATCTCTAAATTGCGGGTATTTCAGAGTATTTACAACTTTCATTGGGTCTGATACTCCGCTGGTTTCTATCAGAATATGCTCTGGAGGACCTTCACGTAATGTCAGTAAATTATGCAATTGTTCAATAAGATCATTTTCAACAGAGCAACAAATACAGCCATTGGCTAAACTGACCATATTCTGTTGAGCACTCACAACAAGTTGACTATCGATATTTATTTCACCAAAATCGTTTACCATTACGGCAATTCGTCGACCAGAATTGCCGTTTAAGATACGATTCATTAACGTGGTTTTTCCAGAACCGAGAAATCCTGTAACGATGGTTACTGGTACTTTAGAAAAAAGTTCAGTCATAAAATATTACCTCTCAATTTTGGGGCACTGAATTTATTACATGTCATCATAAAAATTGGGAATTTCATTGTGCCAAACTGCTTGAAGCTTGCTGTCATTAAATTGTCCATGTCTATCCCAAACGATTTCGCCTTCAAGAAAGGTAAGATCAACATGAGTGTTATGAATATTGCCTCGTGCTTCAATTTCAAAAAGATTTCTATCCAGCACAATTAAATCAGCTGATTTTCCCACTTCAAGGCTACCTGCTTTATCTTCTATGCCCATACTCCAAGCGCCATTAATAGTCATTACACGAATAGCTTGTTCTAAGGTGATGGCATCACCATAGAAAGTAGCGATATTATTTTTGTCTGGGTTTTGTCTTGTAATTAAAGCCTCGAAGCCGATCCAAGGATTAATGTTAGAAACAGGCCAATCGGTACCAATTACCGCTATACCACCGGCATCTAATACTCCTTTAATGTTGTATAAGCGTTTAGCGCGTTCTGTGCCGTTTGACTCTGCACGCGCATTAGCAAACGGGAAAGGGTACCATCCAACAGGCGAAAATTCGGCGATAACATCGAGTGCTTTAAAGCGGGGTAGGTTTTGATCTAATAAAACCGTTGAGTGGGCACATTGATGACGCATGCGGTTATAACCTTGTTTTCGGGCATTTTCAATAGCATCAAGAAACAGATCGGAAGCAGCATCGCCAGTGCAATGGGCAACAACTCTTATGCCCTTTCTATCCATATCAATGATCATGTCGTTTAAGTGTTCAGGCGTCATATTAAGACTTCCACGCCAGTTAGTATCATTGTCATAGGGAGTCGCTAAATATGAAGATTTTGCACCATGGGTTCCATCAAAATGAAATTTAACGGCGTTGGCATTTAACCGAGCACTGCGATAAAAATGTCGTTCACCTGCAATCAGCTCCCAACGGCGTTTAACCGGAAAAATATCGTCTTGCCAACTGATGGCTGCTTCTATTCTTAAGGTCATTTCTCCGGCATCATCAATTGCTTTCATTGCATTTAAGCGATGTTCACAAACATGAACATATTTAGTTCCAACAACGCCTCGCCCTGTTTGATATTGTATGCCTTCACGGTAGGCTCTTTTCAGTGCGTGCATAGGTGTCGGAGGCATTGCGGCATGAATTAAAGCGTATCCGCCATCTACTAATATGCCTGTTGGAATATTGGTGATGCTATCTCGTTCTATATATCCATTGTTTGGATCCGGTGTGTTCTCATCAATATCAGCGAGTCTTAATGCCTCAGAGTTGACCATAATGGTTCCCCAAGAGCGATCTAAAATGGCAACAGGTCTGTCTGAAATTATACTGTCGAGCCAATCTCGACCCATGTCCAGACCTTCTTTTTTAAATGTAAACTGCACGTAATATTGACCGTATATCCAGCCATCTCCAGGGTTTTCATCTGCGTAGGCTAAAATAGCTTGTTTGACATCTTCTGGTGTTGGGCTTTCTAAACCTACGTCAAGGTAACCTGCATATCCAGGTGCTAGTGCCAGATCTGGGTGAGTATGCATGTCGTAAATCCCAGGCATGGCAAACTTTCCAGCGAGATCGATAAGTGCTGTTTGAGGGTCAATATGCTCGTCCATGTCTTCATACGTACCTAGCGCAATAATAATTCCGTCTTTAATTGCAACGGCTTCAGCCCATGGTTGTGCATGATTAACGGTATAAAGTTTACCATTAAACAAAATCTTATCCGCTTTACCTTGTTTAACACCAGCATGACTAGAACGGTAATCCATTGGTTTATTGTTCATAATGAATGTTTCTCATTGATATTTAATTAAGGTTAGTTTTTAACTAAATGATTGGGAAGAGCCGCTGTAGAGGCACAACCAAGTTGATTCATGATTTGGCTTAGCTGTAATGTCAACGCGTTGATGGTATGAATACCTCCTTTATTGCCCAATGCGGCAACACCGTATACAAATGGACGGCCAAGGAAAGTAAAATCTGCACCGCAGGCTAGAGCACTGGCGATATTGGAGCCGCTACGCAGGCCACTATCCATAAATATTTTTATTTTGTCGCCATACTTTTTTGATATTCGTTGTAGGGGCTCAACAGGAGATTCACTTATATCAAGTTGTCGGGCACCATGATTAGATATAACAACGCCATCGGCCCCTAAAGATATCGCCGATTCAACATCTAACTCATTAATTAAGCCTTTTATCACTAAAGGACCTTTCCAGTATTCTCTTATCGGTTTTAGCCCTTCAATGTTTACAAGTCCCATGACCGTTTTGTTTAAGAATTCTTCAAATTGGTCATTTGACATTTTCTTAGGCATGTATGGTTTGAGTGTTGCCATTTCTGGTATGCCAGCTAATGCGGTAGCAAGGAGCCACTGAGGGCAAGCGAGCATTTGTAAAATATTAGTCAATGTCATGCTAGGGGGCATCGCTAAGCCATTCTTGATATCCCTTGGTCGATAACCAAATGTAGGCACATCGACTGTTATCACTAATACAGGGTATTGGGCTGTTGTTACTCGGTCTAATAAATCTTTTCGTATTGTTGTATCGGTGGGATTATAAAGTTGAAACCAAGCTTTTCCCTCTGAAATCTCTGCAATTCGCTCTAAGCTACTTGAAGAAACCGTGCTTAGAACATACGGAATATTTTTCTCTGCAGCCGCTTTAGCTAATATTTCTGGTGATTTTGGCCACATTAGACCTTGTAAACCTACAGGAGCAACGCCGAAAGGAGCGCTATATGTATGACCAAATAACTCAATACTTAAGTCGCTTCCTTTAAATGGTTTTAATAATTCACTACGTAATTGAATGGATTCAATATCTTTTCTATTACGACGAATACCAATTTCTTCCATGCAACCACCCTCTAAGTAATCGAATGCAAACTTCGGTATGCGTGATCTAGTTTTTTTTTTAAATCGGCAACTTCAGGGTATTTGTTATTATAATAGTCGTTCATAAGTCTCAAATGTTTTGTGTTGGTTTAATCTTTGTTTTTATTAGATTTTTTGCTAAAAACAGTAGATTCATTGAGATTATATTATTTGTTATAAACTTGCTCGCGATTTATATTCACCAGATCATTCTAATAACTCATTAACTATTAAATCTAAATTTACACTATCACTGAGGGATACCCACGAATACTCAATCACTAAAATTGTCTGCAATCATTGTTCTAATATTTAAAACTCCTATCTACGAAGTCTCGCAATCCTAAATAGAGAAACGATAATAATGAGTATTGCAATGCGCAGGATGAGTTAAGAATATGGTTAAGTGAATAGATAAGCTTCTACAACGAATGAGGTAGTACTTGAGTTGAGATATGGAAACACTTTACAAAGTGCATATAAAAGTACACATAATAAAAAGCCAGCGAAAAACGCTGGCTTAAAAACTTAAACTTATTCTCAAACGGTAAAAAGTAAACTCTTACTTTTTGATTTTACTGTATGGACGTTGTGCTTCACCCGTATACAACTGACGTGGACGACCAATTTTTTGTCCAGGCTGGCTTAACATTTCATGCCAATGTGATACCCATCCTACTGTACGTGCCAAGGCAAAAATACAAGTAAACATAT
>JBLIEW010000082.1:0-19283 GCA_047633255.1 Colwellia sp.
TTTACTACAAAGATATAATTAAAAGGTAATATGTTAATTATGATTTTAGGATAATTAAATTCTAATTACATAAAAATTGCCATAAAGCACTAAGAAGAATGCTTATTAAGACAATCACCTTTACCGTAAAATAATATTTGATTTTGTATCATTGAACTTTTTTTATTTTAGGTTTTTAATTTTGTTTAAATAGCATAAAGTTGGTATCTACCATTATTATTGGATTAAATAATTTGTGAAAACTTCCTCTGCATTTATTATTGGCGCAGCTAAACAACAAGATGAGATAGGTAGTCTTGATAAGGTTTTATTGCTTGAGTCACAATTACTTCAACGCGGTATTACGCCTAAATATTTAGTCATAGAGCCTTTATCGGCTGATTGGCACAGCCCTGAAAAAGAACATCATTTTAGAAGTGGTTGCGCTCCGATTGAAGCCTTGGCTGAAGCAAAAAAATTAATAGAAAACGGTGAAGCTGCCGTTGTCATTAGCGGTAAAGATCATATAAAAACCGGTTATAGCCGAGGAGAACGCTTAAGTAAAATGGCAGTTTATGGTCAAAGTTATCCATTAACGCAAGCTTATACCGATTTAGCGTACACTTTTAGTGAAAATCACGCGATTACAGAACAACAATTTAAAAAATTTGCCAGTGCATTGTTTGAAAATTATCAAGTGAGTTTTCGTAACGCTTTATCAGACTCCTTTACCCCAGAGTTATTACCGGATTTACGTTGGTATAAACCGATAACAGACCTGTTTAGAGGGGTTGATTGCGCAAATCCTATGGTAGATTTTTCAGGTCGATTATTGTTAACGCGTGCAGATATCGCTGAGCAGTTAGGCGTTGATAAAAGCCAGTGGTTAAAAGTGAAAGCGGTAGGGTTGAGCCGCCTTGAGGGTGATGGCCGAGATTTTTTAACTGATATTGCTCGATATGACCACTTACAACAAGCTTATCAACAAGCCTGCGACGAAGCGGATATCGATTTTGTTCAACTATTCAAAGGTGGTGAAGCTTTATTAGAAACTTATACTTGCTATCCTGTTGTTCCAATGGCTTTCTTATTAGTTAGCGGTTTGGTTGATATTTTAGAGGATATTCCAGACTTTCTTGCTAAACATAGTATTACCATTACCGGCGGCATGAATTTAGCGAGAGCCGCATGGAATAATCCAGCGCTTAATGCACTTGTACTAATGCATCAGCGCTTGTGTGATGGCCCAGAAAAACTTGGCTTAATACATGGAAACGGTGGTTTAGGTTATCGACAAGGGATCACGATTCTAGAGTGTGTTGACCCTTAAAGCTTTTTAATTATCAAGTTGCTCGACTCATGCGTTGTTCATAAAACTAGTGAAAATAAACTATAGAATTAGGGTGTAGGCTTAAGATCGATTATTATTTCATCGTTAACTTAGGTATGATAAATTGTCATCTGAAAGTTGGATAATAATCTTGCTTATAGAAAGTGAGCCAAGCTAGGATAGATAGCTTAAGCTTAACTGTGAACCTGTTGAACCAATAATGTTGCAATAAATTTTTCTTGTCATTAAACCAGATGACTACGTATGTTCTAAAGAAAAAATTAGAGGTTGATAACTTGAATTTAAAACACTCCTTTGTATCTTTTATAACAATACTTATTATTGTTGGCATTGGGGTATTCTGTTTTAATTTACAAAATTTTTGGAGTCAAGAAAAGTATCTCGTTACTATTGCTGTTTCTAAAACACCGTTGTCTACTCCTTTTTATGTCGCTCAATCCATAAATTCTTTTGATGAAACTTGTGTCAGGGTTAAATATTTTGATGTGATGGGTGGTCAAATCGCCTTTGAGAAAGTGATGAACGGCAAGGTTGATTTTGGTACCAGTTCTGATTCGGTTATTGCTTTTCAAAGTCTGACTCAACAGTCATTTGTCACCCATGCAATGTTTGTACAATCTGATAATGATGTGAAATTAATCACTCGTTCTTCTGATAATATCAAATCAACACTGGGTCTAAAAGGTAAAAAAGTTGGTGTGATTAAAGGTACCGCCAGTGAATACCTTTTAAGTACGCTGTTAGCCATTGAAGGGTTAAAAATGGGGGATGTTGAATTATATCACTACAAACCAGAACAATTGATACAGGGTTTTAGTCGTAATGAGGTTGATGCTATCGTTCCTTGGGAGCCTTTTGTTTTTGAAGCATCACAACTACTTGGTAGCAAAATAAAAATTCATGATACTAAAAGTTTAAGTACATTGAGTTTTAACTTGATTTCTCAAACAGCAGGCGGAGAACTTGTTGATAGAGAGCTTGTAGAAAAAGCAAAGTGTGTGATTCAAGGGCTACACACTGCTATTAATTATATTGCTTCGCACCCTCAAGAATCTAAAAAAATAGTGATAGATGAACTTAATTTAGATCCTGCATTTATTGATTGGGTTTGGCCTGATTATATTTTTAAGCTGGGACTGAATCAGTCACTAATTTTGAATGTTAGATCTCAAGCTGTATGGGCAGTGGAAACACAAATGAGAGAGTTTAAGGACGTTCCTAATTCAGAACGTTTTGTTGATAGTAGGGCATTATTACAGGTTGAACCCGGGGCTGTAAATTTACCACTGTAAACAAATAAGGATATTTTTATGAAATTAAGCTTACAGCGACAAATTTATTTTTTTACAATAAGTAGCTGTGCATTATTTGTTGTGCTTGTAATTAGTATTTTATGGTCAACTCAAGTCATAGATACTGCGTTAAAACGTGAAGTATATGCGCATAAAGTCGAGGATCATACACATATTTTAAAGCTATTTATTATTAGTGAAAACATCTACGCTAGCAATTATAACACGGTGAACTGGCTTATCTTAGATAATAAATTTAATGAGTTACTTAGACTTGCCCCTGGTTTAACACCACAACAACAAACCATTCAAAACAGTATTGAAAGCCAAAATAAGAATGTACTACGGCTATTTAATGCCATTAATAAAAACAAATTAAAAAATGCTAATGAGATAATTAAAAAACATTTAAAAATAAGGTTGATGACGCAATTAGAAGCCATTCGTTCTGATTCAATACAGCTTTCTAACATTGTTAAAAAAGACATTAAAAATGTTATTCGAAACCAGATAATATTTATTTTATCCATCTTATTGCTCGTCATTTCTATTTTAGTTTATGGTGCATTTAGATTAAGTAAAATATTTAGAACATCACTTGAGGAAGTCAAAAGTGCCTTTGAAAAAAATCACAGCGGAGATTTTCAAAAAATAGAGCTTTCTAATCAATCCCAAGAGTTTAATAGTATCGCCAGTGCATTTAACGCAATGAATAAAAAGTTAAGTGAAACGACGGTCTCTTTGGAGTCAATGAAAAAAACTGTAGCAGAAAGAACACACGTATTAGAGCAATTATCTAATACTGATTATTTAACCAAAGTTGCCAACCGTCGTGCACTGTTTGAGCGGGGTAGTGCAGAGTTTTCTCGAGTACAAAGAAGCCAAAGCCAATTGGCTGTTATTTTACTAGATTGTGACTTTTTTAAAAATGTAAATGATCAGTTCGGTCATTTATTTGGTGATGATATTTTGATAAATGTTTGTAAAGTTTGTACTGAAGAAATACGAAAAATAGACTTTTTCGCTCGTTATGGAGGAGAGGAGTTCATCATTATTTTACCTGATAGCGACTTAAATGGCGCAGTTGAAACCGCCAAGCGTATTCAACATTCTTTAGCTAATAATAGTATAGCATTCGAAGGTAAAGACGTTTGTATGACTGTCAGTATAGGCATTTGCACTGCGAATGATAAACATACTAATTTCGAACAATTAATAAAAGACGCTGATATAGCTATGTATAAAGCTAAGGCAAATGGCCGTAACAGAATTGAAGTTATTGGAGGTCATATCTCACATTAATTCTTATATGCCCTTTACTAATTTTAATGGACTTACCATCAACTAGACCAAGATCATTATTCACTGATAAAACTGCTGATTACTGATTTTATATAGGTATTTCTTTTAGTTTCAAAAGATTGATGATTATGGCAAAGGTATAACGACTCCCCAACAGGGTGTTCAAGTTGATGTATCCGAATATGCGATTGTTTATGAAACGCATTTACCGCATGTAATGGTAAAATAGTAAATCCTATTCCCCGGCTAACCGGCTCTAAAATCAAACTAATTTGATTAGAAAAACCTTTACCATCAAACTGCTCTATATGCTCAAACGCCGAAAAATTTTTACTTAATAATAATTGGGCATGATGCTGTGCATCGGGGTGAAAAACAAAGCCTAGGTTAAGTAACTGTTGCCAATTAATTGATTTAACTTCATTCGAGGTGACTAAAACGAGTGGCTCCACAGCTATTTTTTTACAAATGATATTTTTGACTTTACTAAATTCAGTGACCAGACCAATATCAATTATTCTATCCGCTATTTTTTCTTCAATATCACTGTTGGGTGCAAAACTATAATCAATAATTAAGTTTGAATGTTGTTGTTGAACATCTAATAAGTAGGGATATAGCTTTAGGCCTACGCTGCCAGGAGAGGCTATTTTAACCGTGCCTGAAAAAGGTTCATCTAGTTTAACTGACGCTTCTAATTCTATTAGCGTGTTGAGTAAATATTTGCCTTGCTGATGTAATTTTACCCCGGCCTCTGTTAACGAAAAAGATTTTCCATTTCTAATTAATAGTAGGGTATCAAGCTGACTTTCTAATTTTTTGATATGTTGACTAACACCGGATTGTGTCATAAATAGCACTTCAGCGGTTTGGGTAAAGTGACCGATGTCCGCAAGGGCACAGAAAGTTTTAAGCCAAGTAGGATTTATCATAACGAAATATACTCATAGAATGATATATAATAATTTTTTATAATCTATAATATTGTCTATACTTTGTCCATCAAATTAACAGAGGTTATTCATAATGAGCAAAGCCTATCCAAGAACATTTTCACATATTGGCATTTAAGTATCGAGTGTTGAAAAAGCTGTAAAATTTTATACTGAAGTTTTAGGTTGGTACCTTATTATGGAACCAACTGAAATTGAAGAAGACGATAGCCCTATTAGTGAGAAGCCATATCGCATGATTTACATGGAAGACCCATTTGGTAATATTCTAGAAATATATAGCCACAGCTATGAATTAACTTATCCAACCATCGGTGATATTTTAGAAACCAGAATTAATGACAATTTACAGGTGTTAAACCTGTAACTTGAGTTGTGGCGGATATATATCCTAAGAGCTTGCTTAGTTTAGCACCTACCTAGATATTAAAAATAATTCTGTTTTTGTTTTTCTACTAAAATTCTTCAACATTTCCATTATTAAATTAAGCCATAACCTTGATTGATAATCGCAATGATATAGATTATCACTTGCAACTACAGGCAAATGTAACTACTATACGATCAAATAGAATTAATTATCATTTGTATTTGGTTGATTTAATGAAAAATATCCTTATCCCCTTAGCAACATTCAGTTTGCTTTCTGTTAGTCATTATAGTATTGCCAATACTGACGTTGAGCTTAAAGCGGCTATTGAAAAACAGCAACAGCAGTTACAGGCAATCGAAAAACAATTAATTGAACTCAAAGCGGAAAAAGCCTTCACTGAAAAAGCTTTAGCGCCAAAAGTGCTGAATGTAAATGACAAGAATTGGCAGATTAAATCGTATGGCAACATACTTTATAAAAGTGCACCCGTGTTTAAAAATACTCAAGATACAGATCCTGATCAAAGAGCGATAACCGATTTAGAAAGAGTGGTTATAGAGTTTGCTTATGAGTTTGATTCTAAATGGCAAGTTGAATTAGAAATTGAATATGAGCATGGTGGAACAGGCGTTACTCTTGAATATGATGGCTTTGATGAATTTGGTGAATTTGAAACTGAAATAGAAGCGGGTGGTGAAGTTATTGTTGAAAAATTGGAAGTTAAATACCAATACAATGACAATATTTCCGTGAAAATGGGACACATTACGGTACCTGTAGGCATAGGCACTGATTTACACAAACCAAGTCAATATTTCACCACAGAACGTCATTGGAGTGAAGCTACACTTATCCCACAGGTTTGGCATGAAACGGGTGTTAACGTTTCAGCATCATGGAATAAATTTACTGCACAAACCTTAATTAGTACAGGTTTAAATTCAGAATATTTTAGAACGCATCACTGGGTTGCTACGGGTCATCAAACACGTTTTGAACAAGTGAATAGTGATGACCTTGCTTTAACGTTTCGCCTTGATTACGGCAACATAAAATCAGGATCAAGTGTGGGTGTTAGTTTTTATAATGGTAATACGTCAGGCAATCGTAATAAAACTAATAAAATATCAGGCGATGGTAATTTAACATTGATTGGTTTACATGGTGTATGGGAACAGGACAATTGGTTAGCAAGAGGGCAATACCTTTTTGGTCAATTAGATGATAGCGAAGCGATAACCAAAGCAAATAAAACCACAGCAGGCCTTAGGCCTGGTGTTTTTGCGCAGCTAGGCAGTGAAGCTGAATCCGCATTTTTAGAAGTTGCTTATGATACTAAAAGCTTTTTTGGATTGACCACACCATTGTATTTATTTACCGCCTATGAATACGCTAACCCAATAAAAAAAATAGAAGAAGGAAAGCCAACTTCTCGTTTTGATACGCAAGAAATCTCATTTGGTATTAACTACTTTCCGACTAAAAATTTAGTGTTTAAAGGACAAGTATCACAACAACATTATGCTCAAGATAACTTAGATGAGACCCAATCATTTAGTTTATCTATGGGGTATTACTTTTCAATTTAACTATTTATGTGCTGATTAGGTACTGAAAAAATAAGGAATATTTATGTTACTAAAAAAAACGTTAATCGCTTTAACTGTTTCGACTCTTTTGTTGAGTGGTTGTGGTAGCTCTTCTAATGATGAGACTACTGTTCCTGCTGATGATGCAGGCTTTAGCTTTGATGCCACAGAAGTCATTACCAACTTAACCAATGATGTTATTGTTGAAGGTTATGAAGTGCTAAATGACAAAGCAAATGCTTTCTTTTTAGCTACTAAAACCTTAGTAAACACCCCTACAGATGATAATTTACTTGCCGCACAAAATGCATGGAAAGCGGCACGTGAACCTTGGGAGCAAGGAGAGTCACATATTTTTGGCCCTGTAGATGGGTTAAGTATTGACCCACATTTAGATAGCTGGCCATTAAATACCACCGACTTACAGGGTGTATTAGATGGTAGTACAGCTTTTTCAGCTGACTCTGTTAAATCATCAAATGATGATGTGCAAGGTTTTCATACTATGGAATTTTTATTGTTTGGTGATGGTGTAGCTGATAATGAAAAATTAATTGCCGACATGACATTGCGTGAACGTGAATATCTTTCAGCTACAGCTGAAGTATTTCAAGAATATACTCAAGACCTTTATGATGCTTGGGTAACAGGCGATGATGCATACCAAGATAAATTGTTAACTGTGGATAATAATATTTATGCTTCTAAACTAGCGGTGGTTGAAGAATTAATTAACGGTATGATTGGTATTGTTGATGAAGTAGGTAATGGTAAAATTTCTGACCCTTTTGGTAACAGTACGGCAACAGCAGATACCTCTTTAGTTGAGTCTCAATATAGCTGGAACTCATTAACAGATTTTACTGATAACATTCAAGGTGTACAAAATGTTTATCGTGGTGAATTTGAAGGCGGCGCTGATAAACAGGGTATTATCGATTTTGTTAAAGCTGCTGATGCAACCCTATCGAGCCGAGTTGACACTGAAATAGCTAACGCTATTGCAGCGATAAAGGCTATTGCAGGGACAGAGGGAGCAAGTTTACCTTTTAGACAAGCTATCAGTGATACTGATGCTCGCGTTAGAATTCAAGCCGCTATTGATGCTTTAGCAACCTTGCAAACTTCTTTGGAAAATGACGTGTTAACGCTACTAAACAAGTGGGGTGTATAACGCAAGACTGCTTATTAATTAAATTCAATTAATTTAAGCGCATGTCAAACGAACAAAGGATGAAATATATACTACGGTATAATATTTTATCCTTTTTTTATACTTTATAAATTATTTTAATAAATAGCGCCAAGAGAGAGCACTAATGAATTTTTTTATTAAAAAACGACAATACATAACCGTTATTCTCACCTTATCAATGGCATTACTTAATGGCTGTAATTCTGATAGTTCAGAGAAAGAAAAAACAATAGAATTTCCAGGTTATACTTATATTAAAAACCTAGGAGACACCACAACGGCTATTAATGCTAGTAATTCGGGTCATGGATTTTCAACACCAATACCGACACTAAATGCCGAAGAATTAGATAAACATTTAGCGGGCGATGCTAATTTTGAAACCGCTTTTACTACCGCACCTAATAGTGAACATCCAGACTTAGACGGAATAGGTCCAGTATTTAACAATCAAGATTGTAATTCATGTCATCAACGTGATGGCCGTCCATCAACAATTATTGTACCTGATGGGCAAGAGCGTGTTTTACTAGGCTCAGGTGCAGGCATTTTTCTTCGCATGAGTATCGATGATGGTCAATGTGATGCACCGTTAGTAAAAAATAATTATTGTCAAAATGTTGGTGTTGATGGTTTTGGCACACAACTCTTTCATCGTGGAGTGTTAAAAGCTCGAGATGATTGGCAAGAAAATCCCTTTATCGGTCAAGCGAATGTGTATCTTGCTTACGAATACTCTACTGTTAATTATGCTGATGGCAACACGGTAGAACTTAAAAAGCCAGTGTTTACTATTGAGCAACCCTATGACGTGAGTGCTGAAAACCGTTTAAATAGCGCACTTTTACAAGCGGATGTTCGCTATAGTCCACGAAATGGTATGCCTGTTTTCGGATTAGGTTTACTTGAGTTAATAAGCGATGCTGATATTTTAAGATTAGCAGATGAAAATGATGACAATAGTGATGGTGTTTCTGGACGTCCTAATTGGGTGTTTGATCCAGTCAAAGCAAAAAACAACGATCCTATCCCTGTATCATTAGGCCGTTTTGGCTGGAAAGCAAGTACGCCTAGTGTTCGTGTACAATCCCTTGGTGCGTTACGTGGCGATATGGGGATTACTAATCCACTTTTCCCTGATGAAAGTATTGCTAATACACTTTTACATGAAAGTTATTTAGCGCGCACGGGTTTTGGAGACACGGGTGTTGATGAACAAGGTAATACTGAGGCTGATCAATCTTTTTCAGATGAAGTGGTATTTTATGCAGAAACCTTAGCTGTACCGGCTAGGCGTAATGTTGAAAATATATCTGTTATAGCAGGCGCCCAGCTTTTCGACGAAGTCAATTGTACTGGTTGTCATCAACCTGATTTTATTACAGCAACAGGAGCGTTATTACTGGGTGGTTTACCAGCCCCTGATGCATTAAAAGGCCAGCATATTTATCCTTTTACCGACATGTTATTACATGATTTGGGTGAAGGATTAGCCGATAATCGCCGTGATTTTACTGCCACAGGAGTGGAGTGGAAAACAAGGCCTTTATGGGGTATAGGTTTAACTAAAACCGTAAATCCTGCTGCTGGTTTTTTACATGATGGTAGAGCGGCAACAATTGAAGAAGCTATTTTATGGCATGGCGGTGAAGCTGAGCAAAGTAAAGTTGATTTTATGGCGTTGACACAAATAGAACGTAAATCATTAATTGATTTTGTTATGTCGTTGTAAAATCACGGTAATAACACTACTGTAAATCACACATCAAAATGGACTGTTCTCTATGAACAGTCCATTTTTTCCATTAGCTTCCGCTAATTATTTCTTGTGTCGTTATATTACTGGTTGTTAGTGCTTCATTTTTTGGCAAGGTTTCATGACCTGCTAATAAATAAAGCACTCTTTGGCCTTGTTTAGCTAGCTCGATAGCATGTTGGTAATTAACTAATATTTCAGAATAAATTGTTTGAGGAAATTTTTCCGCATCGCGGCGTATATATTCAATCAGCTCTATATTCACCGTTTCATCATAAAAAACGGCGTCAGCAAATTGCATAGCGCGATGCGCATTTAACGTTAAATTATCGGGATTACCGTCTTTGGTATGAATAAAAATAATCTCACCACTAGGCGGGGCTATTTCTTGTTTAATACTGGCAATAAGTTGTTGTTCAGCTTGTTGTTGTTTGCCATCAAGAACGGCTTGACCGATAGGACCTCTAAGCGTACTTTCCCAAAAACTACGTCTATTACGTAAGCCTTTAACCTGTGCTTTAACATCCTCACGAAATTTATAACAAAAGTCAGCTAATCTACCGTAACCTTGCGGCAGCGTTTTTTCGATTTGTTCGCGTAACATCCGGATTAAAATAGGTGCGCTACCAGAGCTAGATAACGCAATAATCATTGGGCTTCTATCAATAATAGCTGGGGTGATATAAGTACATAACTCGGGTTGATCGACCACATTGGTTAAAATGTTTAACGAGCGAGATTCCTCAGCAACCGTCTCATTTATCACATTATCGTCGGTAGCCGCGATGACTATATTAATTTTAGAAAAATGACCCGGTTGATAATTATGTTTCAGCCAGGTTAATTTATGCAAGTTAATTAAGCGCTCAACACCATCACAAACGTCTTCGCTCATTATCGTAATGTTAACCGTGGACTTTAATAACAATTCAATTTTGCGTGATGCCACTTCTCCGCCACCTATAATCATGGCAGAGATATAATTTGCATCGAGAAAAATCGGGAAGTATTTCATTATTTTACGCTAGTGATGGTGTGTTTATCTCACTTTAGCATTAATTTTTTTTCGCTGATAGCTAAGCCATTGGCATCACCATAAATAAATTGACCCGCTATAAATGTAAGGCCAGCAAAATTAATGGTTTGATTAACTTCACCCACACCTAACTTTTCAGTTTTTATGGGGTTACAGCCAAGGGCTTTTACGCCAAGCGCTAAAGTCGCTATGGTACCTGCATCACGAATACAACCGTTGATGACGATACCTTGCCAGCCATTAGCAACAGCTTTTTCAGCTAACATGTCACCTAGTAGTGCATTAGTTAAACTCGCTTTGCCATCAACTACCATGACTTTTCCTGTGCCGTTAGTCGCCACAAGTTCTTTTACTTTTGAATTGTCATTAAAACAAGCTACCGTCACTATTTCGCCACTAAAGAGAGTATTACCACCGTAGTCGTTAAATAAAGGCTCTGCCAATTGCAGTTGTTCGCTATAGTCATCAAATAAATCGGGTAGTAGATCTAACATGGAGTTTACTCAGTATTGTGTGAATTTGTGGTAACTCTATCACCAATGAATGATAAACTCTCATTGTGAATATTTATTGTCAGAATAAAGCTATAACACTTATTTATTGTCAGCATAAAGCAAGAACACTTATTATTGGAATACTGAAATGCCTTGGATACAACTTAGATTAAGCGCCAATGAAGAAACGGCGGAAAAATACAGTGATTGGCTTGTTGCTTGTGGCTCGCAAGCGGTCACCTTTATTGACGCAAAAGATACACCGATATATGAACCCTTACCAGGCGATGAAGTCATCTACTGGTCAAATACTGTTGTAATGGGCTTATTTGATGCCAGTCATGATATGGATAAAGTGATCAGTTATTTGCAAGGCATTCACCCTGATAAAGTGGCGATGCGATATAAACTTGAGCAGCTAGAAGATAAAGACTGGGAACGTGAATGGATGGATAATTTCCACCCAATGAAGTTTGGCGAACGTTTATGGATTTGTCCAAGCTGGTGTGAAGTACCAGAGCCTGAAGCGGTGAATGTTATGCTGGATCCCGGTTTAGCGTTTGGCACAGGCACGCATCCAACCACTGCCTTATGTTTAACTTGGCTTGATGGCTTAGATTTACAAGATAAAACCGTAGTTGATTTTGGTTGTGGTTCAGGTATTTTATCTTTAGCTGCACTGAAACTAGGCGCGAAAAAAGTCATTGGTATTGATATTGACCCACAAGCATTACAAGCAAGCCTTGCCAATGCTAAACGTAATAATGTTGATGACAGACTTGAGTTATATTTACCAAAAGATCAGCCAACATTAAAAGCAGACATTGTTGTGGCGAATATTTTAGCTGGGCCATTACGTGAATTGGCACCTGTTATTATGGCCTATGTTGGTGAACAAGGTTTACTCGCGTTATCAGGGGTACTAGAAGAACAAGCACAAAGCTTACAAGATATTTACGGGCAATGGTGTGATATGGCACCCGTCACTGTGCAAGAAGAATGGGTTCGTCTTAACGGACAAAAAAAGCCGAGCTAACGCGGTAATTCAATAAAGCCCTTTAACACTTTTCTTTTGATGGTAAGGGCTCTACTTGAGGCAATACCACCAGTGTGGGATAAGGCTCTATCCCATTATTTTTGTCAAAAAAGTTAAATTATAATAGTAATACCATTGAGAACCTCGTCTACGATGACGAGATAATTAATAGCTATTTACCATGCACTAGCGCCTTTCCCCGCATTTTTCAATTAATAATGTGTAAATATCACATTTTAATCAGCCAAACAATTGTGCAAAAAACACTCACATCAATACTTTAGTAAAAGTCAATGTTAAAAACCTATAAAAAAACAACTTTTGTTTAAATTCTATGCTTTTCAATGGGCAAAAAAACACGTAAACTTAGCGCCCTTTTGAAGAGTAGCTCAAAAAGTAGTCAGCGTGAAGATAGGTTCGTATCAATTTGACAGTAACGTTTTTCTGGCCCCAATGGCTGGAATTACCGATCAACCTTTTCGAGAATTATGTTGTCGACTAGGCGCAGGTTTAGCGGTATCAGAAATGGTGTCGTCTAACCCCAAGGTTTGGAATACCGAAAAATCTAAATTAAGAATGCTTCACAGCGATGATGCAGGAATTCGCAGTGTACAAATTGCGGGTAGTTGTCCTGATGAGTTAGCTTTTGCAGCAAAAATTAATGCGGATAATGGTGCGCAGATTATTGATATCAATATGGGCTGCCCAGCAAAAAAGGTAAATAAAAAGTTAGCGGGCTCTGCTTTATTAAGGGATCCAGCACAGGTTGAACAAATAGTGAAAGCTGTGGTGAATTCGGTGAGTATTCCGGTTACGTTAAAAATTCGCACTGGTTGGTGTGAAAATAGCCGCAATGGTATTGAAATAGCTAAAATTGCTGAGGAGTACGGTATTGCTTCGCTTGCAGTACATGGTCGAACCCGTAATGACTTTTATAAAGGTTATGCGGAATACGACACGATTAAAGCGATTAAACAAGCTGTTTCAATTCCGGTTGTAGCAAATGGCGATATCACCTCGGTAGAAAAAGCTGAGCAAGTATTAAGCTATACCGGAGCCGATGCTATTATGATCGGTCGAGGTGCCCAAGGGCGACCTTGGATTTTTCGAGAAATAAATCATTTTTTGAAAACAGGAACCAAAATGTCTGCTCCCTCAGTGAATGAGGTAGGTTCAATATTACTTGGGCACGTAAAGGAATTACATCAGTTTTATGGTGACTACATGGGCGTGAGAATCGCCCGTAAACATGTGTCTTGGTATATACATTCTTTTGCTTTATTAGGCGAAGGATTTACACCGTATTTTGCGGGTGACCAGGGCAAAGCTTTTAGAGCTACTTTTAATGGTTTATCGTCAACAAGCGAACAGCTTGAGATGTTAAACCTTTGTTTTGATCAGCTTGTTCATTAGTGAACAGTTGATTATTTTATTTATATTAATAGAAAGAGTTGTGCATTATGTTCGAACAAAATATTTCTTCTCCATTCATCACTGGTGATATTCAAACGCAAACTAAAACGTCTCCATTGCGTACACAAGCTAAAATAGCTATCAATAACTACTTAAAGCAGTTAAATGGTAATGATGTTGATGATATGTATGACCTTGTATTGAGCGAAATTGAAGCGCCAATGTTAGAAGAAGTGATGATGTATACACGCGGCAATCAAACAAGAGCTGCAAACTTACTAGGTATCAATCGCGGTACATTACGTAAGAAATTAAAAAAATACGGCATGAACTAGAATACCAATTATTTTTAAAGCACCCTCGGGTGCTTTTTGTTTTTAAACGAATCTAAATATTTATTCAATTAGCTGTTCAGTTTTAAATTGTAGAGTGCAATTAGAAGAAAAAGCACGGAGTTGATAACTATCAATGAGTACTTTTTACTTACACATTAATTGGGTGATACAACCACAAGATGAATAGTTAAATTTATTAAAAGGTATATATACAAAATGGATACTCCACGTCCAATTAAACGCGCACTGTTAAGTGTTTCTGACAAAGCCGGTATCGTTGAATTTGCTCGTCGCTTAAGTGAAAAAGGTGTTGATCTTCTTTCTACTGGCGGTACAGCAAAATTATTAGCTGAAAACGGCATTAAAGTAACTGAAGTATCTGATTACACCGGTCACCCAGAAATTATGGATGGTCGTGTTAAAACATTGCACCCTAAAGTACACGGCGGAATTTTAGCCCGTCGCGGTATGGATGAAGCCGTAATGGTAGAAAACGATATCAGCGCAATTGATATGGTTGTGGTTAACTTGTACCCATTTGCTAATGCTGTTAGCGATGAAAACTGTAGCTTAGAAAATGCCATTGAAAATATTGATATTGGTGGTCCAACAATGGTTCGTGCTGCGGCTAAGAACCATAAAGACGTAACTATTGTTGTTAATGCCAGTGATTACGATCGCGTATTAGCTGAATTAGATAACAACAATGACTCGCTAACATACCAAACTCGTTTTGATTTAGCGATTGCTGCTTACGAGCATACAGCAAGCTACGACGGCATGATTGCTAACTACTTTGGTAAAATGTTACCAGCCTACGGTGAAAAAGACTCAGTCGCTTCTGTTACCAACAAAGTTAAATTTCCACGTACGTTTAATAGCCAGTTTATTAAAACACAAGATTTACGTTACGGTGAAAATTCACACCAAGAGGCGGCTTTTTATAAAGAAGCGAATCCTGAAGAAGCTTCAATTTCTACCTCGACACAATTACAAGGTAAAGCATTATCTTATAACAACATTGCAGATACTGATGCGGCGTTAGAATGTGTTAAAGAATTTGACGAACCAGCCTGTGTTATCGTTAAGCATGCTAACCCATGTGGTGTTGCGATTGGTGATAATATTTTAGCGGCTTATGAAGGCGCTTATAAAACAGATCCTACTTCAGCGTTTGGCGGTATTATTGCCTTTAACCGTGAATTAGATGCAGAAACGGCAGAAGCCATTGTTTCTCGTCAATTTGTTGAAGTTATTATTGCACCAAGTATCTCTGCTGCAGCAGCAGCGGTTGTTGCTACTAAGCCTAACCTTCGTTTATTAGAATGTGGCCAGTGGGAAAGCAAAACCACAGGCTTTAATCTTAAACGTGTTAATGGTGGTTTATTAGTACAAGATACCGATCACGGTAGCGTAACAAGTGACGACCTAAAAGTTGTGACTAAACGCCAACCAACTGATGACGAAATGCGTGATTTACAATTTTGTTGGAAAGTAGCAAAATTTGTTAAATCTAACGCCATTGTTTACGTTAAAAACAGTTCAACTATTGGTGTCGGCGCAGGCCAAATGAGTCGTGTTTATTCAGCAAAAGTTGCGGGTATTAAAGCGGCTGATGAAAACCTTGAAGTTAAAGGGTCAGTAATGGCATCTGATGCATTCTTCCCATTCCGTGACGGTTTAGACGCGGCAGCAGAAGCAGGTATTACCGCAGTAATTCAACCAGGTGGTTCAATGCGTGATAATGAAGTTATTGCCGCTGCAGACGAACATAACATCGCCATGGTGTTTACAGGTATGCGTCACTTCCGCCATTAACAAAAAAACCTTGTTGCTAGAGAACACAAATTCTTCACGATAAGTACTCACGTATAGTCATACGCTCCGTGCTTATCGTTTGAACTTGAATCCTCTAGCTTAAAGGTTGTTTGTTAAGCTAAGATGATTCAAAGTAAAAAAAGCAGTGTTGGTTGTTCATTTAATGTAACAAAGTCAACACTGCTTGTTTATTTGAAATCTGTTATAACTAGTGGTCTTTTAATCAGACTAAACAGTTAATGGAAATATTATGACCAAATTAAAAAGCTTACAGTCGTTAATTACTTCAACAATAGTAGCCTCAACGCTTAGCTTTAGTGCATTGGCTAGCGTGACTCTTTATGCTCATGAACATCATGATCATAGCAGTAAAGCCCTTGAACAATCTGTGTCAGGTGAACACCGTTCAGCTAAACACAAAGCAAGAGATCAATATCGTCATCCAATTGAAACATTAAACTTTTTTGGCTTTACGCCAGAAATGACCGTAGTTGAAATAACCCCCGGTGGTGGTTGGTATACTGAAATTCTTGCTCCGGCTTTAAAAGGCACAGGCAAACTTTATGGTGCTCATTATCCTGATACGGGTGAAGATAACTATTATTCAAATTCTCGTAAACAGTTGGTCAAAAAGCTCGCCTCAAACGCTGTTTTCAACGAAGTTGTCTTAACTGATTTTGTACCACGTAAGCAAAGTGAATTAGCCCCACAAGGCAGTGCTGATATGGTGTTAACTTTCCGTAATTTACACAACTGGAAAGACGCTGGTGTTGAACAAGTATTTAAAGATGCTTTTAACGCACTTAAACCTGGTGGCGTACTCGGTATTGTTGAGCATAGATTACCTGCTGGCGTATCGCCTGAAAAAGCGAAAGGATATGTTTCAGAAACCAACACCATTAAGCAAGCAAAAGCCGCAGGCTTTCGTTTTGCCGGCGCAAGTGAAATAAATGCTAACGCTAAAGATATGGCACAACATCCCAAAGGTGTATGGACATTACCGCCAGTATTACGTTTAGGCGAAACAGATAAAGCAAAATATTTAGCGATTGGCGAAAGCGATCGTATGACGTTAAAATTTGTAAAACCTGAAAATACTGGTTTTAGTGATTTTAAAAAGCAAAATAAACAATAGCTTCCGGCTTAACAACTAACGTGAATGACGTGTTTTTTGTGCTGGTGAGTTAATAAAAAGATTAATAGGAAATATAAATGAAAGTTTTAGTTATAGGATCAGGTGGTCGTGAGCATGCATTGGCATGGAAAGCGGCACAGTCTAGTCAAGTTACTAAAGTATTTGTAGCCCCAGGTAATGCTGGCACTGCAACAGAAAACAAGTTAGAAAATGTCGAGATAGATGTCAGCGATAATGCTGCGTTAGTCGCCTTTGCTCAAAGTGAAGATATTGCGTTAACTATCGTTGGTCCTGAACAACCACTTGTTGATGGTGTTGTTGATGCTTTTCAAGCGCAAGGTTTAGCTATTTTTGGACCTAGTGCCAAAGCAGCACAACTTGAAGGGTCAAAGTCATTTACTAAAGACTTTTTAGCGCGTAATAAAATTCCTTCAGGTAGCTATGAAAAATTCACTGAAGTTGAACCTGCACTTGCTTATGTGCGTGAACAGGGCGCACCCATAGTGGTTAAAGCTGATGGTTTAGCCGCAGGTAAGGGCGTTATTGTTGCACTTACGTTACGTGAAGCAGAAGAGGCGATTACAGACATGTTAGCTGGCAATGCTTTTGGTGATGCTGGACACCGTGTGGTAATCGAAGAATTTCTTGAAGGTGAAGAAGCAAGTTTTATCGTGATGGTTGATGGTAAGAACGTTTTACCTATGGCAACTAGCCAAGATCATAAACGTGCCTTAAATGGTGACTTAGGTCCTAATACGGGTGGTATGGGCGCTTATTCGCCGGCACCGGTAGTTACGCCTGAAATTCATGATCGTATTATGAGTGAAGTCATAATGCCAACCGTTGAAGGCATGGCAAATGAAGGCGCTCCTTATAGCGGCTTTTTATATGCGGGCTTAATGATTGCTGCTGACGGTACACCCAATGTCATTGAATATAATTGTCGTTTTGGTGATCCTGAAACTCAACCTATTATGATGCGTTTACAATCAGATATCGTTGAACTTTGTTTAGCGGCGACACGTGGTGAGTTAGATAAAGCCACGATTGATTTTGATAGTCGCGCTGCAGTAGGTGTTGTTCTTGCGGCTAAAAATTACCCTGCAAGCTATCCTAAAGGTGATGTGATATCAGGTCTTGATATTAACACTAATAGATCCGCTAAAGCATTTCATGCGGGTACGACGTTAAATGCACAAGGCGAAGTAACAACTAACGGCGGTCGTGTATTATGCGCTACTGCACTAGGTAATACTGTTACTGAAGCACAACAGCTTGCCTATGAGTTGTTGCATCAAATTACTTGGCAAGGTGTAGAGTTCAGAACTGATATCGCTTATCGTGCGATTGTTAGAGAACAAAACGCTTAAGCTATTCGCTAAGGTATAATGAAAGGCTGATAAGAAATTATCAGCCTTTTTTTTGCCTTCATAAAATATAAGGTTATAGAATATTGACCAAGACCAAGACCAAGATAAGTTAATGCAAGGGTCAAAAAAGCGTAAAAGACAACTAGGCTCAAATTGTAAGCGGTTAATAATTATCTGCTCTAGCCCTAAACGGACAACTTAGTGCGCATTCCTGACATTAACTATGGTTTGTTCTTTAGGTCACTGATAGCCAAAAGCGGAAGTTAGCTTTTGAGTTGAAAACGGCAGATCAGGGATCCTAAAGTTGTCGTTTTTATATAAAAACTCACATCCATTCATAATTGAGATTGTGCCGAAAATTTTTGCACGGAATTAGATCTCAAATCCTCAAAGCTGACATTGAATCATGTAAGTTTCAAACGAATTTAGAGTATTAATTCTAAGGCGCTAACGCCCCCATTGTGAGATAGCAGCTATCCATAATCTGGTAACTTAAGGGCCAACATAATAGCAGTTTAGATGATGGTATCATTCTCAATATATAAATATCGAGCGCTTAACCTCTAAAAATGATACGTTAAACCCAAGGCAACATTATTTATATCATTCACGGACAAGCTATAACGACTCGCTTTTACGCTGACTTCAACTTGCTCCGTAATAGCGTAAGCTATTTGTAGGTTATAAAAAATATCAACATCATCCTCATTTACCTTAATGACACTATCATTGAGTTTACTCGTGTAATCTAATTCCCAAGCAAACAGCCCCACTCCTATTGAGGTACTCAAAGCATCATTTTGCCATAACGTATATTGCCCTTGCAGGCTAATACCATCCACAAGTTTAGGTGCAA
>JBLIEW010000083.1:0-18663 GCA_047633255.1 Colwellia sp.
GAGCGGGTATAAAGGCGTTTAGCTCTTTTTTATTACATATAAATAGGGTTTCTCATCTACTTTTTTAGCAATGAGTTCATGTTCCATAAACCGGCAAAAACTGGGAATGTCACGGGTAGTTGAAGGGTCGTCACACTTAATTAACAGCGTTTCACCAGACGCTATTTTTCGTATATTTAAGCGAACCATCATTACCGGCTCTGGGCAGCGTAGCCCGATAGCATCAAGAATATGATCAGTTGTTTGGAAAATAGTGTCTAGCATAGAAGTCATTAAAAATTTTTAAAGGATAAAGCTAGGGATATTGTACTGTATTTAAATAATAATTAAGAGTATATCAACTATTTAATTGACGTGTAAACTCTCTTCAAATCACCTCAAGATACCAACTTCAGAGCAGTACAGTTCACTATAATCAAAGGGTATCTTATTTCAATCCCAACTGACCCCTGCATTTTGAGATGATTTGGGTATATACTGATATACATTGGACAAATAGGATAAAAATTAAAATAAATGACAGTTAATTTAGTGCAAAACTTAATACAAAAAATTTTATTAGTTATATTGGTTTATGGGATTGGTTTCGGCGCATATGCTAGTGAACCATTGAACTTAATAGTTGATAAAGTTCAGCAAAAGCGATTCATTAAAGCTGAAAAATTAGTATATAAGAGTAAATCTGCACAATACACCTCTCTTTATAACCAGCTTCATTATTATCCATTACAGCCTTATTTAGATCAACGGCGTTTGTTAAACAATATACGCCTGTCTAATGCAGCGGAAATAAATAAATTTTTAGTTAAATATAAAGATACACCGCTCGATTGGCGATTACGTAAAACCTGGTTAAAATATTTGGCAAAAAAGAAAAAAGGATTGTTGTTCTTAGAAGCATATAAGCCCTCAAATAATGCAGAATTAAGTTGTCAGCATCTTAAATTTAGATTGGCTGCAGGTTTACCTGAAAGTGTCGTATTACCTGAAGTGACTAAACTATGGAAGGTTGGGAAATCACAAAACAAAGCATGTGATCCGTTATTTGAGCGCTGGCAAAAAGCAGGTTATCAAACAAATACAGTAGTTTGGCAACGCATTGTTCTAGCGGCTGATGGCGGTAAGCATACCCTAATTCCTTACTTAACTAAGTTATTACCACCAGAGCAACAGTACTTAGCTAAGTTGTGGCATAAAGTTCGTCGTGATCCGTCACTGGTAGGTAAGTTAAAATACTTTCCTAATAAATCGATACGAGAAACGGAAATATTAGCTTATGGTTTAAAGCGTCTTATTTGGCGTGATCCAGATCGAGCTATTAGTAGCTATAAAAAAGCGCAGCAGACGTTTGACTTTACAGCTAGGCAACAGCAAAAAATTAATGAAAAATTTGCCTTAGCATTGTCGGCAAAAAGTCATCAACAGGCTCAAGTGTGGTTAGACAAACTGGCGTTTAGCTCTTTAAATAACAACATGTTGCAGTGGCGTTTATCACAAGCGTTAAAACAACAAGACTGGGAACGCCTTATTGTTGATTTAAAGCTATTACCCCGTGAAAGTAAAGACGATTTAAAGTGGAAATATTGGTACGCACGAGCCTTAATAGCGACAGATACTGTCGAGCGTGGTCAATATTTATTACAACAGCTGGCAAATGAGCGACATTACTATGGATTTTTAGCCGCAAGTTACTTACGAACGCCTGCTAATATGCAACATAAACCGTTGGCGTTTTCTTTAGCGGAAAAGCGACGGGTGATAAACTATCCAGCGGCAAAACGAGCATTTGAATTCTATCATTTAGGACGTTATTACCATGCGCGTTCTGAATGGAATTATTTAATGAGTCAATTAACCAATAGAGAAAAGCTAATTGCTGCAAAAGTGGCTAATGAAAACCAATGGTTTGATCGAACCATTTTTACACTAGCTAAAGTCGGTTATTTAGATGATGTAGCGCTGAGATTTCCTAAAGCGTTTGATGAAGAGATTAATCGTCATGCCAACAACGAAAAAATAGCACCCGCATGGGCATTTGCTATTGCCCGCCGAGAAAGCTCTTTTATGACAGATGCACGTTCACCTGCAGGGGCTAAAGGTTTAATGCAATTAATGCCTAATACGGCAAAATCATTAAAAAAAGGTAAAATCAACCGTAAATATTTACTCGATGCAGATAATAATATTGAACTGGGTACGCGTTATTTGAAAAAATTACTGGATCGCAATAACGGCAATCAAGTTTTAGCAACCGCATCCTATAATGCCGGGCCTTATAGGGTAAAAAGTTGGTTGAAAAATTTAGACGCGATGCCCGCTGATATTTGGATAGAAACCATCCCTTTTAAAGAAACACGAAATTATGTAAAAAGTGTTTTGGCATATCAAGAAATATATCAGCATGAACCAGGGCAGGTGAGTCAGCTTTTTGAGCAAGTCATCAACATGAAAATTGGTGATTAAACTGTATGGGTTCAGTTACGGTTTTTAATCGCTAGTCTTAGTCATATATAACTTGAACACAAAACGTTGTGTTATCATGAAAAAAATTTAGAGGAGCCTCAATGAGTAAACTAATAAATAAATTAACAGCAGAATATCCACAGCATTTAGAACAGCTACAACAAAGAACCAAACAAGCGTTGTCGCGTGAAAATATTGAAGGTATTGTTATTCATTCGGGTCAAGAGGTTAAAGTTTTTCTTGATGACAATACCTACCCCTTTAAAGTAAACCCTCATTTTAAACACTGGTTACCATTAATTGACGTACCTAACTGTTGGTTGATCATTAATGGTGAAGATAAACCAACCTTAATTTATTATCAACCAGTTGATTTTTGGCATAAAATAACACCTTTAACTGAAAGTTATTGGGGTGAGTTTTTTAATATAAAAATATTAAAAAAAGCCAGTGATGTTGATAAATTACTACCTTATGATAAAAAAGACTTCGCTTATATTGGTAGCCATATCGAAGTGGCTACTGCACTTGGCTTTGAAGCAATTAACCCAGAACCATTACTGAATTATTTTCATTATCACCGTGCTTATAAAACAGCTTATGAACAAGAGTGTTTACGTCAATCAAACTCTTTAGCCGTAATGGCACATAAAGCAGCTAAAGCGGCTTTTTTAAGTGGCGATACTGAATTTGAGATCCAAAATGCCTATCTTAACGCAATAGGCTACACCACTAATGAAACACCCTATGGCAATATTATCGCGTTAAATAAAAATTGTTCTATTTTGCACTATATGGATTTAGATAAAAGTGCGCCGCAAACCCATCAATCTTTTTTAATTGATGCTGGCGCTAACTTTAATGGTTATGCTGCGGATATTACGCGTACTTATTCTTTTAAACGGGATAAATTTGCTGAATTAATCGCACGTATGGATCAACTGATGTTAAATGCAGTTACGGGCTTAAAGCCAGGGCTCTCTTATGCTGATTTACATATTGCTACCTTCAAAGAGATAGCACAAGTACTGGTTGAGTTTGACTTTATTAATGTAAGTGCGGATACCGCGATAGATTCAGGCATAGTGAGTACATTTTTTCCTCATGGATTGGGACATCATCTTGGTTTACAAGTACATGATGTTGGCGGTTTTATGGCTGATGAGCGTGGTACTCATATTAATGCACCAGAAGCGCACCCTTTTTTACGTTCATCAAGAGTTATTGAAGCCGGACAAGTCTTTACGATTGAACCAGGTTTATATTTTATAGACTCTTTACTACAAAACTTGAAAGAGTCAGCTAATAGCGATCAAGTTAATTGGCAAAAAGTAGATGAAATGCGTGCCTTTGGTGGTATTCGAATAGAAGATAATATTATTGTTCACCAATCACATAATGAGAATATGACTCGTGATTTAGGTCTATAGTTTATTGTGCGTGAAGATTATCAAATAGCGGTTAATACCGTGGAACATGAAACGGTTGTTAATCGTAGCCGTTTTATTTGTTATTTAACCCCCTGTCAAAGTATTGAAGAAGCTAAAGCTCAAGTTAAGCTTCTTCAACAGGCGCAGCCGCAAGCGAGTCATCATTGTTATGCTTTTTTAACTAAAGCAGCTAGCGATAGTCTAGGTTATGGCTATTCCGATGATGGCGAGCCAAGTGGAACAGCAGGAAAGCCAATGCTAGCGGTATTACAAGGTGGCGGTATTGGACAAGTATGTGCTGTTGTTGTGCGATATTTTGGTGGTACTAAGTTAGGCACCGGTGGTTTACAGCGGGCTTATGCTGATAGTGTGCGCCAAGCGCTTATCTTTTTACAAGCGAAAACTAAAATAGCGATGGCGGCAAAAACCCTAGCATGTCAATATAGCGAAGTTGATGATGTGTTTCATATAATTAGCCAAGCAGAAGGGCAAGTTGTTGAACAAGAGTATTTGCAAGAAGTACAGTTCAGTTTATTAATTCCGGAAGCTAAATTAGCGTTAGTCGCGGAAAAATTACAAACATTATCGGCAGGAAGATTAGTATTAACTAATTTGAAGCAATAACATTCAACCACTCAAAAAATAATAAAACGTGCAATATAAAAACATTATCCGAATTTTAGGTTTATTGGTGGCACTTCTCAGTTTCACCATGCTGCCACCCGCTTTGGTCTCCATGATTTATCGTGATGGTGGTGGTGTACCTTTTCTATTAGGTTTTCTTTGGTGCCTGATTACAGGTTTTGTCGCGTGGTATCCTAATAGACATCAAAAAACAGACTTAAGAGCCCGAGAAGGCTTTCTTATTGTGGTGTTATTTTGGCTGGTATTAGCCAGCTTTTCTGCTATTCCTCTGATTTTATTAGAGCAACCCTCTTTATCTATTACTGATGCTTTTTTTGAATCTTTTTCAGGTTTAACAACGACTGGCGCAACTATTTTAAATCATATAGAAGGTTTGCCCCATTCTGTTTTATGGTATCGCCAGCAATTACAGTGGCTTGGTGGTATGGGTATTATTGTTTTAGCGGTAGCCGTATTACCTATGTTAGGTATAGGGGGTATGCAATTATATCGCGCTGAAACACCAGGGCCAGTTAAAGACTCAAAAATGACCCCACGCATCGCGGATACCGCTAAGCACTTATGGTACATTTATTTATCGTTAACTATTGCTTGCGCAGTTGCCTACTGGCTTGCCGGTATGTCGGCTTTCGATGCAATATGCCATTCATTTTCGACTATCGCTATCGGTGGTTTTTCTACTCATGATGCGAGTATGGGATATTTTAATAGTCCAACAATAAATTTAGTCTGTGTCTTTTTCTTGGTAATTTCCGGGGTTAACTTTGCGTTGCATTATGCGGTAGTGCACAGTAAGTCGCTAAAAAATTACTTTTATGATCCTGAATTCAAAGTTTTTATTGGCATACAAGTTGTACTCGCACTAATTTGTTTTACTGTGTTAATGACTTCAGGAACTTATCAAGATGCTGATCAGGCTTTTGATCAGGCATTGTTTCAATCTGTTTCTATTAGTACAACAGCAGGCTTTGCGACAACGTCATTTGCTGATTGGCCTACGCTGTTACCTATTTTACTTATTTTTTCTAGTTTTATTGGCGGGTGTGCGGGTAGTACCGGTGGCGGTATGAAAGTTGTACGCGTGTTGTTGTTATACTTACAAGGTTTACGTGAACTTAATAAACTGGTTCACCCTAAAGCGGTGTTCCGTATTAAAATGGGTAAAAAAGTTTTGCCTGATCGGGTTGTCGAAGCTGTTTGGGGGTTCTTTTCTGCCTACGCGGCAGTGTTTGTTATTTGTATGTTATTACTACTTGCCACGGGTATGGATGATATTACTGCTTTTACTGCGGTTGCTGCGTCTATTAATAATCTTGGCCCTGGGTTGGGCGAGGTCGCAGCTAATTACTCAACAATCGGTGATACCAGTAAATGGGTGTTAATTATGGCGATGTTATTTGGCCGTTTAGAAATATTCACCTTATTAGTACTATTCACTCCGGCATTTTGGCGTACCTAACCTAATCTACCAATTTACTAATTTAATTTATTCACACCTCAGAGATATGTCAGAGGCTCAATAATAAGCTAGAAATAAATAGCACTAACTTGGAACAATTTCTCAACGTCACCGATATAGCGTTTGTTGACTAAAAATAAGATAACGTGGTCTTCTTCATTGATCAGTGTATCGGAATGGGCAATTAATACCTCAGAGCCGCGAACAACCGCGCCGATAGTTGTACCCGGTGGTAGCCTGATATTTTTGATTGTACGACCGACCACTTTTGATGATTTTTCATCACCCTTAGCGATTATTTCAATAGCTTCAGCCGCACCGCCGCGTAAGCTATAAACGTTATCGATACTACCACGTCGAACATGGGTCAATAATGCTGAAATGGTTGCTTGCTGAGGTGATATTGCAATGTCTATAGCTCCCCCATGAACTAATTCGATATAGGCATCACGTTGAATAAGTACCATGGTTTTTCGAACACCAAGTTTTTTTGCTAGCAGTGATGACATTATATTAGCTTCATCATCATTGGTCACAGCAATGAAAACATCAAATTGATCAATGTTTTCTTCGGTCAGTAGCTCTATATCAGATGAATCGCCATTAAAAACAAGTGTATGATTAAGTTCAGACGTTAATTGCGCGGCACGCTCTGGTGAACGTTCAATTAATTTTACTTGATGGTTACTTTCTAAAATTCGTGCAAGTCCCGCACCTATATTACCACCACCAACAATCATAATACGTTTATAAGCCGGCTCTAATTTTTGTAATTCATTCATTACTGCGCGTATGTGAATACTTGCCGCAATAAAAAATACTTCATCATCAGCTTCAATGACGGTAGTTCCTAAAGGACGAATAGGTTTACCGTTACGATAAATAGCAGCAACACGGGTGTCAATATTTGGGATATGATCTCTCAATGTTGACAAGGCGTGACCTACGAGCAAACCACCATAATAGGCTTTAACCGCAACTAAACTCACCTTTCCGTGAGCAAATTCTAATACTTGCAATGCGCCAGGGTAGTCTATTAAGCGGGCAATATCACGGGTAACTAATTCTTCAGGGGCAATAACGTGGTCAACAGGAATATGGTTTTTATGAAATAACTGTTTTGAGTATTTTAATACTTGATTGGATCGAATTCGGGCTATTTTTTTATGGGTATTAAATAAAGAAGAACAAATTTGGCAGGTAATCATGTTGGTAGCATCATCTGAAGTCACCGCTATCACCATATCGGCATCTTCAGCACCGGCATTTTTAAGTACGTCGGGATGGCAACCTTGACCAGTAACCACTTGTAAATCCATCTTATCTTGGAGTTCACGAAGTTTTTCACCATCAATATCAACAACAGATATTTCGTTATTTTCACCAACAAGGTTTTCCGCTAAAGTACCACCAACTTGACCAGCACCGACTATGATTATTTTCATTTGTTATTTTTATTCTCATCAATGAACATCACCCTCGTGGTGAGTTATACCAACCACTGTAACTAATTAATTAATCTGATTGGTATTAACTGAGGGTCTATAGTTTTTATAATATTGTTTTTAACAGTTTAGCGTAATAAAAGCCATCCATATTATTTTCTCCGGGCAATAGTTGCCAACCGATACATTCTGTTTTTGGTTTGGCGTTATCGCCAATACTTAACAGTTCTGCATCGGTATTATTTTTAAGAAAATAACTTATTTGATTACTGTTTTCTTGCGGTAAAATGCTACAGGTTGCATAAAGTAACGTACCACCAGGCTTAAGCAAAGACCACGTTTCTTTTAGTATTTGCTGTTGAAGCGTTACTAGCACTTCAATGTCGCTAGCCTTACGTAACCATTTTATGTCGGGGTGGCGGCGAATAACACCGGTTCCAGAGCAGGGCGCATCTAATAAAATACGGTCAAATTTTTGTCCATCCCACCAGGTTTTTGAATGGGCAGCATCGGCGGCAATAACGTTAGCTTTTAACCCTAAACGTGCTAGATTTTCTTCTACTCTGACTAAACGACCCGCTTCAACATCAATAGCAGTCATTGAGGCTATATCAGATGTTTGTTCTAAAATATGACAGGTTTTTCCACCCGGTGCAGCACAGCAATCGAGTACTACATCGCCAGGTTGGCAATTAAGAAGTCTAGCGGCTTGTTGAGCGGCACCATCTTGAACTGAAATCCACCCCTGATCAAAGCCAGGAAGTTTAGTCACATCAGTTGGCCGAGTTAACTCAATGGCATGACTTAATGGCTCAGTAGTCTTAATGTCTATTGCTGCTGCCGCTAATAATTTTTGATACTCAGCATTGGTATGATGTTGTTGGTTCACTCTTAACCACATAGGAGGCTTTTGTTGGTTGGCTTCTAGAATTTGTTGCCACTTTACTGGGTAGGCTTTCTGTACTTTTTTAATAAACCAACTTGGGTGATTGTATTCTATCGAAGCTGGCAGTGTTTCTTGTTTATTTAGCGCTTCATTTTCACTGGCGCGGACAAAGTTTCGTAACACACCATTTATCAATGCTTTCATTTGACGGTTTTTTAACGCGCCAGTTGCGGCAACGGTTTCACTAACTGCTGCATGATCAGGAATGCGCATATATTTAATTTGATAAACCCCTACCAACAGGAGAAAGTGAAATACACGCTGTTTACCGGTTAAAGGTTTTTGCATTAAGGCGCGAACATCATTTTCTAATTCAGGTAAATAGCGTAGTACGCCATAGCAAATCTCTTGCAATAAGCCTTTATCTTTTAAAGCAGCCTTATCTTGTTGTCTGGGTAATTCATCACTAAGACTTCGCCCTTGATCAATTACGCTATAACAACACTTCGCCGCCAGCGCGCGAATATTCACAAGTTTTTGTTTATCTATTTGAGGAGTTTGAGTTGTCATTTAATCCACTATGCCATTAATGTTAGCGCCTACTTTAAACCAATCGGCACGACCATTGAGAATGTCTTTTACCGGTAGTGCTTTTTTGCCAGGTAATTGCAGTATCTCTAAACAAATAGCGCCATTCGCTGTGGCGACTAAAATGCCACTTTTATCTGCAGAAACAATGGTGCCAATAGGTTTATCACACTCTATATGTTGTACTGAAGCTTGCCAAACACGAATTTTGTGCTGTTTATTTGCGGTACTATTTTCAGTCTTACCTTCAGTAAAAGAAAATTGCGCGACCGGCCAAGGAATATAAGCGCGAATTTTTCTATCTAATTCGCTGGCGCTTAATTGCCAATTTAATTCGGCTTCGGTTTTATCAAGTTTATGTGCGTATGTGGCTAGGGTATTATCTTGGCTAGTATTATGTTCATTAGCGTTATAATTATCTTGTGACATTAAAGCTAAAGTATTAACTAATGCTACTGGCCCAAGTAAGGCCAACTTTTCATAAAGGCTCGCACTGGTATCCGTGTGCTCAATAGGACACTCGGCCGTTAATATCATATCACCGGTATCTAAGCCTTTATCCATTTGCATAATGGTGACACCTGTTTTTTCATCCCCCGCCTCTAATGAACGTTGAATAGGTGCAGCGCCTCGCCATTTTGGTAATAATGAACCATGGACATTAATACACCCCAAACGCGGGGCATTTAATATGGCTTCAGGTAACAGTAAACCATAAGCAACTACCACCATAAGATCAGCATTATATTGAGTCAATGCTTGTTGGTCGTTTACTGCTTTAAAATTAACGGGCTGCTCAACAGGGATATTGTGTTCAAGTGCTAATAATTTAGTTGCACAGGCGGTAAGCTTTTTGCCTCTCCCTGCTGGTTTGTCAGGTGGGCAATACACGGCAACTACGTTGTGTTCACTATTTAGAAGTGCCGCTAAATGTTGGGCAGCAAAATCGGGTGTGCCGGCAAACATAATATTTAGGGGTTTTATTAGAGCATTAGACATAGAGTTAAGCATTGTCCTTATCTAATTTTTCTTCTTTTTCTAATTTGGTTTTAATACGTTGACGTTTTAATGGTGATAAGTAATCAACAAATAAAATACCGTCTAAATGATCAAGTTCGTGCTGAATACAAATGCTCAATAGTTCTTCACCATCAAGGGTAAATTCTTTCCCGTGACGATCAAGCGCTTTTACTGTGCAGGTTGTATGGCGATCTACTTTGGCGTAAAACCCAGGGACAGATAAACATCCCTCTTCATTAATCAAGGTATCATCGCTTTTAGCAATGATTTCTGGGTTAATGAGTACAATAGGTTGATCGTTATCTTCAGAAACATCCATAACAACGATGCGTTGATGAATATCAACTTGGGTGGCCGCAAGACCAACACCTTTTTCATCATACATAGTTGCCAACATATCATCTATAATGATTGAGGTAGCTTCAGTTATTTCAGTAACAAGGCTAGCCTTTGTTTTTAAACGAGAATCTGGAAAACGTAATACAGTTAAAATAGTCATAAGCTTATAAAGGTTGTTAAAAAAATTAGCGATAATTCTTTTAGAGTGTTATGTTTATTATTATAGCAACTAATAATGCCGTATTTCTATAACAGTGAATAAAAGCATGAAAAATCATGAGGCAGGAACGAAGCACATGCTAAAAAAAATAATTTTAACACTTTCTTTATTCGCATGTCCTTTAATTTCATTGGCAGAACAGTTAAAAATTAATGATGATGCGCCTAAGACCCACGTTGTGGTTAAAGGTGATACCCTCTGGGATATCTCTGCTATTTTTTTAGAACAGCCATGGTTGTGGCCTAAATTATGGCGCTTGAATCCTGAAATAAACAACCCCCATTTAATATACCCTGGTGATATCATCACCTTAGTGTTCGATGAAAAAGGCCAACCTATGCTGGTGCTAAAGCCAGTTAAAGCAAGCTATAAATGGTCGCCTAAAATACGTCAAAAAAGTAAAGATGATTCGGCAATTAGGTTATTACCCTTAGAGGTGATAGCTCCATTCATTAAGTATGATCATTTATTTAGCGAAGAACAACTTGAAAACTTACCTTACGTGATTGGTAACGATGAAGGGTATAAATCGAGTATCAATGGCTTTACCGTCTATGTAAACAAAGAATTAGATTTGGCAAATACGTATGCGATTTATAATAAAGGTGAGGAAATCATTGACCCTGAAACGGGCAATTCTTTAGGGTTTTACGTTGATTTAGTGGCAACGGGTCAAGCGCTTCGTACCGGTGATCAGAGTGAAAACGAACCTGCAACATTAAAAATATCTACGGCCAAACGTGAAATACACTCGGGTGATTTTGTTGTGCCTGTGCATGACGGGCAAATGTTCCCTTCGGTATTTACGATGAAAGCAGCGAATAAATCATTGCGTGGGTCTATTATTAAAGCCTCTAGTAATGGTAATAAGTTTGGTAAGTTAGAAGTTGTCATGATTAATCGAGGTATTGAACATCAGGTAACTATTGGCGATGTGATGGCAATAAAACGTTTAAGCCCTGGTGTCGTAGATACAAGTACAGGGCCAGAATATACCGTAGAGACATCTCGTTGGAACCGATTGCTAACATCTGATGGTTCAGATTATAAAATGCCAGAAGAGATTTTGGGTGAGTTAATGGTTTTTAAAGTGTATCAGCAAGCAAGTATGGCACTGATCTTACGTACCGAAAAACCTGCCCGTCTACAAGATATGGTGACCGCACCAGAATAAAGTATTTCATTATAGCTTCTCTACTCTGGGGGGAGTAATGCTTACATGGAAGTGAAGCGCTTGTCCTGAGTCCTGAGCTTGTCGAAGGGACGAAGGATCGAAGAAAGGGAGGAGACCAGTGAACAAAACCAATATTCATTACTGGCTAGCACTAAAGCTTGTCCCTCGTTTAGCCATTCATAAAAAATTAGCATTGGTTGATGCTTACGGTCTAGCAGCGCTTTTTTCTTTGCCATCATCATCGCCATTAACTTCAGCGAATAGCTTAACACCTAAGAATTTAGCGGCATTTAATCAACCTAACTGGTTATTTATAGATGACATTATTAACAATAGCCATCACTGTAACAGCGAAATAATAACCTTCGATGATCCCTTATATCCATCTTTACTCAAACAAATTTACGATCCGCCCCTCGTTATATTTATTCAAGGTAATAAAAAACTATTAAATCAAAGTCAATTAGCTATTGTTGGCAGTCGCTCTGCTAGTGCAAGTGGTCGTGAATCGGCTTTTAAGCTAGCCCAACAGTTGGCCGAAGTTGGCTTGATAGTTACCAGTGGTTTAGCGTTAGGTATTGATGCAGCTGCGCATAAAGGAGCGCTAACGTCTGATGCAAGTACTATTGCGGTAGTTGCTACCGGTTTAGATAAGGTATACCCAGCGAGACACATGGCTTTAGCGCAGCAAATAATATCTCATCGTGGTGCGATAATCAGCGAGTTTTTACCGGGTACTTTGCCAAAGGCAGGGCATTTTCCGAAACGAAATCGTATTATTAGTGGCCTAAGTATGGGGGTTTTAGTCGTTGAAGCGGCTTTGAAAAGTGGTTCTTTAATTACTGCCCGTTGTGCGTTAGAGCAAAATCGAGATGTTTTTGCTATTCCTAGTGTTATTAATAATCCTCAAGCTAAAGGCTGTCATTGGTTAATTAAGCAAGGTGCTAAACTAGTGGAAGAAGTAGCCGATATAATAGAAGAGTTAACGTTTGTAAATAAACCGCAAGACATTGTAAAGAAAGAATTTGATCAAAAAAGTCAAAATTATAGCTTGTGTGTCGATGAATTGTTGGCTAGTGTGGGATTTGAAATTACTCCTATAGATAAGGTAGTTTCTCGAAGTAAACTACCTATTGAGGAAGTGTTAACTCGGTTAACAATGTTAGAGCTTAGTGGTCTGGTGGCTGCGGTACCAGGTGGCTACCTTAGATTGTAATATTCACCATAGGTTTAAAAGGGGTTAGTTATGTTTGATATCTTGATGTATCTTTTTGAAAATTATATTCATAGTGAAGCTGAAGTAATGGTTGATCATGACATATTAACCGATGAACTTACGCGTGCAGGTTTTCACCAGGATGAAATATACAAAGCACTTAATTGGCTAGAAAAACTTGCTGCATTGCAAGATAGTGATGCGTATCCTTATTTAACTCGTGTTGGCAATCAATCTTTTCGTATTTATACTAAAGATGAAATGCAATTACTTGATACAGAGAGTCGAGGCTTTATTTTATTTTTAGAACAAGTCAATGTGCTCGATTTTACTACCCGTGAAATGGTCATTGATAGGGTTATGGAGCTCGATACTTCCCACTTCTCTATGGATGATTTGAAATGGGTTATACTGATGGTATTATTTAACGTACCTGGTCAAGAAAATGCTTACTCACAAATGGAAGATCTGATTTTTGATGATCAAGAAGGTCCGTTGCACTAAGTCATGCCATTAAAGAATAGTTTTCTTAAGCAGAGTTGTGGCATAATATGTCACAATTATATTTGTACTATCTTGTTTATTTGAACTAACCATAGCTTATTTTATGTCTAATCTGCCTAATGCAAAGCAACCACCTGTAGATAAAGAGGATCCATTATTCTCTCGACATGAGCATGCGCTTGAGAAAGCTTATGAAGTTTGTCCTGAATGTGGCTCTGAGTTAACCATTAAACGGGGTAAGGCGGGGGCTTTTCTAAGTTGTTCTAATTATCCAAACTGTCAATATACTCGTTCGGTGATAGAACAAGAGCGAGTGGAAGATACCGTTTTAGCCAACAGTGAATGCCCTCTATGTTCTCATCCTTTAGCCGTAAAGCAAGGGCGTTATGGTATGTTTATTGGATGTAGCAATTATCCACAATGTCATCATATTGAAGCTGAACAGCACCATGAAGATATAGGAGTTGCTTGCCCATCATGTAAAGTAAAGGGGAAAATTGGAGAGTTAAAAGAAAAAACTAACCGCTTTGGTAAAACGTTTTATTCTTGTAATCAATACCCCAAATGCAAATATGTTTTAAACTATCAACCTATAGAACAAACCTGCCCCGAGTGTCAGTGGCCCGTGCTAATTAAGCGAACTATGGCAAGCGGTGAGGTAATAAGTTGCCCACAAAAAAAATGTAGCTATAAAAGTAAAGCGCTATAATTTTTAACATTAATCATTCATATTATTTTTAACCTTTAAGAGAAAAAGACCATGACTTCACCATTTGTTGCTATTTTAATGGGATCAGATTCTGATCTTCCGGTAATGCAAGCCACTATTACTATTCTAAAGCAATTTGATATAAAGCATGAAGTTCGCGTGCGTTCAGCTCATAGAACGCCTGAAGCAGCAAAAGCTTATGTTAAAGATGCTGAAGAGCGTGGCTGCAAAGTGTTTATTTGTGCTGCTGGTTTAGCCGCTCATTTAGCTGGCGCGGTTGCCGGTATGACTACACGTCCAGTTATTGGCGTCCCAGTTGATTGTGGTCCATTACAAGGCCATGATGCGTTATTATCAACTGTAATGATGCCTGGTGGCATTCCTGTTGCGACTGTCGCAATTGGTAAAGCGGGCGCTAAAAATGCGGGTTATTTAGCGGCGCAAATACTAGGTGTTGCTGATCAAAGTATGGCAGATAAAGTCAAAGCTGAGCGTGCAGAAAATGCGAAAGCTTTACTGGCAAAAGATGAAGCAATGCAAGCCAAATTAGGCTAGCTTGTTGTTTGTTTAAATTTAGGCATCAGTGACGCTAATTAATTAAATTGATTGTGTGATTTGTCCTTGAAATTTAACCATATCTACCTGTTACCATTCAAAGTGCACTCGGAAAAATGCATCTTGATTGGTAACGGGTATAGTCATAATTTATTTGCAATAACACGTTCGGGCTAAATAGTGATTTTTATGAGTAATACCTCAACAATTGAACACGCTGCTGAGGTATTCAGCCAAGGCGGTATTATTGCTTATCCAACTGAGGCTGTTTTTGGCCTTGGTTGTGATCCTGATAATGATGAGGCTGTGATTAAGCTATTATCATTGAAACAGCGTAGTGTTGATAAAGGTTTGATTTTGCTTGCTGCAAATTACTCTCAACTATTACCCTACCTTGATGATACTGCAATAAGTCAAGAGCAACGTTTTACGGTTTTGTCACGTTGGCCTGATGCGCTAACACAAGTCCTACCTGCCAATAGTCATATTTCACCGCTACTTTGTGGTGTGTTTGACTCTATTGCTGTTCGTATTACCAACCACCCTGATGTCGTTGCCCTGTGCAAACTAACCAATAAAGCTATTGTATCCACTAGTGCAAATTTATCGGGTCAACCACCGGCAACCACTTGGCAGCAAGTTGAGCAACAACTGGGTGATAAAGTTGACTGTATTGTTAAAGCTGACACCTTAGGGTTTTTAAAACCCACTAGTATTATTAATGGTCTAACAGGTGAGGTTATTCGTCAGTAAACAATATGTTTTTGTGACAAAAATCAATAAAAAGGCCTTTGATAGCATATGATTAGCGATAACTGCGTATAAAGTTTGATCAAGATCAATAAAAAATTATTCTGCAAAAATTAGCTGAAAAACCTTGATTTAGATCAAACTTTTAAATGTCAATCGTCCTATCATATCCACAAATTATTAAGGGATATAAAATTATGAAAAAATCATTATTAGCAATCGCATTACTATCTAGTCTTTCTACAGTCGCTTTAGCAAATCAAGCGGGTGACATTTTAATTCGTGGTGGTGCTACATCTGTAGATCCGGACAGCTATGAATCAGCTATTTATGCCGCAGGCAATCAAACAGTTAATTTAGGCGCTGGTGCTATTACCGCCTCTGTTGAGGATGACACCCAACTTGGTTTAAATTTTGTTTATTTTTATGACAGTAACTGGGCAGTAGAGCTATTAGCAGCGACACCATTTAAACACGACATTATGGTTGATACTGGCGCTGGCGTGGTTAACTTAGGTGAAACTAAGCACTTACCACCAACGTTAAGTGTATTATATTATTTCGATACTAATTCAGCACTTAAACCATATGTTGGTCTAGGTATTAACTACACTATCTTCTTTGAAGACAGCTTTAACCCAGCATTAACCGGACCTAATAGTCCGACTATAGTTAGTATTAGTGATGGAACTACTGTTTCACCAGTAGGTGCTGCGCTAGATGCTGACGATCTGAATTTAGACAACTCTTGGGGATTAAGTGCACAAGTAGGTATTGATTACCAAATTGATGAAAATTGGTCAATTAATGCTTCTGCCCGTTACATCGATATTGATACTAAAGCTACCTTTACAGCTGCTGGCGGTACAGTACCTGGTCATGTAAATGTTGAGATCGACCCTATGGTTTATTCTCTAATGCTTGGTTATACTTTTTAATAGTTGTTTAACGACTTGAGCTAATACTTTAGCTTTTAAAGGTAATACAACCAAAAGCAGTAACTTATTCAAAAGAGTTACTGCTTTTTTTTGTGTTTTTAAAAAACGAATTCAGTTAGGCTAGTGTTAAATTTTATATTGAAAGTAGTCTAATGGACAAATACTGCGTTTTTGGTAATCCAATCAAACAATCACGTTCACCTTTTATTCATCAATCTTTTGCTCAAACAACCAAACAAATACTTCATTATGATACCTGTTTAGTTGAGCTAGATGGCTTTAATGAGGCTGTTAATGACTTTATTGCTAAAGATGGTAAGGGGGCAAATGTTACTGTTCCTTTTAAAGAGCAAGCATTAACAATTGCTGATGAGCTTTCAGATCGCGCTCGTTTAGCGGGTGCTGTGAATACATTAACCTTTAAAGAGGGTAAAATTTATGGTGACAACACCGATGGTGAAGGTTTGGTACAAGACTTGTTGCGTAATAGTGTTCAACTAAAAGATAGCCGTATTCTCTTACTCGGAGCCGGTGGTGCAGCAAAAGGGGTGATTTTACCTTTACTTGCACAACACCCTAAAAATATCATTATAGCAAATAGAACAATAAGCAAAGCAGAAGGGCTTATTAGACAGTTTGACAGTAATAGGCTAACCGCTTGTGGATTTGAACAAACAGCAGAACAAGAATTTGATGTCATTATCAATGCTACATCAGCTAGCTTATCTGGCAAGTTACCCGCAATATCAGCTTCAATTATAAAAAGTAATACAGTTTGTTATGACATGGTCTATGGTAAGTCGTTAACACCTTTTTTAGTTTGGGCACAGCTTCAAGGCGCTAATAGCATTATTGATGGCTTAGGTATGTTAGTTGCGCAAGCCGCAGAAAGTTTTGATATTTGGCGTGGCGTAAAACCGGCTGTTGAACCTGTCCTACATGAATTAAGAGCATCATTAAATACGGAGTAAGTAGACATGAATCAAGCCATTTTATTTAATGATGATATTGATTTTGATGATCAACAAGACGCTTGGCGATTTACGGCTTTATTATCAGGAGAACGAATAACTATCTACTTTCACTCTATGCAGTTAAAGCGATTAGATAAAATTGATACATGTACTAAGTACGACTTAGAAGAAGTTGTCGAACTCTGGCTCGAAAAAAATGAGCCAGAAGGGGATACAATCCATATAGATATGGGTTTTTTAGTTAATAAAGGCAGCTGAAGTGTTAGGTCTCATTCAGATAGTCATTTTTCAATTCAACGTAATTGATTGCTGATTGTTTAAGGAAGGCCGCTTCGCTATCTTTTAGTGGACGTACTTGTTTTACTGGATTACCAACATATAAGTAGCCACTGGTTAATGTCTTGTTTGGTGGTACCAATGCACCAGCACCAATGAAAACGTCACTTTCAATTACAGCCCCATCCATAATAATAGCGCCCATACCAACAAGAATACGATCGCCTAGCGTACAGCCATGTAACATACATTTATGCCCAACAGTCACATCTGCACCGATAATTAATGGGATACCATTCGGGTTATGCTCGCTTTTTCGAGTAACATGCAGAACCGACCCATCTTGAATATTAGTCCGAGCACCTATGGTAATTGTATTTACATCACCGCGGGCTGCAACTAAAGGCCAGATACTAACATCATCAGCTAAAGTAATATCACCCAGGATAACGGCTGATTGATCAATATAGATTCTATCGCCTAATACTGGGGTGATTCCTTGAAAGGAACGTAAATTATTAGCTGATTTATTGTTTTTCATGTAGTTACCTATTGAATGTCTGTATTTAAATGGCTTTTATATTGTTAAAAATAGCATAAAATAACGAATAGTGAGTGAATAATTTGAATTGAGTAAAATTAATACTATATTCATTTGGCGACTTATTTTTTAAAATGGTTGTTAAAATTCAACCAAAGTGATGACTTTAACATCAACAAGCCCGCGGTCTGTATTAAAGTTGAGCAGTTAAAAAGAAATGTTAAGTTTTTATCAAATAACTGTTGACCTAAAATGAAAACTCTATATTATGCGCTCCAGTTCCAAGGGGTTCAGCCAAAAAGCTTAACCAACTGGACGTTTTGATAAGTTAACTCATTACTTTTGAAGTGTATTAGTTAACTTAACGTTTTAAAGTTCAGGTTTGAGAGTTTGTAAAAACTTTCAAAAAAGATTCAAAAAAACGTTGACATCAAAACTCGGAAGCGTATGATACGCATCCTGCTTCGGGGCAACGGCAACGTTAACCACCGAGCAAAAAGCGAGTAACGAATGCGATTACTGCTTATTTCT
>JBLIEW010000084.1:0-18595 GCA_047633255.1 Colwellia sp.
CTTCCCACTAAGAGCCCGTATATAAGCACGCATCTAATTCTTTTAAAGTTTTTCTTGTACAATACGAGGAGTCCATATAAGCATATTCTCCTGAACAACCATTATCTTCGTATCGCGCCTTGATCTGGTTTCCTAGCTTAACTCTGAAACTGCATCTTGAGGTGGAACGGGTATAGTCTTAAATACTGCTTAAAAGTTAGCATAGCTGAAGAAATACAATAATATTTAGTCAATTGCTAACTAGCATTTTTTAACTGCAATGTTAGCCAATAAGCAGGCACCATCAAGTGCATCGCCTTTTGGGCTAATCAATAAACGTTGGGTTGTGGCTGACAACAGCATTTGGGTAGACTGAGCAAGCCCTCCCAGCAAGATCACTGGCAGTGTGGTATCAGCGCGTGTATCCTTTATCAGAGATTCGACACTGGCAACATGAGCCGCCATAATTTTTTTTGCGACAGAACAACCAGATTGGTATTGAGTTACCAGGGGAGATAACTGAGAAAAATCAATAGGCTTTGCGCTTGCTAACCAACTAGCAATAACCTGGCGTGTTATTTCACCACTACCTTTAGGGTTAGAATTAGCATTAATAAAAGTAGCAACCGCTTGAGTTAATTTACTTTTGGCAGAGCCAAAATGTTGAAATTCTTCCACTAAAGCCTGCACACTATGGTAGCCCAGTTTAGCGCCCCCCCCTTCATCGCCAATGAGAAACCCCCAGCCACCAACTAGGTACTGAGTTAAACCACCTTGCTCATTTAACTGTAAACGCATCCCCACCGAGCCAGTACCTAAAGCCACCACAACAACCTCACTGCCATTATTTGCGCCATAAGCAGACGTTTGTGCATCACAACAAATAGTTAGGGTATTAAAACGATGGGCAAATGTTTGTTGTAACTTAGCAACAACATCGTTATTACCTGCGCCCGCTAAGCCAAAAGCGGCAACCACTTCATGTGATTGACAACCCGCTTGTTCGATTAAATCGTCAATTAAGGCGTTCAAAACATTCATAGCACCGGCAAAATCATTGGATAATGATGAGGGGCCAGAAGCAGTTTGCCATTGCGCTTTAGTAGTTAAGTTGATTAAACGCGCGAGTGTTTTAGTACCTCCCCCATCAACGCCTAAAATATAGTTAACTTCATTTCGAATTTGTTTTTTATTGTCTAACGCCATTAGGCATGTACCTCAAGCTTATTCTCATTACTGGTCCTATACCCGTTACCAATCAAGATGCCTGTTTGAGAGTGCTTGAGCTATTTCAATTAAAGGCGCTGTGATCAAACAATGGTTGTTCTGATATAAGTCACAGCAACGATCAAGTGATGTTACTCAAGCGCTTCTTTAATGGCTTTAAAATAGCGCCATAAGCGACAAACACCAAGCAGTTTAAACGCGATAGTAGCAGGCTAATTACTAAGATTATAAATGCTCAGTGCTATAGTTCAACCAAACCATCAATCCGTTCAATACCTAATCCAGGCCCATCGCCTAAGTTAATATTCGCAAGATTAAAATTCACCCCACCATGAACAGGATCGTACTGCCCAAGTACAGGACCATCAAGATCAATTTTAGTGATCACATTCGATTTTGCCGCGGCTAAATGTGCTGCAGCGGCTACACCAATACTGCCCTCAAGCATGCAACCTATCATGCAATCCACATGATAAATTTGGCAAATATCAGCTATTTTAATGGCATTAGATATACCGCCTGTTTTCATCAATTTAATATTGATAATATCTGCAGCACCTGTGCTAATAAGTTCAATCACTTCTTTCGGGCCAAACGCACTTTCATCCGCCATAATAGGCGTTAAAATTCGCTCTGTAACATAACGCATACCAGCGATATCATCTGCTCTAACGGGTTGCTCAATTAGCTCTAGCTCAACACCTGCTGCGTCAAGTTTTTGCACAGCAAATACCGTTTGCTTAGCTGTCCAGCCTTGGTTCACATCCAGACGAATTAATGCGTTACCTTTGACGGCTTGGTAAATATTTTTAACTCGCTCAATGTCTTGATAAATATCTTTTCCTATTTTGATTTTTAACACATCAAAACCTTGGGCTAATGCCTTTTGACTATCACTGATCATTTTATCAATGTGATCAATACTAATGGTGATATCAGTTTTCAGTTGCTTGCCACCACCACCCAAAAGCTTATACAAGGGTGCTTTGTATAATTTCCCCCATAAATCATAAAGTGCAATTTCAACCGCCGCTTTAGCGCTAGTATTTTTAATCAGTGCCAACTGAACAAGATCAGTCAAATCACTCAGATCACCAATGTCTCGACCGATTAATAATGGCTTAATCACCGTGTCTATCGCTGCCATAATAGAACCATGCGTATCACCGGTGATCACCGGAGTAGCCGGCGCTGAGCCATAGCCAACTTCGCCACTATTTGTTTCAATAATCACCACTAAGTCATCAATATTGTCCACACGGCGAAGCGCAGTTTTAAAAGGCGTTACTAAAGGTACTGTTAATTTGGCAAAACGAATATTTGTTATTTTCATCAGGGTTACCTTTATCATCGTTATTTAGCTCGAATACGCTTAATGTTGGTAATATTATTGACATAGTCTTTTAAAGGCAATAATGGTGTTACGGAAACACCGTTTAGCGTACCACTATATACTTCACCGTATTCATCAATGTAGCTCAAACCTTTAACATCATGAATGATATAAGGCTTAGAATTTTCATGACCTAAATACATCATCACATGGCCTGGAATATAAATAAGATCACCCACTTGCAGCTGTTTAATCGCTTTCAACTTATCTGCTTTGGCTGCGCCTTTTACAAAAAAATTATTTAGACCATAATAACTTTTCGCCTGCTGCCCTGAATTTCGTGGCATCAACAAACCAAAACTTTTATAGATTTCGCCAATAAAGCCAGTACAGTCTCGACCATTATAATTATGTCCCCAACCATAACGTTCACCTAAAAACTTAAACGATTGCGTCACTAAATTCTGCTTAGTAAAAGGTAAGTAGCCAATGCGTACATCTTGACCGCGTGGTATTGGCACAAGTTTAAGTGCTAATTTACCATCAGTATTTCTAATCGGTAATTTAACAATATAATTAGCAAATGGGTTTTGACCATATAGCACATTACTATATTCACTGCGTTTGGCTAAGGGTAAACGTATACCCATATCCAACTGAATGTTTGACAGTGCTGCCTGATTTGGCACATGGTTAGTAAAAGCTTTACTGCCCGTTACCACAATAAAGTTTTGATCATTTTTAAACGCTAAAATCTCAGATTTATTACCAATAGCCACATTTTCTTTAGGCATCCATGCAAGGTAATTATAAGCTTGTACTAAAAGCCATTGTTTATCTTTACTCACATGTAAAATAGCGACTGCGTCACCAGGAAATAAGCCACTTTCTTGAAACCGGTCTAAATCTCTATCTTTTCCCCACTTGAACACTCTGTCTGAAGTTGGAAAAGTACGCAATACTGAGCGTCTTACCACTAAACCAAAAGTGACTGTATTTACAGCTTTGACGGCCTGTTGATTAGTACTTTCAATATAAACCGCATAATCTTGTTGATTGAGCTGCTCGCCATTATCATAAAATAGCTTATGGCTTGATGGCTTGCTAATACTTCGTATTTTTTCTAGTAACTGAGCTTTATTTAAACGCTCAACCATAGCCAGTGGATCAACAATATAGGGGTTATTTTGTATTAAATTTTGGTTGAATTGCGTAATACTTGTTAGGTTCATTAACGGGATATTATCTTGTGATAATTTGTCTTTTGCTAATTTACCTAGCCAATGACTGACAGATAATTGTATTTCACTCATCCCAATCACGTCTGTACTATAATCAGGCATTCGGGAGTCAGGCACTTGGGACAAAACATTCACACTTAGTACTGATGCCGACAATACAGAGACTTTAAACAAGGCTAATAAATTATTTTTTTTCATTACTTTCCCTATTTTTCAAATATTTTTATATGAAAGTTTACACTAAATTTTATAAGAAGCTTATAAGAAAATATTCGCTACAAAAACAACCTAATTTAGACATGAATTTACCTTAATAAATAGTTCGCTTTGCCACCAACAATGTCATTAACTTAAGCTTAATTCACATATTTACAATAAGTTACCTAATTAATAATCGAACTATGAATTGAAATATAGAGAAATCACTAATGAGCTGTTCAGTATTTAACTCAAATAGTGCAAACGTTCTATGACGCTAAAGCATTTAAACAAAAGCGTAGTAAAGTAAAAAATATCACTGATACTTCCAGACTTTACTAAATAAAAATAAGTTGACCAGAGAATCAATGTAGCCATTTTGAATGGTGTTACCGCTATTTTTGAAATCCATAACACGAAAGAAGCTATTGAAAAAACGGTTCTATAAGGGGTCCATTTGCTTGCTTAGTTGATATTTAACACTTAATAACAATATCAACGGCATAATGAGCTTGCAGGAGTAATACACTCCGAACTTGGTTGAACATCAACGTGAAAGGCTCCCGAGCCAACATTGCGGTCGTTCATCATCTAATTACTAATGATCACTTAGTGCGTAGAGGGGAAGTTAGCTATCGACGGTTCTTTAGGTCAACTGATAGCCATACAATGTCATTAACTTAAGGTTAATACCCCCCCCTAAATTCGCTGCTTGTTTGTGGGGCTGGTTTAAGATCAATATGCCAGTGGGTTTTACTTCTGAACGCTAACTGTGCCACATTGACCTAAGGCATTATTACCATAACGAATCTTGTGTCGCAGAAAGCGGATTTCCGATTAATATTTTTATTTACCGATAAAATTTACTAACGCTCCATGGGCAATTATCGTCATTGATTTTTTTTTACTGATTTTATATCAAAAAACAACTTTGCATTTTGCGAATTAATTTGCATTTCACGAAGTTTTTTTGCGTTTTGCAAAATATTATTTTCAATATACCGTATTAAAAGTTAATCGGCTGCAATTATTTTTTCTATTTGCGTTTTTTATCTTTTTGGTATGTTTTTTGCTTTTGGTGTATTATTGGTATTGCTTAACTGATAAATGGGAAGTTAGGAAAACATGTAAAACCAGAATGCTGGAGATAAAATTGTAAGTATTAATACTGAAAAGTTGAGTGCTATTTATCTTAATTTATTTCATTTTGAAAAACCGAACTAAAGATTATGACTAAAGGCTTTAGTGCATTAGGAGCATGGAAGACAATGAAATTCAATACAAGTGACAATCTATCTTGAAAACACATTTAAATAAAAATAGAAATAACTTTATTACTCGAGCACTTGACCTAAATCAAAAAAAATTGACTTTTTCTGGTCATGATAGTATATTTTCGCCAACAAAAGGATTTTGTATTTTACCAATGGGATGGTATCAAATTTTAAAAAAATCAAACGTAACATCGATAACACTTATTCGATATTTACCATTTTAAAAGTATGATACCTATGAAAAAAACCCCAGTAAACCAACTTGAAATTGGTATGAAAGTCGTTAAAATTGATAAAAAATGGCTTGATACCTCCTTTCTAAAACACAGTTTTGTCATTAAATCTGAAAAAGAATTACTTCAATTACGTAATACTTGTGAATTTGTGTTTGTAGAAGATAAACAATCTGCAATAGAATATGAAAAGAACACTGAATCTCCAGAAAGTCTTGAGAAAAAAGGTGTTAAAACCATAGAAAAATCATTTAAATTACTCAATGTGGTTTTTAATGACTTAGAAAAAACTTCTTATTTGAACTCCGTTAAAATAAAAGAAGTTGTTAATAGTTTAACAATGCAAATTCTTGCTGACACTAAAACCCACGAATACTTGAATTTAATTCAACTAAAATCCCCCAGTATCGCTCAAAAATCCCTGCGGGTACTGATTCTATATTTAACATTTTGTAAATATATTGGGATAAATAAAGATAAATTATTAATCCTAGGTTGTGCTGCTTTATTACATGATATAGGAATGATTGAATTACCGATTGACTTTGATAAGCCCGATAAACTAACTTATTTAGAAAAACAGCATTTATATACTCACACTAAACTTGGTGTAGCTATTATTGAAAAAAGTGCTCAATTTCCTGAGCTTGTGAGTCGCATTGTCCAGTCACATCACGAACACTATAATGGTAGCGGTTATCCTGATGGATTGGCACAACGTGATATCAATTTATATTCCCGAATACTTACATTAGTTTGCGCATACGAAGCGATAACTCGCAATAGGGGATACCAAAAAGCCTTGAATTCATATTCAGCGATGTCTGAGTTAGCTAATGTTTCAGGAACTATGTTAGATCCTAGACTTGTTGCGAGATTTATTGAAATCATAAGAGAATTCCCAGTTGGAACAAAAATAATGACAGTGAAGGGAGAACTCTTAATCATTGTAGCTAAAGTCAATGGTCGAAAATACCAAGTCATGCCAATATCCTCTGAAAATAGCGATAGTAGCTTCATACTTGATAGCAATGTGTTTAAGGGGGTGATTTATGATTAAATTGAATTTTGTGAACAATAATACGTCTAACGTTATTAGGTTTCCTTCAATCAAAAAGCAAGTGATTGAAACTAAAACAATCAAAGCGAAAGTAAGCGAAGCTGAAATATCGCCTTGTTACAGCCGATGTAAAGGTTGCACTTTGTTCCCGTATGACAAACTGGCAGATATCAATATCACTAAAGTTGCTGGTATTCGTACTTTTGATGTTAATAGTGAACAACAAAAAACGAGTTCTTCTGGGTTTCGGATGCTTTGCGCATTAACACGGCAGTCAGGTAATGTATTGTCTAAAGAGTATTTGATTAAATATGTTTGGCCTGAATCGACTATTGTTCGTAATAACTTAAATGTGTCTATTTACGACTTACGTATTTTATTTAGAGATTCATCTATAGTCATTAAAAACCATCGAAAAGAAGGGTATTGTTTAACATTATAATAGCTTATTTAGTAAAGGTGATTTTCTAATTAAGTTAACTATACAGCGTTAACCATAAATTGAACTTAAAAAACACCTTTCTTCCTCTGACAAGACATGGACTCTTTCATACTGGCTTTTGTTTTTAAGTTTAATTTCTTTAGTTAATATTTGCATTAATTCCATACAAATATTTTGATAACACAAACCGTTTTGGTTATCACTACTAGCTGCGCTTTTTAATAGTTCAATATTTTTGAAAAGCGATTCATCATTTAGATCCCTAATCGCTATTTCATACTCCATTATAATTTTATCTTTAATGAATTTATCCATTAATGAGCTCCAATTGAGGGGATAAAAAGTAGACCTATATTTGATCCTTTAATACCTCTGAAAATAATATTTCTAAATTTATTAAGGTATCAAAAACTAACTATTAAAATTTATGTTACGTAAACTACACATTTATTATCATGGTAAAATTTCACTTCATCTATTGATGTAGTCAGTACATAGCCAAAGCCTCTAACATTTGCTATTTTTATTTCAGTCGCTCTAATGTAGGTTCTTATTTCTGATATTATCACCGTTAGATTATTTCTAACCACAGAATTATCTGGCCAGCCATAGTCCTGTAAAAAGCTAAAACTAACAGGGTTGTTTTTATATTTTAACAGGGCGCAAAGTACTCTAAATGCTCTATTAGTTAACTTTATTTTTTTTTCATTAATGTGTACTGATTGCTCATTATAAGAAAGCGACAAATTTTCATGAAAACGCAATGAGTTTGATCTACTGCACTTGCTACAATAATCTTGGCAGGGTTCAATCGCTTGATTATTTTTTTGCGGAGTCATATTTATTATTTAACCTTTTGAAAAATAGTCTTTAAATACTAATTGAAAATCTTTTTATTAAATTAGATCATCCTTGATCTCAACAGACTTACTCTATTATTAATTCGAGTATTGAACGCTCTGCTGTACTACTGCCCCCAGTAATAACCTTTGGTTTCTTTAACGATAGAGAAAGAATTACAAGTTTTTGTTTTAAACAGAGTAATGTACATATCACCTTACTATTAACCCCGATGTGATTGGGGGCATCGAAATTAATAGTAAGGTAATTACACACCTCTCGTAAATAATCTAGGTAAGTTAGTGATAAAGGAATATCGTTTTTTCTTATAGATTCAACTGATTCGTCAACTAACTCTAGGGCAAAGCTAGTGAAGAATAGTTTCTCTTCTTTATTAATATTCATATCGTTCTCAACCTCCTACTCATATTTACACCACTATTTTTACACAGTTAAATTCATTAAAAATAATTATAAAATTTATAATTAAACGCACTTTTCCCAAAAAGAATTATAAATTTTATAATTCTTTTTGGTGGTGTCTAATCAAATATACTAATCACCTATTTATATTAAATACATAACTTTAGTTTTTTGCTAGGTGTAACTATCAAGCTTATAATTTTATTTTTTTATTTTTGGCGCGCTTTTTGCTTTATCAGTATATTGGAGTTGTTTTTTAAGTAATAAATGTAAAGAAGTAGCCATTTAAAATCAGAATTATGCAAAGAGAAATACAAGTGAATAAGCATAAAATATTAGAAGTGTCGCAATTATGAATAAATTGTTTATTAAACTGTTGTCACAACTCAGTGACGGCATTGTTATGTTTGATATAACGGGTAAAGTGATTTTTAGTAATTTAGATGCATCACGCTTCGAACGTATTGTTGTTGCTAATCAAATAGTGGATGACAGTATTATGAAAGAAGTTGCTGAAATACATAGAAGTCAAACACACGATGTAAAAACGATAAATTTAAATATGGGTGAGCATATTGAAAATGACAACCACACTGTTCTTTTTCAAAGTGAAAATAAATTTTGTCTTTATATTAGAGATGAGCTTGATAAGGCAAGTTACAAGACACTACGAGATAATATGTTTTCACTTATCAATCATGAGTTACGCACACCTATGCAATCATTTACAGGTGGTGTAACTATTGTTTCGGACATGCTTAAAGAGAATAAGGGTGTAATAACAGATCAAGATGATTTTCATTCTTTCGTTAAGTTAACAATTAACAGTGCTACAGAAGTGACTAGTAAAATGGAAAAGCTACTTGAGTTATCTGAAACTTATGGTGATGACCCAATGCGCAACAAAGAACGCATCAATCTTAGTAAGGTTGTTTATAGTGCAATAGAATCACTTAGGGAGTTGGGGGAAAGTAAAAATATTGCCGTTACACTTCAGAAAAAAGGTGATGCTATTGGTAACGTATACGGTAGCTTTGGCTGGTTGAAGCGTGCAATTGAAGAATGTGTGCGAAATAGTATCGAACACAGTAATAACGGCAGTGAAATTCATCTACAACTCAGACAAAGTGGAAATTTTGCGCATCTAACTATTCGTGATTTTGGCCGAGGTATTGTACCCAAAGCAAAGCATACATTATTTGACCCATTTTCTGGTGGTGGTGATAAAGGCGTTTATAGTAATCAAGGTCTAGGTATTGGTTTGAGTTTAGCTAAAAAAATCATAGAGAATCATGGCGGAAACATCAAAAATGTTGAAGTTCAAGATGGCGTAGAGTTTCATATTGAACTGCCCACCGGTGGTGTGAAAATGTCTAGTAATGATGTAGATATACGCCAATCACAAATGTATGCCCACGACTTAGCCTTGCTCATCAAAAAAGATGAAAGTAATGAGGTAGATATACGCCAATCACAAATGTACGCACGCGATTTAGCCTTACTCATCAAAAAAGAAGTAAGTAATGATTTGGATATTCGTCAATCACAAATGTACGCACGCGATTTAGCCTTACTCATCAAAAAGAAAAGTAAGGAATAGATTCTAGATACTATGTGTAACTATCGAGTATTAATACAAAAAAACATTTATGTTTATTTACAGTATCTGCTGTCAAAAAAACAGTTTGTTATTATCCTACTAATATTGGCTTCCTTTGTTAGCAATTTTTTTCCATTGCCTTTATTTTTTGGCGTTGATTTTTTATTTGGCAGTGTCTTTGTAATTCTTGCTATACACCATATAGGTAGACGTGCTGGAATTATTGTTGCGCTAATATCTAGTGCATATACGATTACTTTATGGGGGCATCCCTATGCTTTTATTATTTTTCTATCTGAGGCAATCATAGTTGGTTGTCTTTATAAAAAATTTAAAAGCTTACTTATTGCCGGCAGTATTTTTTGGTTATTTATTGGTGCACCATTAATCTTAGTATTTTATGCAGGTTTAATGGGCATGGATACTTTGTCATGGCAACTTGTTATGGCAAAACAAATTCTTAATGGTCTGCTCAATATAGTCATTGCACTATTACTCATACACATTCTCAATATTGAAGGCTATCGTAATAATGAGTTAGTTAGCCTGACATTAGAAAGGTCTCTTAGATGGTTTTCAATGGGGACAGTACTAGTCCCTCTGATAATTCTTATGGAAGTTGAAAGTTATAATGCTTATTCAAAAATGAAAAATAAGTCAGTTCACTTAATTCAGCATATTTATGAGGGAGAATTAAAGTTAGTTGCTCAAGATATTGAAGGAAAAATACTGACAAACAAAAATATTCTTGTCGGGTTGTCATGGACTGAAAATGTTATTACGTTCTTTGAAAACGAAAACTTTTTGAGTGGTTCAATCGCGTCATCGCTAAGCTGTTTTGACCATGTGATATTAGTAAATAATGAAGGGGTTATTGTCTCAGTATATTTTCCTAGTGATTCCAGTTTCGATAAAAAAATGATAGGGACAGATTTATCGTTACAACCTTATTCTAAAAGCGCATTAAAGCAGAACAAGGTATCTATTAGTGACCTGTACGTTGGTATGTATGATAAAACTTTTGTTTCGGTTACTTCTCCCATTACAAGAGAAGGCAAAAATAAAGGCATGTTGGTAGGGGTATTTAGAAAAGATTATTTATCATCAATATTAAGTAAAAGAATTCAGCATATTGATGAATTTAATCTTGAGTTGCTCGATAGTAATTCAAATATAATTGCTTCAGATTATCAATCTTTAGCCATCTCAAGCAATGTTTTGGCTAATTGGTCTGACGTGCCTTTAGAAGTTGAGTCCAATATAAGCCATTTCATTATAAAAGATGAAAGTATCGCATTAATGACTCGATGGAGGTCTTCATTTTTAAAGAAAGAAATGATTATTTCGGACTTTTTTTCGTGGAAACTGCGCATATTACTGCCATTAAAAAAACCAATTGATGAGCTTAGAGAAGCTTATGTTTCATTATTGTTAATAATGTTTGGATTATTGATAGTGGCAATGTTTATTGCTACCTATTTTGCTAGAAAAATTGTAAAACCATTTATTGAAATTACCAAGATAACAAAAGATATTGATATAACAGTATCAATTGAAAATATTAATTGGCCAAAAAGTCATATTCAAGAAACCACTTTACTAATAGATACGCTTAAAAATAATCGACAAGTTATTACTAATACTATTAACGCGTTAACTCAAAAAAACATCGAGAATGAGGTGATTACAAAATCACTTAAAGCTAACCAAGAATATCTAGATAATATTTTGGAAAGTGTTAATGAATGTATAGCCACTTTTAATGATGAAGGGATAATTGAATCTGTTAACCAGTCAACCAATTGGGTGTTTGGCTATGAGTACGGTACCTTAATAGGTAAACATATCTCTCTATTAATACCTGAAGATATTAATCCATTATATTTAAATTCAGCTACGGCTTTATCAATAAAATTAAGTGATTTAAATCCAGTTATTCCTTTATTAGACAAATTAAGTGGAAGTGCTTTTGGTCGTCATGAAAATGGTCGTCGCTTTCCTATTGAAATAAGTATGACAGTAACCGATAAGCCTGAAGGGAAACTTTTGATTGCGGTAATACGTGATATAAGCACTAAGTTAGAGTTTGAAGAGGCCCAAAAAGCATTATCCCAAAGAATGAAAATGTTTTTTAGCGTAGGTACTGAAGGTATAATTTTTCATGATCAAGGTACCATCCTAGATGTCAATGAAAGTGGAGCTCAAATCTTAGGTTATGATATTAGTGAACTTATCGGGAGAAAGATAAATGAACTTTCAATTCCTGATTCTGAATTTAACTATTTGACCGACTCAAAAGATACTTGGGAAGCTGATGCATTATGTAAAGACGGTACTAGTCTTCCTGTAGAAGTTAAAGCTGGAAATCAATCTTTCGATGGATCGCAGTATATTTCATTTATAAATATTGAAGCTCGTAGAGAGCTTGAAAACGAATCTGCACAAACAGCGAAGGATTTAATGATACTCATTGATACCGCTAACGCACCGATTTTTGGTATTGATAATGAAGGTAAAGTAAACGAGTGGAATCAAAAGTCAGCTGAAATTACGGGTTTAAAATCTGAAGAAGTACTAGGTAAGAACTTGGTCGACGAATTTATCACGGCAGACTATCGTGAGTCAGTAAATAAAGTTTTACATCAAGCATTAAAAGGTGATGAAACCTCTAACTTCGAGTTCCCACTTTACACAAAAGATAATAAGTTGGTCATGGTGTTACTCAATGCAACGACGCGTCGTAATGCTAATGGCGAGGTTGTAGGGGTTGTAGGGGTAGGCCAAGACATTACTGAGCTTGCTAGTTATCGTTCTGAAATTGAAACAAAAGTAAGAGATCGTACTCGTGAACTAGATTCTATATTTAGATTAAGTCCAGATGGATTCGTATTAGCGAATGCAGATAATAATGTTTCCTATACTAACCCTGCTTTCTTATGTATGACGGGGCTTAATCAATGTGAGGTTGTAGGCAAAAGTGGTTCAGCCTTTAGTGAATTAATGACAAGTTTACTTGATTTAGAGTATATGGATGCGATGAAAAATAATAAGTGCATTGGAGATGAAGATTGCGAACAGCTGGTTTATCTTTTACGTCCAACTAAGCGCATTCTTAAATGTGACATTAGAACAATGTATGGATCTTCAGGGGAAAAAGAAGGGCAAGTACTCTACTTTCGAGATGTAACCCATGAAACAGAGGTTGATCATATGAAAAGTGATTTTTTGTCAACAGCGGCTCATGAATTACGAACTCCTTTAGCCAGTATCTATGGATTTTCTGAATTATTATTGGCTCGGAATTACGATAAAAAAATGGCACATGAAATGATTGAAACTATTCATCGTCAGTCATTAAATTTAAAACACTTATTAGATGAGCTACTTGATTTGTCACGGATTGAGGCAAGAGCAGGAAAAGATTTTTATATGATGAGTAATTCACTTAAAGACATTGTGAACGAATCATGTACTGAAATCGAAGGTGCATTTAAAGGACGTAAAGTAGATATTCAGTCATTAGTAGATTGGCGGATGCTATCTTTCGACAAAGATAAAATGCGTCAGGTATTTAGAAACTTATTATGTAATGGATTCAAATACTCGCCTGACAATGAAAATATACAATTGAAAACAAGTGAAAGAGAAAAGAATGGCAAAAGGCAGTTTGGTGTCAGCATAATCGATAAGGGTATTGGTATGACATCTCAACAACTTTCTCGACTTGGGGAACGTTTTTATCGCGCAGATGAATCCGGTTCAACACCTGGTACTGGGTTAGGAGTATCACTAGTTAAAGAAATAGTATCGATTCATGACGGAGAAACTGAGTTTATTAGTACTAAAGGAAAGGGAATGACCGCCACTGTATGGTTACCCATTGTTAAAAATCAATCTACTGAGGAATAAAATAATGAGACAAAAAAGAATTTTAATTGTTGACGATCAAGGCGAATTACGAAAATTAGTACGGATGACACTAGATTTTGGTGATTACGAATTACATGAAGCAGAAGATGGTCAGCGTGCATTGGAATTAGCCCGAGTGGTCAAACCTGATTTGTTGATTTTAGATGTGATGATGCCTGGTGCTGTTGATGGTTATCAAGTTTGTAAAAAATTAAAAGAAAATATTAATGGGAAAAATCCATACGTGATTCTATTGACTGCTCGAGGACAAAAAAGTGATCTTGAAGAGGGCGCTCGTGTTGGGGCCGATAACTATCTTATTAAACCATTTAGTCCATTGGAATTAATAGATAATGTTAATAATGCATTATCATCAGTGGCTTTTAGCCGTCCGGCATAGGGGGATGTTAGATGTCAGCTCAAAATTATTTAGGTAGTGAAATAGATTCATTTATTGTGCAGCCAATTACAACTAAAAATAGAATAAATATTGCTCGGGGCACTATGTAAGTTATGGAACAAGAGAATAGAAAATTACAAGCACAGCTTTTTCTTTATGCTGATGATATTCAAAAACTACTTGTTGAGCGTGACGTGGCAGTGAAAAATGAAAAGGAAAAAAATGCCTCGTATAAACAATTAGAACGATTTACCCATGACTTTATGATATTAATGGAACAAAAAGAAAAATCACATAAAGCGCTTGAGTTATCTCATCTCGATAGTCTAAAACGTTTAGCATCAGCAGCAGAATTTAAAGATGATGATACCGGTATTCATATCATTAGAATGAGTCGTTTTTCTTCCATTATTGCCCGAGCTTATGGGCAAGATCAAAATTATTGTAAGTTACTTGAACAAGCAAGCCCTATGCACGATATAGGAAAAATAGGTATACCTGATAGCGTGTTAAAAAAGCCAGGAAAATTAACAGAACAAGAGTGGGAATATATGCGAAAGCATCCCGAGTATGGGGCTAATATTTTAAGTGGTTCAGACGTTCCAGTATTACAAATGGCTGAAGAGGTTGCCCTCGCACATCATGAAAAATTTGATGGTACCGGATATCCGTCAAATTTAAAAGGTGAACAAATACCTTTAAGTGCACGTATTGTTGCCTTGGCCGATTTTTTTGATGCAGTAACAATGGATCGATGTTATCGCCCTGCATTCTCTGACGAAAAAGCACTGGCTATGGTGAGAGAAAGCAGTGGAACTCATTTTGACCCCGATGTTGTTAGCGCTTTTTTATCTGTTCGTGATGAAATTATTAATGAACGAGACAGAATTAATAAGGAAAATTAACGGTTATTTAAATTACATAAAAACAGGGATAAAGGAAAGGGATAAAAAATGAAAAAGATCATATTACTACCGTTCATTTTTTTGATGAATATGGCACAGGCTGAAGGCATGTTAAAGTTAGGTGTAGTGCCTCAACAATCTGCTTCCAGCTTGGCTAAAGCATGGGTACCACTGACTCTGTTTTTATCAAATAAAATAGGTGAAAATATTCGTTTTGAAACCGCTCCTAATATTCCTGAGTTTGAAAAGCGAGTAGCCGCGGGTATGTACGATATTGTTTACTTGAATCCATATCACTATACCATATTTAGTAAATCTACAGGTTTACGTGCTATTGCTAAACAAAAAGGCAAACGTATTAAAGGTATTGTTGTTGTCGCTCGAGATAGTGAATTATCAAGTTTAGATATGTTAAATAACGCCGAGATAGCTTTTCCTGCTCCCGCTGCGTTTGCCGCAACGATTTTACCCCAAGCAAATTTAACACTGCGCGATATACCTTTCACACCATCGTACGTGTCTTCTCATGATTCTGTTTATGCAGGCGTAGCAAAAGGTTTTTTTGTCGCTGGGGGAGGTATTGAACGTACCTTATCTACTTTACCCAAAAGTGTATCAAATAAACTAAAGGTAATTTGGCGGTCAGAAGGTTATACACCTCATGCTTTCGCGGTGCACCCAAACGTCAGCGATGAAACGGCTAGCCATATTCAGAACGCCTTAGTTTCATTAAATTCACTAGACGAAGGCAAGCAGATCCTTAACCGATTAGGTTTTAATACGGGCATTATCAAAGGTGTTGATAGTGACTGGGATGATGTTAGGGCACTTAATATCAAAATAATAGACCTATAAATGAAATTCATAAAGATGTTTAAATTTTCATTCAAAATGAAAACAATTGTTGGTATTGCTATTATTGAAGCTTTTTTTCTATTTATACTGGTTTTAAATAGTCGATCTATTTTATATGAAACCATTGAATTTAATATTAAAGAACGTGTCCAAAATATTTCCAAATTAGTCGCGACAGCATCAGTCAATGCGGTTATTTCTAAAGATATAGCTACTCTAGAGGCAATCTTAGACTCAGCAATGACCACATCGAATGTTCTCTATATTAAGATACGAGATTTAGATCGTGTTTTGGTAGAGCGAGGTGAGCTAGCTTTTTTAGATCGCAAATTTAAAGCTGATAACTCAATCGCTGAAAGTGAGCATGATCAATCCTACGATGCTTATTCGGATATATTTGTTGGAGAATATAGATTCGGCCGAGTTGAGTTAGGACTGTCTGTGGCTGAACAAAAGGCCATTATTAAAGGTGCAACACATAGCCTAAGTACAATCGCTATCATTGAACTAGTTTTCGTCGGATTGTTTTCATTGCTACTTGGTATAGCGCTGACAAAACGACTTATATTATTGCAGGAGGCAGCGATGAAAATGTCTCAAGGTGAAACAGGTTTACAAATATCTCTTAAAGGTAACGATGAGGTAACCGATGCATCGAGGGCTTTTAATTTGATGTCGACTAGAATTGAAAATGTCACCCAGACATTGAAATCTGATAATGCGCGAATGGATGCGATCATGAATACGGCCACTGATGCCATTTTCATGATTAGCTTAGACGGCGTGGTTCACTCTATGAATCGAGCGACATATATTCTTTTTTGCTGTGAAGATAAAGATATTATTGGGCAGAGTATATTTGATTTTATTCCTGAATTTTACTTTGTGAGTGCACAATCATCGACAGAGGAACAGGTACAGCATGTTAATGGCGTAACATTTCATGGTAAAAATATTCCCTTGGAAATTCATTCAAATAGTATGGAACTTGATAACCAAAAATATATAGTGGGAGTAATCCGCAACCTGACGGTTATTAATAATCTTCAATTTGAACTAGAAGCGGTGTTTAACTTAAGTCCAAATGGTTTTTTGATTCTTGCTAACGATCAGACTATTTCATATGCGAATCCAGCGTTATATTCAATTTTTTCATTGGTAACAGACTGTTTAGGTGGTAATGACTGGGAGTATTTTACGAGTTTAATAGATAAATCAATGGATCATGAACAGCATAAAGATTTGAAGCTATTAGATGAGTTATTAACCGAAAATATTTTGTATTTAACATTACCATTAGAAAAGATACTTCGTGTATCTCGACAAAAAATAGACAAAAATGATGTTAACTCATCAGACATATTATTCTTCGTTGATATTACTCATGAAACGATTGTAGACAAAATGAAAAGTGAGTTTCTGACCACTGCTGCACATGAGCTTCGTACTCCTTTATCCAGTGTCATGGGTTTTAGTGAACTGTTAACTATGCGTGACTATAGCCCAGAAAAAACCAAAGAAATGGCGCAGAGCATAAATAAACAATCAATACGACTCAAACAGATAGTAGATGATTTATTAGACATTGCCAGTATCGAAAATAATACTATTGGCCTGCTTGATATGGTTCAAGACACATTGGAGATAACGCTAATCGAACTATGTGAAGATTTTTCTGGTAGTGATAACTTTCACTTTATTGATTTTCATAAGCCCAAATGTTGGCCCGTCGTTGAATTTGAACAATCTAAAATTCGTCAAGTCATTACCAATATACTGAATAATGCCTATAAATACTCGCCAAAAAGCCCAAAAGTGAAAGTTTCTACCACAATGAGAATAATAGATAAAAAATCAGAATTTGGTGTAATAGTTGAAGATAACGGCATAGGGATGACACCAGAAAACTTGTCGCATGTGGGGGAGCGATTTTACAGGGCAGATAACTCGGGAAATATAGCGGGTACTGGGTTGGGAATAAGTATAATTAAAGAAATTATAAGTATGCACAAAGGACAGTTGCAAATAGAAAGTACGCTTGGAGAAGGCACAATTGTAACAATCTGGCTGCCTACTATATCAGCGAACAACCGTTGGTGATTTATGTAATGATCAACTAAAACTAGATAGTATTTAAGCCACTTTTTCCACTCATTTAGTTTTTGATGTGGTGTCATGTAATCAATAGCTGCATATCGAAGCCTATAATTATAAAACTGAATGTGATTTTCTACTTCACTAACCACCGATTGATGATTTATAAAACAAACAGCATTCAGACGTTCTGTCTTCAAGCTTCTAAAGAAACGTTCCATTACCGCATTATCCCAAAAATTTCCTCGACGGCTCATACTCGCCGTTATATTAGCTTTTACTAACAAATGCCTGTGTTCTTCTGTGAAAGTCTGGAAAAAGCACAAAGCGTAGAGCAATAGTTAGTAGTTAGGTAAATACGGTTCTAGAGGTAGAATTAGCACCAAATACTCCGTGAGCGGTTTAGTTATTTGACGTATAAATTGTCGTCTAATAATCAATATGTCCCGTCCGCCCTACGCCCTGAGACCTTTAACAAGCTTTTTCTTTAAAAAGTAATGGGGAATTCCTGTCGCTCAATGCTTTTAAATACTTGGCTTCATTGTATGGCTCTTTAGTTTTCCAGCAACGATATACGATCCT
>JBLIEW010000085.1:0-18286 GCA_047633255.1 Colwellia sp.
GATAGCACTATTGAAGTCTTGATCTTGAATATAAATGATTTTGTAGTTTGCTGTAATTTCATCAATATGGATAATGTTGATGGCACCACGGTCTGCATCAGCACCTTGACTGTCTTGAATAGTCAACAAAGCCTATTCAATATTCTGATATATCAACAAGAAAAATAAAAAGGAAAAGTGAAACAACTGAGAACGAAGATTTAATTTCGATACTCAAAACATGCAAACAAAATCAGCTAAAATGGCGATATGTCTTAGCGGACAGCTGGTTTTCATCCATTGGTAATATGAAATTTATCCATGAGAAAATGCAAAAATATTTTTTATTCGCCTTAAAAAGTAATCGCTTAATAGCGCTTAGCAAAGAAGATAAATTACAAGGGCGCTTTGTACGTATTGATTCATTAGAATGGTTAGACTCTCCGATTTGTGGTTGTATAAAAGGAATGGATATTCCCATTATTTTACACCGACAAATTTTTAAAAACAAAGATGGCAGTGAAGGGATATTATATCTGATTAGCAATGATATTGAGCTAGATAAAGAGTCAATGGAAAAAATCTATCAAAAACGATGGAAAGTAGAAGTTTTTCACAAAAATATAAAGTCAAATACTGGACTTGCAAAATCACCAGCAAAAAAAGTCAAAACCCAGAGCAATCATATTTTTATGTCACTGCCTGCGACGGCCAAACTGGAAGGGTTAAGTGTTAAAAAAGGGTTAACCACATTTGGATTGAAGACGAAGCTTTATATAAAAGCTCAAAAAGAAGCACTTAGGGCGTGGTAACTGATGCAAGCTTCAACTGCGTAACATCAGTTATTAAATAGAAAGCCTTTTTGCCCTTTTCGCCACTCTTTTCGTTTTGGGTTATAACCGCCACTAGGCACAATAATATGTAAATGGGGATGTAGCTCACGCCTTCGACTGTGGGTATGCAGTACTGAGGTGAACCCTATATTGCCTAGACCTAGTCGTCAGGTAAATAACTGCCGTACGTGTAATATAGTGTAATGTATTTTACTTGTTATATGCTTTATGCTCGCACTTCAATTTAACCATACCCACAACAAAAATGGCATGGACAGATGAAGCCTAGCACTTACTCTGATAGCGTTATAGCAAAAACTATGTAAACTGACAATCAGTTTATACAACAAGCCAATGATATGGCCTGAAGCACACTGCCTCCCCCTCCTTTACCCACTACACAAAGAAGTACCATCAGCGACGCTATTGACTAATGTAGTGTTTCGCGTGACAGCTGAAAAGTTGAAACAGTCACACTACCAAGCGGTTGAAGTGTCTATCATTGTCTATGTTTCACCTTCTCATTGCTATTTTTGCTAATCTACAGGCGAAATAACGTATGAGCGCTATTAACACTTCTTTTTACTGCCCCTCACTAAATACCGACCCTAGACTACCCGTTATCGGCGACTATATGACCCGACAGCTGCCAATCTTAAAGTCGTTCTCACAAAATAGTGAAACCCTGCTGATCCACGGTCCAACCGGCGCGGGTAAATCAAAGCTGGCGCTATGGTGTCATCATCAATCCAAATGTAATGGACAAGCATTCGAAGTCTTAGATTTGGCGAGTATACCTGAGGAGATGAAAATGGCCGCCGTTTTCGGTTGGCACAAAGGCGCATTTACTGGAGCGAGCCAATCAAATCAAGGGGCTGTAGGCAGAGCAAAAAATGGCACCCTATTTATTGATGAAATAGATAAACTATCCCTTGAAGCACAAGCCGGGCTACTGCAGCTGCTCGATACGGGTACTTATCGACAGTTGGGCGACGACCGCACGTTCCAGCAAGCAAGTATTAGATTTATCGTCGGTACTAATGCCAATTTACCTGATCTTATAAGCCAAGGGTTGTTTAGGGAAGATTTGTATTACAGAATCAATATATTGCCAATAAAATTACCGCCACTGGCCGAACGCCAAGATGAGATTGAGCACTGGGCCGACTACATGCTTGAACGCTGCGTCCTACAAAACAAAGTTAACATTCCCTCTTATTTTACCGTCAAAGCCAAACAATTACTCCAACAACAACACTGGTTCGGTAACTTGCGCCAGTTAGACAATATTGTCCGCAGAAGCTTTGCTCTGTCCCATGCATTCAACAGTCATCAATCTTTTATGAGTATTGATATTAGTCATGTTAAACAGGCGTTGGCAATGGACCCGGCTTTGAGTGAAGTATCGACAACTTATCAAAGTCAGCAATGCGAGCAATCTCTTGGTGATAAAAGCCGGCCATCAGATTTATCATCGGCATTGTGGCATTGTGCGACGCAGTTTGTTGAGCTGGCAATGATAAAAAAAGATAAAAGTCAAACATTAAATTTAGATGAAGCACAAAATTTCAAAGGTTATGTATTAACCATAGCCTTGCAAAAGCTGGCCAATAAGAAACAGGTCTACCAGCTTTTTGGCAAAGACAAGGCCATTCAAAACCGCACTTATCAGCGAGAAATAAAACGGGAGCTGCAAAGAACCGCTGATTTTGAGACAAAATTAAGTCATTACTTCGACGATTAATGCCCTTGCGTCCACGATAGTTAACTGTTGTGCGTCAACTGCACACGCTACTGCGTACCTTGCTACGCAGTAGCGTGTTATATTACGCAATAAAACACAAGGTAAATAATAAAGTGAATAAAAACAGCAATTAACAACTTGGTACTGAGGTTGCAATTGGAACATGGAGATAATAAAAACACCCCAACTTAAGAGAGCTTCCATGCCAGATAATAAACGGATAAATTATCAATTGAGCAATGATCAAAACCAGCTAGATGACATTAATAATCCTGAGACGATCGCCCGGCTCAAGGCCGATCCCGACCAGTTTTGGCCACTTTGGCAAACTATTAACAAAAGCATTGCTAACTACTGTTATTACCGGCTAACTAAACATTTCCACGATGCCGAGGATTTGTGCAGCGACACTATGCTTAAAGCCTATGAAAAACTACCTGAACTCAAACCAGATACAAAAATTATCGGTTGGATCTACCAGCTCGCTCGCAACATCTTTTTCGATCAGCTAAGAAAAAGACAAATTCAAGTTAAACATAGAGCAAGTGTTTTTGAGGACCAAACAAGTGAAAACGGTGACCTGTTTAAGCAAACGTTTAACAAAAAAGTGATTGTTTTTGCCACTCAAACCATTAACAAAGTAGCCGAAAAATACCGCTTGGCGGCTTTCGACCATTTCTTTAAAGACAAGGATTACAAACAAATTAGCATTGAGCTAAACCAGAGCGAGGCGCAAGTTAGAAAGCTGATATTTAGAGTCCGAAAACAGATAGCGCCACCCATTTTAGACTTTATTCAAAATTGATTGGAACACAAAGGCCAACTCAAACGTTTACTTAGTAAATCAATTAAAAGTGGTTGCGCAGATCCAGTCACTATAGTCGGCTCCAATCACTAGAGGAATACGTAAATGCCCAGCGACATACAAATTACATATATTAATAAATCGCTTAATAAAGACTTACCTAAGATATTTGTCTTTGCCAATAATGAACTGCCGTCATTCAAGGCACTTGAGCATGGTATTGCCTGGAAAGTGATTGAAGATATTGGCCAGGACTCCTTGTGCCAATTTACCTACCCCAACCAAACGAAGACGTTTGCTACATGGGATAATGGCGATAACCAAACCAAAGCACTGACATGCAACCCAGGTAAGCGCTATGTTGTCACCAAAAACAGTACCGGTATCATTATCAAAGCCGATGGTGATGCATACAGAGAAGGTGAAATAGAACTGGTTAACACTATCAAGGTTAAAAATGGTATCAGCGCCTACCTCGCCAAAAACGACAAAGTACTTGTTAGCAAACAAATCGTCGCATTTGGTCAAAAAGCCACCTTCCGCCTGGCCCCTAAATTATATTGGGGCATAGCATCAGAAATAGTCACCTCTGGCGCGTTAAGTTCAGCAGTATTAGATAGCGACGAGTTTTTTGAGCAAAACCTAGAAAACGTCACCCGTGCAACTATATGCCTTAATGGTAATGCCGAAGAAGGCTACACATTCAGCATTGTAAATCAAGAGTAACCACAACCACAACGGACTGCTTAAATGACAACTCTAATAAAATATATCAATCAGTCGATGAACAAGGATTTGCCACAAGTATTTGTTTTTGCGCGTAATGAAGTGCCTACCTTTGATGCCATAACCGATGGTGTGGCATGGCGAGTGATTAGCAATATTGGACGAGGTTCAATGGCAAGCTTTACCTACGACAACACATACAGTATCCGGGCTCGCTGGCAAAACGGTGCTAACCAGACAAGCACTTTGGCGGCGCAAATTGGTAAACGTTATAACGTTCTCCGCAATAAAACCGGGATAGTGATTAAACAAACTGGAGAAGCCAACGCTGAAGGCACGATTGAGCTGAACAGTTTGGTGAATGTTGAAAATGGTATATCTGCGCAACTGTGTAATGACAACAGACTAATTATGGGGAAAAAAATTGTTGGTTATCAACAATCGGCTGTTTTCAAACCGGGCAATAAAATTTACTGGGGGTTAGCGTCCTCGATTACCGAAGGCAAAGGTTTAGGGACAGCGTCTGCGGTATTAAATAGTAACAGCTTCTTCGAGCTTGAATTAAGCGGTGTTGCTGAGGTAGTTGTGTCACTTAATGGCAACGCCGAAAATGGCTATTATTTTGAAGTTGAAGAACAAACCTGATCAACCACTCAAAGAGCTTCGTTATGATAAACCTTGAACTTAAAGGGCTGCACAAAAATTTCGTTAACAGAGCATTAAACCAAAGAGGCTTATGGTATTACAGCTACCTGCCTAACGGCAATATTAAACTCAGGGGCGAACGGCCTGATTTTAGCCAAAGTGAACTAGAACAATTTAAAAAAAAATCGTTGAGTTAGGCGGTGAAGTAATAAAGGCTGCTCCAGCATTAAACGCTTCTGAAGCCCACCCAGCTTTGCCAGATACCGCTGAACCGGCTATCTCTGAAGCCAATCAACCCTTGACCGAAAAAACACAAGCCAATAAACCAAAATTAAGGAAGTGTACCATGAGTAACTCAATTGTAATGACGTCGAATTATGCTGTTAAGGATGAGCAAGTATTTAAGGCATCATTAATTGCTGGGCTGGGCGCAGAATCGCCTATCCAAACGACAGTCCAAAAAAAATTAAACGAGCTTGCCGTAGCCGCTGATAAATCGAAAATGAAAGACAGTGAAGTATCTATAACTGCGGTCATCACCGCCCAGTCTACAGACAGTACAGTAGAGGCCATTACATTAACGGTCACTGACAGTCTGTCAACCTTGAGCATCAATCAAGAGCTTAGCCTCTCGTTAGATGTTACCACTACAGAGGCTGGTAAAACGGATAACGGCGTGCCGTATTCGGTATCTACGAGCAAAAGCTACCCACTAACCAATTCAAAAAGTACCGGCATTGTGCAGGTTATCACGGCCTTAAATAGCGACGCCTTCACTGAAGGAAAAGCTTTTGACAACCAATTGATAAGCGCAGAGCAAAAATCTGCAACAACCTAAGTTCACAAGTACTTGGCAGCGCTAACAACGTAGCAGCGCCGACAGGTTCTGATGCTTAGCCAACACCACCAAGCACAACTAAAAATTTAAATAATTACAACCCGAAACACTCAATTTAAGTGATCAATTTGACTCACGGCTTGAGTAATACACTAAACCAAGGAAGTATTATGTCTTCAAATGTTGAAATTACCTACGTAAACAAATCCATGAACAAAGACTTACCGACAATCTTTGTTTTTACTAAAAATGAAGTGCCAACCTTTGACTCGCTTAAGGAAGGTGTTGCATGGCGTATTATGCCAGATATTGGCCGCGCTTCATCTAGTCGTTTCATTTTCCCTATCGAAACCCAAGTTGGTGCGAGCTGGCAAGATGATCAAAATGTCACGGATGTATTAACCTCTAGCATAGGTAAGCGCTACACGGTCAGTAAAAATGATACAGGTATTGTTCTTGCTGCCAATGGTGATGCATCAGATACCAAATCAATCGATATCAGCAATGATGTTCATGTACTCAATGGCGTCAGTGCACAGCTGTACAAAGACGGCAAGTTGATGATGACAAAGAAAATTGTCGGTTTTGGTCAAAAAGCCACTTTTGTGCTTAAGTCTAAGCTTTACTGGGGGGTTGCTTCTGAAATTAAAGAGAGCCAGTTACTTAACTCTGCCGTACTAAATACAGACAGCTTCTTCGAGCAAAACCTAGAAGGTGTTTCTAAGGCCACTATTTCACTCAATGGTAATGCCCAAGATGGTTATACCTTTAAAATTGAAAGCCAGGAATAACTAGTCAACCTGGGTTAAACGGCAAATAGCGCAGCTTTTTTAGCTGCGCGTTAAATGCCAGACAAAAAGCCAACATAAATATGACAGGAAAACAGATGCCTTCAAATATCGAAATCACCTATATCAACAAGTCTATGAACAAAGACTTGCCAACTATTTTTGTCTTTACCAAAAATGAAACGCCAACCTTTGATGCGCTCAAAGAGGGTGTTGCCTGGCGTGTAATTCCAAATATAGGCCGAGCATCATCAAGCAGCTTTATCTATCCGATCAGCACTGAAGTAGGCGCTCGTTGGCACGATGGTCAAAACAAAACCGAAACGTTACCTTCTACCATAGGCAAACGCTACACCGTAAACAAAAACGATACTGGTGTGGTATTAGTCGCAAATGGTGATGCGTCGGATAGCAAGTCAATTGAAATTAACAACAATATTAACGTGCTTAATGGTATCAGTGCTCAGTTATATAAAGATGGTAAGCTGATGATGGTAAAAAACATTGTTGGTTTTGATCAAAAAGCCACCTTTGTACTTAAACCTAAACTTTATTGGGGTGTTGCTTCTGAAATTCAGGAAAGCCAGTTATTGAATTCAGCAGTGCTTAATACCGACACGTTTTTTGAGCAGAATCTCGAAGGCGTCTCTAAAGCAACCATTTCATTAAATGGTAATGCCCAGGAAGGTTATAGCTTCAAAATAGAAAGCCAAGAATAAAGGCTTTATCAACGGGTAAGTTTAGCCATTAAAATGCCCTGCATCTAAATCAAGGTTTAGCGGCTTTCTCAGCGCGGTTAGGTGTCAAACAGGTTCTCAACACGGGTTTGATGCCTTGTTTTAGAGCTGAAGAAATAGTTAATTTAAATTTAATCAAATATTATACTCGATACTGTAGTTTTTAGCGTTTGAATTAATATTTTAATTGTGTGGGACATAAAAACCAGACTACTGGAATAACTCCAATTTCAAGCCTAGCAAGATATCATCAACATCATTACAGCAGACTGGTATGCTAAGATTGCACTTTATTGCCTTTATAATCAAGTTATTCATGCTCATTCGCCCGTTAACTTTTGTCACTGATTTTATTCATACTTTGAATGCCTCTCTCGCCATGATCAAGCCAAATGCAACACTTACTCGCGCTCAAAAAGTGGGTTTGAGCTTTCTGCTAATAGGTATGGTCATGACCGAAACGTCAAACTGGGCAGCCTTTGAACGTAGAAGCCTTAAAAAAGCTAAATCAAGTCGATTACGTTGGAGAGCTTAACTAGGACATCCATTATTATTTGAAAATATTCAACCCTTGTACTAAGGTTAATTTATTACCTTAATACAAGGTGTTTTTATGACAACCGCTAGAAAACAACTCATTAGTTTGAACGACACCGCTTATTATCACTGTATTTCTCGTTGCGTCCGACGCGCTTATCTTTGTGGTCAAGATAAAACGACAGGTCAAAATTATGAGCACAGACGTGGCTGGATAGAAGATAAATTACTTGCCTTAAGTCAGGTCTTTGCCATTGAAGAGCTTAACTAGGACATCCATCATTATTTGAAAATATTCAACCCTTGTACTAAGGTTAATTTATTACCTTAATACAAGGTGTTTTTATGACAACCGCTAGAAAACAACTCATTAGTTTGAACGACACCGCTTATTATCACTGTATTTCTCGTTGCGTCCGACGCGCTTATCTTTGTGGTCAAGATAAAACGACAGGTCAAAATTATGAGCACAGACGTGGCTGGGTAGAAGATAAATTACTGGCCTTAAGTCAGGTCTTTGCCATTGATGTTTGTGCGTACGCCATTATGAGTAACCATACCCATATCGTGCTCTTTATTGACGAGAACGCTGCTAAGTTATGGTCAACACAAGAAGTACTTGAACGTTGGCATCAGTTATTTAAAGGCACGTTGTTAACACAGCACTATTGTCGTGGTGAAACTCTTGCCGATTACTTGCAAGAAACCTTAGACAATACCGTGAAAGAATATCGCAGTCGATTGATGGATATTAGTTGGTTTATGCGTTTATTGAATGAAGGTATTGCCAGACAAGCCAACCAAGAAGATAACTGCACTGGGAGATTCTGGGAAGGCCGGTTTAAATCACAAGCTTTACTTGATGAAGCAGCACTTGCTGCTTGCATGGCCTATGTTGATTTAAACCCAGTAAGAGCGAATATAGCGCAAACACCTGAAAGTTCAGATTATACCAGTGTTAAACAACGTGTTATTCACGCTAAAAAAGCCACCCAGCCCACCAACTTACTCGCCTTTATTGGTAACCCACGAAAAAATATGCCGAAAGGTTTACCGTTTGAACTAAAAGACTATCTTGAGTTAATTGAATTGACGGGGCGCTGTATTAGAGCAGACAAAGTTGGTTATATTGAAGCAAAGCAACCAATCTTGCTAACGCGACTGAGCATCAGCCCTGATAATTGGCTCACCTTAAGTAAAGGTTTTAGAAAGTTATTTCACGGTGCTATTGGTCGTCAAGCAGCACTAACCGATTACTGTCAAAACCAACACCTAAAGCGCCGACAAAATTTACGTTGCTGTGAAAAGTTATTAGCGTAACTCTTCCACTGGTTATCAATCTATTGCTTTTTCAAGTTGTTGACGATTCTCCATGCCTAGAAACCCACTAAGTACAGCATTTTCAGTACCAATCGAAAACTATCCGTAACTTTTCCAATGTTTATTAGCGCCTGTTTGCCGAATAAGGCGATTGTGGTGAACTGTTTATTGAACGTAAATTTATGACAAGTAGAATAGTACTTAATAATCTGAAATAAATAAGTAGTTGAAATTTAGACATTAAAACTATAAGTTACCGAGTAATAAATTTGATATTAGATGGTAAGTACTTTGTAGAAAAGAGGGATTTATCCAGTCTAACAAGCGTTAGTTGCTTTTATTCTGGTGGGAAATTCTGCTTTTGGTGTAAAACTCGCATTATTCTAATCGTATCACCATCGACCCAATAAGAAACAATCATTGATATTTCTGGAATGATTAACACTCTTCCACGAAAAATGTCTCTTTTAACACCCATTAGTGGGTGTTCTAGTAAGTTTTCAACTTTAGCTTCAATAGTTTGATCAGTTTTTTCTGCTGCACTTGGATTAAAATTAAAAAGAAATTCAAATATTTTTTCACGATCATTTAATGATTCTTCTTCCCAAAAGATCATGATTTGTCTCTATTACGGATTTTCTGTTTTCTTGCTTCCATTAATGTTTTTGCTTCATCATGCACAATAAAATTAGCTTTTCCGTTATCAAACTTGTCAAATGCTGCATTTATTTGTTCCGATAACCATGCATCATGGCTTATAGTTTTTCTCTGTTCTTCTGCTAAACCTTCTGCAAGTTCTCGGCATGCGTCGCTAAGAGTACGGCCTTGGCTTTCGGCCATTTGTTGCGCCAAACGTTTCGTTTCTTCATCAACTCTAAATTGAATGCGAGTGTCCATAATAAGTTACCTTAAATTAGTATTGTACTCACAAATGTTAGCACTGCAATTAATCCAAGGCAACTAACAAAGTTGCTCAAATGGAAAAATAATAGTTGGCCATCGCTTCGCGATTATAGCCAACCATTATTTTCCGTTTAGCAAGGCGTTGAGGCTGTAGAATAACTAATTCAGTCAAAATGGCTGGTTTTTTGTGCTCGTGTATCGCACTGTAGGCGATTAACTTGATATAGGTAATGCATTTAGTACCCCTATTTTATGGGGTAATTCATAATAAACGAGTAATTCTACAGCCTCGTTATATGCCCGTAATAGCAAAGTCGATCGCTGCAATAATTTCATCTCTTAATGATTCAACTGAACCAACAGGATTTGTCAGTAACTTTACTGACATTGATGAGATCTGGGGTGTGAGTAAAACGAATTGTTCATTTTCATATTCAACCACTGGAGTTAAGCCATCCATTTTTTCATTTCTAAAATGATTGAGCCTTCCTAAAGGCATCACTATTCTCGTTGCAATATCGCTAATTAACGCATTTTGGATATCAATTATATATGGGTAAGCTTCTCGGCTTTTTTTACTAGGATTTATGTATACATCAAATTGCGACATTAAAACGCTCTAAATTCATCACCAAAACAGCCATTTTCATCTACAAAATCATTGTAGGCTTTTATAGCGTTTTTATTTTCTTTTACCCATCTTTTAGCTTCAATGTTTTTTAATTTATCCTTTAATGCTTGCTCTAAGGTAGCAGATAAATTAATGTTAAGTGCTCTTGATCTTTTGAGTAAGTCACTATTTAGGCTAAGGTTTGTTGCTTTTTTTGGGGCTTCGAAATCGTATAATGCTTGCATATATTACTCCAAGTGATTATTACGTTTATTATGCGCACTCTAATGCGTATTGTAAAGGGCATATAACCAGCCATTCAAGCAGGACTTTTAACAGTTGGTTAGGTTCCGCTTCGCTTCACATTTTAACCAACAATTAAAAGCCTCTTAATGGGGCATTAAATGGATTTTATGTACCGGCACTTTCTAATCAAGTATTCAAAGAGCTTAACCAAGACATATATGGACGCTCCCTTAATGTCCCAGTTGAACTAACTTAGGATATGTGCATTTTGGACTTCCCCGCTTTCACTAGGTAGTTTTAATCTAAAAAGGTTAATGGATCCCCTATTGCCCCTTTTGACATAGCTTTTAATGACGCAATAAATAAATAAAACAATTCAGATTGAGAGCTAACATCAAGCTTAATATAAATATTTTTACGGTGATGCTTAATAGTTTCAAGGCTGTTTTCTAATTTTTCTGCTATATGTTTGATTGAATAGCCATGTAATATTAGATGCAATATTTTTCCTTCTCTTGGCGTTAATACCGAGCTACCAAATTTGACTAACGCGTTATCTAATTGATATTCGAGATTAGGCGTCTCTGGCTGAATTAAATAGTTACGCCATTTAATCAAAATACTTTTAACCAGTGGATAAACCATATTAAGCTGCTTGATATGGTTGGTTCTAAAAGGCTCTTCACCTATATGCCTAACCAAAGAAATACTAATCATACTGCCATCATCCAACTGAAACAACAGACAGATTTCATCAGAAAACCCTAATTTTTTATAAAATAAATTATAATATTCTGACTCTTCAAAACCTTCCGGCGACACATCCCTAAGGGTAAAAGCGCCGGCTACTTTTTCATCGATCGCGATACGATAAAAAGGGTCTAACAAGTAAGCTCCGCTGTCATAAGGGTCCACCTGAAACATAGGATCTTCATTAGCTAATAGTCGATGATGGGTTGTTTGCGGCGGCTGAGATACAGGGAAAATTGTGATTAAGCCACTACTGCCATTAATAAGTTGCTCTAAGCCTTTTAGTAGTTCAGCAATAGCTCCAGAGCTAAAGTTTTTTTCAACAACTGAAGCAAGAGTTTTGTGCCACAACATTAGGTTATTAATACTACTCATAAGGTTAATACTTTCCCAATTGACTAATCTAGTCATTTTATAAAACGCGTCCGTCCCCTTTTTAGGGGATAAACAAATGCAGATGAAACTGCAATAATTATTTTAGAGATAAAAATAGCTATCGTACTAGCGATATTAACAACAGTAGCCTCATATTCCTACAGTAAGAATATTGAAAAGATTCAAGTTACTGTATAAAAAAAACAAAAAAAATACACACGCAACATCACTGAAGTTGGCGTAATAGCCATGTACTTCACGCTGATATATTTGAAGAGTTAGGGATATAAAATGTTTAACAATCAATTTTTAAAAGAAGAAACAAATACTTTTGCAAATATATTTACTTATATGGGCTTACCTCTTAGTCGCGATTTATCGGATGCTGTTGATGCGGTAGTAATGGGTGTTCCCTATGACTTAGCTACAACAGGCCGTTCAGGTTCTCGCTATGGACCTAATGGTATAAGACAGGCCTCTGCCCAATTGCGTTGGGAAGAAAAACGTTGGCCTTGGACATTTCGCTTAGCGGATAAATTAAATGTTATAGATTACGGCGATTTATCTTTTGATGTTGGCGATAGTGAAAGTATGATGACATCCGTTGAAAATGAGGCTTATAAAATATTTTCAGCCAAAAAAATATTACTTACTTTTGGCGGAGATCACTTTATTACCCTTCCATTGTTGCGCGCTGCACATAAACATCATGGAAAGCTTGCTCTGATCCATTTTGATGCACATACAGATAATGATTATGGCGAGTTCTCATTTGACCACGGCACAATGTTTCATCATGCGCCACGTGAAGGCCTGATTGACGCTGACAAAACAATTCAAATTGGCATCAGAACGGCTTATAACTACAGTAATCATCCCTTTAAAGTCATTAATGCCGCTCAGGCAAATAACCAAAGTGTGGAAGAAATAGTCGAAGCTATCCGCAACACTGTTGGCGACACACCGGTTTATTTAAGCTTTGACATTGATTGCCTAGATCCTGCTTTTGCTCCTGGCACTGGTACGCCGGTTTCAGGCGGTTTAACAAGCGACCGTGTATTACAAATAGTGCGTGCTTTATCTGGCTTAAATATCGTTGCTATGGATGTGATGGAAGTAGCGCCTGCATATGATAACGCTGAAATAACATCTTTAGCTGGTGCAACAATAGCGTTAGAGATGTTACATATAGTAGCAAATAAAAGTTAGCTCCGAATAAATCACAATATATTTAGATAGTAGAAAATAAAAAAAGCTTGGTTTTGAAAACAAGCTTTTTTTAAAGGTAATAGGTGTTCGCACTGTGCGAACAAAATCCCTAGAATGTACGAGCAACGCCTAACACAAATCGAAAGTCAGCTGTATCAGAGTCATCAACATCAGTATTTATAACCGCAGCGGTAAAATCAAAATCGTAAAATGTTTTTGCAACCGTTGCACTGTAGTCTGTGTATTCCGCATCTTTAAATGCATCACCCGCTGTGTAGCCAGCTTGTAATGTTAAGGCATAATCACTAGGTAGTTCGATATCATAAGCAACTGAAACATATCGTGCCTCATCACCCGAATTAATATAGTCAGAAGCATAACCAAGGCCTAAGGTAAATGACTCAATATAAGCATTAAAAAGGAATTCGCCATAATCAGAATCATCTGCCGAACTGTATCCTTGATAGGTATAATAGTTATACATAACATCATAAGAAAACATGTCATTAATTTCACCAAAATAACCAGCGTAGAAATCAATTTCTGTATCTGCATCATCTTCAAAGTCTACATTTGTCGCCCAAGCGCCGGCAAAAAATCCACTTTCATGTTCGTAATCTAAACTAGCTTGAATAGCGGGAGAGCTATCTGTTTGACTAACACCTCGAAATACATAATCTGATATTAATGTTCCTGTCACACTGACCTCTGCAGAGGCAAGTGGCGCTATGGTGGTAAGTGCGAGTGCTGCTACTAACAATTGAATTTTTTTCATGTTATTCCTTTTTTATGGTTATATAGTTTTTAAAATCAAATACAATTAAATGTACTTTTACTTTTTAATTAACCCCCATTTGGGTGCTAAATAATTAATAACAGCTTGCTTTAAAAACTATATAGTTACGCTAAAAAGAAGGAGGCGTATGCGCGCTAATAATTCTACAAACTTTTTTCGATGTATTCTTAAACTCATGGGGTAGTATTGTTTGAAATTTGTAACTATCGCCCTTAGTTAACTTAAAACTGCGTCCGGCTACTGTTATTTCAATACTTCCTTCAATCACTGTGCCCGCTTCTTCACCAGTATGAGTTATCATGTCTTTGCCTGTACTAGAGCCGGATTGATAAGTTTCAATCAAAAATGCAAGTTTAGAGTCTGGTTGTGCTGCGCCAACCAAATGTAGCTCTACACCGTCACTTCCCACATTAATTAAAGTACCTTTTTTAAAAACCACTTGAGATTCAGTGGGAATGTCTAAAGTAAAAAACTGCGTAACCGTTAACGAAACACCTTCTAAAATTTTCTTTAAAGAACTAATAGATGGGCTTACCGCATCTCTTTCTATCATTGAAATAGTGCTGTTTGTTAAACCAACGCGCTTTGCTAATTCACGTTGTGAAAGCCCGTACATCTCTCTAACTTCTTTTAATCTCTTGCCTACATCCATACATACCCTTAAATAAGCTAACTGCACTGAAAGGCAGTATCTGCATTGATAAAGAGTTAGTTTATTACATTAATGAGTTTAACTGTATGCTTCATTTATTTTGTATTTTCGACATGCCTCGCCAAAACTCTTAAAAATTTCATTATAAAAGGGGTTCTCTGCCGTTTTCCACTCAGGGTGCCACTGCAACCCTAAATAATAGCTAGTGCTATCAGCTAATGAAAAAGCTTCAATTAATCCATCAGGTGCAGTCCCTTCAACTTTTAAGGAATTTGCCAATTTATCAACACCTTGTCCATGCAATGAATTAACCTGCTGAATTAATTCGCCGTCCATTATCGAAGCTAATAGACCCGCTTTCGATAAATTTAAGTCATGAGACAAATCGTATTGCTCATCCATAGATACCGATTTATCTTCTCTATGCTCTGTCATACTATCGAGTTCAAAGACTTGCTGATGCAATGTTCCGCCCAGCGCGACATTCATTTCTTGAAAACCCCGACAAATACCCAAAACTGGAATTTTTAGCTCTACTGCTTTTTTTAATAAGGTTAAATTAGTTATATCCCTATTTGGATCTCTTGGCATATCCACGCCTACTTCAGTACCACCAAAATGATGTGGTTCCATATTAGAATAACTACCTGTTAAATATATTCCATCTAAATGCGGCAATATCTCTAACATTGCTTCACCAAAACTAGGGATTAATACGGGTATAACATCGCTACCAGTCATTAAGGCACGAATGTATTTATCACCAACAACTTGTTGATGATGGATACCGTTAAGGCTGCTGCAACAAGTAATACCAACAATAGGTTTATGATTTGAATTAATCATATATATATTTCCAAATAAGTTTTTGCTAAATTTCAATAGATATAAGTTAAATCAAAAAACACTCACTTTCAATGAATATTTTTAACAAAAAGACATTAAAACACCAAAAAACAAACTTTATGTAAAAAATAACCCTTTATATCTTGATTTATCCTTGACGTAGACATTACAATTATCTATTAATAGATAGTGAAGAAAATATTCATCACTTATTGGTTAATAAATTATATGAATTAATTTCGAAGGTAACGTTATGATAAAAGTTGGACGGACAGCAGAAGTAGAAAATTTTCTCTCCAATCACCCAGAAGTTGAGGCTATAGATGTCCTTATTTCTGATTTAGTCGGCTTTGCTCGGGGAAAGCGTATTGAAAAAAGTAGTTTAGAAAAAATCTACAGTAGTGGTTTAAATTTGCCTGCGACAATATTCTCTATGAATGTACTGGGTGAAACCATTGAAGAATGTGGGCTCGGGCAAGATATTGGCGAGCCAGATATGCTCTGCAAACCCATAGCAAATACCCTTCATATGGCTTCTTGGCATGAGCGCCCAATAGCGCAAGTATTAATGGGCATGTTCAACCATGATGGCACACCTTTTTTCTCCGATCCGCGCAACATATTAAGCAATATAGTTGATCAATTAGCTGAATTAAATTTATTTCCTGTTGTTGCCGTTGAATTAGAATTTTATCTATTAGATAAAAACAAAGATAAAGAGGGTAATTTACAAGCACCAATCTCGCCTAAAACAGGTAAGCGAGATGAACATACTCAAGTTTATTCAGTCGATACACTTAATGATTACAGCGCATTATTAGATGATATTAATAGAGTGTGTATTGAACAGAATGTACCTTCAGACACCGCAGTAGCTGAGTGTGCTCCAGGGCAATTTGAAATAAATTTAAAACATGAAGCCGATCCAGTAGCGGCTTGTGACAATGCAATTTTATTAAAGCGTATTATAAAAACTGTTGCCGACAAGCATAATTTTGATGCGACTTTCATGGCTAAACCTTATTCAAATGAAGCTGGCAGTGGTATGCATGTTCACGCGAGTTTATTAGATGAAAAAGGCAATAATGTCTTTGCCGATGACCATAAAGACTACAATGAGACATTAGAACAGGCGATCGGTGGCTTACTTGAGCTAATGCCAGCGTCTATGCCATTATTATGCCCTAATGTGAATTCATATCGTCGATTTATGCCCGGGTATTATGTTGCAATGGCAAAAAATTGGGGAGTGGATAATAGAACTGTCGCCCTTCGCCTTCCTAAAGGTGATAAAAAATCAACGCGGATAGAACATCGAGTTTCCGGCGCTGATGCTAACCCCTATTTAGTGATGAGCGTTATTTTAGCGTCTATTCATCATGGTATAACCAATAAAATCAAGCCTATCAATCCTACCATAGGAAACGCATTCGATGGCAACTATGAAGCGCTGCCATTAAAGTTAGATAGAGCACTTGCGAAATTAGAGAAGGATCAAATACTCACAAGCTATTTAGGCGAAGCCTTCACTAAAAATTACCATATTGTTAAACAAAAAGAGTTAGAACAATTTGATAGACACATTAGTGAGCTAGAAATTAAATGGTATTTATCAAATAGTTAAAAATTTTAGAGGTAAGTTATGAATCACGTTTCTCACACCGGCTCTTATTATGCTGCAAGTGCCAATGATAAAGTTCAGCGAGCAAAGCTGACAGAAGATATTAACGCTGACATTTGTGTTGTTGGCTCTGGTTTTACCGGATTATCAAGCGCATTACATTTAGCCGAAAAAGGTTTCAAGGTGGTGGTGGTTGAAGGCAGTCGTATTGGTTTTGGGGCGTCGGGTCGCAACGGGGGCCAATTAGTTAATAGCTATAGTCGAGATATGGACTTTATTGAGCGTAACTATGGCCAACATGTTAGTACTGAAATGGGACAAATGGCCTTTGAGGGTAGTCGAATTATTAAACGCTTAATTAACGATTACGACATAAAATGTGATTTAAAACCAGGAGGGATTTTCGCTGCTTGTAACAATAAACAACTTGATGAAATGGCTGAAAAGCAAACGCTTTGGACAAAGCATGGCTACAATGAGACCGAGTTATTAAGTTCAAGTGACATTCAACAACATATCGGTACTGATCGCTATGTTGGCGGGCTATTAGATAAGTTAGGTGGTCATATTCATCCACTGAACTTAGCGCTTGGTGAAGCTGCTGCGTTTGAAAAACTAGGTGGAATAATCTATGAAGACAGTACGGTTGTTGATATTGTTCATGGTAAAAAAGCAGTTATTAAAACGGATGCGGGTAGTGTAACAGCTGATTTTGTTGTTGTAGCGGGTAATGCTTATTTAGAAGGTCTTTTACCTAAGCAACAAAAACAATCAATGCCATGCGGAACGCAAATCATCACCACTGAAGTGTTGCCAGAAGCCATGCAAAAGCAATTATTACCGACAGGTGTATGTGTGGAAGATTGTAACTACTTACTTGATTACTTCCGTTTGTCCGGTGATGGACGCCTTATTTATGGAGGCGGCACAACGTATGGAGCTAGAGAACCGTCTAAAATAGAACATATTATTACACCTAAAATGTTGAAAACTTTCCCTCAACTTAAAGACGTGAAAATTGATTATGCTTGGACGGGCAACTTTTTGCTAACGTTAATGCGCTTGCCGCAATTTGGGCGTATAAATGATAATGTATATTATGCACAAGGCTATAGCGGTCATGGCGTTACTTCAACGCATTTAGCGGGTAAAGTTATTGCCGATGCCATCACTGGACAAGCAGAACGATTTGATGTGTTTGCCGGCTTACCGCAGTATCCATTCCCTGGTGGTAGGTTATTAAGAATGCCTTATACCGCGATGGGTGCTTGGTATTACAATATGAGAGATAAGTTCGGTATTTAATTAAATTCATTTAATACCCAT